>CAZGNP010000011.1:0-23798 GCA_964527155.1 uncultured Aquiluna sp.
TGTAGTTCGACTGGCTGTTTTTTGCTCGGCCATTCGACGATAAGCATTGCTGAAAACAACAGTCCACCACCAATCACCATCGCAAATGTAACTGGCTCTTGTCCTACCGCAACCGCAACTAATGCTGTGAAAATCACCTCGGAAGTAATAATCAGCGCCACCCGGGCAGGATCAATCAGGGTTTGTGCCCAGGTCTGGACCCAAAATGCAATCACGGTAGAAAGGATTGCTGTAAAGAAGAGCGCAAACCAAACGTCAACAGTTGGTGGCACCTGGTAACCATCCACCAGGGCAAAACCCCAGGTGACGACAGCCATCCAGCCAATCTGCAGCATGGCAAATCGGTAAGCAGATCTACCTTTGCCATGCTTTCCTAACAACAGGATATGTACTGCGTAAAAAATTGCACAGGCCACCAACCAAAGTTGTCCAACTTGAAATTGAACATCGGTGGCTGCTCCTGAAAAGATTGCAAGCCCTACCATTGCCACAATGACACCAACGATTACCCGCTTGGCAACACTCTGTCGCATGAATAGCCAGGCCAGCAGTGGTGTGAAAACAACGTATAGACCAGTGAGAAAGCCACTGGTTGCGGCTGTCGTTAGCTCAAGCCCGATTGTTTGGGTTATATATCCAAATGCGAGCACAACTCCCAGCAGTGCACCATAACTAATATCGCCCTTTTCGAATTTCGTTGAAATCTTGGGACGAAGTAGCAACATCGCAATGAATGCAAGGGTAAAACGCGTTGCTAGAAAATCCATGTAGGGCTGTTGCTTAATTGCGTCCTTCATCAGAACAAAGGCAGCACCCCAGACAAAACCAACGCCAAGCAGAGCAAGTACTGCTAGGCGTATTTTGGTCATTGGCCAAGACTAGCTCAGGCCTTGTAGGAACCCTTGCCGGCAAGCTTCTTGGCCATTGAAGGGAAAACAATTCCGTGCATTGGGAAAACTGCCCACCAATAAATGTGGCCGAATAACCCGCGAGGATGATACAAAGCCCGTTGCGTCAGAAGTGTCTTCCCGTCCGTCTCCTCAACTCGAAACTCGAGCCAGGCTAGGCCAGGCAATTTCATCTCGGCCCTCAGGCGCAAAAGATTGGGTCTTTGAATCTGTTCAACTCGCCAAAAATCCAACGCCTCTCCCTCGCGCAGGCTTATCGGATCTCTTCTGCCGCGGCGCAGCCCAACCCCTCCTGCGAAGCGGTCCATCAATCCCCTAAGTTCCCAAGCCCAGGTTGCCGTGGAGTAGCCGTTATCGCCACCAATCGCCTCGACCCTTTGCCAGACGCTTTGAACATCATCTTTGGAAAAATACTTTCGTTCATCAACGTAGAGAGAACCACCAGCCCAATCCGGATCAGTGGGAAGCGGCTGCGAATGTGTGCCTGGGGTTTGAGCGGATGACCATCGCGTCTCAACTTCCAGGTTTTTTATTCTGGTCAGGGCAAGCGAGACAGCTTTTCTAAAGTCAGTCATTCCATCTGGATGATCTGGTACATACTTTCTTATCTCGTCGTTGCGCGCCACTACCTCATGCTTCAGCGAGGCAACCAATCTTTTTGCGAGGGTGACCGGAACCGGAGTCACCAAACCAATCCAGCCGGATGCAAGCTTGGGAGTCAAAACTGGCAACGGGATAATGATTCTCCTGCGCAGCCCAGCAACTTCAGCATAAATCTGCATCATCTCCATATACGTGAAGACTTCTGGACCGCCGATATCAAAGTCGCGATTGATGCTGGAATCAATAGTTGCGCTTCCGACCAGGTAGCGCAAAACATCTCTAATAGCGATTGGTTGAATACGGTTCTTTAGCCATTTCGGAGTAACCATTATTGGCAAGCGTTCGGTTAGATGTCTCAACATTTCAAACGAGGCAGAACCCGCCCCGATTACAACTCCTGCTCGAAGTTCAATTGTTGGAACCCCTGATGCTCTAAGAATTTCTCCAGTGATTGCTCTTGCTGACATATGTGGGGAGAGATTGTCATCGGGCGATGCAATCCCACCAAGGTAGACAATTCGGCGAACTCCACTTGACTTTGCAATTTCGCCAAACTTGCGTGCCAGCTCCTCTTCGAGCTGCTCAAAGTTTTTAGGAGCCATAAGTGCGTGCAACATGTAATAGGCCAGGTCAATACCTGCCAGGGCCTTGGTCAGAGCTGCGACGTCAAGAGCATCGCCCTCCACAATTTCGACCTGATCCCGCCAGGGATAATCCTGCAAGCGCTTGGCATCTCTGACTAATACCCGCACTCTGTAATCGTGGGAAAGCAGTTCTCGAACTAGCCTTCCACCGACGTATCCGGTGGCACCCGTTACTAGGACCCTGGCAGGCTTACCGTCAGCGGCGTTTAGGACTGGCAGATCCTTAGTTACGGTCTCAATCATGAGTATCTAAACCAAAAAGGGACTCAAATTGTTTCTAACCAAAACGGCCAGAAACATAGTCCTCAGTCTGCTGCTGAGAAGGGTTGGAAAAGATTTTCTCAGTCTTGTCATATTCGATGAGCTTGCCCGGCATCCCCGTGCCCGCGATGTTGAAAAAGGCGGTCATGTCAGAGATACGAGATGCTTGCTGCATGTTGTGGGTAACTATAACGACAGTGAATTTCTCTTTCAGTTCAACAGCAAGGTCTTCGATGGCTGCTGTGGAGATAGGGTCCAGGGCTGAGGTTGGTTCATCCATCAAGATCACATCTGGCTCAACCGCAATTGCTCTCGCTATGCAAAGTCTTTGCTGCTGACCACCTGATAGTGAGGAACCTGGTCGCTCTAGTCGGTCCTTGACCTCATTCCACAAGTTTGCACCTTTGAGCGCTCTTTCAACCAGCGAATCTGCGTCTGACTTGGACATCTTATTGTTGTTTAGTTTGTAACCAGAGAGGACATTTTCTTTGATTGACATAGTTGGGAAAGGGTTTGGACGTTGAAAAACCATGCCTACTTGACGCCTAACCTTGACCGGATCAACATCATCGCTGTAGATATTTTCTCCATCCATTAGCAACTCACCCTCGACATAGGCGCCGGGGATCACCTCGTGCATGCGGTTCAGCGTGCGAATTAGCGTTGACTTTCCGCAACCGGATGGACCAATAAACGCTGTGATGGCCCTGGGCTCAATCACCATGCTGATGTCTTCAACGGCTTTGAACTTCCCGTAATAGACATCAAGTGATTTCAGTTCAATACGCTTGGCCATTTAGTTTCCCTTCGGTGAAAAGAATTTAGAAATCAGTCGAGCCAGTAAGTTCAAGATCATCACAATCAGCATCAGAGTCAAGGCGCCAGCCCAGCTCCGGTCCAGGTAGGACTGGGTATCAATTCCTTGATTAGCAAAGGAAGTGAAGACAAAGACAGGCAACGTCATCATTTTGTCGGCAAACGGGTTGTAGTTCATTGAAGTTGTAAACCCAGCGGCCAGCAAAAGTGGCGCAGTCTCACCAATTACGCGAGCTATCGCGATGATTACACCAGTTGCAATACCTGCTAGAGCAGTCGGAATGACGACCTTCACGATGGTCAACCACTTTGGAACCCCAAGCGCATAAGATGCCTCGCGCAATTCGTTTGGAACTATCTTGAGCATTTCTTCGGTAGCTCTTACCACCACTGGAATCATCAAGACACTCAGGGCTATTGCTCCAGCAAATCCATTGATCGCAGCAGCGGGTCCCAGCAAAACCAAGAACAAAGTAAAGGCAAACAAGCCCGCCACAATCGAAGGAATTCCCGTCATAACGTCGACAAAGAAGGTAACCGCCTTGGCGAGTCGACCTCTGCCGTATTCGACAAGATAAATTGCCGTCATGATGCCAACCGGAACCGAAATCAGGCTGGCAATTAGCGTCAACTCTAAAGTTCCAACAATTGCGTGGAGTGCACCACCGCCTGGACCAACCACGTTCCTCATTGAGTTGGTGAAGAAAGCTCCATCCAATCGGGCAAGCCCATTTGTGATTACGGTCCAAGCCAGTGAGACCAGCGGAATTACTGCAAGGGCAAATGCTGCAGTTACTAATGAGGTAACAAGCCTGTCGGCAGCTTTTCTTCGACCCTCGACCAATCTTGAAACCAAGACCGTAACCAGCAGGTAGATCGAGAAACCGGATAAGGCAATTCCAACCAAACTGGGACCGGAATCTTGACCGGCGGTCGAGAGAGTAAAACCAGCAAGTGGTATCGAAAACGATGCAACCAGCGCAGCCGGAGTAAACCATTTTGGTAATGCGGCTGATGCTTGAAGACCAGTTGAAATTATTGCCATTAGTTGGCCCCCGAGAACTCGGCTCGTCGACTAATGATGTAGCGAGCAATCATGTTTACAACCATTGTGATAACAAAAAGCATCAACCCAGTGCCAATTAGGAGGCTTCGGTAATCACCGCCAGACTCAGGGAAATCGAGCGCAATGTTTGCAGCGATTGTGTTGGAGTTTTGTGAGGTAAGTAGTGCAAAGCTAATGATTGAAGCGGGCGACAACACCATTGCCACTGCCATGGTCTCCCCAAGAGCGCGACCGAGACCCAGCATCATTGCCGAGATGATTCCCGGGCGGCCAAAAGGGATAACTGCCATTCGAATCATTTCCCACCTAGTCGCACCGAGCGCTAGAGCTGCTTCTTCGTGAAGTTTGGGTGTTTGCAGGAAAACCTCTCGGATAATCGCCGCCATGATTGGCAGAATCATGATTGCCAAAACAATCCCAACAGTGAGCATGGTGCGACCAGTCGCGGAAACTTGACCTTCAAACAGAGGAATCCAGCCCAAGTTTTCGTTTAGCCAAACGTAGGTTGGATTTAAAAAAGGTGCCAAAACCAAAATTCCCCAGAGGCCATAGACCACGGAAGGGATCGCAGCAAGTAGATCGATGATGTATCCCAAAGTTTGGGCAAATCTTCTTGGGGCGTAATGGGAAATGTAAAGTGCGATCCCAATTGCCAGTGGCGTTGCAATTAGCAGAGCAATGATTGCTCCGTAGAGAGTTCCAAAAATATATGGTGCAACATAGGCAAGAGGCCCGTCAGGTGCTTGAGCTCCGAGCTCCGCGTCTGGAGCGAATGCGGGGAGCGCCTGGATGAAAAGAAAAAAGGCCACTGCGGCAAGAGTGACCAGGATTGAAGCGCCTGCAAAGGTGGCGAGTTTCGAGAAGACAAAATCACCGAGGCGAATTTGGGACTTGCCACGATTGGCCGTTGTGGTCATTTCCCTCGCCTTTCTAATTTGAATTAGCCCGAGCCCAGTTGCCCGAGCTCGGGCTAATCCTATGGTTTTTCCTTATTGAATTTGGTCGATGATGGCCTGTGCTTTTTGGCGCAAGGCGTCGGT
Source organism: uncultured Aquiluna sp. (assembly GCA_964527155.1). GTDB lineage: Bacteria > Actinomycetota > Actinomycetes > Actinomycetales > Microbacteriaceae > Aquiluna. Next base: position 5,339 of record CAZGNP010000011.1, read on the forward strand.
GATTGGAGCTGATCCTGCCGCTGCGGCAGCTACCTGCTGACCCTCAGCGGAAATCATGAAAGATGCATAGGCCTTGACGAGCGCAGCTTTTGAATCGTCCGCGTAGTCCATGCAACCCTGCAGGTAGGAAATCAGTACTACCGGGTAGACACCGGATTCTGTGGTGTCACGAGCTAGGTCGTAAGCCAGGGTGGTTTCAGGACGGCCTGACTTCAGTGGCGATACGTCAACAATTGCTGCAGCCGCTTCTGCGCTGTAAGGAACAAACGCTTCACCAACGCCGACAGCAACCGTTCCCAAATTTCCAGCTCTTGATGCATCTGCGTAGCCAATGGTTCCCTGGCCGCCTTCAACAGCGGAGATAACACCAGAGGTTCCCTGACCACCTTCGCCACCAAACTCAGCTGGCCAAGCTTCAATCGAACCAACGTTTTCACCGTTTAGAACCCAACTGTTAGGTGCAGCTTTTGCTAGCCAATCAGTGAAATTACCAGTGGTGCCTGATTCGTCAGATCTGTGAACGGCGGTGATAGCAAGATTAGGAAGCGTCACGCCGGGATTTGAAGCAGCAATCGCCGCATCATTCCATTTGGTGATCTTGCCTGTGAAAATTTGTGCAATCGTGTCGGCTGTCATGTTCAAGGAAGAAATACCTTCGAGATTGAAAACGACTGCGATAGGAGAAATCCAAATTGGGAACTCAAAAACTGCGCCGTCAGCGGGCGAGCAGTTTGGGTGAGGAGTCGCAAGTTCCTCATCTTTGAAAGAAGAGTCAGAGCCGGTGAAGAAAGTCAAGCCCTGTTCGAACTGGTCACGACCGGTTCCGGAACCAGTTGGGTTGTAATTAATGGTGACACCTGGATTAGCAGTTTGGAATGCTGCAATCCAAGCTTCTTGACCAGCTGCCATCGATGAAGCACCTGAACCATCTAAGGTGCCCGAAAGCTCTGTTGATGACTCAGTGGGAGTGGTCTCCTCGTTCGCAGCACAACCAGCTATTAGCAGCGTGCTCGTGGCAAGTGCTGCTGCCAGCCTCATTCTTTTCTTCATGGTTTCCTCTCTTGTGGGGGCAAAAGAAAGGTAGGTGCGGCAGGCAAAGATGGTTTGTACACTTAGTTAACGGAAGGTTAACAACTCTGTTAATTTGCTGGAAAGCCAGCGTTAACCCGCTCAATTGCAACAAATTTGGCCTTCGCCCCCATAGTTAGGCGAAGGACTATGAATTCCCCAGGTTCCAGAGTCGTAGCTGCCAAGAGTTGATCCTTGATCTCGGAAACGGCACGTGTGGCAAGAGTTTTCGTAATTGTTGGAAGTGCCGGGCGATGTGAACATATCAGTGCGGATTTAGAGGAATCAAAAACGGTCTCCACCGCGTGAATTGTTCGCCTAGGCGAAAGAGTACTGGTTAGTTCAGTTAGTTGAGAGCGATGAATCAACTTCTTTTTCATCGCTTTTGCATACGGTTCGATAGTTTGCTCACATCTAGTCCATGGACTCGTGATAAGTCTCTTTGGACCATAGCAATTCAGCAGATTTACTAGACGCTTGGCCTGTTCTTTTCCTTCAGGCAACAAAGGTCGCTTAGCTTCGGAACCCTTCCAATCGGCTCTCGGAGTTGCTTTAGCGTGCCTCAATAGAATCAAGGCTCTTGTCTCTAATTCCTTATTCTTATGTAATTTCATCGCTCCCTGAAGGAGCTCTTGATCATGCTGATAGGAAAGTTTTTGCAATGCTTCTGCGGCTGTAAGCCATCTTAATTTTGAAATTTCTGCATTGGGAGTGAATTCCGACTTCTTAATTGCCTTTGGTTTAAGTTTTGATGCCCAGTAATGAACTTCTTTTTGTTCGTCATTTGAAAGTTTGTATCTGATTACAGAAAGCTTGCGGCCTAGTCGGAGCTTTATTCCTGTCTCCTCAAACACTTCGCGAACCGCTGTTTCAGAAAGAGTTTCTCCTGGGTCTTGCTTTCCTTTCGGGAACGACCAGTCCTTGTACATTTCTCTGTGTACAAGTAGTACCTCTAAATTACCTTTTTGTTCGCGCCAACAAACAACCCCAGCTGCAACAATTGTCATCAACGGATTTTCTTCTTGGAAAGCGCCTGGAACATCATCTGGTCTTGCAAGTCAGCCAGTTTTTCCCCTGCGGCTGACATGGATTTGCGAAGCCAGACCCCGTCGGGTCCTAGATGCCAAGAGGCAACCTCATCGCTCATACCTAGATTAAGAATGTTTTTCAATTGTTCGATTTGGTCAGCTTGAACAATTTTTACAAGTGTCTCAACTCTTCGGTCGAGATTGCGGTGCATCATGTCAGCGGATCCAATAAATACGTCTGGGTTTCCTGAATTCTCAAAATAGAAGATGCGAGAGTGTTCTAGGTATCTTCCTAAAACGGATCGCACTCTAATTGTTTCGCTTAGGCCCTTGATGCCAGGCTTTAGCGCACACATTCCCCTCACCAGAACATCAATGGGAACCCCAGCTTGGGAGGCAAGATAGAGCTGGTCAATTACTCTTTCGTCCACCAAAGAATTGAGTTTTAGAGCGATGCGAGCCAGCTTGCCCTCACGATGGTTGGCTATTTCGCGTTGAATCCGCTCCGTGAGCCCTTCGCGCACTCCACCAGGAGATGTGAGCATGGTTTTATATTGAGGCTCAGAGGCATAGCCAGAGAGCAAATTGAATAGTTTGGTTAGATCTTCGCCAACCTCGCTGCGCGAGGTGAGAAGACCCAAGTCTTCGTAATATCGAGCGGTTTTGGGGTTGTAGTTTCCAGTGCCAACATGGCAATACCGACGCAGCTGATCGCCTTCTTGTCGAATTACCAAAGATAATTTGCAGTGAGTCTTCAGGCCTACCAGGCCATAAACAACGTGCACGCCGGCGCTTTCAAGTTTTCTAGCCCAGCCAATATTGTTTTGTTCATCAAACCGAGCTTTGATTTCCACCAAAGCCAGCACCTGCTTGCCCGCCTCGGCAGCTTCGATCAAAGCATCCATTATTGGCGAGTCACCGGATGTGCGATAAAGAGTTTGCTTGATGGCTAGGACTTGCGGATCTTGGGCGGCTTGCTCCAAAAAAGCCTGCACGCTAGTTGCGAATGATTCATATGGGTGGTGAACCAGAACTTCGCGCTCACGCAAGGCTGCAAAAATATCGGCCGCTTCATCCTCATCGGCCTCCAAATAAGGATTGGTTGTGATTTGGTGCGGTTCGAATTTGAGTTCTGGCCGGCGAAGTCGGTAGAACGCAGTTAGGCTGCGCAAATCCAGTGGCTCGGGCAGCTCATAGACATCGTGATTATCAATATCCAGTTCTCGCTGCAGCAGGCTCAATACTTTCTTATCGATATCCTCTGCTACCTCAAGGCGAACGGGCGGACCAAATCTCCTTCTGAGCAATTCCTTTTCAAGTTGAATCAGAAGGTTCTCACCCTCTTCCTCGTCAACTTCTAAGTCTTCGTTTCGCGTGACACGAAAAGTGTGATGCTGGACCACTTCCATGCCTGGGAACAGCTCACCCAAAAATTCGCCAATCACATCCTCCAGGGGAACGAATCTGGAGGTTGAGGCTGGCACTGGCACAAATCTTGGAAGTAGTGGCGGAACCTTCACTCTGGCAAAGTGCTCACCCTTAGTTTTTGGGTTTTTTAGCACAACTGCCAAGTTCAGCGAGAGCCCAGAGATATAAGGGAAAGGGTGGGCTGGGTCTACGGCCAGCGGAGTTAGAACCGGAAACACCTGCAAGCTGAAATACTCGTGCAGCTTTTGCTTCTCTTCTGGACTCAGACCGGCAAAGTGAACCACGTTTATCTTGGACTCAGATAATAGGGGAGCCAGTTCATCCCTAAAGAGCTTGGCATGGCGCTGCTGCAAGACACGTGTTCGATCCGATATTTCTTGAAGCACTTGCTGTGGGCTCAGACCCGATGGGGAAGTCACGGCAATCCCGGTCGCAATTCTTCGCTTTAGCGAAGCAACTCTCACCATAAAAAACTCATCCAAGTTGGATGCAAAAATAGATGAGTAATTGACACGTTCTAGTAGGGGAGTCGTCTTATCTTCCGCGAGCTCCAATACCCGCTGATTGAAATCTAGCCAGCTCAACTCTCGTTCAAGAAAGCGATCTTCTGGCAATTCTGGATTTACAGCAGGCGTGAAGATTGTCGTTGTCTCATCAGCCATGCTGATATCTTCCCACTATTTGGATGGCAATGGTAAGGAGTTAATTGTCTGAACTGCCGGTGGGATCTAGCCGGTAACCCACATTTCGCACAGTTCCGATTAGTCCCTCGAACTCGCCAAGCTTGGCCCTAAGCCTTCGAATATGAACATCCACGGTCCTAGTTCCACCAAAGTAGTCATATCCCCACACCTCGCTGAGGAGCTGTTCACGACTGAACACCTGGTTTGGATGCTCATTGAGGTATCTGAGCAATTCAAATTCCTTGAAAGTTAGATCTAAAGTTTTGCCGTTTATTTTGGCTGTAAATGTTCCGATGTCGATGACAAGGCCACTAGCGCTCTCGAGGTAGGTGACTTTCTCAGTTGGTTTGCTCAGCAAGCGAATTCGAGCATCAACTTCCGCGAGCGATGCTCCTTCGAGAATAAAGTCTTGACTACCCCAATCCCCACTTACGGCTGGCAATCCACTTTCTGAAACCACTAGCAACAGTGAGGTTTGCCAATTGGCAGCTTGCAGAATTCGGGCAACCGCTCGAGCTTCAACTAGGTTTTTTCGACAATCTAGAATCACCATGTCGTGACGAGGCGCACTCGCTAGTGATTGAGGCTCAAAGTCAACTAGGTGTAGTTGATGACCCAGCACATCCAGCGGCGGAAGCGGGTTTTCGCGCTGGGGAGAGATACAGAGGATTGTCGCCATGGCCCGCCTAACGCTTGGCAAAATGATAGTGGCATCAACAAAGTCGTTGGATAGAGTCTTGGCATGAGCAATCAATGGTTCCAAATCAGCGCCATTTGGGCGGGTGTTTTCGTCGCCGGTCTGCTTGCGTATCTGAACCTAACCGGTGACGCTCGCTTTGCTGCCTTTGGAGCCATTGCAGCCAGTGCCATAGCAATCGTCAGCCTCGAACACCTAATCTCATCCAAATCTAAGGACACTGTTCGCCAGCAGATCTATGTCTCTGCTGGAACCATCTTGTTGCTGGGCCTGTTCACGGCCCTGAGCTTGATTAGTTAGACTTTCCCCATGCTGCTCGCCATCGAACTTGTTTTTACCGGTCTGCTTATTCTTGCTTCTCTTGCAATCGCTGGCGTTTCTGCACTCGTTTTATACAAGCTTTTCAAGGGGCAACGCTAAGTTGTTCGTCCTGCCGGATGATTTACCAATTGAACTAACTCCATTTACTTTCCTAATCGGTAATTGGAAAGGCTCAGGCGTCGTCTCCTACTCAGGTTCTGGAGAAAGTGAATTCCTGCAAACCATTAAGTTTGTTCCGGTTGCAAATGGGAAACTTCAATACGAATCGTGGGTAACCGATCTAACCGGCAAGCCAATTTCATCAGAGCATGGTTACTGGATGCTCTCACGCCCAAATGATCAGTCGGACGCAGGTCCTGGACTATTGCCGGGCAGTGGTGAAAGTGCAATTACGGTTCGAGAAGACTTGGAACTTTGGCGCAATCAAGATGGCGGATTTGACATCGAAGCTCTGATTATTCAGCCAACCGGAGTGGCAGAACTTTACTTTGGACAAATTAAGGGTGCGCGAATTGATATAGCCACCGACGCAGTTTTGCGTTCTCCAAATGCCAAGGAATACGCGTCTGGTAAGAGAATGTGGGGCTTGGTCGAGGGTGCACTGCTCTGGGCTTGGGACATGGCAGCACTTGGTAATTCTTTGAAGTCCCACGCCTCTGCAAGGTTGGTCCGTCTAGATGGCTGAGCATTTTGGGAATCCACTATTGGAGCAAAGAAAGTTACTAGCGGGCGAAGCTTACGTCGAGCGCGTTGACCAGTGCGTAATCCGAGTTAGTGGGCCAGATGCCAAGAGCTGGCTGCATTCGCTTCTAACCCAAGACATTTTGAACCTAAGCAATGGAGAGTCCACCGAAGCGCTTCTGCTGAGCCCCCAGGGTCACATCGAGCAACAACTCAAGATTGTTATTGATGGAGATGACGTCCTCATTGCTTTGCCAAAGGAACGAGTAAATGGTTTCGTCAGCTGGCTAGAAAAAATGCGCTTTCGCAGCAAGGTTTCAATTGAACAGACCTCGCTCAAGTCATTCGGCCTATTCGGTAAGCCAACTCCAGGTGCTTGGCAAGATCCATTTTCAATCGAACGCTCAAGCTCCGTTAGCTATAACCCGAATAGAGCCAATTTCAACTACTTTGAGATTTTTTCTGAGACGGCTCCAACGAAAGAACCCGCAGGCCTAATGGCCTTTCGCGCTTTGCGTATTGCTGCAGGTCGACCCGACATTGTTGATGTCGATGACAAGTCACTTCCACATGAGTTTGATTGGCTACTGTCAGCGATTCACCTGAGTAAGGGTTGCTATCGCGGGCAGGAGAGTGTTTCCAAAGTTCACAACCTTGGTCATCCACCGCGTCGTCTGACAATTCTCAATCTAGAAAACGGCGACGATTTGGCGACGGTTGGCGATCTAGTTTTTTATCAAGAAAAGCAAGTCGGCAAAGTAGTCGCCGCCGCCCTGCACTATGAGCTTGGCTCCATCGCGCTAGCGCTGGTCGCCCGCAATACTCCTTATCTTGACTTGCTTGTAGAAAGTGGTGCCAGGAAAGTCTTTGCTGCGCAGCATGTATTGGTGCCCGCTGATGCCGGCAAGGCGGCCAACCTGCCCAGGCCAAGCTCCTTCAAACTATCGGGCAGAAGCAGCTAGGCGTTTTACTAAGCTGAAGTCATGACCTATCACCTGATTCTGCTGAGGCACGGCAATTCAATTTGGAACCAACAAAACCTGTTTACAGGCTGGGTTGATGTTGACCTCACAGACCAAGGCCGCGCAGAAGCCAAAAGAGCAGGCGAGCTCATCGGCGAGTCAGGACTCAAGCCGGATGTTTTGTTTACTTCGGTTTTGAAACGAGCCATTAACACAGCTCACATTGCCCTAGACCAGATTGATAGAAACTGGATTCCAACCTTCCGCTCATGGCGCCTAAATGAGCGTCACTACGGAGCCTTGCAAGGATTAGACAAGGCCGAGACTTTAGAAAAATACGGCCCAGAACAGTTTCAACTGTGGCGAAGAAGCTATGACACGCCGCCTCCGCCGATAGCCGACGATGCTCAGTACTCACAGTTCGGCGATGATCGCTATCGCGATCTTGGCGAGCAGCTGCCGAGGACAGAGTGTCTAAAAGATGTCTTAGAGCGCATGCTTCCCTATTGGGAGTCAGATATTTCCAAGCAGCTGAGACAGTCAAAGACTGTCCTCGTGACCGCTCACGGCAATTCGTTGCGGGCACTGGTGAAACACCTGGATGGAATCAGTGACGCGGAGATTGCCGAGCTAAATATCCCTACCGGCATTCCACTGCACTACAAACTCGATGAACAACTCAGGCCCGTAAATCCTGGTGGTCAGTACTTAGACCCGGAGGCGGCAGCTGCTGGTGCTGCAGCTGTTGCTAATCAGGGAAAGAAGTAATTACCACTCACCAGTTTGCAAAAAGCTCACTTTGGAACTGATGTCAACTACGTGGTCAGCAAAGCGTTCGAAGTATCGTGACGCCAAGGTGACGTCAACTGTATACATCGCATTCTCTGACCAGGTTGGCGCTAATACAACATCAAAAACTTTTCGGTGTAGTAAATCAACCGCTTCGTCGCGAGCTTGAATTTCTCGGGCTAGGTCAACATCCGGATTTTGTAGCAGAGCAACGGCTTTATCAGCTAACTCAAGATCTATTTTTGCCATTTCCGAGAAGGTAGGCCGCAGTGACTCTGGAATCGCACTGCCGGGGAATCGGTAACGGGCAATCGCAGCTAGGTGTGAGGCGAGTGAACCCATGCGCTCAAGCGACGCACTCATTCTTAGAGCAGAGACCAAGATTCGCAGATCCTTGGCGACGGGCGACTGGGTAGCCAAGATCTTTATTACAAGCTCGTCCAAGTCCAGCGCTTTCCGCTCGTTACTGTCGGCCAAGGCCAGCGCCTCATCAGCCAGTGCAACGTCAGAATTAAGGAACGCTCCGGTTCCCTTTTTCATGATGACCCTGGCACCTTCGGCCAGTTCAACTAGGCGGGACTGAACCTCTTGCAGCTCCTGCTCGAAAATCTTGCGCATTTTTCCTCGTTCCTAAACGCCCTCAGCCAATCAGTCCCAGTGAAACATTGGCTTAATTTCAACCAAACCAGCGGAAAACTGGGCCTTGTCTAGGCAAATTTACTCCTAACCTTATCCCTGGTGGTCGTTAACTTAGTGAACGGAGCAAACGTGCGGCTTTTCGCCAATAAACGCGCTAGCTCCCAGCAACCCGAGGCCGATGCTGTCGAGCTGCTTGCGTCACAGCTAATTGATGTTGTGGCAAGTGCCGGCGTAGTGCTGGATCAATCAAACCTAGTTTTCCGTGCCTCTCCGGGGGCCAGCCAATTAGGACTAATCGCCAACGGCAAATTGGTTCACAATGCTCTAAAAGATCTAGTTGATGAAGCGCGCGGTAAATCTAAACCCATAGAAATTGAAGTTGAAATTGAAACCGGCCTCAATCGTGACCGGACTTGGATTCATGCCAAGGCAGTCCAATTCGGTGATCGCTACGTGATGCTTCTGGTTGATGATCTCACCGAATCAAAAAAACTTGAGGACACCAGAAGAGACTTTGTTGCAAATGTTTCGCATGAGCTAAAAACACCGATTGGTGCAATTAGTCTGCTGGCTGAGGCAATCACTGGTGCCACGGACGACCCAGTTGCCATAACCAAATTTGCTGAAAGTCTTCAAAAAGAATCCCAGAGACTTGCCAACATTGTCCAAGAACTGATTCAGCTATCTCGAGTGCAGGGGGCGAAACTAGCAGACACCATCGACCTCGTTGATATCAGCCAGGTGATTGCAGATGCACTGGACAGAAATCAGCTTTTGGCTAACCAAAGGAATATTCGCCTTGTCAGTGACATCGATGTTTCGCTAAAGATACAGGGCGACTATGAGATGTTGGTCACAGCCGTCAGAAACTTAATTGAAAATGCGATTATTTATTCGGAGCCGGGTGGCCAAGTGGGAGTGGGCATCAAGGTAAACAATAAAGTCGCAGAGATTTCTGTCACCGACTCGGGAATCGGTATTCCGGAAAGTGAGCAGGAGCGCATTTTTGAGCGCTTCTATCGGGTTGACCCGTCAAGATCTCGCCAGACCGGGGGAACCGGACTCGGGCTTTCAATTGTGAAGCATGCCGCCTCACACCACCGGGGGGAAATCAAAATATTCTCGAAAGTCGGTGTTGGTTCAACCTTTACCCTTCGCCTGCCAATAAATGCAAATGAGGAAAAATGACTCGTGTTCTAGTTGTTGAAGACGAACCAAATCTGCGTGAGCCATTGGTTTATCTGCTGGAAAAAGAGGGCTATCAAGTCCTGGAAGCAGAAAATGGCAATGTTGCAATTGAGGTGTTTCGCAAGAACTCACCCGAACTAATCTTGCTGGACTTGATGCTGCCCGGTATCTCAGGAAACGAAGTCTGCCGCATCATCCGCCAAGAGAGTCAAGTGCCAATCATCATGATTACTGCGAAAGACACCGAAATTGACAAAGTAGTTGGCCTTGAAATCGGGGCTGACGACTATGTCACCAAGCCATATTCCACTAGGGAGCTACTGGCTCGCATGAAGGCCGTGATGCGAAGGGGAGTAGAGCTACCGGTGTCAGAATCCGGACTCTTAAAAGCGGGTCCAGTTGTCATGGATCTCGATCGCCATACCGTCTCGGTCAACGGAGAACCGATTCAAATGCCGCTGAAAGAATTTGAGTTATTGGAACTACTTATTGAAAACGTGAATCGAGTTTTGACCAGAGGTCAAATCATTGATCGCGTTTGGGGTAGTAATTATTTTGGTGATACCAAGACTTTGGATGTGCACGTCAAACGGGTCAGATCAAAAATCGAAGAAGACCCGTCAAGGCCCCGCCACCTCATTACCGTTCGTGGTCTGGGCTATAAGTTCGAGGCCTAGTCAATAAAGGGTCGGTATTCCTCTAAAGTGCCGTCCAAAATTGGAACCAAAATTTCAACCGGGTCTCCGCCGGCTCTAATGTAAACAGGGTGCATTGATCCAGGCAGCTCTGATAGAAACAGCCTCTTGCCCTCGGTGCCGTTGTAGCCAAGGTCAAACTTGCCCTCTGCTGGAATCGTGATGTCAGTTAGGACTACCTTTCCATCCGAGTCCAAGGTCTCCAACTGTGCCGAGACAGTTCCATCGGTGGCGTTGATGAATGAGCCAATCAAAACGGAATTTCCAGCTGAGTCAGAAACGAATAAAACGTTGCGAGCTTTTAGTTCAGGCAAATCAACCTGCACTCCATCACTCGGGGAGTAAGGGTCCAGGGAGGCTACCTCTCGGCTGAGTGAGCAGCCGGCCAAAGCAAAAATGGTGATAAGGGCAGCGATGGCTGCAACGATTTTCTTGGTTTTCAACGGTCCTCCGGGGCCTGACATCCCCAGTTTACCCTAGGAAGCATGGCAGGCCTGTGGTAAAATTGGCTATTTGGAGCCGAAAGAAATCTATGAAGTTTGAAGTTGGCGAAACTGTCGTTTACCCCCACCACGGAGCAGCAGAGATTATTGAAGTCTCTGAGAAGAAAATCCGCGGGGTAAAGCAGAAGTACCTGAAGCTAAAGGTTGCGCAAGGCGACCTAATTATCCAGGTGCCAGCCGCCAACGTTGAGATGGTCGGTGTTCGCGACGTAATTGACAAAAAGGGTGTTAAGCAGGTTTTCGATGTACTGCGCGCCGAATTCGTAGAAGAGCCAACCAACTGGTCCCGACGCTACAAGGCAAATCTAGAAAAACTAGCCAGCGGTGATGTCGTGAAGGTCTCCGAAGTGGTTCGAGACCTCTGGCGAAGAGACCAAGATCGAGGCCTATCGGCTGGTGAGAAGCGCATGCTCGCGAAGGCCCGTCAAATCTTGATTTCTGAGCTTGCGCTTGCCCGCAAGGTCGACGAAGAAAAGGCATCTGCGGAACTAGACAAGGTATTGGCAAGCTAGCTCATGTCAGTTGCGGTGGTATTAGTTGCCGCCGGTAAAGGGACAAGACTCGGTGCCGGACAGCCAAAAGCAGCAACTACAGTTGCTGGTAAATCTTTGTTGGAGTTATCGCTGCTCCACATTTCGGAATTCAATCCTGACCAATTAGTGGTTGTTGCCCCTTCAGAGTTACTTGTTGAATTCACGCGTCTCACGGCTAAATTCTTTGATGATTTCAAAGTGGTGGTGGGCGGTGAAACCAGGCAGGATTCCGTCGCTAATGGCATGGCTGAAGTTACAACCGATCTGGTTTTGGTGCACGACGCCGCTCGAGCATTCACTCCAAAGGAAGTTTTTGAGCGAGTAACTGCCGCTCTCGAGTATGCGGAGAGCGTGGTGCCAGCAATAAATCCAGCTGACACCATTAAAGAAGTTTCAGAAAGCTGGGTTGATCACACTCTTGACCGTTCAAAGCTTCGTATGGTGCAAACTCCCCAGGGGTTTAGAGTCAAGACTTTGCGAGATAGCTTCGCTAAGGCGCAATCTACATTTACAGATGAAGCAGGTTTGCTGGAGTCACTAGGCATTCGCACCGCCATCGTCGATGGCCATGAGCATGCATTTAAGATCACCTATCCATCCGATCTGGAGCGCGCGAGAGCCATTTTTGCTGATGTTAGAAGTGGTATTGGAGCGGACGCTCATCACTTTGGAGAAAAGGGAACACTCATGCTCGGCTGTCTTGAGTGGCCAGAGCTCCATCGACTAGAGGGTCACTCAGACGGTGATTCGGTAGCCCACGCGATTGTCGATGCGCTGCTATCGGCCGCCAACTTGGGCGATATTGGATCGAACTTTGGAACCGATAGAAACGAATATGCCGGTGCATCTGGCGAGCGGTTTATCAAGGAAACACTTTCGTTGCTCGAAAACAGTGGATTCACACCCGTTAATGTGGCGGTGCAAATAATTGCCGAAAAGCCCAAGATTGCCCCGCGCCGGATTGAACTGGAGCATCACCTGAGTGAGGTGGTAGGGGCACCAGTCTCCGTGCTGGCAACCACCACCGATGGCCTAGGTTTCTTGGCGGATTCACGCGGCATTGCCGCGGTGGCAACCGCCTTGGTTAGAACGCAAAGCTAGGCTCTTTCCATGAAGTTGTTCGACACCCATGCGGGTGAGTTGCGTGAATTTAAGCCGATTACTGCCGGTGAGGTTGGAATTTATGTCTGTGGACCGACCGTTCAATCAGAACCTCACATCGGCCACCTTCGCTCAGCTCTGGTCTATGACATCCTTTCCCGCTGGCTTTCGGCGCAGGGCCTACATGTCACGCTGATTCGAAACGTGACAGACATCGATGACAAAGTCATAGAAAAAGCAAAAGAATTGAACTTGCAGTGGTGGGAGGTTGCTCACAAAAACGAACAACTCTTCAGCCGCGACTATCAAAGGTTAGGGCTGGCCTCACCAAAGCTAGAGCCAAGGGCAACCGGGCACATCCCACAAATGATTGAGCTAATCCAAAAGCTAATCAGTAGCGGCCATGCTTACCAAGCAGCTGGCACAGCCGATGTCTATTTCGATACGGCTAGTTGGCCTAGCTATGGTGAACTTACAAATCAGGACCTTTCTGACGTTGAGTCTGAAGAGCTTCATCCCGGCAAAAAAGCACAGACTGACTTTGCCCTTTGGAAAGCAACCAAACCCGGAGAACCTGCGACCGCAAGTTGGCCGTCACCATTTGGTCGAGGCAGGCCAGGTTGGCACATCGAATGCTCTGCAATGGCTTCTCACTACTTGGGTTCTAATTTTGATATTCATGGCGGAGGGTTGGATCTTCGTTTTCCGCATCACGAAAACGAGCTTGCTCAGTCAAGAGCGGCTGGGGATAAGTTTGCAAATTATTGGCTTCACAACGGACTGGTGAACGTTGGCGGCCAAAAAATGTCAAAATCAATCGGAAATACCGTTTCAAGTTCTGATCTCTTTGCTTTGGCAAGTCCAGCGGCCGTTCGCTACTATCTGGCAAGTGCCCACTACCGTTCGGTCTTGGATTACCAAGCCTCCGTGTTGGCTGAAGCCGAAGCAGCGCTGGAAAGACTTCATGCCTTTCTAAAGCGCGCTGAGCGCGAGCTCAAGCCAACTCAATTTGCTCAAATTGATTCAACTGCCGCTTTGCCGGCAGCTTTCGTCGCAGAAATGAACGAGGATTTAAATGTTCCGGCGGCGCTCGCAGTGATTCATGAGGCAGTTACCTCTGGCAATAAAGTTCTGGATGATCAGCAGTGGCGCGAGGCCGCACAGCATCGTTCGGAGGTTGAACAGATGCTGAGCATTTTGGGTCTTTCGCCCAGCCAGTGGTCTAGCGCCACGAGTGAAGAACATCTGGCGCTCGATCGATTAGTGAGACAACTAATAGCTCAGCGAGAGCAGGCACGAAAAGAAAAGAACTTTGAGCTGGCTGACTCCATTCGCCAGCAACTGGAGGCAAGTGGAATCGAGCTTTCCGATGGGCCAACCGGAACGCACTGGAGTGTTGGCTAATGGCAGCTAAGAAAAAACCCGCCAAGGGAACTGGTGGACACGGACGCAAGGCCCTGCGCGGCAAGGGACCGACTCCAAAAGCTGAAGATCGTCCATATCACAAGGCTTACAAAGCGAAAAAAGCAAAGCAAGCCCAAACCACCAAACCGCGCCGGCAAACCAGCACCCGCGCCAAGAAGTCCTCTGCCCACGAGGTGGTTTGGGGTCGAAACTCTGTAGTAGAAGCACTGAGAGCAAAGATTCCAGCTACCGCGCTCTACATTTCACAAAAAGTTGATTTGGACGATCGCGTTCGTGAGGCGATAGCGCTTGCAAACAATCGAGGTATTCCAGTTGGCGAAGTCACGCGTTCAGAGATTGATCGGATGTGTGGTGGAGATTTTGTTCACCAAGGCATTGCATTGCAGGTGCCTGAATTCAAGTACATCTCTAGCGCAGAACTTCTAGATCGGGCACTGTCCCAATCCGCCAGCCCGCTGCTGGTGGCGCTAGACGGCATTACTGATCCGCGAAACCTGGGTGCGATCATCAGATCTGCAGCAGCATTTGGTGCCAATGGAATTGTTCTTCCCCAAAGAAGAAGCGTCGGTGTCACCGCGAGTGCTTGGAAGACTTCGGCTGGAGCTGCTGCCAGAATGCCAATAGCAATGGTGGCAAATTTAAACCAGGTCATTGCTGATTACAAAAAGCGCGGTTTGTTTATTGTTGGGCTTGATGGAGATGGCCAAGTGAGTCTTCCTGACTTTAAGCTCTCCGATTCGCCACTACTTTTGATAGTTGGCTCCGAAGGCAAGGGATTGTCGCGATTAGTTAGCGAGAACTGTGATCAAATTGTCAGTATTCCGATTGGAGCAAAAACCGAGTCACTGAATGCTGGAATCGCAGTTTCAGTCGCGCTTTACAAAATAGCCAGCTCTCGCTAGACCTTGTCGCGCCAGTCTCCCTCTTCTTCATCCTCGGCAACAATTAATCCCGTTGGCACAGGCTCCGGCAAAGAGATTGCTTCAGTCGTTGATCCGGTTGCTAAATAGGAAGCCTCATCTCGGCGATTAGCCAAGACATCAGACACGTATGAGCGAACTGCGTCCTCAAGAGAAATGTCCTGGCCTGCCTGTTCTGATTTCTTGAGTCGGTGCTCAAGGACTTCATGAAATATCTCGGCCGGTTCTAATTTGCCTGTCAGCTCGTGCGGAATCGCACTGATGACCGGCTCATAGACATTGGACTGCCATTCGTGGGCCATAACTTCTTCATCAGCGCCAGGACGGGCGTTGTTCAAGCGATACTGGTCGATGTCGTTCAGCAATCTTCTAGCTTGGTTCTCTTCAACATCCAAACCGGTCAGAAGTAGCAATCGTCGAGCGTGGTGACCTGCGTCAACAACCTTCGGCTGAATCTTCACCGTTTGACCATCTTGGTCTTGGGTCATGGATAGTTCTTCGATGTCGAACCCAAGTTCATTCAGTCGCTGAACGCGCTTGGCGATTCGCCATCGCTCGGACGCATCAATAACTTCGACGGCAGTCAGCTCTTTCCAAAGTTCTCTGTATTTATCTACGATTCGCTGACTCACCAGAGCAGGATCGATGTCGATTCCCTTGCCAGAGGCAATCAAGTCCATCAGCTCACCGGCAATGTTCACTCTGGCGATTTCTAGGTCATTTTCCCGCTGGCCATTGGAGAGCCTTCCCTCATAGAGCTGACCAGTTTCAGCGTCGACTAGATATGCGGCAAATCTTCCCGCATCACGACGGAACAAGGTATTTGAAAGAGAAACATCTCCCCAAAAAAAGCCGGCCAGATGTAGCCGCACCAACAGCAGTGACAGAGCATCGACCAAACGCTTGGCGGTTTGTTCCCGAAGTCCCTGTGACCACATGGCTCGATAGGGGAGAGAAAACTTCAGGTGCCTGGTAATCAAGACGGCAGGCAGGTCATTGCCAGCCGAGTCTTTGCGATTTGAAATTATCGCAAACGGCTCAACGCAGGGAACATCTAGTTTTTCTAGTTTGCGGAGCATTTCATACTCGCGCTTTGCCAAATCAAGCAGTGTTTCCTTAATGGCAATCACGTGTTCGCCAAGGTGGGCAAAGCGCACTGTGTGGCGGGAGAGGCCTTTTGGAAGTGCGGCGATAGTTTCTTTTGGCCAATCTTCCAACGGCAAATGCCACGGCAGATCCAACAGTGCTGGTTCTGCCGTGGCCGCCGTAATAGAGAGGCTAGGAGCCATCAATTAGTTAAGGCGCTCTCCACTTTCCACATCAAAGAGGTGGAGGGCGTCTTTGTCAGCGTGCAGGTGAATCTTTTCTCCCGCGCGTGGGTGGTTCATGGCATCAACTCGAACAACGATTGCCTGCTCATAGCCATCCAGCTGTGCGCGGCCGTAGAGGTAACCATCGCTGCCAAGTTCTTCAACAACGTCAACATCAGCCACCAGGCCATGCGCCGCTGGAGTCAGTTTCTCAGGGCGAATACCAACGGTTACTTTCTTGGCGCTGGTCTTTGCAAGGACACTTCTATCAACCGGTAGCACCTCGTCACCGAACTGCACACCGCCTTCAACAATTGGCAGCTGAAGCAGGTTCATTGCTGGGGAGCCGATGAAGCCGGCCACGAAAACATTTTGAGGCTTGTCGTAAAGAGCACGAGGTGAGTCAACCTGCTGCAGTAGGCCATCTTTCAAGACTGCTACTCGGTCACCCATGGTCATTGCCTCAACCTGGTCGTGTGTTACATAAACGGTTGTTACTCCAAGTCTTCTCTGCAGAGAAGCAATCTGCGTTCTGGTCTGAACGCGCAGTTTGGCATCCAAGTTTGATAATGGTTCATCCATCAAGAACACCTGTGGTTTACGAACAATTGCTCGCCCCATCGCAACGCGCTGACGTTGTCCACCAGAAAGTGCTTTTGGCTTGCGGTTTAGATACGGCTCAAGATCCAGCAGCTTTGCCGCCTCGAGCACACGCTCAGCTCGCTCTTCTTTGCTGACACCAGCAATCTTCAGAGCAAAGCCCATGTTCTCTGCCACGGTCATGTGTGGATAAAGCGCATAGTTCTGGAACACCATTGCGATGTCGCGGTCCTTTGGTGGAACGTCGGTGACATCGCGGTCTCCGATATAGATTGCGCCTTCGTTTACTTCTTCAAGTCCTGCCAGCATTCGAAGCGAGGTGGACTTTCCGCAACCCGATGGTCCTACCAGCACCAAAAACTCGCCATCCCTGATTTCGAGGTCTAGCTTGTCTACCGCTGGCTTGGTTCCGCCTGGATACAGGCGAGTTGCGCTTTTAAATGACACTGATGCCATGATTTCCCCTTCACCGGCAGGTACGTGCCGGACGATCCGTAGTGATGAGTTCCTGCCTAGGCAGGTGGGATAAGTATGCCATCAACTACTTAGAATGGTGGGGTTGCAAACCACCTTCAAAAGGGAGCCAAATTGAACCAGAAGCCGACCAGATCCGAGCAGCGAGAAGCCGCCAGAGCCAAGGCCAAGGAGCTAAGAGCGCAGAATGCTAAAAAGGAAAAGCGCAGCAAGCTCTTAATTCAGGTATCCGTGGTCCTAGTAGCACTTGGCATCATCGGCGGTGTCGCCGCGGTAATTGCAATTGAGCAGGCAAATCGTGCTGAGGCTCCAGTGGTTTCTGAGGTTCCCAACAACCTAACCGAGTTCGGTGGAATCAAATTAGGTGTAGGCCTGCAGGCCTTCACTGAAACAAAGACCCCAACTCCAGATGCCGAGGGTCCAATCCCGGAAATAGTCGTTTATGTCGACTACCAGTGCCCCGTCTGCCAGGCCTTTGATGTTCCTAACTCTGCCCAGATCAGATCTTGGGTTGACACCGGAGCGGCAACCCTGGAGATCCGTCCAATTTCTTTCTTGGATAGAGCATCCCTAAATGAGTATTCCTCACGCGTAGCAAACGCGGCATTCTGTGTTGCAAACTTTGAGCCAGACGCGTTCTTCGACTTCCACGAAACCATGATGCTTAATCAGACCGAAGAGGGAACTGAAGGTCACAGCGACGATGCAATCTTTGAGTTCGCCACAGCAGCAGGAGCGGGCAGTGAAGAAGTGAAGGGCTGCATTCAGGCCAAGAGCTTCGGTGAATACGTGACCGCTCACACCCAGACTGTTCTGTCTGAACCGCAGCAGGGAATTACCGTTACCGGAACGCCGACCATCTTGGTAAATGGCAAGCAATACATTTGGGCAACCGGCGAGGAGCTAGTCTCAGCGGCTAACTTTGCCGCATTTGTCCAGTCAGCCACTGCTCAGTAACGCTAAACTTTCTGGGCAGTAGGCCGACCTGGCGCAATTGGTAGCGCACCGCACTTGTAATGCGGGGGTTACGGGTTCGAGTCCCGTGGTCGGCTCTGATTAGATCAGTGATTGAACTAACAGCGTAAGAAGTGGTGCGACAATCAGCGCCGGCAACAATGAAGCAACGCTCACCATTCGTATTTGTAAGACTCGCAGACCAGTTCCCAACAGGAGAATTCCGCCGGTTGCGGTAATTGAGGCAATTACTGCGGCTGGCATGAGTGCACCTGCCAAGGCAGCAGCAATCGTGAGAGCGCCTTGCCAAACTCCAACCGGAATAGCAGAAAAAGCAACTCCCCAGCCCAGTGCTGCTGCAAATGCGATAGCGGTAAAGCCGTCAAGAGTTGACTTGAGGGCCAGCGTTTCAAATCCTTGCCCGAGGCCATCTGACAAAGCACCAAGAATTGCCATGGGAC
>CAZGNP010000012.1:0-9803 GCA_964527155.1 uncultured Aquiluna sp.
CGTTGGTGTAGCAGTAGTTGCCTCCCAGTCAGTTGGCTGGGTCGGAATCGCACCGTTCCTCTTTGTTTATGGAATCGGAATTGGTCTTGCAACGGCACAGCTAACCGGTGTCATCATGGTCGACGTTCCTATGGAAAAAGCTGGCCAAGGCTCAGGATCTCAGTCAACAGTCCGCCAAATTGGTTCAGCACTGGGAATTGCAGTGCTGGGCACGCTGCTCTTTACGGGTACACAGTCTTCACTCGAAACTCGCCTAAGCGATATCGGCGTTCAGAGTGAGCAGAGCCAGGTCTTGGTGGAGGCAGTAGTGGACTCAGCTGGCGGTGCTATTCCACAAATCGGAACTGGTCTTGAACAGCAAGGCATTCCAGCTGACATCGCTGCCGAAGTTCAAGTGGCAGCAGGCGATGCATTCACTGACGGAGCCAAATTCTCAGCTTGGGCTGCAGCGGCGTTCTTGCTGCTGGGACTTCTTTCGACATTCAACCTGGGATCCAGGAAGAAGAAAGAAAAGCTGGCAGTTTAGCGATTTCGAGTTGAGTTACACTCGGATAAGTAATTATGGAAAATCTTACAAACCCCCAAACTCTGCACGCCCCAGAGCCGAAGCAGAGTGAATCGATGCCTGACTGGAAACGAAAAGTGGCAGTCTTTCTGGTTGGCCAAACCATAACGACTTTTGGTTCCTTCCTGGTGCAGTATGCAATTTTTTGGCATCTAACCCTGACTACGAAGTCAGGATTGGTTTTGGCACTTGCCGCTATTTTTGGTTTTCTGCCGCAGGCGATCGTCTCGATTTTTGCTGGGGTTTGGGCGGATCGCGTAAATCGCAAAATCATGATTATCGTTTCCGATTCAACAATTGCCCTCGCCACCTTAGTGTTGGCATTTTTCATGCTTTCAGGAACGGATGATCTGTGGCTAATTTTCCTGGTGATGGCAATCCGCTCGGTTGGCGCGGGTGTGCAGATGCCGGCAATTTCGGCACTGGTGCCACAGATTGTTCCGACCGACCAGCTGATGAGAGTAAACGGAATCAACAGCAGTATCCAGTCATCGCTTACGCTTTTGGCACCTGTTGCGGCAGCAGCTGTTTATGCAAACTTTTCGCTGGAAGCGGTTTTGTTCATTGATGTAGTTACAGCTGCAATTGGTCTTTCCCTACTGGCCACTATTTCCGTCCCGACTCTGGCCAGAGCTGCCAGTGCAGAAAAGCCTTCTTATCTAACAGATTTGAAGGAAGGCATCAGCTACATCTTTAGTAATCAGTTGGTTCGCTGGGTGATGGCAATCTTTGCAATTGTTTTCTTGTTGATTGTTGCGCCTTCCAACCTCTCGCCGCTAATGCTGGTGAGAAACTTTGGTTCGGAAGTTTGGATGCTGACAGTGCTGGAACTTGCATTTGGGGTTGGCATGGTTTTAGGTGGTGCCTTGATGGCGCTATTAGCCAACAAGATTGACCGAATCGCCGCAATTATTGGAACATCGATCCTGTTTGGAATCCTGGCAATCGCGCTGGGCTTTACCGTAAACCTAATTGTTTTCTATGTTTTGTTCTTCTTGATTGGACTGGCGGTTCCCGCCTTCTCAACCTCGGCCATGACGCTGCTGCAGGAGACAGTTGAGCCTGAGCGCCAAGGACGAGTCTTTGGTTTTGTTGGAATTGTGATGGCAGTTGCAATGCCGCTGGGAATGTCCATTCTTGGACCGCTAGCAGATGTTGTGTCTGTCGAGATTTTGATGATTGTCACCGGAGCCGCCACTGTCTTGATTGCGGCATTAGCTGTCTTGCTCCCGGCCGGTAAAAGAGCAATAGCGGCGGCGCATGCTTCGACCGGTTCTAACCAATCAAAAACTAGTTAGTCTTTGTTTCTTTTGAAATAGCTCTTTACTTTTGTCACTATTCTCTCTAGCCCTTGCATCCCCTGCTTATTGAGCTCTCTGGCCCACTCAATTTCAAGTGCCAAGAGGGAGAGCCCTAGAAAGATGAACAGCAAACCAGGCCCCGGCGTTACCATCATTACCAAGCCAAGAATTAAGAAGATAAAACCCAAAACAATAGAAATTACCCATCGAACTGGATGGGGTAATTTGGCTAAGAAGCCCTTGAGTTTCTCCATTTTCCCAATTCTAATCAGCTTGCACTAAAGCGACCTGAGAATATCCTCCACGCGCTCTTTGGCATCACCAAATAGCATGCTGGCGTTTTCTTTATAGAACAGTGGATTTGAAACACCGGCATAACCAGACGCCATTGATCGCTTGAAGACAATTACTCGCTCGGCTTCCCAGACCTTCAAAACCGGCATTCCCGCGATTGGACTGCCAGGGTTTTCGGTGGCAGCTGGATTCACTGTGTCATTTGCCCCGATAACCAGCACCACTGAAGTCTGTGGAAAGTCGTCATTAATCTCGTCCATTTCCAGCACGATGTCATATGGAACCTTTGCCTCAGCCAGCAGAACGTTCATGTGTCCAGGAAGACGTCCTGCCACTGGGTGAATACCAAAGCGAACCTCGACACCCTTTTCTCGCAGTCGCTTAGCGAGCTCGGCAACTGGATACTGCGCTTGCGCAACTGCCATTCCGTAGCCAGGCGTAATAACCACACTCTTGGCCGCTGACAGAAGTTCTGCTGCAGAAGCGGCATCAATCTCGGTGTGCTCGCCAGTCTCTTCAGCGCTCTCGGATGGCGCTTCGATTCCGTAGCCGCCAAAGATCACCGATATAAATGAACGGTTCATCGCCTTACACATGATGTAAGAAAGGTACGCACCAGAAGAGCCAACCAGCGCACCGGTAACAATCAAAAGATCGTTGCTCAGCAGGAATCCAGTAGCAGCCGCTGCCCAACCGGAATAGCTGTTTAGCATCGAAACAACCACCGGCATATCCCCGCCGCCAATGGAGGCAACCAGGTGCCAACCCAATGCAAGAGCTAAGGCTGTCACTGCAATTAGTAGCCAAAGCTCAGGAGTAATTACATAGCCAACAGTCAGTGCGATGAAGGAAACCAGTGCAGCCAGGTTCAAGAAGTTTCTGCCTGGCAAGATCAGCGGCTTGGAAGACATCTTGGCTGAGAGCTTTAGGTAGGCAACGATGGAACCAGTGAAAGTAACTGCACCAATAAAGACACCGATAAATACTTCCGCTCGGTGAACACCAACTAGCTCAGGTGGGAGATCTCCTGCGTGCAGAGCACCATTCCAACCAACCAAAACTGCCGTTAGACCAACGAAGCTGTGGAACAGAGCAATCAGTTCGGGCATGCCAGTCATTGCAACGACTTTTGCCCTGTAAAGACCAATCGCAGCACCAGCTAGAAGTGCGATAACCAGCAAGATCAGCGCAGATTGAGTCGCTGCAGTTTGCTCACCAGAAAGCGCCAGCCAAATGGTTGCCAGCATGGCAATTGCCATTCCAGCCATGCCATACCAAATACCGCTCTTGCCGCTTTCGTGCTTGCTCAGTCCGGCCAGGCTCATGATGAACAGAAGGGCTGCTGCGATGTAGGCAGCGTTAGCAATAGCTAGTGCACTCATCACTTGTCTCCCTTCGTAAACATCTTGAGCATTCGTCTGGTTACCGCAAATCCACCAAACACGTTGATGCTGGCCAGCAACACTCCAAAGGCCGCTAGCACCTGAACCAGTGGATTGGTATCGGTGATCTGCAGGATCGCCGCCACTACAACGATGCCGGAGATGGCGTTGGTGACGCTCATCAGTGGGGTGTGCAGGGCGTGGTGAACCTTACCAATCACGTAGTAACCGACCACAATTGCCAAGGTCAAAACCAAGAAGTGCTGCGGCAGAGGTGGTGGTGCAACAGAAATCAAACCAAAGAGTGCTGCAAAACCAGCCCCAATCAAGACACTGCGTGTTCTAGCTGACATCTTCTTCTTTGGCTTTATTTCAACCGCTGCTACTGGCGCAGAGGCAGGAGCCGCAGAAACTTGCACCGGTGGTGGAGGCCAGGTGATCTTGCCATCCTTAACAACTGTGACTGCTCTTTGAACAACATCTTCAAAGTCAATAACTGTCTTGCCATCTTTATTGGGCGTCAAGAGATTTAGCAGATTCACGAGGTTTGTTCCATATAGCTGTGATGATTGCTGTGGGAGACGACTTGGTAGATCGGTGTAGCCAAGAATAATTACACCGTTCTTGGTGACAATTCTTTTACCGGCAACAGTTCCCTCAACGTTTCCACCTTGAGCTGCTGCCATATCAACAATCACACTGCCCGGTTTCATTTGTGAAACGTCTTTGGCGGTAATCAGTTTTGGAGCAGGTTTTCCTGGGATCAGAGCAGTCGTAATAATGATGTCTACATCTTTTGCTTGCTCTGTGTAAATCTCAGCGGCTCGCTTGTTGTAGGCAGCGCTGGTTTCTTTCGCATAGCCATCACTTGATTGCATCTTCTCTGCAATCTCAACAGCCAGGTATTCACCACCAATTGATTTCACCTGATCTGCTACTTCAGGTCTTGGATCGGTGGCCCTAACAATTGCACCCAAACTTGATGCAGCACCAATTGCAGCTAGACCTGCCACACCGGCACCTGCCACCAACACCTTGGCTGGTGGGACTTTTCCTGCAGCTGTTACTTGACCCGTGAAGAAGCGACCAAATTCATTTGCTGCCTCAACGACCGCTCGATAGCCAGCAATGTTTGCCATGGAGCTAAGCACGTCCATTGACTGTGCTCTTGAAATTCTTGGAACTGAATCCATCGCCAGTGCGGTAACACCTTTTTTGGCAAGGGACTTAAGCAACTTGGGCTTGAAAGCTGGGCTCAGCAGACCCACCAAAATTGCACCCTTACGCATGCGCTTTATTTCGGTATCGGTTGGGGCATTCACCTTGAGAACAACGTCTGCCTTCCAGGCGGCAACGCCAGTCACGACCTTGGCTCCAGCCTTCGCATAGGCGCTGTCTGGGAATGAGGCTCGATCGCCCGCCCCCTTTTGAACCACTACTTTGTAGCCAAGAGCAACTATCTTCTTGACTGTTTCTGGGGTTGCTGCAACTCGGGATTCCCCCGCTTGTTCAGCAACAACGCCTACTAATGACATGCCAGCTCCAATTCGACCCTGGGGATTGACTGCGAATTCTTCCTAAACGCTACCGCTTATTGAGCGAAGCTGGGGGCTTAGTTGGCCCGTTCCAGCAGGTATCCGGCGGGGTTGCGCATCAGCATTTCAAAGGGAAGCTCGGCAGCCCCAACCATTAGAAGGTTTGAGCCCAGGCCAGCCGGTCTCACCACCACACGCTCAGCTGAGGCGCCTACTGCGTTCGCTTTCATTCTCTCCAGTAGCCTTCCCGAATCGAAGTTGAAGAGCGAGGTTAGGAATCCACCGAGCACCACAGCTTGGGGATTGAAGATAGTGACAAAGTTGCTAAGTCCATCTGCCAAATGGTCGATTTGTTTGTAGATGACATTTCTTGCTGCAGCGGTTTTTACCGTTTGAATCTCACGATCCAGTTCTTCATCCGTTGCACCAAAGAGCTTGAAAAGTTCGAGCAAATCATCTCTACGAACTAAAGCTTCAAGGGTTCCCTCGAAGCCGGAGAAATCTCTCTGGCTGGAAGATGAGATTCGAACGTGCCCAAGCTCACCCCCATAACCCGATGTCCCGCGCAGCTGCTTGCCATCCACAATCGCTCCGCCACCAATACCACCGGATCCAGCGAACAAAAACACCACATCTGAAAAGCCTTTGGCGCTGCCGAAGTTTCGTTCGGCCATGCAGCCAATCGATGCATCGTTATCAAGATAAACAGGAAGTCTGGTTAGCTGACTCAGTTCCGGACCAAACGCAGCTTCCACCCATCCCAGCTGAGGTGCGTAGCGAATAACACCGTCAGAAACTCTGACTTGACCAGGAACCGCAACTCCCACTCCCGCAACTCGATACTTCGAATCAAGTTCGGCGGATATTTTAGAAATGAGTTTTGCGGCTGTTAGCTCGGATTCTCTTGGCTTTGGGGAGTTCGGCATCAAGATGCGCTCTTTAGCAATCACTCGACCACTGAGCGTCACCGCTCCAACTGTTGTTGCATCGACTTCCGGGTGCACGGCGAACGCCACCACATTGTCGGAGGCAGAAACCATCAAGCTCGGTCTTCCGACTCCGGATGAAACTAGAGCCTCGGTCTCAAAGGCGAGGCCACGCTCTTCGAGCTCTGCAACGAGATCCGAGATGGTCGAGCGGTTGAGTCCAGTAGCTGCAGTTAGCTGAGAGCGGGAAATGGTTGCGGAAAGCCGGACCAGGCGCAGGACAGTCGAGAGATTGTGCTGGCGCACATCCTCGCGGTTTTGACCCCTGGGTGCTGGGGACTGCAAGCCTGAATCCATGGGGCCTTTCTGGTGTTTTCCTAGTAAAAACCTACTTGTTGGCATAAACAACAAATAGATAACGTTGCCTATTTGTTATCGAAAGGCGGCCTGTTTAATTTGACCTAATTTGTTGCCTAGGGAAACATACTCTCAGGCTCAGTCATGGGCTGATTTGGGGAATCCCCAAATATTCAATCAATGGAAGGGATGTACATGAAGAAGTCTTCATTGTTCTCCATTTCGGCTCTTGCTGCGATCTCAGCTCTAACCCTTGCTGGTTGTGCTGCTGATGCAGGTGAGTCGGAAAACGCGGGATCTACCCGTGCCTGTGTGATTCTGCCAGACGCCGACAGCGGAACTCGCTGGGAGCCAGGTGACAGACCTGCTCTAGAGAAGGCTCTGACTGAAGCTGGATACGAAGCCGACATTCAGAACGCACAATCAGACACCGCAAAGTATGCAACCATCGCTGACCAGCAGCTATCACAGGGCTGTGGTGTGATGCTATTGGTTGACTACCAAGGTGCTGCTGTATCTGTAACTGAGAAGGCTCAGGCGCAGGGTATTCCTGTTATTGCTTACGACCGCCCAATCGCTGGCGCTGACTACTACCTATCATTCGACAACGAGCGCGTTGGTGCGTTCCAGGGTCAGATGATTCTTGATGGTCTAGCTGCTGCTGGTAAGGACGTAACCACCGCAAGCATTATTTACTCTTCTGGAGATCCAGCAGACGGTAACGCTGCAATGTTCCTAAACGGAGCTCTTTCTGTTTTGGATGCAGCTGGTGCTAAGGCTGCCTTCACCATGGAGGGAACTTGGGATGGAACTAAGGCTGGAACTCTATTCGAGCAGGCCTTCACTGCAGTCTCCGGCAAGGTTGACGCAGTTCTAGCTCCAAACGACAACAACGCAGCTTCCATCATTGCGATCTTGGACAAGAACGGTCTAACCGTTCCAGTTTCAGGTCAGGATGCATCTGTTGCTGGTCTGCAGAACGTTCTGCTAGGCAAGCAGTGGGCAACCGTTTGGAAGCCATTCACCATTCAGGCTGAGGCTGGTGCCAAGATGGCAATCACCATTCTGAGCGGTGGAACTCCAGAGACCAACAAGACTCTGGAAGATGGAACACCATTCCTAGCTCTTGACCCAATCGTGGTTGGACCAGAGCAGGTCAAGGACGTAGTAGCCGCTGGCGATGCATCAGCAGCTGACCTCTGTGTCGGCGATGTTGCAGCTGCCTGTGAGAAGTACGGCGTCAAGTAAAGATGATTTGGTGTGCGCCGGTCCTTTCGCTGGCGCACACCTTTTCTTCTTCTATAGGCTTTTAGAAATAAGAAGAAAACGGGTGGGCAATGACGCAACCAGTTATTGAACTAAAGAATGTGGTCAAAAGCTTTGGCCCGGTAGATGTACTAAAGGGTGTTGACCTGGTCGCCTATGCGGGCAGGGTAACCGCATTGGTTGGCGACAACGGTGCGGGTAAGTCCACTCTCATCAAAGGGTTAGCTGGTGTTCAGCCCTACGACAGTGGAACTGTCTTGTTCGATGGTCAGCCAGTTGACATTCAAAACCCTCGTGAGGCTGCAGCCCTTGGCATCGAGGTTGTTTATCAAGATTTAGCACTGTGCGAAAACCTGGACATTGTTCAAAACATGTTCCTGGGTCGAGAAGAGACACTGCAGGGAACCCTGGACGAGCCTTCCATGGAACTGCAAGCAACTAAGGCGCTGCAGAGTCTCTCGGTTAGAACCGTGAAGTCGGTAAGACAAAAAGTTTCCTCCCTATCGGGAGGTCAAAGGCAGACCGTAGCAATTGCTCGATCTGTACTAAGAAACTCCAAGCTGGTGATTCTGGATGAACCAACGGCGGCTTTGGGTGTGGCTCAAACTGAGCAGGTTTTGAATCTCGTTAGAAGACTGGCCGACTCTGGTGTTGCCGTCATCATCATCAGCCACAACTTGCAAGATGTTTTCAAGGTATGCGACGACATAGCGGTTTTGTATCTGGGCCGCATGGTGACCCAGATTGACGCAGATAAGACTAATCAAAATGATGTTGTGGGATACATCACCGGTACCAAGGGGGTTACAGAATAATCATGGCTAATTCAAACTTTGACGGTGGTCTAAATCTCGCACCAACTCAGATTTCCTCTGGGCATGAAGGTAACCTGCGCGAACAGTTTGCTGCTTACCTATCCCGGCTAAAAAACGGCGAAATGGGTGCCTTGCCTGCAGTGGCAGCGCTGCTGGTGCTGACTGCTTTGTTCTCCACCCTTAGTCCTTTCTTTCTAACCAAGCTCAACTTTGCGAACCTGTTCCTGCAAGCCGCTCAGCTAACCACCCTGGCAGTTGCGCTGGTATTCGTAATTTTGTTGGCGGAGATTGATCTGTCGGCGGGTGTGGCGGCCGGTGTCGCCATGGACATTTTCTATCTGGCAACTTTTGCCGGCATCAACTGGGTGCCCGCACTTGGCATGTCATTACTGTTTGGGGCAACTGTAGGTCTGATTTTGGGCTTCTTTGTGGCAAAGGTTGGAGTGCCGTCATTTGTTATTACTCTCGCCTTTTATCTGGCACTACAGGGTGTAGCGCTAATCCTGCTGGGCGATGGTGGTTTGTTCAGGGTTGATGTTCCTGAAATCAAATCCATCATGAACGAGAATCTGCCAATCCTTGGTGGCTGGCTGCTGCTGCTGATAGTTCTAGGAATCATGCTCGGCATGGGGCTTTACGACCGCGCTCGCAGAACCAGAAAGGGACTTGTCAACAAGCCACTTTCACTGCTGCTAATCAAGGTTGGTTTCATGGCGGCTATTGGTGCCGCTGTGGTTTATGTGTTGAACCTGGATCGAAGCGCTTCCGTTAAGCCAATTTATGGTGTGCCAATTGTGATTCCAATTGTTTTGGCCATCATCTTTATTGGAACTTTCATTTTGGACAGAACTACTTTTGGTCGTCACCTTTACGCGGTTGGTGGAAATCCGGAAGCGGCAAGAAGAGCCGGTATAAAGGTTTCTAGAATCAGAATCACCGCCTTCATGATCACATCAGTACTTGCCGTGATTGCGGGTCTGTTCCACGTCAGCCGTATTGGTGTTGTCGAAGCCGCTGCTGGAAGAACCATTGTTCTAAGCGGTGTAGCAGCTGCCGTAGTTGGTGGTGTCAGCTTGTTTGGTGGCCGAGGAAGGCTCGCTCACGCAGCGCTGGGTGCAATGGTTATTGCAATCATTGACAACGGCCTGGGGCTGCTGGGGCTCTCAGCCGGTATTAGCTTTGTGGTGACCGGTTCAGTTCTTGCACTTGCTGCAACGATTGACGCAGTTTCACGAAAGCGCGGCGGTAATCTTCGGGTCTAGCAGAACTACGTTCCAGCAATTGCTGGAATGATTGCGCCGGAAAAAACCTGCCAAGCCAGGATTGACTTCGCTACCAAGCTCAAGGTGATGTAGGTTGCCT
>CAZGNP010000012.1:9903-21084 GCA_964527155.1 uncultured Aquiluna sp.
ACCTGCCAAGCCAGGATTGACTTCGCTACCAAGCTCAAGGTGATGTAGGTTGCCTCGCCGTAGAGGTAGTTTCTCCAAGGTCCAATCTTCTTGTACTGGAATGCCTGGTTGAAGGCAAAAGTATTGAAGAAGATGAAAAGCGCCACAATGATTCCATAGACAAAGCCTGGAATCTCAGCGGCTGACTCACTACCAGGCTGAATTGTGTAGACGATGATGATCAGCCACGGCACGATGCCTGTCATGCTTCCCATGATGAATGGAAGCCCCTTGCCGTTTCCAGGAGTCTCATACTTTTCCTGCAGCGCGCCAAAGAAAATCATTGACGCATTGACAGCAAAGATACCTGCCAGTGCTGCGAAGTCTGATACCCCTGTTAGCTGCGCAATCAGCCAGATCATGACTGATGATGAGAGGGAATACTCAACCCAACGGAAGTAGTTGTGGTTTTGCTTCAGTCCATTTTTGTATCGCTGGAAAAACAGCGGCGAAGCAATTAGGAAGTGAAAGAAAGCAGATAGCAGGAGGAATCCGATGACGCCGGCTCCGATGTTGATATCAAATAATTCGACGCGCTCTGGCGGAACAGGAACTCCTGGAGGACCTGTCGGATAGTCAATCGTTACAGGAAATAGAATTTGTGTTTCCAGCAGTGTCAAAACGTAGGTAAGTCCGGCTGCCTGAGCGAGATGCAGAAAGCCAGCAATGACGTTGTATTTTCTTAACCTTGAAATGTATTGATCTGGAGTTCGTTCTACCTTAGCCACGAGGACCTCTTCTCTTTATCTCAGGCTACTGCCCAAGTCGGCAATAGTCATCAAGCCAGCGGACAACGGAACTATGCTTCCAGCATGGCTGACTACCTACTCTTTGCTGGCGCTTTTCTAGCGTCTGCGATTGCTCCGGGTGCCGACACATTCATGATTCTGACCCGGGCCGTAAATAGTAAAAAGCTTGCTATTGCCGCAGCAGCTGGAATCACGACCGGCAAAGTCCTGATGGTTTCGCTCGCATACTTGGGACTGGCGGCACTCCTTCAATCAAATGAGGAGTTGCTGTTACTACTGAAGATTTTCGGTGCAGGTTTTCTTATTTACAAAGCTTCAAGGCTGTGGTCAGCAAGGCAGGTGGACACTCCAGAGGGAAAGGGAAGTGAGTTCTTTGGAGCTTTAGCAATCGGATTTTCAAATCCTCAGCCGTTAGCTTTCTATCTCTCCATAGTTCCGCTTGTGGTTTCTACTACTGAGCTTCCGTGGTTGATTTTGATCGTGATTTTGGGGTTTTCCCTGGTTTCTGCGCTTTACATTGTTGTTGCCGGAGGCCTTTCTAAATGGCTGAAGATGGAATCTAATTTCCGGCTGGTGAATAGGGTTTTGGCAGTGGCTTTCTTAGTGTTAGCTGTGATTGTCCTAACACGCTGATTAGCTAGATGCCCATGCGGGTAATCTGAAGCCATGAGTACAAATCCTTATGCCAGCGAGAAGATGTCGCCAGAGAGTGAAAAGCTCTGGGCTGTAGCTCTTCATCTGCTAGCCATTCCATTTGAGTTTTTTGCACCGCTAATCGGTTACTTCCTGCTCCGCGATAAGGGACCGTTCGTTTCTCATCACGCCAAGGAATCTCTAAACTTTGGCCTCACGATCGCAATTGCCGCCGTAGTAATGGTCGTATCAATCATTGGACTGCTGTTCCTTTGGGTGCTGCCGATTGTCTGGATTGTTTTCAGAATCATCGCTGCCTTCAAAGCAGGCCAGGGTGAGTTCTACAAAATCCCAATTGCTATCAAATTCATCAAGCTTTAATTGGGACAAATCTGGTTGGTTAACCAAAGCGCTGGTTATCCCCTACCCTTATATGGAACGTTCAAGGACGAATAATTGCGCATAGAGCATGATCTGATTGGCGACCTGGAAATTCCCCAGGATTCACTTTGGGGCATCCACACAGCCAGAGCACTTTCAAACTTTCCCATTTCAGGTGTACCAATTGGTCACTACCGAAACCTCATCAGAGCCATCGGCCTTGTGAAGCAGGCAGCCGCACGGGTTAATGCCCGAATCGGTGGTCTAGAGCCAGAAAAGGCAAAATACATCGAGCTCGCCTGCCAAGAAGTTGTGGATGGAAAGCTTGATCAGCACTTTGTTGTTGACGCCATTCAGGGCGGTGCTGGCACCAGCACCAACATGAATGCCAATGAAGTAATTGCCAATCGAGCACTTGAGCTAATGGGTAAAAAGCCCGGCGAGTATCAATACATTCATCCGCTAAATGATGTAAACCGATCGCAATCAACCAACGATGTCTACCCAACGTCATTCCGGATTGCCCTGATTTTTGAGCTCGAGCTGCTTGCTGACTCGATGCAGAAACTAAGAGACTCCTACCAGCGCAAGGCTGATGAATTCGCATCAGTTCTAAAAATGGCAAGAACTCAGTTGCAGGACGCGGTTCCAATCACACTCGGACAAGAGTTTCAAGCATTCGCTGTTTCAACGAACAATGACATCCTTCGACTCAATGAATTGCTGCCTTTGCTTTCAGAAGTGAATCTGGGTGGAACAGCTGTTGGGACAGAGCTAAACACCCCAAAGGGCTACACCGCTGAGGTGGTTGCGGAGCTTTCGAAGCTGGTTGGAATCAAACTGGTATCGCCAGATGACCTAGTCGAAGCAACGCAATCCGCTGGTGTTCTGATCAGTTTCTCCTCGACCCTTAAGCGCATCGCAGTCAGACAGTCAAAGATTGCTAATGATCTGCGCCTTTTGAGCTCGGGGCCTAGAGCTGGGCTAAATGAAATCAATCTTCCTGAGCAGCAAGCTGGTTCCTCAATCATGCCGGGAAAGGTAAACCCGGTCATTCCAGAGGTAATCAATCAGATAGCTTTCACAGTGATTGGTAATGACCTAACGGTGACGCTGGCAGCAGAGGGTGGTCAACTCCAACTAAATGCCTTTGAACCAATCATGGCTCGATCAATCATTATGAGCATTACCTACCTACGAAATGGCTTTGCAACATTCACAAGGAATTGCGTGGATGGCATCACAGCAAACACCGAACAGCTCAAGCAAAGCGTTGAAAATTCAATTGGACTTGTAACGGTTCTCAGCCCACAAATTGGCTATGAAAATGCGACCAAAGTAGCCCGCTATGCCCAGCAAAACAATTGCTCGGTAAGAAAAGCAGTCTTAGATCTCAAGCTCATGAGCGAGCAAGAGTTCAATGCAGCGCTGGGTGATCTGACCGCCATCGCCAGGCGCGAGGATTAGGACCGAAGGGCCTTTCCAAGCTCCTCAAAGGCATTGACCAGAATTGCCATGTCTTTTTCTTTGTGCGCAAAAGATACCAACCACTGCTCGTCTAATCCTGGTGGGGTGATCGCGCCTCGGTTAATCCCCCACAGCCAGGAAAGCTCCGCTGCCTCAAAGTCGTTGCTCTTGAAGTCGCGGTAATTTCGAACCGGCTTGGGATTCCAAATCACAGCACCCTTCACGCCAAATCCAACGGTGTGAGCTGGCAATTCGTAGCGATCAATGATGGTGTCTAGTTTCTTGAGGGTGTCAATGTTTAGCTTCTCTGCCCTTGCCAATTCCTCTTCAGTAGAAATCTCATCCATCGCAATTGCGGCTGCCACAACCAGTGGGTTTCCGTTATAGGTTCCAAAGTGTGGCATGCGACCGTCAACCACCGCATCCATGTACTTCTTCTTTCCACCGAAGGCAGCCACCGGTAGTCCGCCGCCGATGCTCTTGGCGAGGCAGACTAGATCAGGTTCAACACCAACTCGCTTGGCCGCTCCTGCAACACCGGCAGTCAATCCAGTTTTGACCTCATCGAAGATGAGCGCAACGCCATACTGATCACAAAGTTCTCTCACCCGCTTGAGGTAGCCCTCATCAGGAAGAATGATTGAAAGATTTTCAATAATTGGTTCCATCATCAGAGCAGCAATCGTGTTTCCGTGATCGCGCAGCAATTCTTCCAGTCGAGCTAGGTCGTTGTAGGAAACCGTGTAAATCTCACCCGCTTCAACCTCAAATGGAATATATGGAACGGGTTTGTCTACAGTTCCAACGACTTCTAGCTTTGGTTTGACTGAGACTTGCAGTGGATCATATCCACCGTGGTAGCCACCTTCAATCTTGATGATTCCTCTTTTGCGCGTTACCGCCTTCGCAATTCGAATGGCATACATTGTCGATTCAGTACCTGAATTCGTGAAGCGAAGCATGTCTAAACCAAAGCGCTTCTGGAATCTCTCTGCAGCTTCCGTTGAAATTACTGCTGGAGTAACAAACAAGGTTCCTGTTTTCTTGAGTGCCTTCTTGACGGCCTTGACAATCTTTGGATTGAGGTGACCGGCAAGCATCGCTCCGAATCCCATCGAAAGATCTAACAGTTTTCGGCCATCGACATCGGTTGCGTAGGCACCCTTTGCACTCACGATGGTGATTGGGTATGGGTCCCAGTGCTGGAAGCTTGAAGTCACACCAAGCGGCAGCGAGCGCTTAGCCCTGGTGTTGTGTTCGCCAGAGCGAGGATAAGTGGCCAGAAAGCGCTCCCATTCCTTAGCTAGAAGGTCTTGAACCTTGATTGGATCTAAGGGTTGGTAACTAGCCGGGGCTCTGCGCCAGCCGGCCGGGTCGTGGTTTGGAAGTCCTGACACGATTGCACTCCTTTGTTGCTCTATTGTCGCTAAGAAAGAGCAAAAGCACCAATCAGGGCGGCAAAAAGTGCGTTAATCGTCGAATAAAGCTATGTGAACTACTGAATCAGTTGCTCAGTCAAACCATTCGGTCGGCGAACCCAGGAATAACAAGAAGCTGAATAATGCGGTCACCGCCAACACCAAAACAACAATCAAAACTATCGGCCGCGCAATAAACCAGCGGAACAGCCGGTCCAGCCAAGTCTTGTCAGAGGGGTGATCTGAAGCTTCGGTTCGCCAACTGCCTTCAAGCTGACCTTTTTTCAGAAGGCTTCTATCAAACGGAACAGTTGCAAATGGCACAATCGCCAAACTCACGGCGGCCACAATCTTGCCAAATCGCCAGCGTTGATTGATGCCGACTAGAACGGCTGTTGTGCAGTAGCTAAGAAACATCGCACCATGGATAGTTCCAGCGATTGTTACGGCAATCGCAAGTTCCTCGGAGAAAACCCGAATTACAAGTGCGGAGATTAGCAGTGCCCAGGTGATTGCCTCGCCGACTGCAAATAGGCGATAGAGGGACTTTGGTGACATCGCGGCCTTTCTCGAACTACCAACCAATCTATCTCCCCTAGGCTCGAGAGGTGCCAGACCGAAGGAAACTCCCAGCTATTGCAGCCGCGGTAATCGGTGGCAGCTTCATGGCAATGCAAGCCAGAGCAAACTCAGGATTGGGGCAGGAAATTGGCAGTGGCATTTTCGCTGCTCTAGTTTCCTTCTCGGTGGGTCTGATAATCATCGGCGTCTTTACCTTGGTAGTAAAGAAAAATAGGACTGCACTGAGTCAAACCATCAACAAATTGTCTACCGGCGAAATCCCCTGGTTTTTTATTTTGGCCGGAAGCATAGGTGGTTTTTTTGTAATCATGCAAGGCGTTGTGGCTGGGATAGTTGGTATAGCCCTGTTCTCAATTGGTGTTGTTGCCGGTTCTGCGATTGCAGCGTTAGTGCTGGATGGTTATGGGTTGTTTGGACTTACCAGGCGGGCCATAGGACTAAAACGGATCGCTGGCATCTTGGTGGCGCTTACGGGACTAATGATTGCCAGTGATCTTGGATCGCATGTTCCAAGCCCACTTATCGCGCTTCCTTTTCTTGCTGGTGTCGGAATAGGTTTTCAGCAGGCTATGAATGGAAAATTTGGCAAGCTTGCTGAGTCGCCTGCCGTTCCAACTCTCTTCAATTTTTTAGCTGGTACAGCGTTCATTGCGATTGCGCTGTTGGTAATCGAGGGTTTTCAGTTCCCGACAAGCTGGCCAGCTAATCCGCTGTTCTATCTGGGTGGGGTACTAGGAGTTATCTACATATTTATGCAGGTGTTGATTCTGCCCAGAATTGGTGCACTAAGCATGGGTATCTCGATGCTGGTGGGTCAGCTCACTGGATCCGTATTGCTCGATGTCTTTTTACCAATTGCGCCGCACCCAGTCACCATCAGCACGCTGCTTGGTATTGCGCTGACAATGCTGGGAGCGGCTTTGGTGGCTAAGCGCTAAAGCTCAATCAGAACATCTGGGTGACGGTCAAAGCGATAGCCAGTTCCACGAGCAGTGCGAACGATGTCCTCGTAACCAGAAATCTTTGCGCGCAATCGTCTGACGTGCACATCAATGGTTCGGTCATTTGGAGTAGGTTCGCCGCACCTGTCGGAAATTGATGCAATCTCGCTGCGCGAGACGTTACGGCCTTCGTTCTCAATGAGATATGCCAGCAGCTCAAACTCTTTGCAGGTTAGCTCTGCATTTCTGCCATCGACATAGAGGCGTCTGCGGGAAAGATCAACTACTACTCCCTTAGCGGGGGTTTCCTCATCGGCTTGCGGCTTTGTTTGAGCGGTGGCCTTTGGTTCGCCAAGTGCGACTCGGGTCAGCTGCAGGTTTCTCCCCTGCACCGCCTTTGGTCCAATTGCGAGCGCCGCGTAGGTTTCGTTTTCTTTGCCAGGGATTAGTTCAGCAAGCTTGTTTTTAAGCTCTGCAGCAATTTCTGCCAGGCTCAGGCCAGCAGCCTCAGCGTCAGATTCAGAAATTCCGATGTAGAGAGCGAAGCCCTTTGCCTCGGTGGTCTTTACTGCTGTTGTAGTCATTTTGAGTCCTTTGGTTGTGTATGCGAATTTTTGATGCACGAATCACGTGCGTTTGTTGGGGTGCTGGTGCCGGTTTGCTAATCAGTAAGCGAAGTTGATTAGCGGCACATTCGCATGCACATCGAGCAGGAGAACATAGCGCCATCTAGGGCGCGGACCTCGACTGCTTGAGTACTCATTGGGATAAATTTTGGAGCCAGCTGGCTAGAAAGTCAAATTATTACGACTTATTTCTAGACCCTAGCCAGCAGCCAGCCCAGGACGTCCCGCTCCACCTCTTGGTGGTTTAGGTCATTCAGCAGCTCGTGGAAGCCGCCCGGGTAGATAAGAAGCTTGCGGTCTGGGCTGGCAATCTTTTCGTGCAGGGCCTGCGACTGCAGGTGGCTGGTCGAGGTGTCCTTATTGCCATGGAAAATCAGGGTGGGGACTTTCCAATCCGACACCTTGGTCCAGATCTCATCCGAGACCTGCAGAACGGTCTTGGCTACCAAGTTTTGAGGTTTGCCCTGATACATCATCGGGTCAGCCAGGAATTTGGCCACCATGTCCTTATCTCGGGTAAGCGCCTCCATGCCTGGTCTTGGCAGTGGCATTGGGGCAGCTGGCAATAAAGCAGCGGATACTTTTCCTAGCACTCGCTCCCAGAGCTTCGATGGAGCTTGCATGGCGGCAGAGCTGAGAATCACAGCTACTACGTTTGCTCGTTCTTTGGTGATACTGCCGGCGGTGATTAGTCCACCCAATGAGTGGCCAAACAAAACCGTTGGAATTCCAGCGGGAAGTTTTGATCTGGCTTGCAGGTGCAGTTCTACCGCTTTGGTTAGATCGACTAGTCCGCGAGTGCCCTTGCTGTTTCCGTGACCTGGAAGATCGATCGCATAAACGTCCAGATTATTTTGATTGAGCTTTGGAATTAGCTGGCTATAGAAATCAACATAACGCTGGGCATATTCGCCATAGCCGTGCTGAAGAAGCACTTGTGCTCTTGGGTTTTCTACTTTCCAGACATAACCCGCAACATCGGCACCAATATCCCAGCCGTTCATTTTTCTCCTAGACTAACTCTGCAGCCTGAGTTGCAATCTCAAGTTCCTCATTAGTTGGAACCACCAGCACTGCAATCCTGCCATCTGAAATTTTTCTAATTTGCCTACTCTGCTCTTGATTACTGGAACTGGCAAGAGAAATTCCAAGTTCACCCATATCAGCGCAGATTTGCTCCCGAACGCTTGGATTGTTTTCGCCAATGCCACCGGTGAAGATAACGGCGTCTACTCTGCCCAGTCTTGCTAGGTAGCCACCCAGATACTGTCTTGCTCTTTCGATAAATACAGCGATTGCCAACTGAGCCGCCCGATCGCCTGAGCGTGCCTTGCCAGCAAGATCTCGAAAGTCTGAAACCCCAGCTAGACCAAGCAAGCCGGATTTTTTGTTTAGCAGCTCATCCACTTCATCAACTGAAAGTTTTCCTTCTCGAATGAGATAGAAAATTACGGCTGGATCTATATCCCCCGAGCGAGAGCCCATTACTAATCCCGCCAGCGGCGTTAGACCCATTGAGGTGTCAAAGCTTTGGCCGCCTTTTACCGCACACACCGAAGCTCCATTGCCCAGGTGTAAAACCACGGCGTTGAAGTCAGCTATTTGGATGCCCAGAAACTCCGCGGCTTTGCGAGATACGTAGGAGTGCGAGGAGCCGTGAAAGCCGTATTTACGCACTCCCAGGCGCTTCGCCAAATTCACATCAATTGCATATCGATACGAACTCTCCGGCATGCTTTGATGAAAAGCCGTGTCAAAAACAGCTATCTGCTTTAGATCAGGAAAGGCCCGCTCGCCTGCTTGAATACCCGCCAAGTTTCCTGGGTTGTGAAGTGGAGCTAGTGGAATTAATTCTTCGATAGCTTTTTCAACCGCCCTGGTAATCACAGCTGGTTTAGAAAATTTATCTCCACCATGAACAACTCTGTGTGCGAGGGCAACCGGTGATATTTCGCTATCATTTAGCTTTTCAAGCATCTGAGAAAATGCCGCTTCGTGGTTTTCTACTCGTTCAACTGTTCCGCTCAGCAGTGATTGATCGCTGTCAACATCAATCACCTGGTATTTCAGGGATGATGAGCCTGAATTGATTACAAGAATTGGTTTCAAAGCTCGGCCGCCTGGATTGCTGTGATGGCAATTGTGTTGACGATATCCGGCACTAGAGCCCCCCGAGAGAGATCATTAACGGGCTTACGCAAGCCCTGCAGAACCGGTCCAATCGCCAATGCACCGGAGGTTCGCTGAACGGCTTTGTAGGTATTGTTGCCGGTGTTTAGGTCTGGAAAGACAAAGACCGTGGCCTGCCCCGCCACAGAGGAGCCGGGGAGTTTCGCTTTTGCCACAGCTGCATCAACCGCTGCGTCATATTGAATTGGTCCCTCGACGTTCAAAGAAGGCGCACGCTTTTTCACAAGCTCAGTTGCGTTTCTTACCTTGTCAACCTCAACACCGCTACCCGATTCACCGGTTGAGTAAGAGAGCATTGCGACTCTTGGTTCAATCCCAAAAGCCTTTGCGGTTTCGGCTGAAGAAATTGCAATGTCAGCCAATTGCTCTTCGGTTGGCTCTGGGATAACAGCGCAGTCGCCGTAAACAACCACTCGATCTTTCAGTGCCATCAAAAAGACGGATGAAACAGAGCTGACACCCTCTTTTGTCTTCACAAACTCAAAGGCTGGGCGAATGGTGTGGGCAGTTGTGTTCATAGCTCCTGAGACCATGCCATCGGCGATCCCCAGCTGCACCAGCATCGTGCCAAAGTAAGAAGAATCCAGCATTGTCTGTTTCGCCTGCTCTTGGGTAATGCCTTTTTGGGAGCGCAGCTTCACGTATTCATTTACGCAGTCCGAAAAGTGTTTAGAGGTTGCAATGTCCATGATTTCAGCGCCTGAGAGGTCCAGACCCAGCTCGCTGGAACGCCGTTGAATAGCTTTTGGATCTCCCAAAATAATCAGATCAGCGATGTTCTTCTGCAAGACCTGGCTTGCCGCTTGCAAGATTCGATCATCTGCCCCCTCTGGCAAAACAATCTTTTTCTTGGTTTTGCTTGCTCGTTCGATTAGGTCAAGTTCAAACATCAGTGGGGTAACGGTGGTAACTTCGGCAGACTCAATCACCCGCGCTACCTGTAAAAGATCTACGCTCTTGGTCAGAAGCCCGGTAGCGCGAGCGAGCTTGACCTTGTCATCAGCTGTCAGCAATGCCCTTGTCTTCACAACCTGCATGGTCGTATCGAAAGAACCCAATTCGCAGCTGATGATTGGAATCGAAGCGTTCATGCCCTTGATCAGTTTTTGAATTTCCTCCGGCAGCTCAAATCCACCGTTGAGAATAATGCCGGCGAGAGTTGGAAAGGTATCGGCTTGATCAGCCATAATCAGCGGAACGATTACGTCGGTGCGATCGCCTGGTGTCACGACTACCGCGCGATCTTTCAATCGTTCCAGTACATGCTCAGCACTCATGGCAGCAACCACCACGTCGAGCGTTTCAGTCTCAAGCCTGGCTGGCTCACCAAACAGCAACTTGCCGCCGACTGCTTCTTGAATTTGTCGAAGTCTTGGCGCAACTAGCAATTTATCCTCTGGCAATACCCAAACTGGAATTTCGGGTGGGACAAGTGTCTTTACGGCATCATGAATCGCTTTTGTGTCAGCCGGTTCTGCGCGATTGACAGCGATGGCTAGCAGCTTCACGTTTTCGCTTTTCATTTCAGCCAGAGAAAGCTCTGCCATTTGGGAGAGTTCTTCAACGCTGCGAGCGGCGGCTTGTCCTAGATGCTCCGATGATGAATACGCCTGACGACCGGATAAAACCATCACAACCGGTGCTGCGATGTTGGCCGCGACCTTAGCGTTGAAAGAAAGTTCAGTAGTCCCAACCACATCTTTATAGTCAGAACCGATCACCACCATTGCGTCAAACTTCTTGGCTTGGGCGCGATAGCGGGTGACTATTTTAGAAAGCGCTCGCTCTGGCGAATCGTGCACCTCTTTATAGGACGCTCCAATGCAGTCCTCATATGCAATTCCCGCATCCAGCTGGCTCAACAAAAGCTTTAGAACGTGATCGTTTTCGGCGTCCGGGGTGACAGAACGGAAGACTCCAACACTTAGGTTGCTGCCCTTCAGGGCCTGCACCATCCCCAGGGCTATCACTGATTTTGCGGTGTGGCCCTCTACTGATGCGACATAAACACTGCGGGCCATATCTCAAGGGTATCGCCATTGTTTGGACCCTGCTTAGTGGGATTTTTCGGCTAACCTAGAGCTAATTCCGCCCGATGATGAGCGCTCAGCTAACCCTCAAGGATTGAAATGTCCGAAAAAGCAAATATTGGCGT
>CAZGNP010000013.1:0-20104 GCA_964527155.1 uncultured Aquiluna sp.
GAGAGGAAGACTAAAGCGTCTTCGACCGTCGAACCTGATCTGGGTAATGCCAGCGTAAGGGAGACCCCCGTGCCTAACCACAGAAAGGCACGCAATTGAAAAAAGCAATTGCTCTAGCAACACTTCTATTACTAACTGGCTGCACTGCGGCCCCCAGCGACACCGTCCGGCTTGCAACTCACGACTCATTTGCAATCAGTGATGAGTTAATTGCCGAGTTTGAGCAGACCTCTGGTTACCAGCTTGAAATTGTCAGACTCGGTGACACTGGCACACTCACCAACCAACTTGCGCTCACCAAGAATGCTCCAATCGCTGATGTCATGTTTGGCATTGACAACACCTTCCGCTCGCTTGCTGAAAAAGAGGGCTTGGTTGCAGGTGATTTTGTTGAGATTGATTACTCGGACGTTTGTTTCAACTACGACATTGCGTGGTTTGAAGAAAACAATCTAACTCCTCCAGCTAACTGGAGAGAGCTAATTGAGCCTGAATACAAGTCATTAACCGTTGTCACAAATCCAAGATTCTCATCGCCGGGGCTGGCATTTCTTGCAACCACCTTCGCTGGATTTGACACGGACATGCAGACTTTTGAGTACTGGAGAAACCTTCGTGATAACGGCGTGAAGGTCGCATCAAGTTGGGAAGATGCCTACTTCTCAGACTTCACTCGTTACGGAGGAGCCAGACCGATAGTCCTTTCATATGCGTCATCGCCTGCTGCTGAGGTAGTAGATGGGACCGCAGGAACAGCTGCTTTGTTGGACGAGTGCTTCAGGCAGGTGGAGTATGCAGCTACTTTGCGCGGAGCAAGCAATACTGCCGGCGCTGCTGCGTTAGTCGAATTCTTGGTAGGCGAGGCTTTCCAGTCATCGGTTGCTGAGGCGATGTATGTCTACCCAGCCGTTGAAGGAATCGTAGTTCCAGAGACTTGGGCAAAATTTGCTCTTCCTGCCAGATCGACTCTTGGCGATGCAGAGGAACTCGCACAAAACCGAGAGCGCTGGCTAAAGGACTGGTCCGACGTTTTTGATAACTAACGCAGAGTTAGTAATTGTCACTGCGCTGCTTTCAGTCAGCAGCGCAGTTCTAGCAGCGCTGCTTGGTTATCCGATTGGAAATTGGTTGGCTTCGCTTAGGCGATTCAAGGCACTTATTTCCGCAATCCTGCTGCTTCCCTTTTTGCTCCCAGCATTCCTGGTTGGCTTGACGCTTCTTCCGCTTCAGTCAGTTGAGCTTTCTTTTCCCGCTGCTTTTGGTTGGATTTTGTTTGCACACCTTTTGATGAATGTGGGGTTTATCGCGAGAGTAGTTGCGGCTAGTGCTGTTCCAACGCAGCAGCTGGAGGCCGCAGCACTGGATGGAGCGAGCAAACTACAAAGCAGATTGCTGATTGAGATTCCGCAGCAACTGCCAGGAATCGCATCGGCTTCGCTTTTGGTAGCTCTCTACTCCGCAACCAGTTACGGACTTGTCCTGACGCTGGGGCGAGGAGAGGTTAGAACTTTAGAAACTGAAGTGTCAGAACTTGCATTGAGGCAATTAGATCTGCCAGCTGCTGGATTCCTAGCGCTACTGCAAACACTGCTGACTGTGATTTTCTTCGTGGTTGCAAGAAGACTTGGTGCTAATCCAACCCCGCTCTTTGGTGATACTGAACACAGCGGATCCAGACTTGGCCAGTTACTGGGTTATTTGTATCTTGCGTTGGTTGGGGTTGTGATTACTAATGTCGCAGTTAGAGCATTTAGTTTGAATGGTGGTGTGCTGGAGAATCTTGCAAGCCTTGCTACTCGTGGCAGTCGAGACATTCTCAACATCACACTTTTGGAAGCTGCCGGCAATAGCCTAAGAAATCTGGTCGTCAGTATTTTGATTGCCTTACCAATTGCTTGGTTAGCTGCTGCCAGAAAAAAGCCCAGCTTGCTGGTGCTGCTGCCAATTGGAATTTCGCCGGTCGTAGTTGGGCTTTTGTTCCTGGTTGGTGCTGGCTATTTACCTGGGGCTCTTGGTAATTGGTGGTTGGTGCCAATAGCTCAGTCGGTCTTTCTAATTCCGCTGGGATACCAGATTCTGCGTCCCGCGCGTAATTCGATTGAACCAGAAATGCTGGAGGCGGCGACCTTGGATGGTGCGGGGAAAGTGCAGACGCTGGCATTTGTAGAGGCGCCGATTCTGGCAAGGCCGATTGCGGCTGCCGTCTCGTTTATGGCCCTTGCATCGCTGGGCGAATTCGGAGCTGCCAGTTTTCTAGCTTACGGATCAGAAGCCACGCTTCCACTGGCAATGTTTCGATTAGCAAGCAGGCCAGGTGAGATGAATCTGGGAATGGCAATGACCACTGCAATGATTTTTATTTTGCTGGCGCTGCTAGTTGTTTACTTTATTTCTCGTGAAAAGAAAACGGAACTTTCTGTTCGCTAAGTCTTTTCCTGATTACATCCGTAGCTTCCTTTGACTTATCAATCAGGATAAAACTTCTACCAAGTTCCGCGGCTACTGCTCCAGTGGTCCCACTGCCTGCAAAGAAATCAAGGACGAGATCGCCGGGTCTTGAGCTAGCTTGGATGATTCTCCGAAGTATGCCAATTGGTTTCTGCGTTGGGTAGCCGGTCTTTTCCTTCCCAGTTGGCGAGACAATGGTGTGCCACCAAACATCAGTGGGTAGCTTTCCCTTTTCGGCTTTCTCTGGTGTCACTAAACCTGGTGCCATGTATGGTTCACGATCAACTGTTTCGGAGTCGAAGTAATACTTCTTCGGATCTTTGACATAAACCAAAATGGTGTCGTGCTTACTTGGCCACTTTCCCTTGCTTTTCCCGCCATAGTCATAGGCCCAAATGATTTCATTGAGAAAGTTGTCTCTGCCGAATAGGCCATCCAGCATCACTTTGGCGTAGTGAGATTCTCGATAGTCAAGGTGAAGATAAAGAGTTCCAGTCTCCTTCAGCAATCGCTTAGCCTGCTCCAGTCGAGGAAGTAGGAACTCCCAGTAATCAGTGAACGCATCGTCATAGGACATGATGCTAGAAATAACCTGCTGGTACTGCTTTCCGCCAAAGCCGGCGTTGCCAGATGATGACTGCTGCGACTTTCGGGTCTTTCGCTCTTGAACCCGACCGGTATTGAATGGTGGGTCAATATAAATAAGGTCGACCGTGCTATCCCCTAGAGATTTCAAAATTGCTAGATTGTCAGCTAGGTAAACCTTGGATTCGCTCACGAAGGGAAGATTAACAGCATGAGCACAAATGTTGTGCACGACATTGAGAATCACCGCTATGAAATCTTTTTGGATAATGAGCGAGTAGGACTAATGGACTATGAACTTCGCCCCGGCGAGATTCACTTAGTCCACACCGAAGTCGACCCAGCCCAGCAGGGAAAGAACCTAGCCGCAATTCTGCTTCGGGAGTCTCTGGCCGACATTCGCCAGCGCGGCAAAGAGAAGGTTGTGCCGGTTTGCTCTTACACCGTGCGCTACATGGAAAAACACCCGGACACCCAGGATCTACTACTCAACCCAATCGAGGAAGCAATCGCTGCCTGTCGTTGGTATAAGAAGTAATTAGCTGCTTGCCTTTCTAAGGCGGTCCCTGATCGCCACCGCAATCCCATCGCCTGCTGGCGTTATCGCAACAACTCTCTGAATTCCTAGCTGATCTGCTTTTCTGAGCGCCGCATAAAGCTGTTGAGCGTATTCCTCATCTGTGGTGGGGGCAGCAAGCCTTATCACCTGCGGTGGTGTTGCGATTTGAGCACTAGCAATTAGTCCGTCCCCAGGCTTGGCTTCGTCGTTCAGCACTACTCTGGCGCGCGGTGAATAGTGACTTTCCATCGCACCACTAACCCGAATCCGCTCTCCAGAGTCGAGCATTGACAGGTTTGTCTTGGTCATAATTTGCTCAGCGCTAATTGCGCCAGGTCGCAGAATTCGCGGACGAGACTGCGTGCAATCAATGATGGTTGATTCGATGCCCACCACTGAATCGCCGCCTTCCAAAATTAGATCAGCATCGCTCAGTCTTGAACCAATTTCTGATTGCACAGCTTCGGCAGAAGTTGGAGAAACTCGTCCGAAGAGATTTGCACTTGGCGCCGCCACTCCGTTGCCGCCGAGCTCAGAGAAGCTTCTAAGAAGTTCAAGTGCCACCGGATGATCAGGAACCCTAAGGCCAACGGTGTCTTGCCCGCCTGTTATGAAATCTTTTGCGAGGCTACTTCTTTTTAGGATCAGTGTCATTGGTCCTGGCCAAAAAGCATCGGCCAGTTGCAGAGCGTACTGCGGTATTTCAATTGCCCACTTTTTAGCAGCATCTTTATCAGCGATGTGGACAATCAGCGGATGATCAGTTGGTCTTTGTTTGACCGAGTAAATCTTGGCGACCGCATCCGGGTTCTCGGCATCAGCGCCTAAGCCGTAGACAGTC
This sequence comes from uncultured Aquiluna sp., assembly GCA_964527155.1. Lineage (GTDB taxonomy): Bacteria > Actinomycetota > Actinomycetes > Actinomycetales > Microbacteriaceae > Aquiluna. Next base: position 4,434 of record CAZGNP010000013.1, read on the forward strand.
TCTGTTGGAAAAGCAACCAGTTGACCAGACTTCAATGCAACTGCTGCTTGTTGAATTGAGCTCATCGGTGCCTAACTGTCTATCTGTGATTCTAGGGATTGCAGCTGTGGCACCGACTGGGCTCTACCGCAGTTACTTCTCTTGGGTTGACTACCTCCGCACTACACACTAAACAGCCCAGGCGCTCTGCCTTGATTACATCCGGGACTATTTCGCCGCAGCCCAAGCAAGGCAAGCCATGTTCGTAGCCAACTATTCCAAAGCCATACATCTGGCAATCAGGACACGGAGTAGCTAGCCTGCTCACAAGCTGACCCGCTACTCTCTCAATGTTCTTCATTCGAGTCGGAGACTCCATGGCCCGAAAATCACTTTCAAATACCAGGTCGCTATCCCAGCCCAGTTGATGGAAATCAGTAACTGCTCGGTCTAGCTCCGCTATGGTCTTGATGCCTTTCCTGGACCAGAAATTTGAACCTGCTTTAGCTCTGGCAATTAGTGAATGAGCTGGCAGGTTCGCTTTTATTGCTAGCTTTTCCAAATCAAGTGATGCCGACCAGATTTCCTGCACCGCCACTATTTCAGTCGAAATGAAGTGTTCTACTAGTTCAATTCCGAGTGATCGATCGACAAAAGCAACCCACTCAACATCGGCGTTGATTAGAGGAAGTTGCGGATGCGGTCCAATGGTTCCCTCGCTAGCAACTGCGAAATTGGTATCAGCAGTCTGAGCTGCTGCCTGGGCTTTTGCAATGGCGGTGTCTTTAGGTGTTCGCTCTCGCGCTATCTCGCCAGAGAAAGTTCCAAATGCGTCGGTGTCTAAGGGAGCAAGGACTAATTCACAACCAAGTTCACTAAAGAGGCTGGAGAAAATTTTCTCCTTGCCGTGCTTAGTTGCCAGTGCGACTTTCTGCCCAGTGAGCATGGCCAGTTGCTACTCCCAAACGCTGGGCGCTGGTTCTTTGCCTTTTGGTAGTTGGCACTCTTTTGCCCACTGCTCCACCCACTTAGGAAGCTGTGGTCGCTCCCCTGGCCATCCGCCCGAGCCTTCCATTACTTCTTGCGGAGTCAGAGTTCCCCAGGACTTCTTTAGGAATCTTCCACGCATAATTGCACGCGCATAAATTTCACCCTCACGAACAAATCGCTGCTCAATGAAATAAGCAACTTCATCCCAGCCAATCACTTTGGTTTCGATTGTGAATTTTTGCCAGGGAAGTAGTGCTTTGCGATAGCTGATGGTTGAGTTGACAACGATAGGAAACCAGCCCTTCTTGTTCCACTGCTGCCAAAAACCAGAGCGCAGGCCTTGGTCAAATCTTCCGATGTCCATCAGCGTCAAAAAGATCCCGTTGTTCATATGGTTATAAATATCAAGATCCGTTGGCCAAACCCGCAAGGTCAGCCTTGAAACTTCATCAATTCTTACTTTGGGTCTGGATCGCCAAGAGATTAGAACGTAGAGGATACGGAACCAGAGCTTCACCAGATCACCACTCTTTCTTTTTCTTCCATCCACATTCCGTCGCCCGGCTTCACACCAAAAGCATCATGGAAAACAGCCAGGTTCTTGACAATCTGATTTGCTCTGAACTCCGGTGGTGAGTGAGGATCAGTTGCAAGGCGCTGAATAAGAATTTCATCACGGTGCTTAGTTCTCCAGCACTGAGCCCAGCTCATTACAAACCGCTGCGCGGCGGATAGCCCATCGATTACCGGCGGTTCTTTTCCGGCTAGTGATAGAAGGTATGCCTTCCAGGCAATGCCCAACCCACCCAGGTCACCAATGTTTTCACCGATTGTCAGTTCCCCATTGACCTTGTATTTGTCATCGAGTTGTTCTGGTGAAAGTGCCGAATACTGATCAATCAGGCTCTTGGTTCGATCTTCGAATGCCTTTCGGTCATCCTCTGTCCACCAGGAAACCAACTTGCCATCACCGTCATACTTCGAGCCCTGGTCATCAAAGCCGTGGCCGATTTCGTGGCCAATTACTGCACCAATTCCACCAAAGTTGATGGCGTCATCGGCATCTGGCGAGAAGAAAGGGGGCTGCAAAATGGCGGCCGGGAAGACAATCTCGTTTAGCCCTGGGTTGTAATAGGCATTGACGGTTTGTGGCGTCATGTGCCACTCATCGCGATCAATTGGTGAGCCAATCTTGTTTGCGTTGTAATCAAACGACCAGCGCGAAACATTCTTTACGTTCTGAATCAAATCGTCTCTGCTGATTTTGATCGAGCTGTAGTCCTTCCACTTCACCGGATAGCCAATCTTCGGAGTGAACTTCTTCAGCTTGATCAGTGCTTTTTCTTTAGTTTCATCGGTCATCCAAGGCAGTGCCTTGATGCTCTGCTCATAGGCCTTAACCAAATACCCGACCAGCTCGTCCATGCGCTCTTTTGATTGCGGTGGGAAGTGCTTTTCAACATAGATCTGGCCAACAGCTTCGCCGAGCGAACCTTCAACGATTGTTACCGCGCGCTTCCAGCGAGGGCGGTTAACTGGTTGACCGGTGAGCTGCTTGCCATAGAAATCAAATCTTTCCGAAACAAAAGCATCTGAAAGATAAGGCGCATAGCTCTGAATGACATCAACAATCAGAGCATTCTTCATGGCAGCTAGGTTTTCTTCGGTTGCCAGTGATGAGAGCCCCTCAAAGAATGAGGGCATCATTACAACAGACTCATCAAAAAGTTTCTTTGTAAAGTTAATTCCACCAATGTAGTCATCCCAGTGCAACTGAGGAGCAAGCGTCTTTAGCTCAGCAAGCGACTTTAGGTTGTAGGTCTTCTCAGCATCTCTACTATCGACTCGGTTCCAGTGGTGAGATGCGAGCTTGTGCTCAAACTCGTAGACACTCTTTGCTCTTTCTTCGGCATCTTTATAGCCAGCGAGCGTGAGCATGCGGGTTAGATGAGGAAGATAGGCGTTTCTAATCTCTTCATACTTTTCATCGAAGTAGTAATCACGGTCGGGAAGACCAAGGCCGCCCTGATAAAAGTGCACTAGGTAGCGTTCTGGATTTCCAGGATCGTTGTCAACATAAGAACCCCAGAAACCACCCAGCAGAACTCTCTCGAATTCACCAATTAGTTTGAACAGCTCTGAGACAGACTTGACCGCTTCAACTTTCGCTAAGTCGTCTTTGAGTGGCTCGGCGCCAAGCTTTTCAATTCTCTGCTCGTCCAAGAAACTGGCATAGAGATCGCCGATCTGTTGGCTAACCCCAGGCTTTGGGTTATTGGCTGCTTCTTCCAAGATGTCCTTGACGGCTAGCTCAGAGTCGTCGGCGAGCATATGGAAAGAGCCATAAACCGCCTTGTCTTCTGGGATGTCAGTTGAGTCGAGCCAGGTTCCGTTCACGTGCCTAAACAGGTCGTCTTGGGGTCTAATTGATTGATTTATCGCGGCTTTATCAAGCCCAGGGTTCATTGCCATGGCCCTAGTCTAGGCAATTGCTTGGTGGCTAAACTTGCCCCGTGCCACTAAACAAAATCATCCTCTACTACGCCTTTGCGCCAGTAGCCGACCCCAAAGCAGTCATGCTTTGGCAGAAGACGCTGGCCGAATCGCTAAATCTGAAGGGTCGCGTGCTGATCTCAAAGCACGGCATCAATGGCACTTTGGGCGGCGAGATGGAGAACCTAAAGAAGTATGTTCGTGCCACTCGCGAATACCCCGGCTTTGGCAAAACCGACTTCAAGTGGTCAGAGGGAACAGGTAAAGACTTCCCAAGACTCAGCGTGAAAGTCAGAAAAGAATTAGTTGCCTTCACCACCCCAGATGAGATCAAGGTTGAGAAGTCGGGCGTCGTAAACGGAGGTAAGCACCTAAAGCCAGCCGAGGTCAACGCTCTGGTCGCTGAAAAGGGCGATGAGGTTGTTTTCTTTGATGGCAGAAATGCTTTCGAGGCGAAAATCGGCAAGTTTAAAAATGCGGTTGTGCCCGATGTTCAAACCACTCACGACTTTATTGCTGAGCTCGATAGTGGGAAGTATGACCACCTCAAAGACAAGCCAATTGTCACCTACTGCACCGGTGGCATTCGCTGCGAGATTCTGAGCGCGGTAATGATCAACCGAGGCTTCAAAGAGGTTTATCAGATTGAAGGCGGCATCGTTCGCTATGGCGAGAAGTTCCGTGACAAAGGTCTTTGGGAAGGCTCGCTCTATGTCTTTGATAACCGAATGAACATTAACTTCTCGAATGATGCAAAAACCATTGGTGAGTGTGAAGCGTGCGGAGGACCAACCTCAACTTTCCGAAACTGCTCCAGCCTTGGTTGCAGAGATTTGATTTTGCTCTGTGATTCCTGCAACGAAAAACCAGAAAACTTGGCTTGCCAACCGGCTCACACCAGGGGCAAGCGACTGCAGGAAGTCGGCTAACTAGGTGCGCCTGCGCTACAAGATCCTGATTGGACTGCTGGCTGTGTTGCTGGTGGGTCCGTTTCTAATTCCAGTCAATTCATCTGGCACTCTGACGAAGGAACAAGCGGCAGAGGAAGTATGGGGAAGCAGCTCGCAGTTTGTTGAGCTTGCTGGCCAGGAAGTTCACTATGTGACCGCTGGCAATCCAGCATCGAAGAGGCTGATTGTTCTCCTGCATGGTTTTGGTGCTTCCGCGTTTTCATATAAAGAAGTGTTGGAGCCGCTGGGCGAGATTGGCTACGTCATTGCCTACGACCGCACAGGCTTCGGCTTTACTGAAAGACCAACCAGTTGGAGCGGGGTTAACCCCTACGGCATCGATGGCCAGTTGGCCATTCTGGATGAGTTAGTAACTGAGTTTGGTGCCAATAAGGACGTTTACTTACTTGGTCATTCAGCTGGAGGAAACATTGCAGCCGCCTACGCAGTTGATCATCAGGAAGAACTTGCAGGGGCTATCTTGTTTGCTCCCGCTATTTTGACCAGTGGCGGAGCGCCAGGGTTCTTAAATTGGATTTTCTCAATTCCGCAACTCAATCACGTCGGGCCACTTTTGGTTTCCTCCATCGCTACCAGTGGTCTCGATCTGCTCTATGAGAGTTATTACGACCAGAACAAAATCACTGATGCAACTCTCGCTGGTTACACCGCTCCGCTGAAGGTGAACGGTTGGGAAAAAGCATTCTGGGAATTCAATAAGGCTCCGCGCAACAGTGGAGTTGGTGAGCGACTGACTGAGTTTGCAATTCCAATCCTGGTGATTGCCGGTGACAGTGACACAGTTGTTGCAACTGAAGATTCGGTTCGGGTTTCTGAATTAATTTCTGGAGCAAAACTTGTGATAGTTCCCCAAACTGGCCACTTACCCAATGAAGAGAAGCCGGAAGAATTTGCGACAGAAGTAATCAAGTTCATTGAGGAAGTTGGTAAGTAAGTGGTTTATCGTTACGGCTTTGGTCTGCTGCGCCTAGCTATTGGAATCTCTCTTTTGGGAAGCGTGGTCTGGCAGATTACAGATCGCGTCTTGGCAGATCGCTTCAGGCCAACTGAATACTTTGTCTTTTTCTCAATTGATTCAGCGATTTTGACCGGTGTAGTTGCATTGTTCGGCGCTTACGTTTTGCTAAGCGGTAAAGAGGATTCGGAGCGGCTTTCAACTATTCGTTTAGTCACAACGGTCAGCATGATTATCGTTGCTGTTGTTTACCACGCTCTGCTTGGTGATGGTGCAATTGACCCCAGAGACGTTGGCTATGACTGGCCACGCATTCCAAACCTCGTGATTCACACCTGGGCACCAATTGCGGTCTTTTTTGATTATTTGCTTTCTTATAAGGGTGCACTGCCGAGGTGGCGAAAGGCTCTTTGGGTAATTCTCTATCCGCTGATCTGGTTGGCTTTCTCGGTCACACGAGGACTTTTGGAAAACTGGTGGCCATACTGGTTCATCAACCCAAACAGCGAAATCGGCATTAGCGGCATGCTGACCTACATCGTGATTATCTCTATCTCCTTTATAGCCCTTGGTTACCTGGTCTCTGGCGCCCGAATGTTCGTGGCCCGCGGGGCCAGGCGGCTCAAGCTGCGGAATTAGTTGTCCCCTAAGTGGGTTATTACTAGACATGTTGAAAGAAGCAGTAGAACTAACGATGCTGGATGGCTCTAAGCGCTCATCCAGTGATTTTGCTGGCCAGCTGGTCATGGTCGTGAACGTAGCGTCCAGGTGTGGATTATCCCCACAGTATGAAACTCTTGAAAAGCTGCAGAAGAAGTATGGCCCTCGCGGCTTCACGGTGTTAGGTGTCCCGTCTTCATCTTTCAAGCAAGAGCTCAAGGATGAGGCATCCATCAACGAGTATTGCTCAACTACTTGGGGTGTTACATTCCCAATGACTTCAAAAGCTGATGTGAATGGAAGAAACCGTCACCCGCTTTATAAGCAACTGGTGAAGACCAAGGATCGCATGGGACTGGCAGGTCCTGTGATGTGGAACTTTGAAAAGTTTTTGATTTTGCCAGATGGCACCATCCACCGCTTCCGTCCAAACACTCAGCCCGACTCTGATGAGATCATTTCGCTGATTGAGGCAAATCTTCCTCGCTAGTGTGTAGGCATGACAGTTGTCGTTGCCGCAATCATCCAAGACGAGCATGGAAACTTTCTCTGCGCTAAACGTGGCGATTGGAAGTCGCTTCCCGGTAAATGGGAATTCCCTGGCGGTAAAGCACACGACGGTGAAGAACTCTCTTCGGCACTCATTCGAGAAATAAAAGAAGAGCTATCAATTGAAATTAAAGTTGTAAGAGAGTTTGACCGAACACAAACAAACGAAATAGAGCTGGTGTGCTTTGTTTGCGAGCTAGTGTCTGAAAAGCCTTCAACATCAACTGATCACAGTGAGTTGCGCTGGGTGTCAGAAAAAGATCTTGGATCACTGGATTGGTCAGAGGCTGATTTGCCAGCAGTCAAGAAAATACTTATCCCCTACTGCTAACTAATTAGTCGCAGCGGGAATCTTAGGTATTCGCTCTTCCAAGCAAGTTCTGGATATTTCCAAATCAAATCATCTGCAAGTTCTGCGAGCGCCGCCCAGAAAAAAACTTGTGTCAAATCAACGGTCAATTGCGAAATTGTGTCGGAAGGAAAAGCTTTACCCAAGAACCTCCTAAGCAGCCTTGGTACTTCCCCAACTCCATGCTCGGTTAGTAACCCCCATACTTCAAGTTCAATCTCGGCACACCTTCGTGCACTCCAACCAAGAGATGGGTCAAAGTAGTGCAGAACTGAGCTGATCATCACTGCATCGCGATAGCGCACATCTTCTAGCTGATCAAACAACGGAATGAAACGATCAAGCTCATACCCTGCTTTGCGCAAATCAAGAATGTCGGGATATGCAAGGAAGCGATAGAAGGGAACGTGCGGTCTAACCGGCTGATAGGGCAGCGAAGTAAAGCTGGCAAGCAGCGGGTCAACACCTACTGCAGACGCACCCCAGCTATTGAAGGCCTCGTCTGGGTATGGGATTTCATCCAGCCCTTTGCGGACATCGCTCATGCTGAGAGCATGTCATGCAGCACGATGGTTGCATTACGGTCTGGGCCAACCCCAATAGCCGAGATCCGAGTACCGCTTAGTTTTTCAAGCGCTCGAACATAATCTTGGGCATTCTTTGGAAGATCCTCAAACTTCTTGACGCCGGTGATGTCTTCTTCCCAACCTGGGTAGCTTTCATAAATTGGTTTGGCGTGGTGGAAGTCAGTTTGAGACACCGGCACTTCATCTACTCGCTTGCCATCTACATCGTAGGCAACACAAACAGGTATTTCTTTGATGCCAGTGAGGACGTCTAGTTTGGTGAGGAAGATATCGGTCAGTCCATTGATTCTGGTGGCATAGCGAGCAACAGGAGCATCGAACCAACCGCAGCGTCTTTCTCTTCCGGTGGTTGTTCCAAATTCACCACCAACACTTCTTAGTCGCTCTCCCCACTCATCAAACAATTCAGTTGGGAATGGTCCTGCACCAACACGTGTGGTGTAGGCCTTGAGAATTCCAATCACACTCTTGATGCGAGTTGGTCCAATTCCGCTACCGGTTGCTGCACCGCCAGCGGTTGGGTTGGAGGAGGTTACAAACGGATAGGTTCCGTGATCAACATCTAACAGCGTTCCCTGTCCACCCTCCAGCAAAACTGTTTTCCCCTGCTCGAGTGCCTGGTTCAATACCAAAGCAGTATCGGCAACCATTGGCTTTAGTCGCTCGGCAAAGCTCAGCAGGTGATCAACCACAGCTTGTGGCTTAATGGCTGCGCGGTTATAAACCTTTAGTAGCAGCTCATTCTTCTGCTTGAGAGCTCCCTCGACCTTTTGATAGAGGATGCTTGGGTCAAACAGATCCTGCACTCTAATTCCCAGTCGTCCCATTTTGTCGCCATAGGTTGGGCCAATCCCACGACCTGTTGTCCCAATTGCGCGCTTACCTAAGAAGCGCTCAGAAACTTTGTCAACCGTCACGTGGTAGGGGGTGATGATGTGAGCGTTGGCAGAAATCATCAGGCGTGAGGTGTCGACGCCCTTTTCATTCAGTCCATCAATTTCCTTGAATAAAACTTCTAGGTCAACCACTACGCCATTACCAATAACAGGTGTGCAGCCGGGAGTCAGGATTCCCGATGGAAGCAGGTGAAGAGCAAACTTCTTATCGCCAATTACAACGGTGTGGCCTGCGTTATTTCCACCCTGGTAGCGAACTACGTAATCAACCTTGTCGCCGAGTAGATCGGTTGCTTTTCCTTTGCCTTCGTCTCCCCACTGGGCTCCGACTAGCACGATTGCCGGCATGACTAACCCCTTTCAGAAATGGGGGAACGGCTGATTTCCCTAGTAATTCTAGCTAAAAACATGCTGCATTACCCAGGTGTGCATGGCGATTGCAGCAGCAGCTGAGGCGTTGATGGAACGAGTAGAGCCAAACTGGCTAATCTCTAGCACCTGATCTGCGGCATCTAAAGCAGGTTGAGAAAGTCCTGGCCCTTCCTGCCCAAAGAGCAAAATGCACTCTTTGGGGAGTTTGCTGGTTTCCAGTTGCTTGCAGCCAGGAACGTTGTCAATGGCAATGATTGGGATTGGCTTTCCACCCTCACCGGACGTTTTTGACCACTCAACAAAGTCTTCGATGGTTGGGTGGTGAAGAACGTGCTGATAACGATCGGTCACCATGGCACCGCGTTTGTTCCACCTCTTGTTACCAACTATATGGACAGAGGATGCCAAGAATGCATTTGCATTTCTCACAATGGAACCAATGTTGAGATCATGCTGCCAGTTCTCAATTGCAACGTGAAAGGGATGGCGCCTAGAATCCAGATCTTTGACAATCTCTTCCATTTTCCAATAACGGTATTGATCGACGACATTTCTAGTGTCGCCCTCTTTCAAAAGCTGAGGATCGAACTTTGAATAATCTGGATGCTTTGATGCGTCACCTTGATAAGGACCTACGCCCCAGGTGGGCTGGGAGGTGGCCTTGGGTGTCTCGCTACTCACCACTACAGCGTAGAGCTAGGATTTGCTCATGACTAATCGTTCTCACATCCACTCTTGGCTAACCGATATGGATGGCGTCCTATGGCATGAAGGCAAGCCCATTCCCGGAGCCCAGGATCTGATTGATAAGTGGCTGAAGAACAACACACCTTTTTTAGTCCTCACTAATAACTCCAGCTTCACTCCTCGCGACCTGGCTGCCAGGTTGCAAGACGGTGGTCTAAACGTTTCCGAAGACCGTATCTACACCTCCGCCATGGCAACCGCAGACTTTCTAAATAACCAAAAACCAAACGGAACCGCCTTCGTAATTGGCGAGGCTGGCATTCTTACCGCCATGCACGAAATCGGTTATGTGATGACGGAAGTGAATCCGGACTTTGTTGTGCTTGGTGAAACTAGAAATCTTTCCTTTGAAGCGCTAACTAAAGCCGTTCGTTTAATTGGCAAGGGTTCAAGATTTATTGTTACAAACCCAGACGTGACTGGTCCGTCACTGGAGGGCCCAATCCCAGCCGCAGGTTCTGTTGCTGCACTGATTACCAAGGCGACCGGTAGAACTCCTTATGTTGTAGGAAAGCCAAACCCGATGATGTTTAGAAGCGCTATGAGAAAAATCAAGGCTCACTCTGAGACAACTGCAATGATCGGTGACCGCATGGACACCGATGTTGTTGCTGGCATTGAGGCTGGTCTTCACACCATCTTGGTTAGAACTGGAATCTCTAACGACGCTGAAGTTTTGAAGTATCCATTCAGACCAACAGAAGTTATCAATTCTGTTGCTGATTTAGTTTAAGTATTCAGCTGCTTGATGTATTTGTTGAAGGAAATAACTAGACCTGCCAGCAGAACCGAAATAGCCAGGAATGTAAAGACGGCACCTACTCCGAGCGAGTCAACTGCTGTCCCAACCGCCACCATCGAGATCAGTGGTCCCGCGTTCCAAACCGTCATCTCAAGAGCAAAGACCCTGCCTCGCTTGTCTGCTGGGATTCTCTCTTGAATCACTGTGTTTAGAAGTGGCAACAGTGGCCCCCAAGCCAAACCCAAAGTGAAGAAAAAGAAAACCATGATCCACTGGTCAGGCAAGAAGCTCATTGGGACCATGGAGAGGCCGATGCCAAGAATTCCAATTCTCAAGATGTTTGCGTATGAAAGTCGCTTGTGAATTTGCTCAAACCCCAACGCTCCAAAAATTGACGCCAGAGCTGCAGCTGAGATAGCAACACCGAGGCCTTCTGGGTCCCCTAAGGATGAGTAGTATGCCGGCAAAACCACCATTTCAGTTGGCAAGTAGATAAGGGCTAGCGCCATGATGGCGGACATCATTATCAAAATTGCTGGATTTGAAAACAGCACCTTGAATCCCTGAACTGCAAAGACAAAGAGATTGCTTTCGTCTTCCTTGGCAGAGTCATGTTGCTCTTCAACTTTTATGAAAGTCGCCACCACGCCACTCAAGATCGCGAAGCCGGCAACTACGTAGAAAGTATTTGCAGAACCGATGTGTGCAATCAGGAATGTTGCAAGCGCCGGCCCAGCGGCAAACCCTGCAGCAAATAGCCCCTCGTGAATGGAATTCGCGCGGTCTAGCGTCATGCCAGCTGGTGCTGCTACATCGGGAATAAGTGCTTTTCGCGCCGTTCCGCCACCGGGAACAATGATTGCGCGAATGATCCCAATTGCAATCAACGCAGGAATAGTTAGCTCCCAGAGCCCCGAAACAATCGGAACTAGTAGCGCCACCCCACCCGCCAATATCTCAACGGCAATAGTTGTTTTTCGGCGGCCAAATTTATCGATGAAGGAGCCTATGAATGGTGCAAGCAAAAGAGTAGGAATTGCTGTGATTGCAACAATCAACCCAGCTGTTGATGAGCTTCCTGAGAGTTCAAGCGCAATCCAGGGAATCGCGATGTAGACCATTGAGCCTGACACGATAGATGCAACTGATGAAAGTTGCGTAAAAACAAAAGGCGCGAGCTTGCGCTGCACAATAACCTCGTTCGCTAAAGACCCAGGTCACTCAGAGTTATTGCGGAGTAATACCTGAAACCCTTAGATTCTATCGCCTCTTTAGCGCCGGTATTTCTGTCAACTACCGTCGCAATAGCGAGAACATTTGCACCTGAATTTTGTAAAGCTTCTGCTGCAGTTAGTGGTGATGCACCAGTTGTTGAAGTGTCTTCCAATACAACAACATTTTTCCCTGCAACATCAGGACCCTCAACCTGTCTTCCCATTCCATGCTGCTTCGCTTGCTTTCTAACAACAAATGCGTTCAGGACTCTGCCGCGGAAAGCTGCTTGATGCAGAATTGCAGTTGCTACCGGATCGGCGCCCATTGTTAGGCCACCAACTGCATCGATGTGGCCGAGATTTGCCGAATCAATCAGGTCGAGCATGACTTTGCCAATTAGCGGTGCTGCTTCATGATGAAGGGTTGCCCGTCGAAGATCCACGTAGTAGTCAGCCTCGATGCCCGAAGACAAAGTCACCTTGCCGTGAACAACCGCCAATTCCTTGACCAGTTCAACCAGTCGTGGCTTGTCTGGGGAGGTGAAAGTCATAGTTAGAGTTTAGAAGTGCAAATCGCAACCTGGAACGTCAACTCGGCCAGAGCTAGAACTGAGCGGATAGTTCAGTTTCTCCAGCGCACCCAAGTCGATGTTTTGGCTATGCAGGAGATCAAATGCAAGCCGGAGCAGTTTCCCGTAACCCGGTTGGAAGAGATTGGCTACAGGGTCATCGCCCACGGTTTGAATCAATGGAATGGCGTTGCTTTTGCCTACAAAGCAGACTTGGAGCCCGAGGACGTAGAGACCGAGTTCCCATACCAACCTCAATTCAAAGAAGTTACTGAAGCAAGAGCACTCGGGGCTACCTTCAACGGTGTCAGGCTATGGAGTCTTTACGTTCCCCACGGCAGAGCACTGGACGATCCCCACATGCAATACAAGCTGGAGTTTCTAGATCGACTTGCATCACATGCCAATGAACTAGTCGAAGAGCACCCTGGAGGACAGGTTGCGCTGATGGGTGATTTCAACATTGCTCCGCTTGATAGCGATGTGTTTGATGTTTCCTACTTCGAAACACACATCTCACCACCGGAAAGGGAAGCTTTTTCAGCATTTGAACAAATCGGTTACTCAGATCTACACAGAGGCTTTGTTCCAGTTGGTTACACCTATTGGGATTATCAGGACTTGCGCTTTCCAAGAAATGAAGGAATGCGAATTGATTTTGTACTCAGTTCTGCTGAGCTATCCGAGCGAATCGAATCTGGTTCGATTGAACGAGATGAGCGGAAGGGTGAAGCGCCAAGCGATCACGTTCCTGTTATCAGCCAGCTCACTGACTAAGCCACTTCTTTCTTTCAGTTTCCGTCATTCTCTCTATCGCATACCTGAGCATTGTTCTTGGCATTGTCTCGGCATGAGCACTGAGAAAATCGCGTAATTCCTTGATGCTTCTTTTGCCTGCTTCACGTAACATCCAGCCACAGGCTTTATGGATTAGGTCATGGGGGTGATTGAGAAACTTCTCCGTAATCGTGAACGTTGGTTGCAACATTCCCTTGCGAATCAGAGGCCAAGTCAGCATTATGGCGGCGCGTTGATTCCAAAGATTTTTACTTTTAGAAAGCTTGAGGAGAAAATCCAAGGCATCGCCCTTATCGAGCAAATACGCACCGAGATACGGAGCAGAGACGTCAATAAGGTCCCAGTTGTTGACTGTGCCAGAGTTGATAAGTTTCAAATAAAAATCAAAATACTTTTTCTTGTCTGATTCAGTTTTTTGCCTCTTGAATTGATTTACGAGGATGACGACAGCCGTAAATCGCTCTTCGTGATACTCACTCTTAGCTAGTTCTGCAACTTCACTCAGAGGAAGAGCCGCATACTTTTTGGCTACATCTCTTGATTGGGGAACCTTTATGCCAAGAAACTTATCGCCTTCGCCATACTCGCCTTTGCCAGTCTTGAAGAATGAACTGAGGGACTTTGCTACCTCTTTATTGGCGAGTTTGCGAAGAGCCTGACTAACTTGCTTGGCTTGCAACTGAGTCATCCGCTGTCACCTGCAATCCTGATGCATCGGCCGCGACATCGACGCGAACAAAAGACCCATCAGCAACTTCCCCCGCCAACAACAAGTTGGCTAGCTTGTCGTCGATTTCTTTTTGCATCAGTCTCCGCAGAGGTCTTGCACCATAAACCGGGTCATAACCATTTTCTGCCAGCCACAGTCTCGCTCCCGGAGTAACACCAAGCGAAAGCCTGCGCTGTTCCAGTCTTTCCATCAATCTGTCAATTTGAAGATCAACAATCGAACCCAGTTCTTCCTTGGTTAGTGCATCAAACAAAACGATGTCATCTAGTCGGTTTAGGAATTCTGGTTTGAAGGAAGCGCGAACCATGTCCATCACTGCTTGTCGCTTCTGGTCATCACTAAGTTCTGAGTCAATCAGGAATTGTGACCCAAGGTTAGAGGTCATAATCAGAATTACGTTTCTGAAATCAACCGTTCTTCCCTGGCCGTCCGTTAGTCGGCCATCATCCAAAACTTGCAGCAAAATGTCGAAGACTTCTGGGTGTGCCTTTTCAATTTCATCCAGCAATACAACCGAGTATGGCCTGCGGCGGATTGCTTCGGTCAGCTGTCCACCCTCGTCATAACCAACGTATCCCGGAGGAGCACCAATCAGTCGGCTAACGCTATGTTTTTCGCCATACTCACTCATGTCAATGCGAACCATTGATTTCTCGTCATCAAACAAAAAGTGAGCAAGGCTCTTGGCTAGCTCTGTCTTTCCAACACCAGTTGGTCCTAGAAACATAAAAGAGCCGGTTGGTCTAGAAGGATCAGAGATGCCTGCCTTGGAGCGGCGAACCGCATCACTCACTGCTTTGACTGCACGCTTTTGACCAATCAAGCGCTTACCAAGTTCGTTTTCAAGGTGTAGAAGTTTTTGACTCTCTCCGGCAAGCAGGCGTCCGGTTGGAATTCCGGTCCACGCAGAAACAACCGCAGCAATTTCGTCTTCGGAAACCATTTCTCCGACCATGCGGTCACGCTTCTCGCCGTCCTGACTCTCGGCTGCCTTCAGTTGCTTTTCAAGCTGCGGGATCTCGCCATATAGAAGTCTTGATGCAAGCTCCAGGTTTGCCTCGCGTTGAGCTTTATCGGCTTCAACCCTGGCTGCATCTAGCTTGGTCTTTAGCTCACCGATCTTGTTTAATTCACTGCGTTCAGCTTCCCAGCGGGTTTGCAGAGCAGTCAGCTTCTCTTGCTTTTCTGACAAGTCCTCCTGCAGCTTTTCAAGTCTTTGCTTGGATGCTTCGTCTTTTTCTTTCTTTAGAGCAAGCTCTTCGAGCTTTAGTCGATCAACTGATCTTCTCAGCTCATCAATTTCTACAGGAGCGGAATCAATCTCCATGCGCAGTCTGGACGCCGCCTCATCAACTAGGTCAATGGCCTTGTCTGGTAGTTGACGACCAGTGATGTAGCGGTTGGAAAGTTGAGCAGCTGCAACAAGTGCACTGTCAGCGATGGTTACTTTGTGGTGTGCTTCGTAGCGCTCTTTGAGCCCACGCAGGATGGCCACCGTGTCTTCGACACTTGGTTCACCAACAAACACCTGTTGGAATCTGCGCTCAAGAGCGCTGTCTTTTTCAATTCTTTCGCGGTATTCATCAAGCGTTGTGGCACCGATCAGTCTGAGCTCTCCGCGAGCAAGCATGGGCTTGAGCATGTTTGATGCATCCATGGATCCGTCAGCAGCACCAGCGCCGACCAGGGTGTGCAGCTCATCGATAAAGGTAATTACTTTGCCCTCGGCTTCCTGAATTTCTTTCAGAACTGCCTTGAGTCTTTCTTCAAATTCTCCGCGGAACTTACTTCCCGCAACCATCGCACCAAGGTCGAGAGAAATGAGTGTCTTTCCTTTGAGACTCTCTGGCACATCGCCTGCGACGATGCGCTGAGCGAGGCCTTCAACTACGGCGGTCTTTCCAACACCGGGTTCACCAATCAGCACTGGGTTGTTCTTGGTTCTTCTGGATAGCACCTGGCTAACCCTGCGAATCTCGGCGTCTCTTCCGATTACCGGATCTAGCTTTCCTGCCCGCGCTTGCGCGGTTAGGTCAATTCCAAATGCTTCAAGTGCTTTTACTTGTTCTT
>CAZGNP010000014.1:0-17827 GCA_964527155.1 uncultured Aquiluna sp.
CGCTGGTTGCATCGAGACTGTTTGATTATGTTGGAAATCGATTTGATTCTTGGATTAACCCTTTCTCACTTGAAAACTACAACGCAGTAGGTGGCAGTTATCAGCTGGTGCAGGCAATCTTTGGCATTGCGCATGGCGATGTCATTGGAACTGGTCTGGGTGGTGGTTTCCCTCAACTGATACCACTTGCCGAAAGTGATTTCATTTTTGCAGCGCTGGGAGAAGAGCTTGGACTTGCTGGAATCTTTGTGATTCTGGCGGTTTACTTACTGCTGGTTTACAGAGGCCTTCGCGTTGCCAACTCACACCCGGATGACTTTTCAAAACTGCTAGCGCTTGGGCTTTCGTTTGTGATTGGGCTGCAGGTGTTCGTGGTTGCCGGTGGAGTGATGGGGCTACTACCGCTAACAGGTCTAACAACTCCATTTTTAGCAGCTGGTGGCTCATCGCTGCTTGCTAACTGGTCGATTGTTGCTCTGCTGCTGATCATCTCGGATTCTTCGCTGAGGAGTCCGCGTGAATAAGCAGGTGAGAAGAGTTGGTCTGGTTCTGACCATGATGTTTATCGCACTGTTTGCCACCGCTACTTCTATACAGGTTCTGCGCTCCAGTGAGCTTTACTCCGATGCCAGAAACGTTCGCGCTTCCTATGAGACCTATAAAACACTGCGCGGAGCAATCATTGTTGGGGGAGTTCCAATCGTCACCTCGGTGCCCGTCAATGATGAATACCGCTTCCTGCGCGAGTACGAAAGCGTCATCTATAACTCAGTTACCGGCTACTTCAGTATCTTTGCTGGCTCCACCGGGATTGAACGATCCATGAACAGCTACATCTCCGGCCAAAGCTCAGCTCAGTTCTTTGAGCAGATCAATGCACTATTGGACGGAACGCCGGTTACCGGCGCTGCTGTTGAGCTCACACTAGACCCGGATGCACAAAGAGCAGCCTGGGATGCTCTGGGCGATCGTAAGGGTGCAGTGGTTGCCATGGAACCCGCAACCGGTCGAATTCTCGCCATGGTCTCGAAGCCAACCTTTGATGCAAACCTCTTGGCAAGTCACCAGCTCAGCGAAGTAAATGAGAATTACGAAAAGTTCATTAACAGTCCCGACCAGCCGCTAATCAACCGAGCCATTGCTGGTGATTTATATTTCCCTGGTTCAATTTTCAAGTTGGTTGTGACTGCAGCTGCACTGGAGAGTGGCCGCTACACCGTTGGTAGCAGGTTTGACAACATGACCGAGTATGTTCTGCCCGGCACCACCACTGCCATTACCAACTCTGGTGGTAAGAGGTGTGGAACAAAGAGTTTCGTGACCCTAGAAACTGCACTAACGCTTTCTTGCAACATTCCATTTGCGATGATGGCAGTAAATCTCGGTCAGGATCGCATTCGAGCTCAGGCGGAACTGATGGGATTTGGTCAAACTTTTGACATCCCACTAACCGTTACCGCTAGCAACTACCCGCAAGAGCTGGAAGAGTCAGAGGTTGCTCTGACGGGCTTTGGTCAATACGACATCAGGGTGACGCCGATGCAAATGGCCATGGTTACTTCGGCCATTGCTAATCAGGGTGTCTTGATGAAGCCGCAGCTGATTAAGTCGGTAGTGGCGAGCAATCTAAACCTTTTGTCGCAACCAGAACCAATTGTTTTCTCTTCACCTATTTCCAGATCCACCGCGGGGTTCCTCACTCGCATGATGGTTGACTCAGTTGAGGTTGGTGTTGCAACGAGGGCTGCTATCGCGGGCATCGCAGTTGCTGGTAAAACCGGCACTGCCCAGAACGGACCCGATGACCCCTACACCCTTTGGTTTACCGGCTTTGCACCAGCTGAAGCGCCAAGGGTAGTTGTGACTGTGGTGGTGGAAGACGGTGGTGGGGTAGGACAGAGCGGAACCGGCAATCAAATAGCTGCTCCAATTGCCAAAGCAGTGCTGGAGGCGATTCTGAAATGAAGCCTGCCGTCGGACAACTATATGGAAACCGCTATCGCCTACAACTGCGAATCGCAATTGGTGGCATGGGTGAGGTTTGGCAAGCAGAGGATGAGCTAATCAGAAGACAGGTTGCCATCAAGATCCTAAAAGAGGAATACCTCAGCGATCCCAACTTCTTGGAGCGCTTCCGAACTGAAGCTAAGTCTGCTGCGCTGGTTGAGCATGAAGGAATTGCAAACATCTATGACTACGGTGAAGATTCCAACTCCGCCTACTTGGTAATGGAGCTGGTGCCGGGGGAATCACTATCGCGCGTAATTGACAGAGAGAAAAGACTAAGTGATGTCAAAGTACTGGACATCATCGCTCAAACTTCTCGAGCACTCGCTGCCGCGCATGCCCGAGGATTAATTCACCGTGACATCAAGCCTGGCAATCTGCTGATTACGCCCGATGGCAGAGTGAAGATAACAGATTTTGGTATTGCCAGAGTGGGCGATCAGGTGCCACTAACAAAAACTGGTCAAGTGATGGGAACAGTTCAATACCTTGCACCAGAGCAGGCAACCGGTAAAGCCTCTACTCCTTCAACTGATCTCTACTCACTTGGCGTAGTTGCATACGAAGCACTCAGTGGCAAGCGCCCCTTCACCGGTGAAAACCAAATGGCCATCGCCATGGCGCACATCAATGAGATGCCACCAGCGCTGCCAGACAGCATTGATCCAAGAGTTCAGAACCTGGTTTTGAGCTGCCTGGCTAAAAAGCCCAACCAAAGACCAGAGTCTGCAACATCGCTTGCAATTAGAGCTGAAGCGCTACTTCGAGAAAAGCGCGGCAGTGTTTCAAGACCAATCACTCAGCCGCCGCTTGATCCGATGACCGAGCTGATTACAACTGACACCGCGCCGCTGCCAAGAGGTCCAGTGGTCTGGCCGTGGGTTGCAACGCTGGGCTTGTTGGGGCTGGTGACAGTTGTGGTGTTGGTCGCGATTCTTTCCGAGCCAAACACTCAAGAGATTGAACCAACTTCGACACCAACCAGCACCGAAACCGTTGAGCCAACCCCGACTGAAGAACCAACCGAAACGGAAGAGCCGGCTAATGTCTTGCTGCTGCGATCAGATATCATCGGCCAAGATTTATCAGAAGTGACAGCCAAACTGACTGAGCTTGGTTTTGAGGTCAATGCAATTCCAGGTGAGCTAATTCCTGGTGATGACCCAAGAGTTCGAACCGTTTATGCGGTGGCGCCGACCGGTTCCATCCCAGCTGGCAGCATCATTGACATCACCTACTACGTCGGTGACTTTGGGGACATCCCAGCTGAGATCCCAACCGAGACTCCGTCCCCAACCGAAGGAGCTGGTAATGGGTAATAAGACTGTGACCGAGTCTTGGCCAATTCTCAAGATTCAGAAAATAAACTTTGGGAAGAGAAAGAGCAGTTTTGATAAATAACGAAAGACTTATTGCCGGTCGCTACCGCATTGGTTCATTGGTTGGCCGAGGCGGAATGGCTGAGGTTTACGAAGGTTACGACACCCGCCTTGGCAGAACTGTCGCAATCAAACTGCTCAAATCAGATCTTGCCAACGACCCAAGCTTCGAAGAAAAGTTCCGTGGTGAAGCGCAGGCGAGTGCTCGGATGGCTCACCCCAGCATTGTTCGAATCTACGACGCGGGTGAGGAAGAAACTACAGACTCCAATGGCAACCTGGTCAAGACACCGTTCATAATCATGGAGCTGGTCAAGGGCAAGCTGCTCCGAGAGATTATTCATTCGGGTTCAGTTGATATCGAGAAGGCCATTAAGTATGTAACTGGCATCCTCAGCGCACTCGAGGTATCACACCGCTCCGGAATAATTCACCGCGACATCAAACCAGCCAACGTGATGATTTCTGAAAATGATGCGGTCAAAGTTATGGACTTTGGCATTGCCAGGGCAGTTTCTGACAACTCAGCAACTCAAGCGGCCACTGCCGGCATTGTTGGAACTGCTCAGTATTTCTCGCCTGAGCAAGCGAGAGGTGAAACCGTTGATGCCAGAACAGATCTTTACTCAACCGGTGTAATTCTCTATGAACTGCTAGCGGGCAGACCGCCCTTCAAGGGAGAAAGCGCAGTTTCTGTTGCTTATCAACACGTCAGTGAAATGGCGCCCAACCCCTCGGACTTCAATCCGCAGGTAACAGCTGAGCTGAATGCCGTTGTCATGCGTGCGATGGCGAAGGACCGCGATGAGCGATTCCAATCAGCTGAAGAATTCCGCGAACACCTGCTGGCTGCTCAGTCTGGCGTTGTTGTCACTAGACCTCAACCAAAGCCACTGACGCAGATTGAGCCGGTGCAGGTGGATGCCACCGAGCTGCTGGAAAAACCAGAATCCCTGCCCACTGCACTGCTGGAAGGATTCGAAACTGCACCGTCGGAGCAGGTCAGCATCAGTTCCAACAAGGTGGGTATTGGTGTGCTGTGGGGACTTGGTACCGGTGTTGCAGTAATTCTGATTGGCCTGGTCTTTTGGTTGTTCTCAATCGGAGCCAACACAAATACCAACCCATCCGGTAACGGTGTGACTGTCGCCAACGTTGCCAACTCACTCTACGAAGATGCCCTGGAGGCGCTCACCGCTCAAGACCTAGTAGTTCTCAGGGTCTACGAACAGAGCGATACGGTGCCAGCGGGAGTTGTTATCAGACAAGAACCAGAGGCTGGAACGCTAGTTCTTCCAAAGACGCCAATTACTGTTTACGTTTCATCTGGTGCAACAGAAGTAGTGGTGCCAAATCTGGTCGGCACGCAGGAAGCCAATGCGGTTGCGATGATAGAACAGGCCGGTCTCACGGTTGGTTCCATTACTGTCACAGGATCACCAACGGTTGAAGAGGGAGTTGTCATTACCTCTGATCCGGTGGCGGGAGCGAAACTTCCACAGGGAAGTGTTGTGAATCTGATTCTTTCCAACGGCAAGGTGACGGTGCCAGATGTCAGAAACCTGGCTGTGACGGAGGCGATTAGCCTGATGACTAACCCAGCCGTAGGTTACTCAACCTCGGTAGAAATAAAGAATGCCGCAAGCTGTAATGGCAACCCTGGCAACGTAGTGATTGATCAGTCAATCCCGCCAGGCGAAGCCAAGCAGAAACAGAACATCATTCTTTATGTGGAGTGTGTTCAGTAGCTAGCTACCAAGTTGCTGCAGAAGTTGCTTCATGAGGTCAATTTCTTCCTGCTGAACACGAACAATATCTTCGGCCAGCTTCTTCGCGTCCGGATTTGTTGTTCCATCAAGCATCTGAACCATATCTAGCGCACCTTCATGGTGAGCAATCATCAGCTTCAAAAACAGTTCATCAAATTCAGGCGAGCTAAGGCTGTCAAGCTGTGCCAGCTCCTCCTCGGTAGCCATTCCCGACATAGAGTGTCCGCCGTGAGAGCCATGGTTCATCTGGTCAACCCAGCTTTCCATGAGTGTAATTTCCTGGGACTGAGCAGAGATTATTTTGTTTGCCAATTCGCGCACTTCTGGATTGTCTGATCGAGCTAGCGCAATTTCAGACATCACGATTGCCTGCTGGTGATGAGGGATCATCATTTCTGCAAACATCGCTTCATTTCCGCTCATCATCTCGCCCATTGAGTGGTCGTTATGCATTGCAGCGGAATCCTGATTGATGATAAAAGTGCAGGAGGAGAGCAGGGCGACAGATGATGCAAGGATTGCAATCTTGATAAGTCGCCTGTTTTTCAATTTGAGCCCCGATCGTTTGTTCAAAGCTACTTGGAGATTCTGGGAGAAAGCTGTTTAGCTTTCTCTTTGGCACCCTTGAGCCCAAGGGTTTCTAACCAGTTAGCCAGCATCATGTAGCCGCCTTCAGTCATCACTGACTCGGGATGAAACTGCACGCCATAGATAGGTTTTGATTTGTGTTGAAGGCTCATAATCACTCCGCTGTCTGTTTGACCGGTGATCTCAAGTTCTTCAGGAACGGTTTCCCGAACAACAGCTAACGAGTGATACCTGGTGGCGGTGAAGCCCTGGTGAATTCCATCGAAGATTAGTGAGTTCTGATGATTGATCTTGGACGTCTTCCCGTGCATCAGCTCTGGCGCACTGGTGACGGTTGCGCCCATCGCTTCTGCAATCGCCTGGTGGCCAAGACAAACTCCGAAAACCGGGTAATCGGTTTTGAGTGCGTATTTCACGGTTGGAATAGAAAGCCCTGCGCTTGCAGGATTTCCCGGGCCCGGGGAAATCAGAACAGCGTCATATTTAGCAAGTAGTGCAGGTAGCTCTTCTTCGCTGACTGAGTCATTACGAATAACCTCAGTCTCCGCCCCAAGCTGCTGAAGATAGCCATTGAGGGTGTAGACGAAGGAGTCGTAATTATCTAGAACCAGGATCTTTACCATGCTGGGAATTAGCCTACTTGGGTTCTGAAAGGGGGATTTGGGGTAATAAACTTCTACCCATGTCTGATTCAAGAGAAAAGCGTTCGAAGCCAGCCAAGCCTGTCATTGACGGTGAAGAGGCAAATCCAACCTGGTACAAGGTAGCCATGTTTGGTTTCATGGTGCTGGGTCTTCTTTGGATTCTTGTTTTCTACATCTCGTCAGCTCGCTACCCACTGGGCAGCGCAACGCCAATCGATCTTTCCAACTGGAACATCCTGATTGGTTTCGGAATTGCCATGATTGGCTTTTCCATGACTACTCGCTGGAAATAATTAGAGCCAAAGGCTGACTCTGAATTGAGTCAGTACAACTATCACTACCCAAACAACAGCAAGTCCACCCAATTGCAATAGTTTTTGGCTGGGCTTTCTGGTTGCTGCGTAAATTGCTGCGATTACAAATCCAGTCACCATTCCACCCAAGTGACCCTGCCACGAGATCCCGCTGACAACAAATCCGAGTGCGAAGTTGATTGCTATCAGGATAAACAGCTGCGATGCATTGCCTCCGAGTGTTCTAATCACAACAAAGTAAGCGGCCATCAGTCCAAACAGAGCACCTGATGCACCAACGGTTGGGATTTGCGGATTTGATAGCCACAAAACGGCGACAGATCCACCAACGATTGAGGTCAAATACAAAAACAAAAAGCGCAGCGCACCGAGCATCGGCTCCAGCTGTCGACCAAAGATCCAGATCGCATAGGAATTAAACAGGATGTGCATCGGACCCGACCAGTCGTGCACGAAGCCAGCAGTCAACATGCGCCAAGGCTCAACAATTGCGAGAACCGGTGCGAAGAAGAACTGATTGGTGAACAAATAGCCAAGCGGGGAAATCTGTCCCAGCCAGATCAGAACATTGACAATTAGAAGAGCCGAGGTGATTGGTGCCTCGGCCGCTCTAGCTAATCTGCGTGCCACTAAACCTTTTCGATAGTGATTGTTTCAATTACAACATCATCCAGCGGGCGATCCTGCGCACCAGTTGCAACTGCTGCAAGCTTGTCAACTACCTTGCGGCTTACTTCGTCAACAACCTCACCAAAGATGGTGTGCTTGCCATACAGCCAAGTCGTTGGGGCAACAGTGATAAAGAACTGGCTGCCGTTGGTGCCGGGTCCTGCGTTCGCCATTGCAAGTTTGTAGGGCTCATTGAAGTTAAGTTCTGGGTGAATCTCATCACCAAACTGGTAACCAGGGCCACCCATGCCGGTGCCGGTTGGGTCGCCACCTTGAATCATGAAGCCCGGAATGATGCGGTGGAAAATAACTCCGTTATATAGAGGGCCATTTTGAGGAGCACCGGTTCTTGGGTGCTTCCACTCAATCGAGCCGGTGGCTAGGCCCTCGAAGTTTTCAACGGTCTTGGGAGCGTGTAGGCCAAACAGGTTTACCTTGATTGCTCCGTGGTTGGTGTGCAGGGTTGCTACTGAGGTTGGATTTGTCATTGCTCCATTGTGGCATGAAACGCTCTTGGCCATGGACCAGCCTCTCAGTTCCCCCTAGCATTGATTTTTAGAAGGGCGGTCTAAATGTCTAAAGTCGCACTTATCACCGGAGCAGGCTCGGGGTTTGGCCTAGGGCTGTCCAAGAAGCTTGTTGCTAAAGGTTGGGTTGTTTACGCAGCTGACAAAAATGCCAAAGCAGCAAAAGCCACCGCTGAATTTGGTGCCATCCCACTAACCATGGATGTCACCAGTGACTCATCCGTTCAGTCAGGAGTCAAGAAAATCATTCGCGATCAAAAGCGCATTGACTTGCTGGTTGCTAATGCTGGTTTTGGTAATTTCTCGGCAGTCGAAGAGACAACCTCTGAGCAGGTTAGAGAGATTTTTGAGGTAAACGTCTTTGGTGTTGAAAGATGCATCAAGGCTGTCCTGCCACAAATGCGCAAGCAAAAGAGCGGTCGCATAGTCATGACAACCTCGGTGGTTGCCCACGTTTCTCTGGTGGGACTTGGTTGGTATGCAGCAACCAAGCACGCCATAAAGGCCGTTGCCAATGCACTCAGACAAGAGGTTAGACACCTCGGCATCTCGGTTGTCACAGTTGAACCAGGAACTTCGAAAACTGGCTTTGGATCGATTGCCTTTGGATTACTGGAAGATGGTCGCGCCTACAGCGAATACGACGGTGTGATGCGTGGCCTGAACAAGTGGCTGGGTGGAATGTACAGGATCTCCCCTGGACCCAACAAGACCGTTAGCACGCTCTTCCGAGCCTCAACCGCCGGCATTCCAAGATCCCACTATCCAGTGAGCTGGGACGTCAGGGTCTTGAAGACTATTTTCTATGTTGTTCCAAGAAGCATGCTTGATGGATTCGTACTTTGGCTGGCGAAAAAATAAAACGCTCAGTCGGTAGCTGGGTCGTTATCTCAGCTTTTCTTGCATCGGGAATTTTGCATCTGGTAAATCCAGCAGCATTTTTGTTTTTGCTTCCAACCTGGGCACCTGAACCAATTCTGCTGGTTTATGTCTCTGGAGTTGCAGAGATCTTGGCTGCAGTTGGTTTACTGCTGAGACAAAAGTGGGCTCCGCTCTTTACCGTCCTAGTGCTGCTGGCAGTATGGCCAGCTAACTGGTGGTTTGCGATTGACGCACTAACCACAAATCCCGACATTGCGCTGATTGCTTGGCTTCGTCTGCCGCTGCAAATCCCTCTGATTTGGTGGGCATGGAAGTCGCCAGTAAAGAATTAGGAAAGCAATGACAAATCCAGACTGGCTTGATCTCTCGGGGCGATTGGTAGTAGTAACAGGAGTTGGCGCTAAAAACTCAATTGGCTATGCAACTGCGCGCGCCCTTGGTGAGCTGGGGGCAAAACTGTTTGTCACCTCACAAAGTGAAAGATGTCTTGAAAGAGCAAAAGATCTAGTTGATGAGGGATTCGATGCTGTTGGTTTTTCTGCCGATCTAATGAGTGAAGCTGAAATTGAAAAACTTGTTGGTGAAGTAGAAAAATTTGGCAGGGTGTATGCGCTGATAAACAATGCGGGAATGTCTTCTCTTGCCCAGCCGATGGGAACAACGGGGGAGAGTAATTCACTTGAGAATTCGACCAAAGAGTCATTTGAGTTTTCAATTTCTCGAAACCTAACCTCGGCCTTCTTGCTAACAAAGAAATTACTGCCGGACCTGCGTGCATCTAAAGGTCGAATCGTTAACATCACAAGTGTCACTGGCCCGCTAATGGCAATGAAAAATGAGGCCGGTTACGCCGCCGCTAAGGCGGGCCTGATGGGTCTCACCAGATCAATTGCCCTGGATGAAGCAGCGCATGGGATTACGGTCAACGCGGTTGCTCCGGGCTGGATTGCAACCGAGAACCAAACTGATTGGGAAAAGGGTCAGGGACCCAAGATTCCGCTCGGTAGAAGTGCGGCTGCCGAAGAGGTTGGCAGGGTGGTCGCATTCCTGGCTAGCCCAGCTACCAGCTACCTAACCGGCCAGCTAATCGTTGTAGATGGCGGAAACTCAATAGCCGAAGAGCGCTAAACCGCCCTGGTGTGTCTGGAATTAGTTCTGGCTGGATGAGGTTCTTCTTACTAGGAGGTTCAAATGAACGCTTTTGGAGTTGCCGTCCTGGTGGGTCTAGTTCCAGTGATGCTGATTGTCGGCGCACTGTTTCTAACGCCACTTCTTTCTTATTACGCGGGCTAAACCTTAGAAGCTAGCTTTCTCAGCTTCTTGCCGCTTCTTTTTATAAATCGAGCTAATTTACTGAGCTTGGTGGAAGTTCCCATGGGCTCTAGATCCGAGAAGCCCTCTCTGGATTTCACGCTGACCAGCACAAGCAAGATCCAGCTGATTTCAATTAACAATCTTGATTCGGTTATCGATTGAGCAGTGATGACTAGGAAAATAAATAACGGATAGAGGTAAAGCGGTGAAGTGTGGCGCACTGCGATTCTCCAGAGCCTAATGAAACTCTGCAACAAAAGCCAGGTCATGGCAGCTAGCCCAACAACTCCAAGCTGAACCCAAACATCCAGTAGCGCATTGTGTGCCTGATACATCGGAACACCATTAATTTCTATAAGGCCTTCCCATGGTTCAACGCCGGGAATCCAGTAACCAATCCAGCCCCAGCCTTCAATTGGTTTTTCAATCACTAAAGCAAAAACGGTTTGCCAGATATCGAATCTGCCTGATGCGTCAGGTGATTTACCAAGAAAATCAAATATTTCAACTCGGAATGCGGCAATCACAACACCAATGACAGCGAGCAGCGCTAACGCGATCCGATAAATTCGGTGACGAATAGGCGAAGGTTTTCCTTCGGCAATGATTGCAATTGTCGCTGCAAAACTAACCAGCAAGCCAGCAAAGAACATGCCAGCAGATTGGGCTAATACAGCTAGTGCCAGGGCCAGAACAAAAGAGAGAGCAGGAATTAATTTGCTTCCGGCGGTGACAATAAATTCAATTAGAAAAAGTAGCAATCCCAAAACTGCAACAAAAGCCAGCAGATTGGCATTACCGACTATGCCCTGAATTCTCTCCCCTTCAAATAGGTTGCCCTGCGACCACAAATAAGCGGGAGCCGGCGGATCGCCCTCATAGTTTGGAAACAGCGGTTCTACTGGTCCAGTAATCGCAGCATAAACCTCAAAAGCAAGTGATGCGATTAGAACAAATCGAACGGTGTTGCTCAAAAGATTCAGCAGCTGCCGCCAACCAAACTGATTGGCCAAGAAAAGGGCAAACAGAACCGACGCGATTTGCAAGGAGAAACTCAAAATGGTTTGTGGTCGATACTGCGACCACAACAAGCTCAGCCCCATCCAGAAAACCAGCAGTGCCAGCGGCTCTGGGATTCTTCTGAGGGTTGGCCTCACATCAAAAGCAACTAGGTAGGCGATGGTGGCAACTGTTCCAAGGCCAATGACAATGCCCCAGCCCCACCAGCCGATTGAATAGCGGATCGCATCGCCAGCCATCAAGACAAAGAGGCCCGGGTAGGCAAGCCAGCGACCAGCTCGATATCGAGGCTGCTTCGCATCAAAAGCGATGCGAATTGGTTGAGTGAGCGCGATGGTGCTGGTAATTTTTGGTCCCTGATTTACGCCTATTAGCTACTTACAGGATACCTCTCTAAACTCAAACCATGCACCTGCCAAAGCCTGAGCACATTTCCTCTGACTCTGTTCCTTCACTTCGATGGGGAGTAATCGGACCGGGAAAGATAGCAAATTCACTGGTTGAAACAACTCTAAAAAATACAAACCAAAAGTTCACAGCTGTTGCGTCTCGGTCGACTCAGCGCGCTGCAGATTTCGCAAAGAAGCATTCAATTGAATCAGTCTTTGAAAATTACAACCAGTTAGTTGAATCAGAAACTATTGATGCTGTTTACATCGCTAGCTGGCAGGTAGATCACTTTGAACACGCTCTGCTTGCACTAAACGCTGGAAAGCATGTGCTGATTGAGAAACCCATCACCTACTCCCCCGAGCAGGCTAGACAAATTTTTGAACTAGCCAAATCTAAAAACCTGCTTGCCATGGAAGCTATGTGGACTAGGTATTTGCCTCAATCGACAATCATTCGCCAGCTTTTGGAAGATGGGGAACTTGGGCAACCCAGATTGCTGTCAGCTAACTTCTGCGTCGATAACAGCCACAGCGCAAGACTCTGGACAAAAGGTGGCGGTGGCATCATCTATGACATGGGCATCTACCCAATTGCAATCGCCCAGCAGTTCATGGGAAATCCGATAAATCTAATTGCAACAGGGAAAGTTGATGAAAACGATCTCGACATGGAAACCTTCTCAACCCTCGAGTATGCCAATGGCGGTCGAGCGCAGCTAATTTCATCTGGTATTTCAACCATCCCAACTACTGCCAGCTGCGCATTTGAAAAAGGAGTGGTGGTGATTGATGAGCCATTCTTTGTGCCATCCGGAATCAAGCTTCGCGACAAGAACCTTTATTTCAAAGAGCAATCCTGGCGAGATGAATCATCCATTCAGGGCCACGAGGGTCTTTGCTATCAGGTGAACTACTTTGCAAAATACGTAGCAGAGGGCCGAGTTGAGTCCCCGGTTCACACTGCAGCTGACACGGTTGCCAACATTGAAGTTGCCGAGGAGATCTCGCGTCAAATCGGAGCAAAGCCCTTTTAGTCGCTTGCTCCAATAATCATTGGGCTGTGGAAGGTGCCGCCGAAAGCCTTCTGACTTGCCCCGCAGCGATCTAGGTATGGCGTTATGCCGCCAAGGTGGAATGGCCAGGCAGCTCCCATGATCATGCAAAGGTCGATGTCTTGAGCCGTGCCAACTACCTTTTCATCCAGCATCAGTTTGATTTCTCTGGCTAGACCAATTTGCAGGCTTTCAAAGATTTCCCCGGCCGATCTTGGCGTGGTGCCACCGGCAACAATCGCAATGGCCTGCTTGTCATAGCCCTTGATCTTGCCCTTGCCATCCCGCTCAAGCAGTTTGCCGTGCTCAGCAAGCTTGTGAAGGTTTGCACTTGCATAGAAGCGCTCGGAGTTAAAAGCGTGCATGGAGTCAAGGACATGCGCTCCAACTTTTAATCCAACTAGCTCTAGCAAGTCAAACGGATTCATCGGAAGTCCGAGCGGGGCTATCGCGTTGGCTACCTCTTCAAAACTTGCGCCTTCATCAACTGCGCGCATCGCTTCTCCCAGCAAATAACCGAGCAGTCTGTTCACAACAAAACCGGCTGAATCGGATGTAATTACTGCGGTCTTCTTCAGATTCTTTGCAACTTCCATGGCGGTTGCTACAGCCTCATCACTGCTCTTTTTTGCTCTAACTACTTCCAAAAGCGGCATCACTGCAACGGGGTTGAAGAAGTGGAATCCGACCAGACGCTCTGGGTGCTTTAGGTTTGCTGCCATTGCATCAACCGAAAGAGATGAGGTGTTGGTTGCCAAGATGCACTCTGGGGCAACAATCGATTCAAGTTTGGCAAAGACTTCTTGCTTTATCTTTAGCTCTTCAAATACGGCTTCTATCACCCAGTCGCAATTGGCAAATGCCGCATAATCCAAGGAGCCAGAAAGGTTTCCAATAAATCTATTTCTGTCATCCGTAGAGAGTCTTCCTTTATCAACAAGTTTTTGAAGCTCGTCCTTGATGTATTGAATTCCCTTATCGATTCGCTCTTGTGAAACGTCTGTGATGACAACTGGCACCTGCAGTCTTCTCAAGAAGAGCAGTGCGAACTGGGAAGCCATAAGGCCTGCCCCAATTACACCCACCTTGGTTACCTTCTTCGCTAGTGATTTATCGGGTGCGCCGGTTGGTTTCTTGGCGTGCTTCTGGACCAGGTTGAATGCATAGATAGACGCGCGGAACTGATCAGATGCGATGAGTTCTTCAATTGCATCGTCTTCTCTTCTAAATGCATCTTCCTTGCTTCCGCTCTTTGCCTCGGCCAGCAGGTCGAGAGCTTTGTATGGAGATAGTGGAACCTTGCCGAGTTTTTCCTCGACCATTGATCTGGCAATAGAGACGGCTGGGCCCCAAATGGTGGCCTTTTCAATGGCATTTGGCTCATGCTTGCGCTTGACCTTCATGCCGTTGATTACCTTGTCCGCCCAGGCGAGGGAGTCCTCCAGGTACCTAGCTGAATCAAAGATGGCGTCGGCGATGCCAAGCTCATAGACATCGTCGGCACTGAGGGTTCGATTTTGTTTGAGCGGGTTCTCAATAATTACCTTCAATGCGTTTTTGATTCCAATCAAATTAGGCAAAAGATAGGCGCCGCCCCAGCCTGGGATAAGGCCAATGAAAACTTCCGGAAGTGCTACCGCTGGGGCTGTTTTATTAATCGTTCGATAGTCGGCATTCAGCGCTATCTCTAGACCACCGCCTAGTGCCAATCCATTTATAAAGACAAAGGAAGGCACTCCCAACTCCGAGAGCTTGCCGAGCGAGTAATGTCCAAGTTCACCAATTAGTCGCCCAATTTTTCGCTCGCGAATTTCTTGCACGCGTGAAAGGTCCGCGCCGGCTGCGAGAAAGAATGGCTTACCGGTTACAGCGACCGCGTGGATTTCTTTTTTGGCGGCGCGCTCTTTCAGCTCATCCAGTTTTTCCGCAAACTCAATCAGCGTCTTGGGTCCGAGTGTGTTTGGTCTGGTGTGATCCTTGCCGTTATCCAAAGTAATCAGGGCGAGAATTTTTCCTGATGCAAGCTTGACATCGTTGACGTATGAGTGAGTTATTACTTCATCGCTCTCTAGCAGTGGTGCGTACTTTTCCATTACTTGCCCCTGTATTGAGTGTTTTCCCAGATAACAGTTCCGCCCATACCGAGGCCTACGCACATCGTTGTCATGCCATAGCGAACGTCTTTGTTTTCCTCAAACTGCTTTGCTAGTTGAATCATTAGACGAACACCGCTGGCAGCAAGTGGGTGACCCAATGCAATTGCACCGCCGTACTTGTTTACTTTTGGATCATCATCAGCGATGCCAAAGTGATCAAGGAAGCTGAGAACCTGGATGGCAAAAGCCTCATTGATTTCGATGAGTCCAATGTCGCCTATCGAAAGTCCAGCCTTGGCGAGCGCTTTCTCGGTTGAAGGAATAGGACCAATCCCCATGATTTCTGGTTCAACACCAGCGAATGCGAAAGAGACCATTTTCATTTTTGGCTTAAGTCCATATTTCCTAACCGCGGCTTCGCCAGCGATCAAAGACATGGTTGCGCCGTCGGTTAGTGGCGATGCGTTACCGGCAGTTACTTTGCCGTGTGGGCGAAAGGGTGTCTTGAGATCGCGCATGCCTTCAAGGGTGGAGTCGGGTCGAAGATGCTCGTCTCGGACTACCAACTTGAAGCCCTCGGCGCTGGCTGCGCTAACGGGGATTAGATCGGGTTGAATCTTGCCCTCTTCATATGCCTTGGCGGCCTTTTTCTGACTTGCCAGTCCCAGCATGTCCGAGCGCTCTTTGGTGAGGTGTGGGAAACGGTCGTGAATCTTTTCGGCGGTGTTGCCCATGTTCAAAGCGGCTGGATCAACCAGCCTTTCGGCCAGGAAGCGTGGATTTGGATCCATGCCGTCGCCCATTGGGTGGTGGCCCATGTGTTCAACGCCACCAGCGAGTGCGATGTCATATGCGCCAATTCCAATTGCGCTGGCAACGGTTGTCACGGCAGTCATAGCACCTGCGCACCATCTATCGATTGCATACCCCGGCACAGTGGTTGGCAGTCCAGCCAGGATGCTTACTGATCTTCCAAGTTGCAGGCCTTGATCGCCCTTTTGATTCGCGGCGGCAATTGCAACATCATCAATTGCTTCTCTTGGTAAATCTGGGTGGCGCTCCAACAGACCAATCACTGTTTTCACCGATAGGTCATCCGCTCTGGTATTCCAGAACACTCCCTTTTCGCCCGCTTTGCCAAACGGAGTTCTGACCCCATCAATGAAATAAACGTCCTGGGACTTCATTAGTTCCTCACTAGTGTTTGACGATTCATTTGACGCTCTCTTTCATCCTTAGCCAGGGTGGTGCGAACCAGCTCGGGTGGAAGTAGGAATGCATCAACCAAGCTCTCAGCGTGTGGTCGAAGTCTTGGTAGCAGTCGGCTGTCGATGTATTCGGTGATTGCTTCGGCGCGAGCTCCAGAGAGTCTTCCGTTGATTAAGTACCAAGCGAGATTTTCCTCCAGCAGGCTGAAGCCATAGAGGTCTCTGAGCCAAGTGAGAATCCTAAGAGAGTCTGCGTCTTTGATGGTCTTAAGTGCTGAGGTGAAGGCCTCCCACATAATTAGTTCGCCATGAGCCCGCGCAGCAATGATCAGATCATTTTGGTGGCGGTTGAACAGCTCGGCTTGCTTTTCCTTGTCGCTTCCTGCTGCCTTTAGTTTGTTGGCGATTGAGGCAATCATTGTGTGAACACGATCCGTTAGAAGTTGGTGCTGATGTTCTTCGTCTTTGACATACCCAACCGCTCTGGCAGTTGAGCCAAAGTCGGTGATGGACTGCGCTAGTCCGCGAAGGCCTCCGCGATTAATCGCAGTCTCTCCTACTTGCCCCGCCACATACTGAGCAAGAGTTCCAAAGTCAGGTGACTTAAACGCCTTGGCGTAATCAGACAGCAAGCGTTTTGCTACAAGCTGCAACATGACGTTGTTGTCGCCTTCAAAAGTGACATAAACATCCAGATCTGCCCTCAGGCCGGTAAGCCTGTGCTGAGCCATAAAACCCTGCCCGCCGCAGGCCTCTCGACACTGCTGAATGGTGTCCAAGGCATACCAGGTGCTCAAAGCCTTGCTGGCAGCTGAAACAGTCTCTAGATCTGAACGGGATTCTTCGGTGTCGTTTTCCCCCGTGAAGACCGCGTGAAATTGGTTAAGCAATTCCTGATGAGTGAATATCTGAGCGTAGGTTCGAGCAATTAGTGGCAGAAGTCGACGTTGGTGCCGCTGGTAATCCATGATGGTGACTTCGTTTCCGTCAACACCTGGGAACTGCTTTCTAGCTAGTGAATATCGCACCGCGATATCCAAAGCTAGTTTTTGTGCATTGGTAACAGCGCCTGTTAGCGACACTCTTCCCTGCACCAAAGCACCAAGCTGCGTGAAAAATCTTCGGCCCGGAGACTCAATTGATGATGAATATGTTCCGTCTTCAGCTACATCGGCATACCGATTAAGAAGGTTTGCTCTCGGAATTCTAACCTGGTTGAAGAACAGTCTTCCGTTGTCAATTCCGTTTAGCCCGCCCTTAAGTCCGTCATCTTCAGCACCAACGCCTGGCAGCAGTTTTCCATTTCTGCGAATTGGAACAAAGAATGCATGCACACCGTGGTGTTCTCCATTTGTGTGAAGCTGCGCAAACACAACGGCTGCTTCACCATGCAGTGCAGCATTACCCAAATAATCTTTGTAGCTGTGTCGATCTGGTGTGTGAATAATGAATTCTTTGGTTGCTGGATCATAGGTTGCAGTTGTTCCGATTGAAGCAACATCAGAGCCGTGACCGGTTTCAGTCATCGCAAATGCGCCAGGGGTGTCAAGATTTGTAGCTCCTGGCAAAAAAGTTTTGTGGTGATAATCGGTACCTAAATAAAGGATTGCGGAACCAAACAGGCCCCACTGCACTCCAAACTTAATTTGGAGTGAGGCATCACCAAAGACCAGCTCTTCAAAGCTAGACAGTGATCCACCGGGAGTTCTTTGACCGCCAAGTTCTGCTGGAAAACCATATTGAGTTGCATTTTCCTTCACCAGGGTTTTGAGTGCTCTAAGCACCCACTCACGATGCTCAGCCATCGAAGCACCTTCGGGCTTAAACAGCTGGTTCTCAATGATTACTTTTCTGGTGTGGCGACGGATATCTGCCCATCTGCCAAGGATTCGCTCGCCAACTTCGGCGACATCCAGTCTTAGATCGTTTTCACTCATGGTTCACCTCAACAACAAGTCAAAACCAC
>CAZGNP010000015.1:0-16719 GCA_964527155.1 uncultured Aquiluna sp.
GCGAAAGCAACTTCCCGCCAAGTGCTTTGGCGCAACAAAAGAATAAGTTTTCACCCGCCAAGACTGATACTGTAAGCGGTTACATCTTGATAACACTTAGAAAACGATTGATTTAGGGGGTATATAAACCCCGAAATTGTAAGTGTTTA
The DNA here is from genome assembly GCA_964527155.1 of uncultured Aquiluna sp. GTDB lineage: Bacteria > Actinomycetota > Actinomycetes > Actinomycetales > Microbacteriaceae > Aquiluna. The sequence goes on from CAZGNP010000015.1 coordinate 150, forward strand.
CAATTTTTCCAAAACTGCAAGTATTACAAAGCTCGCATTTCCTTGTTGTCGCCGCTGCCTCTTGAGCAGAAAAGCTGGGGTTTTTGTCCTCTTTTACACCAGCTTTCCTGCTCGAACGATTGCAGCTCCCTTTTCGCCAATCATGATTGAAGGTGCCTGGGTGTTACCAGAGATCAGCGTCGGCATGATTGATGCATCAATGACGCGAAGTCCTTGGATGCCACGCACCTTCAACTCAGTGTCAACTACTGCCATCTCGTCATTGCCCATGGTGCAGGAGCCGACTGGGTGGTAATCAGTCTTTGACCACTGCTTGATGTATTTTCTGATTTGCTCTTCGCTTTGTACCGAATCATCCGGTAGGTAGGACTTTTTGATAAAGGGCTTGAAAGCTTCAGCCTGCAGAATTTTTCTTCCCCACTTGAAACCCTCAATTGAGATTTTCCAGTCGTATCCCTCTGAATCGCCACAGAAGTTTGGATTGATAAGTGGTCGATCGGTTGGATCTGCACTACGCAAAGTTACCTCACCGATGCTCTTTGGTCGAAGGTTACAGGTGTTAATCGTTACGCCGTGACCTTTAATCCTCATGCGGCCATGATCAATTACGTATGCAGGTAGGCAGTGAATTTGAATGTCAGGATTTTCCACCTTGTCACTCGACCTAACAAATGCTCCCGCCTCAGCCACGCAGGCAGTTACCGGGCCAGTTTTAAAAGCTAGGTACTGAATGCCGTGCCTTATGGCCCTCAATGGCCGATCTTCCATGTTGTAACTAACAGGGGCAGTCTCAGCAGTTAGATAGACGTCCATGTGATCTTGGAAGTTTTTTCCAACGCCTGGCAAATCATGAACAACCTCGATGCCAAGTCTTCTCAGCTCGTCAGCGGGGCCTATTCCTGAAAGCAGAAGGAGCCTTGGGGAGTTGACTGCACCTCCCGAAAGAATGACTTCTTTGCGGACTCGAACGGTTTGAGGCTTCCCCTTCTTGAGGAACTGCAAACCCACCGCCCTGCCATTTTCAACAATCAACTTGGTTGCTTGTGAGCGAGTTGAGACATCAAGATTTGGACGCTGGCTAGCTGGTCTGAGGAACGCGGTTGAGGAGGACTCTCTTCTCGCATCGCGCATCGTTACGTCATAGAAAGTCACGCCGTCTTGTTCTGCGCCATTGACGTCGTGGTTGAACGGTATGCCTAGCTCCTGTAGTGAACGGACGAAGGCTTTGGTTAGTTTGTTGGTTTGGACCTGCTGCGTGACATTCATGTCACCGCCAATCCCATGAAATTCGTTGTTTAGACGTTCATTGTTTTCAGACTTCTTGAAATACGGAAGAACTCCCTCATAGCCCCAGCCAGCATTGCCCCTTCTTTCCCATTCCCGGTAGTCATTGCGGTGACCACGAATGTAGATCATGGCGTTGATAGACGTGCTGCCACCCAATGTTCTGCCTTGTGGATAATGCATTTCGCGGTTGTCCATCTGAGGTTGAGGTGCAGTAGAAAATCCCCAGTTCACGTCGGGAGTGGTTAGCTTCGTAAATCCGACTGGCATGTGAATCAGTGGATTCCAGTCTTTTCCACCAGCTTCCAGCAAAAGAACGGAGTTTTCAGCATCTTCACTCAATCTATTTGCTACAACACAGCCAGCCGCTCCGGCTCCTACAATTACGTAATCGTATTCCGCTTTCACTTCTTATTTCCTTTCATAACTTGCTAGATACTGCTGAGTTTCCTTTATTACTTTCTCGATGGATGTCCATTCGCCATTTGCAATTTGATCTTTTGGTGCGAGCCAAGTTCCACCAACTTGCAAAACGTTTGGAAGATTTAGGTAACGAGCCAAATTGGGTAGTTGAATACCACCCGTTGGAAAGACCTGAAACTTAGGAAGAACCGAACCAAGTGATTGAACAAAAGCAGCCCCACCCGCGGCTTCGGCTGGGAAAAACTTCCCAACTCCTAATCCAGCCTCGGCCAATCTCAAAGCCTCTGAAACAGTTGAAAACCCCAAATACATGGGCACTTGAACATCTTGAGCAAATTTCAAGAGATCCGGAGAGGTTGCGGGAGAAACCAAGAAATCAACTTCGAGCTCTAATGCGGTGGCAGCCTCGGAGGCGTTGATAATGGTCCCGACCCCAAGTCTCATACCGAGATTGGCATCCTTGATGGCCTTGATGCAGTCCACTGCTCGCTGGGTTCTAAGAGTAATTTCTATGGAAGAGATACCACTTAACTTATAAAGTCTTGCTAATTCGACAGCATGATCAGGGTTGTCTACGACAACTACTGGAATGATTTTGTCAATTGCCGTCATTAGGAATCGTCTCCTTGGGATGAAGCAATTTCAACTGCCTTGGAAACGACTTCATCGTCTTTTAGGTGAGGAAGGCCGGAGACAATCGCAACCCCGCGATAGCCACTGGAATCAAACAATGGATAGCCACCCCCACAGAAAGCCATAACACCATCTGTCAGTGGTAGCTCAGAATCGTTGATGCCGGATCGAAGCATTGTTTGACGATATTCAAGCGAGCTAAGTTTTGTTAGCTCGACCGTTCGCCTTTTTCTCTCAATCCAAAGGTCATTTTCCGCAGATGTTCCAGACAGGGCAAACTGAAAAACTCTTTGACCATCAAGAATGACAGCGATAGCCATGGGCAAATTATTGTTTGAACCGTAATCAACAAGCCATTGACCTAGTTTGATTGCGCGTTCCCTAGTCCACGGTGTCTTTGAGGCATTCTGCAGAGATTTGCTTGTTGTCATCTTGAAACATCCCCCGAATCACTGAAGAGGTCTTTGGGATCCGGTTGAGACTCCCAGTCACCTGGAGCTAGCACACTCATTGCACCAAACTCATGTGCCACTTCAAGACACCTAACTAGAGGTTCTCCCTGCAAAACCGATGCCAGGAAGGCAGCAACAAAAGCGTCCCCCGCGCCTACAGAGTCGACCGGCGAGACCTTCCTGCCAGCATGCTCAATAATTTCGGACGCGGTCACTGCAATCGCACCATTTTCAGCCAGTTTGATTACAACGGTGCAGTTATGCGACTTTGCGAGTCTTTTTGCCACGTCGAAAGCATTTTCACCTGCGTTTGACAAAAGCAAGATCTCTTCCTCTGACCCAAACAAGTAATCGAGGAACCCCAAGAGTTTATGTAGATTTTCAACTGCCGCAGCTGGGGAAATTAATTTGCTTCTGAAGTTGATGTCTAGGGAACAAGTTGCGCCACTCTTCTTAGCCAACTGAAAAGCCTTGAGGACCGTTTGAGCTGCACTGCTGGAAATAGCAGATGTGATTCCCGAGCTGTGGAATAGATCAACCTCAGACCAGTCAAATCGCTCCACCAGCTCTGGCTGCATTTGACTTGCGGCTGAGTTTGCGCGGTAGTAGAAAACATTTGACTGGCCTTGCCGCAAAACTTCACGAACCATGAGACCCGTCGAATGCTTTGGATCTCGCTCAACAAACAATTTCACGCCTTGGCCACGAATACCGTCGCGAATCAAATTTCCCAAAGCATCGTCCCCGAGCCTGGAAATCCAGCTTGTTTCGATTCCAAACCTAGCCAGGCCGATGGCGACATTGGACTCGGCACCGCCAAAACCTAGCGCCACAGAGGACTGAGTTTCCAGTCTCCCAATCTCACTTGAGCGAAAGAGTGCCATTGTCTCTCCCAGCGTTACTGCTCTCCTCATAGTCCGCCCCGATCAACAACCCGGAAGGCCTGAGCAGCAATGGTAAGAGCCGGATTCATGGCGGCAGAAGAGGGGAAGAATGAAGCATCCACTACATATAAATTGTCTAGGTCATGAGCCTTACAAAACTTATCCAGAACTGAAGTCTGCGGATTGATACCGGCAACGAGCGTTCCACACATGTGGGAATTTGTTTCTATCCCCATCGTCTTAGTAAAAACAAATGGAAAACCCGCCCGCCAGAGAGCCAACCTGGTTTTTCTAATCAGCGCTCTGTGAGCTGACAGGTTTGTTGGCTTCCAGAAAATACAAATGTTGCCTTTGGGGTCTAGCTCTATTCGATTTTTTGAACTTGGCGTATCTTCTGACTCAAGGTAGAGATCCACAGAATGATTAGTTATGAAATTGGCAAGCCACTTTGGAATTATTGGATAAATACCGCGAATCATTTCACCTTGGATTTTTCCAAGCATCTGAACATTACCGAGTCTTTTGCTTGGATTTTCGTGCAAGTACCAGTCATTAACACCAAGGGTCTTTTGAAATTTTGTTTTATTTCTCTTGAACGGATTCATGGCAATCACAAAGGTGGCATTATGAACCATCCAATTTTTTCCAACCAACCCACTTGAATTTGCTAGGCCAGCGGGATGCTTGTCAGACTTTGATCGCAAGAGGATAGCTGCGGAATTGGCGGCACCAGCTGAGAGTACAAATTTGTTGGCTTCAATTCGAACCGGCTGGCTAGCTAATGTCCCGATTGCTGCGACAACTGTTCGACCAGATGAATCATGAACGAATTTTTCGATGTAAGTCCGTTCAAAGAGTTTGGCACCGTGCATTAAAGCAACATCAACACCACTTGTTTCAGCATCTCTCTTCGCTCCAAGTTTGCAGGGAAAACCATCGCAGGTTCTGCAGAGAATGCACGTGCCGCCCGGCTTTACATCAACTCCCATGGGCATCAGGTATGGATGTAATTTCTGCCTAGCGAAAGAGTCTGAAAGAGCTTGAACTGCCGGTTCGTGTTGAACTGCAGGATAGGGATAAGGGCCACTTCGCCAAGGCTCTGTTGGATCTGCGATAGGACTGCCGTGAACCTCAAGGGCCTGCTCAGCCTGCAAATAGTAAGGTTCAAGATCTGCGTAACTAAATGGCCAAGCCGGTGAGGGCCCGTCTGCAGTCATGTAGAACTTGAAATCCGATTCTCGAAACCGCGGTAATGAGGCACCGTAAACCTTCGTGTTTCCGCCCACGTAGTAGTGGACTCCAGGCTTAAATCTTTTCCCTCGCTTGTCAAACCATTCTTCGGCATTTTTGTAGCTGCTTTTTCCAAAGACATGCATTACATCCCAGTTAGCTGCTTCTCGAGGTAGGCGTTGTCCTCTTTCGAATATGAATACTTCACGACCCTGCTCTGCCAGTGCTCTTGCGGTCATTCCACCGCCCATGCCCGAACCAATCACGGCAACATCGCACCGGATGACTTCAGGCTGGGTAGCGCTCATTACTTCACCGACCCCGCTGTTAGTCCTTGAATAAAGAATCGACCCAGTGTGAGGTATGCAATAGCTGTTGGGAGAGCTGCTATGAGCGCTCCTGCCATCAAGACATTCCAGTTGACTGTCTGGGTACCCGAAAGGTTATTTAGTGCAACCGTAACTGGCTGAATAAATGGACTTGGAATAGTCACAACAGCAAACAAGAAGTCATTCCAGATGTTTGTGAACTGAAAAATTCCAGCTACTACAAAGCCTGGGATCGATACCGGCAGAATTACGCTCCAGTATGTTCGAAGCACTCCGGCTCCATCGACTGTTGCGGCTTCAACAATGCCCTTGGGGACAGCCACGTAGTAATTTCGGAAAATCAAAGTTGTGATTGGAATTCCGTACACGACGTGCACAACTATCAGGCCGGGGATGGTTCCATACAAACCAATTAGCTGCAAGAAAGAAACCAGCGGAATCAGAATTGACTGATATGGGATAAACATTCCAACTAACATGAGCGTAAACATCAGATTGCTCATTCGGAATGTAAATTTTGAAATTAGATAGCCATTAAAGGATCCCAGCAAAGCCGAAATAATTGTCGCAGGAACCGCCATCAAGAAACTGTTGATAAAGTTCGGCGCTAATTTGCCCCAAGCTTCAGCAAGCCCATTCAATGAAAGTGGGCTAGGTGGAAGCCACATCGTTGTGACATCGGCAAACTCAGGAGTCTTCAGAGAAGCCATGATCATCACATAGAACGGTGCAACAAAAATAGGCAACAAAAGGATGAGAATTATTAGCTGGGTAATTCTTGAAGCTCGCAACTTTCGGTTTTGCTTCTTGCCACCAGCTTTTTTTGTCTTTGCTAAATCAGTCATGACTAGTCCTCCTGATTCCGCTGTCTATTGGTTCGCACCAAATAGGGCACAACGATTAGCAGAACAATAATCAGCATGACTATTGATGCTGCGGCCCCTTGATTGAAGAGCAAGGCTTTATACATTGACTCATAGACAAAAATTCCCGGCATGTCAGTTGCGAAACCAATTCCGCTTCCACTCATTGCAAAAACCAGGTCAAACATCTTGAAAGCAACGTGTGTGAGAATGACCAAAGTTGTCACGGTAATTGGTGCCAGCATAGGTATTGCTATCGAGCGAAGGTAACGGAATCCAGACGCACCATCGACTTCAGAGGCTTCCCTAATCTCTGACGGAATTGCGGCCAGCCCTGCCAAATACATGGCCATCGCAAAACCTAGTAGCTGCCAAGATGAAGCGAGCACCACCGGAATAAGGGCGAGGGGAATACCGAGTTGAATTTGAATAAATTCGAATTGAGGAAAAGCTTGCACCAACAATGTGTTGATGTCGCCAACCACCTCAGCTGAAGTCAGCCACTCAGGTCTTAGAACTTCGCCAGTCACCTCTTCATAAACCTGCGAAACGCCTGCATAGTACAAAAGTAGGTTTATTCCAGATTCTGGATTGAAGATCCACCTCCAAACCACACCGGTCACGATAAATGACAGAGCATATGGCAACAAAAACACGCCACGGAAGAATGCTTTCGTCCTGAGCATGTTGTTTACCATCACAGCCAAAATGAATCCTCCGACGACTGTTAGTAGAAGGAAGAGTGCGGCAAAAATCAGAGAGTTTCTGATATCAGCTTGGAATCTAGGGTTCAAAAATAAATTCCCATAAATTTCAAGAAGATTTTCGTTCGGCGTGAAATCCTGCGTTGCTGGACGCCAATTCGCAGAGAAAGAAACTCCGATTGTGTACATGATGAAGATATACACAAAAACAAAAACAATTAGGAAGCTGGGGAGCAGCAATAAAAATGCATGATTTACTTTTGGCCGCCATCGTTTATTTGATGTTTTGCTCTCAAGGCTCATTAACTGCTCCCCTATCTGTTTGGTGTGGTGGGAATCTCGGTTAAGAGATTCCCACCACTCCGATTATTTCTAGTTGTTTGCGATTGCGTTGTCCATGGCCTTGGAGAACGCCGCGACATCACCGTTAGCCTGCAACAGAGTTACTGCCTCTGCGTAAGCCTGTCCAACGGCTGCGGCTACCAGAGCTTGGCCGTGAACTAGTGATGGGGTCTGGTTTCCGCTCGAAAGAGTCTTCGAGGCAGCCTGCTGGTATACACCAAGTGAGCTGACGTCAACATCTGAACGAACAGGTGAGGATCCCTTTAGCTTGTTGAAAGCAATCTGGACTTCTGGATCCATGATTGCCTTAGCAAATGCAAGACCTCCGGCCTCGTTGCTTCCCTTGCCGACTACGAATGAGTCACCAACGGTAACGAAGTCATCTGCATTTCCGAAGAATGCATAGGTGAAGTCCTGGCTGTCTACCTTGCCATGCTTGACAAGTAGCTCACCGTAGGCCCAGTCACCCATTACGTTCATTCCACAAGTGCCATTGGCAAGACCGGTTACAGCATCGGTCCAACCCAAAGCCTTGTGGTCTTCGTTGGTCCACTCCATGGCAGTCAAGAAGTTCTTCACGGCAGTCTGCACTGCTGCGTCGCCCCATGACTTAGAGCCCGAAAGAAGTGCGTCCCAACCGGAAGCACCGACTTCACCAACAATGATTGCTTCAAGCAGCTGAGCTGCAGTCCAGATGTCCTTGTCTCCAAGGCAGACTGGAGCTACACCGTTTGCTGCCATTGCTTGTGCTGCCTCAGCGAACTGTGCCCATGAAATTCCACCAGACAGTGAAACCCCAGCAGCTTCCATAACGCTCTTGTTGATCCAGATAACGTTTCCGCGGTGTACACCAGTTAGAACGCTGTATACCTCGCCGTCATAGGTCATTGAGTCAACGAGTGCCTTTGGAACTACGTCATACCAGCCCTCTGATTCGTACAGATCGCTCAAGCTGAGAACAACGCCCTGAGAAACATAGTCTCCGAGCTCTCCACCTGGGTGGGTCTGCCAGATTTCAGGTACGTCTCCACCAGCAAGTCTTGTTGCCAAAACTTGCTTAGCATTCGTGCCCGCACCACCTGCAACGGCAGCGTTGATGAACTCTGCATCAGGGTTAGCTCCTGTCGCAGCGGCAAAAATGGCCTGAAGAGCAGCGTCCTCAGAGCCCGAAGTCCACCACGAAAATACCTCTACCTCGCCCGCAACAGCTCCAGAGTCGGTTGGTGTCTCTTCAGCGCCCCCTGCACAAGCAGAGAGAAGCAGAAGGGATGCCGTAGAGATAGCAGTGAACTTTGCAAAAGATTTTACCTTCACTATTTCTTCTCCTTTTTTCCTTTTGTTTGCCGTCAGCTCGCTAAAGCGACGGATTCTATTTTTATCTGTTTGTAGCAAGCCAATCCCCACCTAAAACTTTGTCTAGCGCTTCAGTGAAGAAGTACTCCCCCCACATAACGCTCTCGTCGACCCCAAGATTTTTGGTCTCGTGATAGCTTCCGTGCTTTAGCACGCCTTCCCAATCATCAGCTTTGGAAGATAGGAATTCGCTGCTGCAAAGCTTTTGAATGATTTTGAATGCGTAATTCGCATAGTGCTTTGCCTTTTCTTCGTCTTCTACCAATTTCGCCAATTGCAGAAGACCGCTCGCTGCAATTGCACCGGCTGAGCTCTCGTAGGGTTGTACGGGATTCTTTTCTTCCCAATCGTTTGGTGGCACTAAACGATCTCCGGTGCGCTCAATATAGAAATCAGCGCACGCAATAGCGGTCTGTAGATACTTAGGTTCTCCGGTCAAGGCGTAGCAAGTTCCAAAACCATACAGAGCCCAGGTTTGTCCTCTGGCCCAGGATGAATCGTTTCGCCAGCCTTGCTGCGTTGTTTGCCTTAGAAATTCCCCCGTCTTGAGATCAAAAATTCCTTCGTGCGCGGCTGAACCGTCTCCTCTGACCATGTATCGCCGGGTCTGCATGGTGTGGGTGTGAGCTTTAGCTAGTAGTTCTTCATCGCCACTTTCCATGGCTGCATAGAAGACAATGCCGACGTTCATCATGATGTCGATGAATGTGCTGTCCTCCGCCAAGAACGATCGCAGGAATCCGGCTTTTTCATTGAATCTAAGCCCCATGGTTTTTCCAGCGCGGATTAGAACTTGGTTTATTTTTTCATCTGCTGTGGTCAGATACCAGGTTCTCCAGCTGTGCCAAAACGTGAAACCTAAATCATGAACTTGAGTATCGAATTTTCTTTCCTCTAGATGCTTTGAGTAATGCTCGGCTTTTGAGCGCCAAAAATCTTTATCAAGATGTTTTGACAATATCCACATCTGGCCAGCCAAGAATCCTTCACACCAATTTGTCCAGGCCTCTTTGCCGTGGCGCCATTTGCCTTTTTCAGTGAACATTGGGAAGAAATCTGGATCATTAGTCACCAAGTTTCTTACCTTGCTATCAACCACTTCCATGGCATTGCTGGCAGCGACCTGCAAGTCTTTGGGGATGTCCAGCTTGAAATTGTTTGCCATTACTTCACCCACATCCTGCGAGTTCCCGTGTGAATAGCAATTGTTTTGGTCTCTGTGAACTCTTGAATTGCTTGTCTTCCAAGTTCACGACCGATTCCAGACTCACCAAAACCACCAAATGGCATTTCTGGAAATCCATCCATCCAGCAGTTCACCCAAACGGTTCCAGAGCGCACAGCCTTGGCAAACTTCATTGCCGTAGTAACGTTGGAAGTCCAGATTCCCGATGACAGACCAAATAACGTTGAATTAGCGATACGTACCGCATCGTCCAAGTCCGCGAATTTTAATACTGATAAAACAGGCCCGAAGATTTCCTCTTTGGCAATGGACATGTTTTCTGACACCCCAGCAAATACTGTTGGTGCGAAATATCTGCCGGCGTTAGTTTGGAGTTTGTTGCCACCTAGTTCCAATTTGGCGCCTGATTGCAGACCCTCTTGGACATATCTTTCAATGGTCTGCATCTGATCGTCAGAAGCGATAGCCCCAACTAGAACATCTGGATCCAAAGGGTCTCCGACTTTGACTTGTTTGGACCGGCTTACAACCCTGGCCAAAAAGTCGTCTGCGATGGTGTCCTGGACAATAATTCGACTACCGGAATTGCAGCATTCACCTTGATTGAAATAGACACCGAATACCACTGCGTCTACAGCAGAATCTAGATCTGCATCTGCCATGACAATTTGAGGGTTTTTCCCTCCCAGTTCAAGCTCTACCTTTTTTACGGTTCCCGCGGCAGCAGCCATTACTTTTTTACCAATTTGAGTTGAACCGGTGAACGTGATCATGTCAACGTCTGGGTGTTCTGCCAATCGGGCTCCAACCGAGCCCTTGCCCGTCACTACATTCATCACTCCATCCGGAATACCGGCTTCCCGAACCAGTTCGGCCATCACGACCGTTGTCCCAGATGTCAGTTGGCTCGGCTTCACTACTACTGTGCAGCCAAGTGCAATTGCAAAAGGGATTTTTTGGCTGGCAATTAGGAATGGGAAATTCCAAGGTGTTATGACACCTACTACCCCAATTGGCTCACGAACGACCATGCCGAGGTAGTCCTCACCAATTGCATTGTGAGCATCTCCGTAGGAATGTTGTGAGAGGGTCGCAGCGTAATACCACAGTTCGGCAGAGGACTTGATTTCATCGCGAGCTTGCGAAATTGGCTTACCGCTTTCCAAAACTTCAATCAGTGCAATTTTTTCCAAATCACGCTCTATTAGTTCAGCAACTTTTCTAAGGTGCCGAGCTCGTTGAGCGCCGCTTATTTTTGGCCAGGCACCAGAGTCAAATGCTCGTCTGGCGGACTGAATTGCTAGATCAACATCTTCAACTGCACCATCTGAATAGGTGCCGACAGTTGTATCGTGAGCTGGGCTAATTCGCTCAAAACGTGCACCACTCTTACTTTCGATTGATTTACCATCAATGAGATGTTGGTAATTGAAGAGTCTTACCTTTTCCAATTTCTAGTTCCCCCCGAATTTAGGTTTACGTTTTTCTTTGAAAGCCTGAATCCCTTCGCGGAGATCGTCAGTAGTAGCAGAAACCGAGGCTGACAGCGATTCGAGAATTTCTGACTGAATGCCTTCTCCTCCTGCGTTCAAGAGTTTCTTCGCTAATTTCAGGGCAGTTGGTGAAGAGCTAAGGATTTTTTCTAGAAGCTGGCCCAGACCGGCATCAAAATTTGACTGATCATAAATTTCGTGAATAAGTCCCCACTCCAAAGCTTGTTCAGAGGTAATGCGGGTTCCGGTCAGGATTAGATACCTTGAACGAGAAAGACCAACGGCGTCAACAATTCTTGAAGTTCCGCCCCAACCCGGGGTAGTTCCAAGCCCTAGTTCAGGAAGGGCAAACTGCTTGCCACTGACAGCGACTCTGAGATCGCAAGCAAGTGCTAGCTCTAAACCACCACCAAAGGCAGAGCCATTCAGAGCCGCAATTGTCACTTGAGGAATTCGCTGCAATCCATCTAGAACCCTGTGCCCGAGTGGAACCCAAAGATCTCTGACCGTTTCGCGATCTTGTTTTGAGAAGGCTTCGATGTCTGCTCCCGCTGAGAAAGCTTTCTCTCCTGCACCGGTTAGAACAAGAACTCGCAAGTCATCGCGTTCGTACATTTGCAAGATAAGCGAGTCGAGTTCTTTAAGAAGTGCGATGTCTAGGACATTGAGTTTTTCGGGTCGGTTGAAGGTGATGTAGCCGACCTGACCTTTGGTTTCAAAAATTAGGTGATCAGACATGGGGTGCCTCGTAACTCGTCAAGAACCCGACCGTCTTTAGGTTTTCGCTAACCCTAAGAGGGAAGGCTGCTTTATCAAGCACATCTTTTTGTAGATCTACACCCTGAGTAATTTCAATTACAGTTAGGCCTTCTTTTCTCAGCTCAAGCACACAGCGTTCGGTGACGTAGTAAACCTTTTGTCCAAGTTCAAGTGCACGAGCTCCACTAAAAGTTACCTGCGACACTTCTTTAACAAACTTAGGAATAGTTCCATCAACTGCAATTTTCAGCTGCGACCCATCTAGGGCCAATTCCTTTTTGCCGGCATTGAAGTAGCCACTGAAAACCAGCATTGGCGCATTGGAAACGATGTCCGCGAATCCGCCCACTCCAGCGGTTACATGTGTCCTACTGGGCAAATGAGAAACGTTTACATTGCCATGCTGATCTACTTCTAGGAAAGAAAGTAGAGCTGCGTTGAATCCTCCGCCTTGAAGCAAAGTGAACTGATCGACACTTTGAACAATTGCGTCTGGGTTTCTCGCGCAACCGAATGCAAAGCCAGTGAGAGGAGTTCCTCCTACAGCTCCTTGTTCGATTACCCAGGTCAGGCTGGAGCCAATGTCTTCGCCAGCCAGTATTGAGGGAACAAGGGCGGAGATTCCAAATCCAAGATTTACAGTCCAACCAGGCTGCAGGAATTGAGCAGCGCGCACTGAAATAGCAGTTTCTAGATTCTTTTCGGGCGCTGGGATAACTGGGTTTTCAACTTTGTCTCCAGATAATGCTGGATCGTAGTCTGTCATTGTGGTTTGACGCTGATTCGGGTCAAGCACGACTGCATCAATCAGAATGCCCGGAACTCTAACATCGCGGGGGTGCAGGTCGCCAAACTTTACGACGCGTTTGACCTGAGCAATCACATACCCACCATTATTGTGAGCAGCATATGCCTGATCCAAAGCACCAAGCGGTGATCCCTCGTGCTCAAAAGTTAGGTTGCCGTGCTCATCTGCAGTCGTCGCGCGCAAAATAGTTACGTCCGGACGAATAGCTGGATAAAACAAATAATCCTCGTTGCCATCTGCACGATGTGAAACAAAGTCGCTTGGCGTTACGTCGTTCATCGCTCCGCCTTGTCGCTTTGGGTCAATGAACGTGTCCAGCCCAACCTTGCTTGTGACGCCCGGCTGCTTGGCCGCTCCAGCGCGATGCATCTGGAAGAGCACTCCACTTGGAAGGTTCCAAGCCTGGACAAGGTTTTGGTCGATCAGTTGCCTAATCTTTGGTGGTTCCATGGAGGACGGTCCGCTGGGATAAGAGCCAGCCATGATCTTGCTGATAAGCCCGACCTGAGAAACATGATCGATTCCCTTAACTCCATACATGTCACCAGCTGCAATGGGGCTAATAAATGTCAGGTTTCTCGGTTCAGATGTTTCTTCAAAACGCTTGCCAAGTGCAGCCAAAACAAAGTCTGGGCATCCCAGGGCACTGGAAGAGCTGATGGAGACAATCGCGTTACTTGGAATCTTTTCCACCGCTTTTTGCGCACTAAGCACGGGAACATGGCGTCCGAACTTCATGGGCGAAGTAGTGTTATGGCTCACTTCAACTCCTTAATCAGAACTTCGCGCTTTTCTGATGCCGACTGAAGCGCGGCCAGGGCTCCGAGCACCGCTTTCATGCCATCTTCACCATCAGAAGCTGGCTTGGCGCCGGACTGAATTGCCAATTCAAATTTCTCCAACAGGGCTGTGTATAGATTTTCTCTAAAGCCGACTTCTATTTCCTTTTCACCATCTTTTGTTCGAAGATAAACATTTCCAACTGGATCTTGCGAGAGGGTCTTAGTTGCAAAAATTGTTCCTTCGGAGCCAAAAACTTCAATGCTTGGAACAGAGTTTTGAATATTGAAAGATTCATGAGTTGAAACAATTATCCCCGACTCGGAAGTAAAGACACAGATTGATTCATCCTCAACGCCATTGATGTTAAAGCCTCTGTTTGAAACCACAGCTGAGACGGAAATTAAATCTTCATCTAACAAGAAACGGACTAAATCAAGATTGTGAACAGTAATGTCAAGAACTACCCCCGCACCCTTTTCAGGATTGGTTAGCCTCCAGCCTCGAAGCCGCTCAGGAAGTGAGACGGCATGATTTATTTGGATTGAGTGAATCTTCCCAATTTGGCCACTGGCGATTATTTGCTTGATTGCTTTGTTAGTGGCTGCATTCCGAAGATGGTGATTGGTAGCGAGTACAACATTGTTCAGCTTCGCTTGGTTAATCATCTCTGAGCAATCGGCTGCACTCATAGCAAGGGGCTTTTCGCAAAGAACGTGCTTGCCCGCTCTTGCGGCCGCAATCGCTTGCGAAGCATGTAACTCGTTTGTCGTTGAAATGTAGACAGCGTCGATCTCCCAATCGAGCAGTTCTTCAAGGGAGTTTGTGGAACGTTCCAATTGATTGCGTGAAGAAAAGGCTTCGGCTCTTTCTTTTGACGAGCTCATTACCCCGATTACTTGATGGCCGCGCAATCGCAGGGCTTCAATGATCCTGGTTTCCGCAATGTCACTGGCGCCAATTAAGCCCCACCTCATTTTGAGCTCACCTCGCTACAACCACAGGTGCCTCGGACAACTAGCTCATTAGGCACAATCACAGTCATTGGCTTTCCCTTGTTGCCGCTCTCGATTAATCTCTCCAGCTCGATTGCAGCTTGTCTGCCAATTTGGACGGGCTTGGTGTTGATTGTTGTCAGTGGTGGTGTCAGAAACTTTGCCTCTTCTATATCATCCACGCCAACTACCGCGTAGTCCTTTCCAGCAATCAGTCCTGAGGCACTTGCTGCACTAATTACTCCCGTAGCCACTAGGTCGTTGTATGCAATCACAGCTGGCAAAGTTTGGTTTGCTTTTATGAAATCTTGAGTGTGAGTAAAGCCCTCAGATCTTGACGGGCTGAACTGCAATGCAGAGAACTTTATTTTCTTTGTTGGATTCTCATTTATCGCAGCAAGAACTCCCTCCATTCTTTCATCAAATGCAGAGCTTCCTGAATTACCACCCATAAGAATTAGTTCTTTATAGCCATGTTCAATCAAGTGCTGGGCAGCTGATTTGCCGGCAACAAAGTTGTCTGGACCAACATAAGTTGCCTTGAAGTTAGGTTTTCTAGATAGAAATACTGTGGGTGTCCCCTGAACTAACGTTTGCAAATTGTTTTTGCTCGCTATGTTTAGTGCTGGAACAATGATTAAGCCATCAACTCTGGATTCAAGCATTGAGCGAACTGCATCAGTTAATTTTTCCGGACTCTCTAGGTGGTGGCTCAGAAATAGCGTCTTATTACCCGCACTGCTACCAGCCCTGAAAAACTCCTCGACACCAATGACTGCTTCTGCGAAAAAGTTGTTCCTGAGATTTGGGATCACCAATCCAATGGTGGCTGATTTTGGTTTACGTAGAGTTGCAGCGGCACGGTTGTAAACGTAACCGAGCTCCCTGGCTGCCGTTTCAACTCTGAGTCTGGTATCTGGGCTGACCAATGGGCTGTCTTGATTCACCAGCGAAACGGTTGACTTAGAGACGCCGGCACGCTCTGCCACGTCAAAAACCGTTGGTGACTTCAATTGGAGCTCCCTTGCCCTAATTTTTTGGAACGATACAAAATCTAGGGCTTTTTGGGTTCCCTGTAACCCATTCGGGGGTTTTGTAATCAAATTGTGACTCCTGTGAAACCAGGCACTAGCAGGCGCAAATCCGCCAAAGTACTGGGTTGTACTAAATTGAGGCGACCTTGATCTCCCCGTATAAAGGTGAGGTTGTTGGGACGCTAGGCAGGAGTGTTACGCCATCGACGGGTTCTCCCTTCGGGGGCATCAGGACAGCATTCGGCACCAGCAAACGAAGTTGCCGCTCAAACTCTGCTCGGATAACTTCAGCCCTCATTACATTTCCTGCCCAACTGAAAAGAGGCTGGGTGCTCTCCAGGAGGCCAGCTCGTCTAGCAGCTGTAAAAGCCGAGAGAGCCAATTCGTACGCAGCGGCAGTAACTATCTCCATAGCTGCAGTATCCTCAGGCGCTAATTCAATAACCCTGCGAGCGAAAGATGCGATTCTAGAAACTCGATCATCGCTTCCTTGCAAAACAATGTAAGCCTCCTCTGGATGGGAAAAATTTTCCCAAAGAATGTCCGTTAGCTTTGTCTCAGCAAGTCGACCATCGTGACCTTTCATGCCCCGCTCTAAGCCCGCTCTTCCTATCCAATATGCAGATCCGCAGTCTCCAATTAGATTTCCCCAACCGTCAACTCTGGCGATACTTTTAGAGCCGACCGAAAGCGTGACGACGCCAGTACCAACCGCAGTCATCGTTCCCTCTTCAAGACCAATACTTCCGAGAATTCCCGTAATCGAATCATGAGCCAAATAGATTTTCTCGACTCCGCAAGTAGAAACAAGTTCCAATAGCAGTTCGGGTCTTGTCTGAGCTTTTGTAAGGCCTGTGCTTCCAATTGCAACGGCTGCCTTTGAAGAGTTCCCCTCAAGAGCAGTCCGAATCACTGCAGCAAGTTGAGGAATGATTTCTTGATTAGTGAGTAGCCCCGAGAAAGAAAACTCTTTTCGCTGATTGCTTTGGATTAGAACAACTCTAATTCCGGTTTGTCC
>CAZGNP010000016.1:0-16655 GCA_964527155.1 uncultured Aquiluna sp.
TTTTGGGTCCTGCTGGAATTTTGCCGTTCGTAATGCTGCATGGCATTGGGGTTGGTTTGAATCCGTTTATAAGGGGATCACTGCCACTTTTGTTTTTTGGTTCAGATCGGTTTGGTCAGCGGCAGGGTTATCTGATGATGCCTTCAAAGATTCTGGGCGCATTGTCACCAGCTCTTTTGACTTTGATGCTGCTTGCTAATCCGCAGTTGGCAATTGTTGGAACATTCCTAATGGGTTTTGTCTCAGGTTTGCTTTTGCTTTGGGTTTGGCTGATTTACAAAGCTCGCAATCCTCGCCATCCGGAGACAGGTGAAATTCGAGAAGTCAGCTAGCGAATCAGGAGATCCTGATCGTCCGCGGAGTCAATCCAGTTGAGCAATCCAGCCCATGGCCCCCAGCCATCATCCAAAGAGAAGTGGCCGGCGTTTTCAAATACGAGTGGCTTTGTTTGCAGTGGCTCTTCGTATATTTGAATTCCCCTTGGCAACCACTTGTCGTTGTTGGAGGCAATCACGGTCAGATCTTTTGCCCACTTTCTGGCTTGTGGAGCAAGCAGGGGATTACTCAGATCTAGCGGCTCACCCTCAATACCGTCGGTGTCTTCCGTCAGGGTTGGGTCTGGCGGTGCTACAAGCAGCACTCGATCAAAGGGATTTGTGAAGATGTTGTTTAGTGCTCCATACAGCCAGTTGGTTGTGCCAAGGGAGTGTGCAATTGCGATCTTCTCTACCCCTGGTGTCTCGTCCATCATGTTGCTTTCTTGACGAAGCAGCTCTTGCCACTCAGCAGGGTTCGGTCTGTCAGGATTGGGAAACTGTGGATACCAAACGTGGTGGCCTCTTGCTCTGAGTTCCGCAGCGGTTAGGCGCAGCCAGTGACCTTCGGGACGCTTGTTGGTCCAGCCATGAAGCAGCAGAACTTTTTTCATGAACTAGGCAGTTGGGTCTGCGATACCCACGTAAACCGTTTCGAGATATTCTTCGATGCCCTCGTGACTACCTTCTCGACCAAGTCCTGACTGCTTCACTCCACCAAATGGACCAGCCGGGTTTGAAACAAGGCCGGTGTTTAGTCCAAACATTCCAACCTCTAGGCGCTCTGCCAGTCGCAGTCCTCGGTTGAGGTCTTTGGTGAAGGCGTAGGCAACCAGTCCGTACTCGGTGTTGTTGGCCATCTTGACTGCTTCGTCTTCGTTCTTGAAGGTGCAGATGGGTGCAACAGGTCCAAAGATTTCATTCGAGAGAATCTCGCTGCCCTCGGGTACGTTTTGCAAAATGGTTGGGGGATAGAAGAAGCCTTCACCGGATGGAATCTCCCCACCAAGCACCAGCTTCGCTCCCTTGTTCTTGGCATCTACAACGAGAGCGTGAACAGCCTGGCGGCTCTTTTCGTCAATCAGCGGGCCAATGTTGGCGCCTTCTTCTAGCCCTCTTGCAACTTTTAGCTTCGACATGCGTTCGGTTAGCTTCTTTGCAAACTCGTCCGCTACTGATTCATGAACTAAGAAACGGTTGGCTGCGGTGCAGGCTTCTCCCATGTTGCGAAGCTTTGCCAGCATCGCTCCTTCCACCGCCTTGTCCATGTCGGCATCTTCAAATACTAGGAACGGGGCATTGCCACCAAGTTCCATCGAGACTTTTAGAACTTTCTCGGCTGAGTCAGCAATTAGCTTTCTTCCCACTGGGGTTGAGCCAGTGAAGGAAAGTTTTCTAAGCCTGTCGTCTTTGATCAGCGGGCCGGTGACATCCTGGACTCTGGTGGTTTGAATAACGTTGATGACACCTGCTGGAACACCAACCTCCATTAGAACCTTTGCAAATAGCAGAGAGGTGAGTGGTGTTAGTGCTGCTGGCTTCAGGATTGATGTGCAGCCAGCTGCAATCGCTGGTCCAATCTTTCTGGTTGCCATTGCCAGTGGGAAGTTCCAGGGAGTGATCAGAAGAGCTGGACCAATTGGACGCTTCAGAACCATCAGTCGGTTTTTGCCATCGGGAGCTGTGGTGTAGCGGCCATCAATTCTTGGAGCTTCTTCAGAGAACCAACGCAGGAATTCGGCTCCGTAGGCAACTTCACCCTTAGCTTCGGCAAATGGTTTTCCCATCTCCATTGACATCAGAGTCGCAAAGTCATCTGCCATGGCGGTTACTTTTTCAAAGGCTGCTCGAAGGATCTCTGCTCGAACTCTAGGAGCAGTTCTGCCCCAGTTTTCTTGTGCTTCGTGAGCGGCTTTCATGGCTGCCTGGCCGTCTTCATAGGAAGCATCGGCAATGGTCTTTAGGACCTTGCCGGTGGCTGGGTCAGTGACATCAAAAGTCTTTTTGTCGCTTGAGTCCTGCCATTTTCCATTGATTAGAAGTTGGTTTGGTACCAGGTCTAGAACTCTTTTTTCATCGGCAGCTGAAGCCACTTGAAACTCCTTTAATTTCCCTACTAATCCTGCCACGTAAGTCGGAGAGCGTTAGCAACTACAGAAACGCTGGAGAAGGCCATAGCAAGCCCCGCCAGCATGGGGTTCAAAAGGCCCAGCGCTGCTACTGGAATCAAGATGATGTTGTAGCCAAAGGCCCAGCCAAGGTTTTGCAGGATGTTGCGATACGTCTTTTTTCCAAGGTTTAGAGCAAACGGGACCATCCTTGGATCATCATCCAAGATGGTCACATCACTGGCGGCTTGCGCAGCCTGCGAGCCGCTGCCCATGGCAATTCCGATATCGGCCTGAGCCAAAGCCGCCACATCATTGATTCCATCGCCAACCATGGCTGTTGGAATAGTTTGCTTGGAAAGGTATTCAAGTTTTTGCTCGGGGGAGTATCCAGCAATGGCTTCAGAGATGCCAAGCTGCTTCGAAACAAAATCGGCTCGTGCTTGGTTGTCGCCAGACAAAAGCACAGAAGCGATGCCGTGAGAAGCGAGCTCTTTAATTGATTCACCGGATCCAGCACGAAGATTGTCGCTGAGCTCTAACAGTCCTTGCGCTTTGCCATCCCACTCGACAACCACCAAAGTATTGGGTCCAGCCGATTGGATTGCGTTCTTTAGAGCAGTTTCGTTCTCAACTTGCCTTGCTCTACCAACCCAGACCTTCTCACCTTCAACCAATCCGCTAAGTCCCTGGCCCGCTGTCTCAGTGATGTTCTGGGCGACCAGGTTGCTTTTCTCGGCTAGCGCTTGAGCAATTGGGTGCTTTGATCCTTTTTCTACTGCACCGGCATAGCTCAGTATTTTTTCTTCGCTGGCGCCAGCAATCGAGGTAACTTTGACAACCGCCAACTTGCCATCTGTCAGAGTTCCGGTTTTATCAAAGACAACTTGCTTGATTTTGGCCATCACTCTGAGTGAGTCTGGGTTTCTAATCACCACTGATTTTTTGGCTCCAATTGATGTTGCTACAACCAGACTCATTGGGACTGCAATTCCAAGAGCGCATGGACAGGCAATCACTAAAACAGCAACTGCAGCTTCGAATGCTCTGAGTTGATCACCGGTAAGAAGGAGCCAAGCAATGAAGGTTCCGAGTGCGATGAGGATTACCGCTGGCACAAACACACTTGAGATGCGATCGGCAAGTGAGGCTAGCTGAGTTTTTGTTGCCGTTGCTTCTCGAACTAGGTCAGCAATCTGCGCAAGCCGTGAAGCCTTGGCCGGAGCCTGCACCTCAATTTCAATCTCTCCCGAAAGCACGCTGGCTCCAGCCGCAAGCGGGTCGCCCTTTTTGACTTCAACCGGAAGCGATTCGCCGGTTAGTGATGAGTTGTCGACTGATGCGTATTGGCTGATTAGAAGTGAATCCGCTGGGATTCTTTGACCGGCGGCCACTGCCACCCGGTCGCCTTTTACAAGTTCAGCACTTAGAACTTCGCGCCTTGAACCATTTTCGATTTTGGTTGCCTTCTCCGGGATGGCATTCAGGAGCGAGCGAACAGCATCGGTTGCGCTTCGGCGGGTTCTGACTTCGAGATAGCGACCAATTAGCACTACCGATGGAACCACCGCCGCAACTTCAAAGTAGTGGTGGGGGTGTCCTTGCAGAACGAGATAGATGCTGAATAGATATGCAATTGATGAGCCGAGCGAAACCAGTGTGTCCATCGTGGTGTCGCCCTTGCGCAGGTTTTTGATTGCGGCTGAGTGAAATGGCCAGGTTACGTAAGTGATAACTGGGGTTGCGAGCAGCCAAACCAAATACTGACTTCCAGCAAATTGGAAGCCTGGCACCATCGAGAAAAGAATTGCCAGTGCTGACAAAACTGATCCGGTGATAATTCTGGGCATCAGACGACTGAGCTCTGGCTTGCCCTCGCCGACTTTGTAGCCGGCGGAGTCAACAGCGTTCTTTAGCTCCTGTAATTCAACCTCCTGGTTGAGGGTCAGGTGAGCTTTCTCAGTTGCAAAGTCAACATAGGCGGAAACGCCCGGGAGCTGATTGAGAGATTTTTCTACCCTGCGAGCACAGGCTGTGCAGGTCATGCCCTCAATCTCAAGCTCTAGTTGATTAGTCATTTACCTTCACAAATTTTGTGGCTTGGTAGCCGGCGCGATCGATAGCCTCAACCAGTTCCTGTTCGTTGGCTTCGCCTTCGACCAGTGCCGTGCCAGTTTGAGGGTTCACCTCAAGCACGTGAATGCCGTGGACAGTTGAAAGCTCCTTGGTAACTGAAGCAGCGCAGTGACCGCAGGTCATTCCAGTGATGTCAATTTGTGTTTTTTCCATTTGTCTTCCTTTAGTCAAAGAGCTGTGAAATCTGATTCCAGAGTTTTTCGTTGATTGAGTAGTAGACCCAGGTTCCCTTGCGCTCTGCTTTGAGCAGTCCAACTTCAGAGAGTTTTTTCATGTGGTGTGAGATGGTGGGCTGCGAAAGGTTCAGGGGTCCGGTGAGATCGCAGGTGCAGGCTTTCGAGTTCTCACCTTTTCTAATCAGGGCGAGGATCTGCAGTCTGGTTGGATCTGCTACCGCTTTGAGCAGCCCTGCAATCTCTGTTGCTTGGCTGCGGGCCATCGGCTCAAGGCCAGGAGCCGGGGCACACTGAGAGATATCTAGAGCGATTTTGGTTGCCATTTGTTCACCTTCTTACATAGACAATTATCTATAAACTATTCATAGATGTCCATCTATAGATTCAGCCCTAAGCGAGGTGCTAAATGAAGGCCAAGTTCCTGGCGGAGCTGATCGGCACTCTCGGCATCGTCGCAGCCGTTATCGGGGCAGGCTTCATGGTTTCCCAACTTGGTGCCCAGCCACCGCTTGCTCTACTGATGATTGCCGGCGCTGTCGGCGCTGTTCTATTTGTTGCAATCAGCACTTTGGCAGGAGTATCTGGCGCTCACTTCAATCCCATCGTGACCTTAGCTTTTTGGTTCAGAAAAGAGCTCTCCGCTCAGGATGCCCTTGTTTATATTTCGGCCCAATTCATTGGAGCCGTAATGGGAGCACTTCTTGCAAACGCAATGTTTGAGCAGCCTCTTCAAATTAGCGATGTAGATCGTTTCAGTTTTGGGGCGATGGTTGGTGAAGGTGTGGCGAGTGCAGGTTTGGTGCTGCTGATTCTGATGCTGGTTGCATCAAACAAAAGCTCACTGGTTGCAGGTTCGGTGGCTCTTTGGATTTTCGCCGGGCACCTATTCACTTCATCAACTGCCTTTGCAAACCCGGCAGTGACCTTCGGTCGAATTTTCTCATCTGCACCAAGTGGTATTGCTATCGAGTCTGCTTTGTATTTTGCAGTCGCCCAGTTTGTGGGGTTGGCACTGGCGCTAATTGTTTTCTCGCAGTTTAGAAAGGTAATCAAATGAGCAAGGTGGCATCAGTAATGTTTGTTTGCGTTCACAACGCAGGACGCAGTCAAATGGCTCAGGGCTTCCTGACTGCCTTGGCGGGAGATCGAGTTGAGGTCAGATCTTCAGGCACCATGCCAGCCGATCAAATCAATCCATCTGCCGTTGAGGCAATGGCTGAGCTTGGAATAGATATTTCAGATCAAAAGCCAAAGGTGTTGACTGACGAGGATGTCAAAGCATCGGACTATGTCATCACTATGGGCTGCGGCGACGCCTGCCCTTTCTATCCTGGAAAGAAGTACCTGGACTGGAAGCTGGATGATCCCGCCGGTAAGGATGTTGCATCGGTTCGGCCAATTCGAGACCAGATCAAGCAAATGGTCGAGAATTTGGTTGCGGAAATTGACGCCAGAGCCGCTAAATCAGGGGCCTAGCTCTCTAAACTAACTGCAATGCGCAGACTTTTGATTTCAGCGCTGGCAGTATCACTGCTGGCAGGCTGTGCCGCAGGGGCAGCCGAACCTACCGCCACACCTACCGAAACAGCTCCTCCCGAGCCGGTATTTGTTGCTGCCCCGCTCACTGGTGTTTTGTATGAAGAGGGAACTAATCCTTTCCTAACCCTTCCTGCCCTTATGGCAAAGATCGACAACACTGCCAGTGGTAAGCCACAGCTTTCATTGAATGATGCGGACATTGTTTTTGTCACCCGAGTTGAGGGTGGCATGACCAGGCTTCTGCCGGTTTGGCACTCTCGAATGCCAGTTGATGTTGGACCAGTTAGATCCGTTCGTCCCGTCGACCCACTTTTGATTTCTCCGTTTGGTGGTGTTTTTGTTTATTCCGGTGGTCAAGCACCATTCAAGAATGCGGCTCGTGACACCGGGCTTGTAATGAGCGATGAAGACACCGAGCAAGATAACGAGACTTATTACCGAGAGCCAAGCAGAGTCGCGCCATGGAATCTAATCTTTAGGGCACAGGTGCTGCAGCAGATGTATTCAAGTCAGCAATCAGCCCCGCCCGCACAGTTCAGCTATGGCGATTCGCCAACCGCTGTTGCGCAAGGAGTTCCAGTTTTGAGCTTGAGCGTGAAATACCCAGAGACACTTTCTGCCTGGGAGCCTGGCACCGCTGCCTTCCCGTGGAGCGCATCGAGCGAGCCAGTTTGGATGAGATCTCAAAATGGCAAGAAGCACAATCAGCAAAACGATGAGCAAATCTTTTCAAAGAACATCGTTGTATTGGAAGTCACTCACGATTTGAGCTTTAGGGATCCAAAGTATGGACCAATTCCAAAAGCAGAACTGGTTGATAACACTGGCGTCGCTCACATCTTTACTGACGGTTACTACCTAAAGGCTGTTTGGACGAAGGGTGGCATCAAGAGCCCCATCAAGCTGACCACCGAAACCGGTAGCACAGTTGAGCTGGCAGTCGGCAATACCTGGGTGGAGCTGATGGATCTTCCTCGCAGCACGCTGAAGATTGTTGAGCCAGAACCAGAACCGACTCCGACTGAGTCTTCTGACGAATAATGCGGGGCGTCAAAAAAGAGAATCTGCCAAGCAAGATTTGTGCGCGTTGCGGACGAGAGATGGTTTGGCGAAAATCTTGGGCTAAAAATTGGGATGAGGTTCGCTACTGCTCAGAAAAGTGCAAGCGAACTAAATCTCTTTAGAGAAGTCCTTTAGCCAGCCTCGGAGTTCAGTGCCAATGTCATCGCGATCAACTGCCATCCGAAGAGTTGCCTTTATAAAATCAAGCTTGTCGCCTGTGTCATAGCGGCGGCCACGGAAGATTACTCCTCGCACGCCACCCGCCACTGATGGGTTAGCAGCGGCATATTGCAGTGCATCGGTCAGCTGAATTTCACCGTTTCTGCCTTCTGGCGTATTTTCTAAGATCTCAAATATTTCTGGTCTGAGCACATACCGGCCGATCACAGCAAGGTTTGAGGGGGCCTCTTTTTCAGAAGGTTTTTCAATCAGCTGATTGATTTTCACAGAATCACCAGCCTGCTCCGATACCTTGGCGCAGCCGTAGAGGTGAATCTGATTCATCGGAACTTCCATTAGGGCAACTACGTTGTCGCCGGTTTCCTCGTGCAGCTTTAGCATCTGGGGGAGGATTGGGTCTCTTGCATCAATGACATCATCACCGAGCAGAACTGCAAAGCTGTGTTCACCAACGTGGCTCTTGGCTCTGAGTACTGCGTGGCCAAGACCTTTCGGATCACCCTGTCTGGTGTAGTGAATGTCTGCGAGCTGGGTGCTTTCTTGAACTGAGAAGAGCCTTTTCTTGTCACCTTTTTCTGAAAGTACTTGCTCTAGTTCGGCAACTCGGTCAAAGTGATTTTCAAGCGCATTTTTGTTTCTTCCCGTAATCATGAGTAAATCCTGAAGACCAGCTGAAACTGCTTCTTCAACCACGAACTGAATTACAGGTTTATCGACAATCGGGAGCATTTCCTTCGGCAGAGCTTTAGTAGCGGGTAAGAACCGTGTCCCCAGACCTGCTGCCGGAATTACTGCCTTTTTCACGGCATATTTTGACGATTGTGACATGGCTAAAGTTTAGACTCGTAAGTCTGGGTTTGATTAGAAACCGGGTTCAAGGAGGGAATTAGCATGAAGAGAATCAGTGCTTTCTTGCTGGCAGTTCTGCTAGTAATTCCCACGCAGGCCAGTGCCAATGTTGTTGAGCCTGCTTATGATGCCGTGAATCTCTCGCATGCTTGGAGTCTTGGCTATAAAGGCGCTGGTGCAACGGTTGCAATTATTGACCAGGGCTTAAACCTCGATCACCCTTACTTCAAAGACAAAGTCATTGATGGTTACTGCTTTGTCGAAGCAACTTCCTCACTGCGCTGCCCCAACGGCACCAGAGAACAGTCTGGTCCCGCCGCGGCATCGCAGAGAAAAATCGGAAGCATTTTCCTAACTGACGAAGATCACGGCAACATGGTTGCTGGCTTGGTGGCTGGAAATCCAACGGCTGAAGCGCCTGGCGGTGTTGCACCAGATGCCAAGATTTTGATGGCAAATGTTGATTTGACTTTGAATGGAATTCTGGCTGCGCTTCGCTACATCAAGGAAAGAAGAGAGGCGCTGAACATAGTTGCTCTCTCGATGTCCTGGGGCGGCTACTTCACTGAAATTCCAAGAAGCTGGCTTCAGTGTGACACAAACCCTCAGCTTGCTGAACTTGCGACCTTGCTAACGGATCTTCGCAAAGCGGGAGTAATCCCATTTGCATCAGCTGGTAACACGCCTACTTTGGAAGTTGCAACCTCAGTCTTCCCATCTTGCTTGAAAGATGTAGTTGCTGTTGCTTCCGTTAACAACAAGAACGAGATCAGTTGGTATGTAACGATGTCCAGCAAGGTTGAGCTCTTGGCCCCTGACTATGCCAGAAGTGCGAACACTTTTAGCTACATTCAGTCATCCGGAACTTCTGCAGCAGCCCCAGTGGTCGCGGGTTCGTTTGCGATTTTGCGTCAGGCTTTCCCGACCAGAACCCCGGAGCAGATTCTCAGCGTCATGAAATCAACCGGCACAAAGATTAGTGACGTAATTCGCAAAAATATTCCAATGGTCGACATGAAGTCAGCCGTTACTGCGCTGCAAGCCGGCACCGTGACACCGCAACCTGGTCAGACGCTGAACGTCGGTACCTTCAACGGAAAGATAGTGGTCTATGCCCGCGGCTATACAGGCTCAACCATTAGTTGGAAAATTGCTGGTCGTTGGCAGAAAGTGACAGTGACTCAAGATTTCCAGGCATTTGATCGCCTAACCCGAGCGGTTGGGGTCGATGTCACGGTTGATATTTACGTCAATGGCTCCGCGGTGCCAGCGTTTTCAAAGACAGTGCGAACTCGCTAACTAGCGACCGAATACAAAAAGCATCAGTTGCCGAACGCCACCGAGCAATCGAATTCTTCTAATGCCAAAAGCGAGTCTGACCAGCGGCGCTAATGGGCCGAAAACTCTCTCAAAAACTGCTGCTCGTGCTTTGCGATCAATGGCCGTTCCCCAGCGCTCACCGGAGCTGTCAGCTGGGTGAGTGGCTGCAAAGATGGGTGCGAACTCGCATCTTGCACCAGCCCTGATTAGGTCGCTAATGAATATGTATTCATCACCCAGGTATAAATCAGCTCCCGCACCGAATCTTTCATCAAATTTGATTTCCAGCTGCTTCACTCTCGAAACATTGATCATCATTTCATAGGTGGCAGCACGCGCTGAGTTGAAGAGGGTCAGCTTGTTTTCACTTGTCGGATATTGCTTTCTGGGTTTGCCAGTCTCATCATTGGCTGCCAGTAACAGCAACACCAGTTCTGGGTTTTCTTCAAACTTTTTAACGGCTTTCTCAAGTTCTGAAGGATGGAAAACGACGTCGTCGTCGCCAAAAATCAACAGGTCGGTCTTTGCGCTCAAGATTGCTTGGTTTCGGCTTTTAGCAACGCCCTTGCCAGCAACTTCAATCAATGTCGCCTCTTTTGGAGCGCTGAAATCAACTTGATTGGGGTTTTGAACCAGCACTAGATATTCATAGGCATTGCTAGGAAAGCGTATGTTTGACACCCGCTCCGCCAGCGTCGAAAACCCAATGGTGAGCTTCATTAGAAGCTATTCGCCTTCGCTCTCGCAAACCTCATCAAGGCTGAAGAAATCGAGGAGAAAGTTGTGTTCATCAGTCTTAGTCCTAGGAAAAAGACGATTGTGCTGGAAAGTGAAACCACGCCTTCGATGCTGAAGATAACCAGCAAGACCATCAGAGCGACTATGAAGAAACTACCCAGCAAAGTTACGAACTCTGCTGACTTGATGCGGCTTCCCAATCGCTCGGCCGGTGTTACGTTTTCCTTGGCTCTTCTTTTTTCAACAAATTCCCGCTGCGTTTTGAGTTGAAAAGCAAAGGATCTGCCCATCACTTGAAGGAGTATCAAGATGATGAGGAAAGTAATTCCTCCCATTATTTGATTGAGGATAAATAGGAAAGCTGCAATCACAAAGGCCTGCAGCATGAAGCTGAGGACATTGACAAGCTCCAGGGCCATTGCCCATTCCCAACTTTCACCCTGGGCAGTCTTTTCTCGCTTGTCAGCGCCAAAGGCCTTGTCAAAAAAACGAACGCGGTAGGTTTTTTGAATGTAGTTCGCTACACGAGTTGCGACAAACAGCAAACCAAAGATAACTAAATTGACGATTATTTCGCCTAGACCCTTTTCGGCACCATTCACCACGAGATCTGTGAATAGTTTTGCGACCAGTAGTTCGGTGACTGGAATTGCCGCTGCAATCAGAATCAGAAGAATCAGCGGATAGCGGTATTTAGCTGGAACCAGTAGCCGAGCCGATTGCCACAGCTCCTGGGCTAATTTCTTCATTTCTCAAATCTAGCGACTGCTTGGCGGACGTGCCCAATGACCTGCTGCTTCTTATCCTGTGAGACCTTGATATCTCTGATTAGGTTGTCCAAATTCATCTTGGTTAGGTCTAGATCAATGGGCTGAGGATTCATGACCTCGACGCCTGCCCCCAGCGCATAGTCCTCATACTTGATGCCAGTTCCATGCACGTTGTCTTCAAAGCCCTTGAAGGTAACAAGTCCGCAGGGAATGCCATACGACTGACAAACAATCATGACGTGCATAGCAGAGGTGATTACTTTGTCGTATTGGGCAAGCGTGCTGACAAACACCTCAATGTCTTTCGGTCTTGACATCATTACTGAGAGTTCATCAACATGTGATGGCAACTGAACGGGAATGGCCGAGTGAGAAAAGTGGCGAACGAATGCAGTCTTGCCGTTGGTTGCACCGCGTTTGACCGGAAAGATTTCGCTCATAATCAGGCCTGGATCGCCGTGCGATTCAATGAGCTTTCCACCGGCTGCTTGCAGAGCCTTAGCGCTGTGGGGTCCGCGAAGCGAGACGTAGTCGGCCTTTGGGTGAAGATTTAGATCATCTGATGAAATACCGGTTCCCAGCACCACTGAGTTTCCGCGGATAAATCTTCCGATGGAGCCAAGCCCAACGATGTGTTTTTTCAGGCTGGGGTCAGTTGGGGCTTGGTGGATTATTCCACTGCTGCTGTAGTGAGAGAGCACTAACGGTGATAGCCAGTCACCAAAGTTGCCGGGGTATGGGTACACCCACCACATCAGAGAAATCTTCTTAGAATCTCGCTCTGCGTAGTGCAAAAATGCCTCAGCGGATTCAATGGTTGAAGACTCCAGATAATTAGGCAAATACTTCAGAGAGAAATCAGATTTCAGACTCTCAAACTCAGCCCGATTACCGTGCTTGGCCTCAAACAAAATCTTGCCAAGGTGTCTACCGCGAATTGGATCAATTCCCTTGGCATTTTCTTTGGTGAGCGCATTCGTGACACCTGTGGTGTCAGCAATTCGGCGCAGAGAATTGCGAAGATTTCTTGGCAGGATGCCTTCCAGCTGCTTTGCCTTAGCCAGCAGTTTCCCTCTGGTGCTTTGAGATTTCTTGGTGCCGTGCTGAACGACTTTGTTTTTGAACTCAGCGACGTTGCCGGAAGAGCCAAAACTAAAAAATGGTGGGCGCTGACCGGTTTCCAGTACTGCCCTCTCACGCAAAATCTCAGTGGTTGGAATCATCTGGAAAGTCAGGTTTCTGGCATTTGCCCGCCATGCTTCCTCTAGGAAGTAATCGTCGGTTGCCTTGAGCGTTGCCTTCTGCTCAAGGGCGTAGGCATCCTCAATCAGTTTTCTGGCTTGCGGGGTGGTGTTGATGCCCCAGAAGCTGGGCTCCCAGAAGCGAGTGCGGTGGGAGTAGCCAATTTGCATGGGCGAACCAAAGGATCTTTGGAAACCGATCAGGTCTGCGGTGGAATTAGAAATGTAATCGGGAAGGTGAGAGATCCGGCAGTCAACGTCAATCCAAAACACCATCTTGTCCGGGTGTTTGTGGCAGATGTCTCTGATGAAGCCAATCTTTTTTCTAGTGACATCTGCCCAGTCTTCGCCGGCTTTTTTCTCTACTTGCAGAAGTTCGTGAGCAATTCCAAGACTGGTTAGCTGCTCTCGCAGCTCTTTGGCGTGATTGCCGTAATACTCGTCCGGGGTATAGAACGAACAGATAACTACGTCGCGATTACTCATTTAGAGAAATTTACCATCGCTTTATTTGCGGCCTCTGATAAGCCCCACCCAAAAGCCAATTCCCCACGAAAAGTGCATGGTTGGCAGCACAACAATCAGCCAAAGCCTCACTGCCCAACTCAGCGTGGTCTGGCCAGCTGAGTAGAAGGCAATCGCTAGTAGGTATAGATATAGAGGAAAGCCCAGGAAGCTGGCCGCTACCAGCAGAGGCGGAATCCAATAGCGAAAGCGCGAATTTGAAATATCGTCTCTAGTGAGCGCTCCGCGCCAGATGCCGGTTTTGAAAAACTGTCTTGCTAGTGATGGCCAGTCTCTTCGTGGGTAATAACCAACTTCCAGTCTTGGATCAAACCAAACCTGGTAGCCAGCTTTTGTGATTCTTTGGTTGAGTTCCCAGTCCTGCGCCCTTACCCAGGTTTCAGAAAATCCACCGAGTTCAATCAAGACGCTCTTTCGATAGCAGCCGAGATAGACGGAGTCAGCAACGCCAGCTGCTCCACCAACGTGATAGCTGCCACCGCCAAGTCCAATTCGATTGTTATAGCCAAAGGCAACGGCACTTTGAAAACTGCTGGTTCCCTTCGCGAGCATGCGTCCGCCAACATTGGCAGCGCCGGTGTCATTCAAAATCTTTACGGCCAGCAGCGCATAGCCTTCCGGCAGTTCGGAGTGCGCATCTACACGAATGATTACTTCGTATCGGCTTTCAGCAATTGCAAGATTCAAGCTGGTGGAGGTAAGGCCGGTGGGAGAGTGAACTAGTCGGAGATTGCTGTGACGGCTGGCAAGTTCTTGAGCAACTTGATTGGTCTTATCTGTTGATGGACCAAGGGCGAGAATCAGTTCCGAGAGTCCTGGTGTCTGCTGTTTGAGGACCGAGTTGACAGCGGTCTCTAAGTATTTTTCTTCGTTGAGCACTGGCATCACAAACGACACCTGTCTTAGCTCAGTCATTGTCAATGGTTCTTCCAAGAGCCAACACTCGCCAGCCAGCTGCTTGCCAGGCTGCCACGTCCAAGACATTTCTTCCGTCAATCACGGTTGCACTTGTTACCTTTGCCTTGGCGGCTGCGGGGTTTAGCTGTTTGTATTCATCCCACTCGGTTCCCAGAATTACCAGCTCAGCACCGGTGAGTGCCGCAAGGGTGTCAGCTTGTGGTGAAAGGTTTGAATCAGTAAGTCCGTGCAGAGCCTTCGGATCGGTAACGGTAACAACGGCTCCTGCCTTAGCAAGCGACCTGGCAATCTCAAGCGCGGGAGACTCCCTGAGATCATCGCTGTTGGGTTTGAATGAAATACCCAATACCGTAATCTTCTTGCCGCTTAGGTTTCCAAGCTCTTGCTTAGCCAGCTCAACAACTCTTTGTCGTCTGCGCTCATTGATGCCATCTATTTCTTTCAGGAAGCTAAGTGCTTGACCAACTCCTAGCTCTTCAGCCCTGGCAATAAAACCCCTGATGTCTTTTGGAAGACAGCCGCCACCAAAGCCAATGCCCGAGCGAAGGAACTTGTTTCCAATTCGCTCGTCATAACCAATTGCTTTGCTGAGCGCTACCGCATCAGCGCCAACCACCTCGGCAACTTCTGCCATGGCGTTGATGAAGCTGACCTTGGTTGCCAAGAATGCATTGGCAGCAACCTTTACCAGCTCGGCGGTTGGAACATCCAGTTCAACCACTGGCGAGCCAGCTTGGATGAGTTTTTCATAGGCAACCAGTAGCGGGAAGGAGTCTTCTTTCTGCCAATAGCCGATTACGATGCGATCTGGCTTGAGCGAGTCCTCTAGTGCGGTGCCCTCTCTTAGAAACTCTGGGTTCCAAATCAGCCTCGGCTCAAAACCGACAGCGGCTTGCAGGTTGTCTTTCAGGCTCTGGGCCGTGCCAACCGGGACGGTTGACTTGCCAACCACCACAGCTGCATTAGATAGGTATGGAGCTAGGTCTTCGATTGCAGCGTATAGATAAGAGGTATTGGCCGAACCGTCTGGGCTTTGTGGGGTTCCAACGCAGAGGAAATGCAAGTCGGCGCTCGCAGAGTTCTCATCGTGGGAAGTCTGAAACTGAACCTTGCCTTCTTTGATTACCTCTTTTAGGGCATCCGACAGACCTGGTTCAAAGAAGGGAATCTGGCCATTTCTTAGGCTTTCGACCTTGGCCTGGTCTTTATCGATTCCAATCACGCTGTGACCAAGCTTGGCCATAGCAACCGCGTGGGTGGCGCCTAAATAGCCAAGTCCGATAACCGAAATCTTCATTTGGGGGCAGTCTACCGAGGCAATTGCCCGTAACAAGTAGGGAGTCCGCCCGTATATTGGTCTCGATGGCTGAAAAAGAAGAGTTCCGCGAAGATCCGCTCGAGCAGCTCCTGGATGAGGAGACTGACGAGGAGTTTGGCCTACCCGAATTCAAAGAGCACTTCGCCGACACCCTCACCCCGGCAGTTCTAAAAGACTGGACCGCGGCTGACTTTGCCAGCATCTATGTTCGTTTCCGTCCACACCTAGAGCGTCACGCTCGTCGTTTTTTGGTCAACCCTTCCCAGGTCGAGGAAGTGGTGCAGGATGCATTCCTATATCTAATGACCACACTCCCTGAGCTCGATAGCGAGCTTGGAGTATTGAAGTTTTTGAAGTGGAAGGTGCGCCTGCTTTGCCTCGATGTAATCCGCATCAACTCACGCGCAAGCTTCGCTCCACTTGAAGACCAGCCAGAAATGGCAGCAAATTCTCCTGAGCTATCGCAGTCGATGGAGCGTGCTGATGATGCAGCAATCGTTGCACTAGCACTTGCTAAGTTGCAGCCAAGGCACCGTGAAGTTTTGATTGCTTCAATCTATGAAGAGAAGGCAACCGATGTTGTTGCAGCTCAAATGGGTCTGAGCGAAAACGCAACCAGACAGCTTTTGTTCCGTGCACGGTCTGCTTTCAAGAAGGCACTGATCGGAGAAGCCGACACCGCGGGACTCTCGGTTGGTCAAATTCTTTCGCTCGCTGCCAGAAAGGCTGCGGCAGAGAGCGGCAAGTATATTTCTGCAGCAGGTGCATTCCTACTTGTTCTTGCAATTTCTGTTGGCATCATTCCAAACCTTGCACAGCCAGTAGCGCCGGTAGCTGAACCAACCCAGTCGCAGCCCGCTGAAGAGCCCGAGGTTTTGGTTGAAGAGGAAGCAACTGAAGAAGAAGTCGTTGTTGAGGTGCCAGTCCAGGTGGTTGTTCCAGTGGAGCAGGTGGCAGCGCCAGTAGCTGAAACCGTCGCTGCACCAGAGCCAATCTTTAGCGAGTTCTCACTCTCTTCGATTCTTGCTACAGATGTTTCACAGGCTGGTTACTACACCAACTCTTACGCATCCTCCGACTTCCTCTCCGCTGGATTCAGAGCAAGCTCAATTGAAATCTTTGGTGGTACTGGTATTTCTGCCTTCTTGGATATCGACTTTGCCAACCGCTCGGTTTACAACGTGGTGTTCCAGATGTGGGTGGACGGCAAGCGCTATTACGCAGTTGCTGAGAATGCATCCGCTGTCACCAACTCAGTGGTTGGTGGTTACGAAGTTGTTCACCGCTCATCTGACTTCTGGGTAGTGGACGACAAGGGCAACGTGTTTGACCAAAGCCCACTGGCCAATGCCACCGCGGTAGTTACCTTGACTCTTGACTCCAATGGCAACCCCGTGAAGGCTGCCATGCAGGTTCAAAAAGCCAGCTGATTAGACTTTCCTGTTATGCAGGAACTCATGC
>CAZGNP010000017.1:0-15920 GCA_964527155.1 uncultured Aquiluna sp.
GCGAACCTCTATATAGATGTTGTGTGACGCCCCTTCTGCATCTGACATCAACTGCCTTGCGAGATCTAAGCAAACCTGCTCTAGCAAGGCTTCAAATTCAGCAGAGTCAGCAATCACTTCACTGGCACCCGAGGAAAGAACGGTCACTTGATCGTTTGTCGAAGTCGCTCCATCCGAATCAAGTCGATCAAAACTCTTTCGAACTGCCTTACGAAGGGCTGTGTCCAAAGCCGTTGGTTCAATAATTGCGTCGGTAGTAATAACCACCAGCATGGTTGCAAGGGCAGGTGCCAGCATGCCGGCCCCTTTGGCCATGCCACCGATTCGCCAGCCACTGGGTGATTCAAACTGTGAGAGTTTTGGGACCGAATCCGTAGTCATGATTGCAAGTGCTGCCATCTCGCCACCGTTTTCTGACAGCTGTGTCTTTGCGGCATTTATACCAGCAAAAAGCTTCTCTCTATCCAGCTGCTCACCAATGATGCCGGTAGAGCAAACAAGTACATCCTGCGCTGAGCAATCTAGTAACGAAGCAACCAACTCCGCACTTTGGTGCGTGGTTTGAAATCCCTGTGGTCCTGTGTAGCAGTTCGCTCCCCCGGAATTTAGGATAACTGCCTTTACCTGCTGATCCTTAACTGCCTCCATCGACCACAAAATCGGATTTGCCTTGCAGCGGTTTGATGTGAAGACTGCGCTGGCTGAGAGTTGTGGACCTTGATTCACAACCAGCGCCACATCAAGATTGCCACTTGACTTGAGTCCCGCTGCTGCTCCTGAGGCGAGGAATCCCCTTGGAAAAGTTACGCTCAAGGCGCTACTCCATTACCGGTAAGTCCCATAACTTCAGGGAACCCTAGAGCAAGATTCATACTCTGAATGGCTGCGCCGGCTGTTCCCTTCATCAAGTTGTCTAGCACGCTTATAAACACGACACGGTTAGCTCTTTGATCAAAACCAACCCAAACCTGTGCGCGATTTCCTCCCGCTACCGCTTTGATTTCAGGTAATTCCTCCGAGGTGAAATCTACAAAGGGCTCATCCCCATATGCGTCTAGGTATACCTCGCGAATGGTTTCAATTGAAAAGCGACTAGTTGGTTTCGCGTTCACCACGGAGATGATTCCTCGTGAAATTGGAATCAAGACTGGATTGAATGAAATTGTCCCCGGCTGACCACCAGAAACCTCAACGTTTTGAAGAATCTCTGGAATGTGGCGGTGTGCACCAGCCACAGAATACGCCCTTGCGTTACCAGCCATTGCACTTGCCGATAATTCAATAGTTGAGCTTCGACCAGCACCGGATGTCCCAACAGAAAGGGTCGCAACTAAATCCTCGGGCTCAATAAGACCAGCAGTCAAAGCTGGAGCAATCGCTAATGTAACGGCACTGACGTTGCAGCCTGGTACAGCAACTCTCTTTACCGAACGCAGTCTTCCGCGCATTTTTCCACCGTCGGCCAGAGTGAGCTCTGGCATTCCGTAAGGCCAGGTGCCGGCGTGGGATCCACCGTAATACTTTTGCCACTCAGTTGCGGAGCTCAATCTGAAATCTGCGCCGCAATCAATAACCAGGGTTTCCTCACTCAGTAGTTTGGCTACCTCAGCGCTTTTTCCGTGCGGCAGAGCGAGAAATACCAAATCATGATTTGCAAGCGATTGAGCGGAAGTCTCTGCCAGGACTAAATGTGCAAACTTGCTCAAGTGCGGATGAAATTGTCCGAGTTTTTCCCCAGCATTTTCTCCAGCGGTTACCGTAGCCAGTTCTAATTCTGGGTGATTGGCAATAAGGCGCAATAGCTCTCCGCCAACGTAACCACTAGCTCCAGCAACCGCGACTCTTCGGGTCATGATCTAAGCTCTGCTCCAAACTTTTCTTGACACGCCTGCACGGCAGAAAGTTTGACGGTATTTGCTTCATTCTGGGTAAGGGTTTTTTCTTTATCCCTAAAGACCATTGAGAAAGTCAGAGACTTCTTACCGGGCTCTATCCCCGTTCCTTGATACTCGTCGACCAAGCGAAGGCTCTCGAGAAGCTCTCCTGCCGACTGCATCAATACAAATTGAATTTCCTGCGCGCTAACGGCTTCCGCAACAACAAGTGAAAGATCCTGAGTTAGAGCTGGCATTGCAATCACTTCAGTTGCTGCGATTACCGATGGCGAGAGCGAGTAAATTCGATCAAGGTCAATTTCAAAAACACCGACTCTTCGTGGAAGGTGTAAGTCATCCGCCAAATCTGGGTGAAGCTCGCCAACCATACCAACCGAGTTTTCACCAATCAGCACTCGAGCTGAGCGACCAGGATGAAGCCCTTCCAACTCGACTTGTTCGAGCTGATAGCTCAATCCGACAGCTTGCAGCGCACTTCTAAGGGCTGAAATTGCTTGTGGGTATCCGGCTTCAATCGCTGGATTTGTTGGCGATGCCGAAACCCAGTCACCAACAAATACTCCAGCCAAATGTCTAGGTTGGGAAGGGATCGAATCATTCAGCTTTTGCAGGACATCTTTACTTGGTCTTTGATTGCCAGCTGGAAGATCAAGCACTGGCTTTCCAGATGTTAGATGGAATACAGTTCCCTCTTCGAAAATTGCCACATCGGTCAAACCCCTTGAAATGTTTCTAGCAGCTGCCAGCAGCAGGCCAGGAAGCAACTCTTTTCTTAGTTCGGGATACTCGCCTTGTAGTGGGTTCTCTAGCTCCACCCCAAATTGCTTAGAGAAGTACTTGTTTTGTTGCGGCGAAACAAATGGATAGTTGAGAACTTCCACCATTCCCC
Organism: uncultured Aquiluna sp.; assembly: GCA_964527155.1. Classification (GTDB taxonomy): domain Bacteria; phylum Actinomycetota; class Actinomycetes; order Actinomycetales; family Microbacteriaceae; genus Aquiluna. The sequence continues at coordinate 2,785 of CAZGNP010000017.1, forward strand.
CGCCAACCAAGTTAGACAGAATGCTTCTTCTTAATTTCTGACTGCGGGTTAGTCCCCGACCAGGCGGAGCAATTGGCAAGGTAGATGGAATCTCGTGGTAACCGACTAGGCGAGCTACCTCCTCAACTAAGTCAGTCTTGTGTTTCAAATCTGGTCGCCAGCTAGGCGGGGTAACCAAGTAAGACTTTGATTTTGTCTTTACTTCACAGCCAATCAATTCGAGGGCCTGGGTAACTTGCTTGGCTGAGTATTCAAATCCAATTAGTTCGCTGGCATAGTGAATCGGCAATTCAATTTCGGATGGAACCAGCTTTGTTTTGTAATCAGCACCAAGCTTTGAGATTTTTCCGCCCGCCAGTTCTTCGAGCAATTTTGCCGCGCGATGTGCTGCAATAGCGCTGACTTCTGGATCCACTCCGCGCTCAAATCGCTTGGAAGCCTCGGAAGGCAATTTGTGACGACGAGCGGTGCGCGCGATTGAAATTGGATCAAACACGGCTGCTTCAAGCAATACTCTGCTGGTGCCCTCGGATACTTCTGTGGTTGCACCACCCATGACTCCAGCAAGACCAATCGGTCCTGAATCATCGCAGATCAACAAGTCTTCGACGTCTAGGCGACGTTGCTTACCGTCCAGAGTAAGAATTTCCTCCTTTGGATTTGCTCGTCGAACCGTTATTCCCCCAGTCAGTTTGTCGAGGTCATATGCGTGCAGTGGTTGACCCAACTCGAGCATTACGTAGTTGGTAATGTCAACAGCAATTGAAATTGAACGCATTCCCGCCAACTTGAGTCTTGCTGTCATCCAGGATGGAGTAGGTGCTTTCGCATCAATTCCTTCAACGGCTAGCAGCGCAAAACCCGAACAGCCAGGATTGCCATGGATTGGTGCAGAGTCAGTGATTTTGAGTCCAAACCCCTGACCCGTAAGTGGCTTCCATAGCGATGCTGGGTCTTTAAACTTTTTTCCAGTGGCGTGAGAATACTCGCGGGCTATTCCTCTAATTGATAAGCAGTAGCCGCGGTCTGGCGTTACATTTACCTCCGCGGCCGACTCCCCTAGACCAAGCAAGACGATTGCATCAGTTCCAACCTCAGCATCAATGTCAATTTCATGCAGTCGAAGGATTCCTGCGTGGTCATCGCCCATTCCAAGCTCTCGAGCAGAAGCAATCATGCCGTCAGAGACATGGCCATAAGTTTTTCTGGCACTAATCGCGAAACCGCCTGGAAGAACAGCGCCGGGTAGTGAAACTACTACCTTGTCCCCAACCTCAAAGTTTCTGGCTCCGCAGACAATTCCTCTGACCGATTCCGGACCATCCTGTGCAACTTGCACCTGGCACCAGCGAATGGTCTTGCCGTTTGACTGCGGTTCTTCAACAAACTCTAAAACCTGACCAACCACAACCGGTCCGGAAATGTCTCCACCGATTGCGGATTCTTCCTCGATTCCAACCCTTACCAATTGGTCCATTACAGACTTTGGATTGTTTTCTACTAGCTCGACATATTCGGCCAGCCAACTTAGTGGAACCTTCATTAGATCACCGACCCAAATTGTCGTGAGAATCTAATGTCTGCCTCAACCATGTCGTGCATATCAGTCACGCCGTTGCGGAACATCAGGGTTCTTTCGATACCCATTCCGAAGGCAAAGCCGGAGTAAACATCTGGGTCAATGCCAGCAGCTTTCAAGACATTGGGATTCACCATTCCGCAACCGCCCCACTCAACCCAACGGGCGCCTCCCTTGGCACCTGGGTGCCAAACATCGAGTTCAGCTGATGGTTCAGTGAAGGGGAAGAAGCTTGGACGCAGTCTAATTTTTGCTTCCTCGCCAAACATGACACGAGCAAAGTGTTCAAGGGTGCCGCGCAGATCTGCCATTGTCAAACCTTTGTCAACGGCTAATCCCTCAACCTGATGAAAGACCGGAGTATGCGTGGCATCCAATTCATCTGTTCTAAATACTCGACCTGGACACAACACATAAACCGGCAAATCTCTTTCAAGCAGCGACCTAACTTGAACTGGCGAAGTGTGGGTTCTGAGCAATAAATGATTTTCAACTGGAGCAACAAAGAAGGTATCTTGCATTGCCCGTGCTGGGTGATCTGGATGGAAGTTGAGAGCATCAAAGTTGAACCATTCATTTTCAAGCTCTGGGCCATCAGCAATTTCCCAGCCCATTCCAATGAACACATCCCCGATTTGATCCATCAACAAAGAAAGTGGATGGCGAGCGCCGTGTGGAATTACAGAACCAGCGGCGGTGAGGTCAACTCGCTCCTGCGAAAGTTGTTCTGTGCGTGCAATCTTTTCGAGCTCCGCTTCCTTGGCGTGAAATTCTTCTTCGAATTGCGCCTTAGCTCCACCTACCAGTTTTCCCGCTTCTGCCCTTTGGTCTGCGGGTAAAGACTTGATTTGTGAGTAAAGCTGACTAAGTGGTGAATTCTCGCCCACCAGTGCACTCTTGGCAGCCCTGAGCTCTTGGGCGGTTGAAATAGAACGAAGGCTTGCTTGCGAGGACGCCAATGCCTCGCTTACCTCTTTATTAGTGACCGCCATCTGGACAAGTTTAGCGAGCAGACTGCTGAGCGAAGGCGCTGGTGTAGAGGCATATCGAAGCTGCCGTTGCCAGATTGAGGGACTCAGCCGACCCATAAATAGGTATTGATACGACTTGATCGGCCAAGCTTGCAAGCTGAGGGTCGACTCCCCCTGCCTCATTTCCAAACACCCAGGCAGTTGATTTGGCTAGGAACTCCTGGCTGAGTTGAGTTATTGGAGTTCCTCCTGCATCGGCGATCAGGACTTGCAGTCCTCTCTCGCGCAGGTGGGCAATTGCCTCTGGAAGGCTCAACCCTGTTGCCACCGGCACATGCAGCAAACTCCCCGCGGTCGACCTAACGACTTTGCCGTTATAGACATCAACGGACTCTGATGAGAAAAGCACGCCATCAACTCCGGCAGCATCGGCCGCCCGAAGGATCGTGCCAGCATTGCCAGGGTCTTGAATTCGGTCGAGCACCGCTAAGAGCCTTGGGGTGCTGTCAAGGACATCCGCTAGGTTGACGTGCTGCTGATGCACCACAGCAACAACGCCTTGCGGGGTTATCGTCTCGGAGAGCTTCTCCATGACTTTGTCCGAGACAACCTCGATTGAGCACTTCTGCACTCTCAGAGAATCCAGCTGCTGCGCATACCGCTGAGCAGCAGCTTCAGTGACAAAGACTTCATGCACTATCTCTGGATACTGGGTCAACTCCTTGAGTCCCTGCGGCCCCTCCAACAAAAAGAGCCCGGTTTCTTGCCGGGCATCTTTTTGTGTAAGGCGTGTTACCGCCTTGACCCTGGATGAACCGGGGTCAGTAATCACTAGCTAACCTTTTTTGCGTTCACATCTTTTGGAAGCGCAGCCTTAGCACTGGCAACGATTGCTGCAAATGCCTTTGGGTCGTGCACAGCCATGTCCGCGAGAATGCGACGGTCAACTTCAATTCCAGCCAGCGCTAGGCCCTGGATGAAGCGGTTGTAGGTCATTCCATTTAGACGAGCAGCAGCATTGATACGGGAAATCCACAGTCTGCGGAAGTCACCCTTGCGCTTGCGACGGTCGTTGTATGCATAAACCAGCGAGTGCAGAATCTGCTGCTTGGCCATGCGGTAGAGCCTGGAGCGCTGACCACGGTAACCGTGTGCGCGCTCGAGAGCTACGCGGCGCTTCTTTAGAGCATTGACAGCGTTTTTTACTCTTGCCATTTCTTCTCTCCTCTACCTAGAAACCAAGCTGCTTCTTGAGCTTCTTGTAATCTGCTGGCGAAACCAATTGATCTTGATTCAGGCGACGTGTCCTGCGTGAGCTCTTGTGCTCCAGGTTGTGGCGCATGTTGATCTGCTGCTTCATAATCTTGCCGCTGCCAGTTACGCGAAAACGCTTCTTGGCGCCCGAGTGGGTCTTCATCTTCGGCATGATCTCTCCTTATTCCTTAGTCACCTGCGCGTCACTCTTTGGTTGTGAGCGCTTTGCTTCGGCTCTTGCCTCTGCCTTGTTTTTTGTTGGTCCAATCACCATGACCATGTTTCTTCCGTCAATGGATGGGGTTGACTCCACGACTCCGGCATCGCCAACTTCTTCGCTAACTCGCTGCAACAGTTTCACACCAATTTCTGGTCTGGACTGCTCGCGGCCGCGGAAGACGACCATTACCTTCACCTTGTCGCCAGCCTTCAGGAACTTTTGAACCTGGTTCACTTTTGTCTGATAGTCGTGGTCATCGATTTTTAGTCCGAATCGCACGGTCTTCAGGATGGTGTTGACCTGGTTCTTTCTCGCTTCTCGCACTTTTTGAGCTGCTTCGTATTTGAACTTTCCAAAGTCCATGATTTTGCAGACCGGAGGATTTGAGTCCGGTGCAACCTCGACCAAATCAAGATCTGCATCCTGAGCCAGCTTGAGTGCTCGCTCGATGGGTACAACCCCGACCTGCTCTCCGGTTGGTCCAATTAGTCGAACCTGCGAAACCCGAATACGCTCATTGACGCGCGGATCGCTGATACTTTGCTCCTTTTAACCGTTTTAGCTCGCCGGATGGCGCACGAAAATAGATCAAAAGTCTTACCAAGACAACCTTTAGAAGCGGTTGGCTGGTGGGAATTCAATCCACTTTCATAGCTGAGCTTTCGCTCAGAGCCTGGGCTACTCTAGCAGAGAAAGACCTAAGGAAGAAGAGCCAGTTTGGATAGCGCAGCCCGAGACATAGCCGAAGTCCCAGCCGTTGAAATCATCAATACCGCGGCCGTCCACCTGATGAGTGCGGCGGCGGTCCACTGCGGCCTAGCCGAGGACCAGCCAGCTGATTTGGATGAGGCAAGGAAGCTAATCCATGCCCTGGCCGGACTGGTGACAGCAGCAGCGACTGAAATCGGTGATCACCATGCCCGCCCGCTTCGCGACGGCTTGCGCTCACTGCAATTGGCATTCCGTGAGGCATCTGTGATTGCTGACCCACCAGGCCAAGGACCAGGTGAAAAATTCACTGGTCCTGTTAGCTAGCACTCACTACTCGATAAGAAACCGAGTCAACCATTTCCAGAAATTCTTGTGATTGCAAATCAGTTGTGAAATTTGTAAGTAGTTGATCTAAGGCAGTCTTCGACAAACCTGGCTCAAGAGCAAGTTCAATTAGCAGTTCTGCTGAGCGCAAACTGGAATCTGGGTCTCCATCCTTCAATTTGAATCCGGCAATTTGATTCTTCGCAGCAGCGCTTTGCACCAGCTCGAACACTTTTTCATTTTGGTAAGGCGGAGACCATTCTTTTTGCTGGGCAAGTGAGGATAGAAAAGGCCTACGCATTCCGATTGAGTGACCCGCAGGATCCAAAACAACTCTGCTGTGGCCCTCCCCGATTGCGGCGAGCGCAACTCTTTTTGCATCAATCGGCACTGGCCTAGCGCTTTTGTTCCATGCATTCATCTGTTCCACACTGCTAAAGGCTGGCAGCGCAGAAAGTCCATCTGGAGTTGATACCGCTACAACCGACAACTCAGCGCTCTTATCGACCTGTTGACCAAACGGCCCAATTTCTGACTCCCCAAGTTCCGCCAGTAGTGGGACCAATAGACGACTAGTTTGGAGGGCTCTAAAAAGTTCACTCAGATCAACTGGGGTCTTTCTCAAAGCATTTGCAATTAGCAGTGGTGCTGATCCATCATCGCTTGCAAAAGTATTTTCGGAAAACTCCCGACCTTCCCAAGGAACACCGGCTGAGTCATGGAATTTATCCATTTGCAATCTCTAGAGCTTGCTGGAGGGTAAACCGACCTGCATACAACGACTTTCCAAGAATTGCACCTTCCAAACCAAGTGGCACCAATGCAACTAAGTTCTCAATATCCTCAAGTGAAGAAATTCCACCAGAAGCCACCACCGGCTTATCGGTTTTACTCATAACCATCTTCAGCAGTTCTAAATTGGGCCCGCGGAGTGTTCCATCCTTCGTAACATCCGTCACCACATAGCGGGAACAGCCAGCATCTTCCAGGCGCTGCAGAACCTCAAACAAATCGCCGCCCTCCTTGGTCCAACCCCTGGCTGCCAAGGTTGTGCCACGCACATCCAGGCCAACTGCAATTTGATCTGTGTACTTTTCAATTACCGATGCAGTCCAGTTCGGATCTTCAAGAGCTGCCGTGCCAAGGTTTACTCTTGTTGCTCCCATTGCGAGCGCCGACTCCAAGGAGCGGTCATCGCGAATGCCGCCAGAAAGCTCGATCTTGGTTTGGCCACTTTGTTGAATGACTTCTTGGATAACAGCCTGATTGTTTCCTCTGCCAAAAGCAGCATCTAAGTCAACAAGGTGAATCCACTCCGCACCTGCCTCAATCCAATCGAGCGCAGCTTGAAGTGGGTGTCCAAAACTCTCTTCGGTGCCGGCCTCACCCTGTGTAAGTCTGACCGCTTGCCCATTGGCGACATCAACAGCCGGTAAAAGTTCCAGTTTCATAATTCCCTATAGCGAAGCTACCCAATTCTCCAACAGTCGTAACCCAGCTTTACCAGACTTCTCCGGATGGAACTGTGTAGCACTGAGTGGTCCATTCTCAACTGCTGCTAGAAATTTCTCCCCGTGGGTTGCGTAACTCACAGCTGCCTTCTTGAACGGAGGCTGAATATCCAGTTCCCACTTCTTCACTGCATAAGAGTGAACAAAGTAAAACCGCTCTCCATCTAAACCCCTAAATAACGTGCTCTGCGGATCTGTCTCGACCTGCGTCCATCCCATGTGAGGAAGAATTGGCGCTGACAGTTTTTCAACAACCCCTGGCCATTGACCAAATCCTGCGGAGCCACCGTTTTCTACGCCGCTTTCAAATAGAACCTGCATACCGACACAAATTCCCAAAACTGCCTTACCGCTCGTCAGTCGCTTGTCGATGATCCCCGCCACATCCAGCGCGCGAAGACTACTCATCACTGCATCGAAAGCTCCGACTCCAGGTATGACTAGACCCGCCGATTCCAGAAGCAGATCTTTATCATTGGTCAAACTGACATCCGCCCCCGCGGCAGCTAATGCCTTGGCAGCAGAGTGAACGTTGCCGCTTCCATAATCAAGGAGGGCAACTTTTGTCACAGAGATCCCTTGGTGGAAGGAATGCCAGAGACTCGTGCGTCCTTCTCTACCGCTTTTCTAAGTGCACGAGCAAAAGCCTTGAACTCGGCTTCAGCAATGTGGTGTGCGTCGCGCCCGGCTAAAACATTTATGTGCAAAGTGATCTGCGCATTGTGTGCAATAGCCTCAAAAACGTGACGAACCAAGGAGCCGGTGAAGTGGCCACCAATCAGGTGGTATTCAAAGCCAGCCGGTTCCCCCGTGTGCACTAAATAGCTGCGACCAGAAAGATCAACAACTGCTCTCGCTAGTGCCTCGTCTAGCGGAACCAAGGCATCGCCATAACGGGCAACCCCAGCCTTGTCCCCAAGCGCCTGCTTCAGGGCCTGACCTAGGACAATCGCGACATCCTCCACGGTGTGGTGAACATCAATATCCGTATCGCCCTTGGCCAATACCTTGAGATCAATCAGAGAGTGCTTACTGAAGGCCGTTAAGAGGTGGTTATAAAAAGGAACCGTTGTCTCAATTTCTGATTTGCCGGTACCATCCAGGTTCAGCTCCAACTCAACACTGGACTCGCTCGTCTGACGGGTCAGCTTGGCAATACGGGACATGAAAGGCCTTCGTTGGGGATTATCAAAAGTCTAGTCAAGAACGAGCGCAAGTTCAGCAAGCAATTTTGTGGTCTCAGCCTCTGTTCCCGCGGTGATTCGCAAGGTGTTTGGAATACCGACGTTGCGCACCAAAACTCCAGCCTGCAGGAGTTTCTCGAAGACCTGGTCGGGACTTTCAAATCCGCCAACCAAGACAAAGTTGGCATCGGATGGATAAGGCTTCAGACCCCACTCTTTAGTTGCCTCAATGATTCGATCGCGCTGCTGCTTAATTTTCTGCACGTTCTGAAGGAGCAAACCTGAATGCTCGAGTGCGGCCGATGCCGCGGCCTGCGTCAAAGCAGAGAGGTGATATGGCAAGCGAACTATCCGCAGGGCATCCACCACCGCTGAATCCGCTGCCAGATATCCCAATCGAGCACCAGCAAAAGCAAATGCCTTACTCATAGTCCTAGAGACCACTAGTCTTGGCCGACCAGGAAGCAGCGAAAGTGCTGATGGTCCCTCAGAAAATTCAGCGTAAGCCTCATCCACGATAACGATGCCATTTGTCGCAGCATAGGCTCGCTCAATAACCTCAAGCGATACGGCCGTACCGGTTGGATTGTTGGGAGCGCAAATAATCACAATGTTAGGCGCTTGCTCAGTAATTGCCTGCTCAACTACTTCTGGCGTAAGAGTGAATTCTGCTGCCCTGGGTTTTTCTGCGTACTGTGTGAGAGTCGTTCTCGCAATGTTCGGATACATGGAATAGGTAGGTCCGAAACTCAGTGCTTTCCTGCCCGGTCCTCCAAAAGCGCTAAATAGCTGTTGCAAGATTTCATTTGAACCGTTAGCGGCCCAGATCTGTTCAGCAGATAAGCCGTGACTAAGAAAAACAGCTAACTGCTGTCTAAGTTCAAGAAATTCCCGATCTGGATATCGATTTAGTTTGATGGTCGCTTTGGCCAGCTTCTCAACTATCGCAAGAGCAACGGGTTCTGGAATGCCGAAAGTATTCTCATTGACATTGAGGGAAACCGGCACTGATAACTGCGGAGCACCGTAAGGTTTCTGACCACGAAGGTCATCACGAATTGGCAGATCGTCGAGTGTGCTCACTCGTAAATGGTAGCCAGCTTGTTACGGCAGTGCTATTTGCTGGCCCGGAGCCAACTCAGAGGTGGTCAAACCATTGAGCAAAACTACTTCTGCAATCCAGTCTCTTGGATCACCAGATGCGTGGTCTTGCGCTAGGGACCAAAGTGTGTCCCCTTGACCAACGGTGAGATACTCCAGATCACGCGGTGCGTCGCTAGTAGCAACCGAACCAGTGATTCCCAGCACGCTAAGTCCAGCGGCCAAGGCTAGAACAGCCAAAGCGCGAAGCAGCCGACGAGGGTTCGTCAGACGGTAATTGCCTAGAACCTGCATCTCTTTCCCTTCTGTTCGAATCTTTCTTTCGAACATTTGTTCTAAGTATAGAAATACCCTGGCCAAAAGCAAGGATTTTTCGTCCTTTTTTCGATATTTCTCGAAAATGTGTTTGGATTTTTGGCAAAATCCGAATACAGTTTCGATAGCTAGAGATAACCACTAGCCACCGACATTTATGGAGGTAGCCATGGAAAAGGGCTTAACGGCGGTCCAAAGCCGCATTTTGGACGTAATCCGGGAGTCTATGCAGGAGCGGAACTACGCCCCAAGCATGCGAGAAATTGGTGAGGCGGTCGGTCTATCCTCCACTGCCAGCGTGTCGCACCAGCTGAACAAGCTAGAGCTCATGGGCTACCTTTCCAGGGACCCACGTCGTCCCAGGACCATTGACCTCTTGGGCGAAGATGCCCCAGCTGAGATTTCAACTGCAGACACCGCTTATGTACCCCTGGTAGGTCGAATTGCAGCTGGTATCCCAATTACAGCTGACCAAAACGTTGAAGATGTCTTCACTCTGCCTCGCCAGCTAGTGGGACAGGGAGATCTTTTCCTTCTAAAGGTAGTTGGTGAGTCGATGATCGATGCTGCAATTTGCGATGGCGACTGGGTCGTTGTTCGACAGCAGCAGACCGCTGACAATGGTGACATTGTTGCCGCCTTGATTGAAGATGAGGCAACAGTAAAAACCTTCAAGCAGCGAGATGGTCACACCTGGCTACTTCCACGAAACAGCGCATTCGAACCAATTCTTGGAGACCATGCGGTAATTCTTGGAAAAGTCGTAGCAGTACTTAGAGGGATCTAGCAGCATCTAGCTCAGCCGCTAATTCCTCTGACACCATCGCATGCAACTTGGTACCCTCTTCCAAATATTCTGTTTCTAAAACTTTGCCGCTGAGATGCGCACGAGAGACCAAGTCGCCTCGTGAGTATGGAACCACTCCCCTGAACTCAACTTCCGGTTTTGGTAGCAAAGCGGCAATTTCACTCTCTAGCTTTTCAATTCCCGTGCCGGTTTTAGTGGAGACTAAAACTGCACCAGGGACCAAACCGCGTAGCTCAACCTGTCTTTGCTCGTCGACCAAATCAATCTTGTTGAAAACCACTAGCTCTGTAATTGCCCCAGCCCCGGCATCTGCAATTACCTCTCTCACTGTGCTGATTTGACCAAGCGGATCTGAATCTGTGGCATCAACAACATGAACAATCAAATCAGCAGCTGCAATCTCTTCCAAGGTCGAGCGAAAAGCTTCAACTAGCTGGTGAGGCAAATTCCTTACAAATCCAACGGTGTCGGACAGTGTGTATTGCCTGCCATCGGGTGTCTCATGCCTTCGCACGGTCGGATCCAGAGTGGCGAAAAGAGCATTTTCAACCAAAACTCCAGCCCTGGTTAGTCGATTCAGCAAGGAAGACTTGCCAGCATTTGTGTAGCCGGCAATGGCAACTTGCGGGATGGCAGACTTCTCTCTTTTTGCTCGCTTTGTGTCACGGGCATTTTTCATTGTAGAAATCTCTCGACGAAGCTTTGCCATTCGAGTATTGATTCGTCTTCGATCAAGTTCAATCTTGGTTTCTCCAGGTCCACGCGACCCGATTCCCATGCCGCCGGCTGCTTGACCACCGGCCTGTCTCGACATTGATTCACCCCAACCGCGAAGCCTTGGCAGAAGGTATTCAAGTTGAGCTAGCTCAACCTGTGCTTTACCCTCTTTGCTCTTGGCGTGCTGAGCAAAGATGTCGAGGATGATTGCGGTGCGGTCGATGACCTTGATCTTCACAATGTCCTCTAGGGCCCTGCGCTGAGATGGGGCAAGTTCAGTATTGGCAATAACGGTGTCAGCCCTTAGTTCTTTTGCAAGATCTTTAAGCTCTTGTGCTTTGCCTTTACCCAGATAACTGGTTGGATCAGGCATTGGCCTTCTCTGCAGCACTCCAGCCAGAACCAATGCCCCAGCAGTTTCTGCCAGGGCCGCCAATTCCCGAAGTGAATTCTCTGCTTGCTCGTAGGTTCCCTGACCCCAAACGCCAATCAATATGACGCGTTCAATCCTTAGCTTTCGATACTCGACTTCACTGATGTCCTCCAACTCAGTGGAGAGCCCTGCTACGCGCCTAAGGGATTCCCGCTCCTCCAGCTCCAGCTGGTCCCCGTCATAGTCGTTAGGGGCACTAGCCCCGCGGCGGAGAATGCGTTGAAGAGTTGTCTCGTTTTCCATCTGACTAAAGACTAAGGCTCCAATAGATTGGTCGGGTGAGTAGTGAACACTATTTCAGTGCTAATCCCAGCACCAATCAGAAACTCAAGCCTGTTGAGTTCAGCGTGGCTGGGCTGGCACTTCGCCTACAGGCAGCAGCTGGGACCTTTAGCAGCGGGAAGCTGGACAAAGGAACCGCGGTCCTGCTGAGCCTGGCGGATCAGTTTCCAAAGCAGGGAACAATACTTGACCTTGGTTGCGGCTGGGGTCCCATTGGTATTGCAATTGCGAAGCTATCCCCCGCCACCAAAGTTTGGGGAGTCGATGTAAACAGCCGCAGCGTTGAGCTGGCAAATCAAAATGCTGAGACTCTAGGGCTAACAAACTTTCAAGGCGTGCTGTCAGTACAACTACCAAGTGAAATCAAATTCGACGAAATCTGGTCCAATCCGCCCATTCGAATTGGAAAGTCGGCACTGCATGAACTCTTGACCACTTACCTACACCGGCTAACTCCAAGCGGAAGAGCAGTCTTGGTTGTTCAAAAACAACTTGGAGCGGAAAGCTTAATGAAGTGGTTGGCCGAGCAATTTCCTGATCACGAAGTGCAAAGACTTGTCAATGAAAAGGGCTACTGGGTAATAGAAGTGGCTAGTTCTCCCAAGTCCCACTGAAACTAAGTTCAGCTGGACCACTGATTGCTACTCGCTCGCCATCTTCTGACCCAAACATTTTTACTGCAAGCTCTCCTCCGGGCACTGATACGCGCCAATTGTTTTGTATACCACCAGCCCAGTGGCGAATTGCAATGGCCGCTGCGGCAACTCCGGTGCCGCAGCTAAGAGTCTCGCCAACACCTCTTTCGTGTACACGCATGGTCAAACTCGCCACTCCTTCGTCAATCAAAGGATCGGAAGGAACCACGAATTCAACGTTTGCACCATCCTGCGCAGGTGGGTCAAGCTCTGGCGCTCTGTGCAGATCTAGGGCTTCAAGTTCTGTCAGGTCGGCTAGTGCCACCACGACGTGCGGATTACCAAGATTGACGTGAAGTCCAGGCCTGGCAACTTTCAACCCGTAGCTTTTTACAAGCACTTCTTCCTCAGAAATCCGCCAGGTGCCAAGGTCAACCGCAAAACCAGTAGCAGTTTGTGTCAAATCTTTGATCCCCGCTCTTGTTGCAATTGGCAAAGTACTGCCCGCCTCAAAACTAACCAGACCATGTTCAAGAAGGTAACGAGCAAAAACGCGAATGCCATTGCCACACATCTCTGCCTTGGACCCGTCTTGATTTCTGTAGTCCATGAACCATTCGGCAGCGGGCTCTTCATTTAGCAGCTCTGCAACTTCACTGCCCCTAGTTGGTCTTGCAATAATTAGGCCATCTGCACCAATACCAAAATTACGATTGCAGATTTTTCTTATCTCGGCTTCCGAAAGATCAAGTTGACCCACTTTGTCCATTAGAAGAACAAAATCGTTTCCTGTCCCCTGACCCTTGGAGAATTGCAGACCCATTGCTACAGCCTAATCAGCTCTAGCGCTTGCGGAAGCAGGTCCTGCTGCGGATTGAGCCAATGAATTCTCTGATCCCGATTGAACCAGGTTCGCTGCTTCTTGGCATATCGCTGTGTCAAGAAAACCGTTTCTTCAATCGCCTCTGCCTCAGTCATTTCACCAGTTAGTTGCGCAATGGCTTGCTTATATCCAATCGCCACCGCGGCCGTGGCGGAGAGTTTTCCATACTTTGCAAGCAAGACCTCAACTTCAGCGACCAGTCCTTGCT
>CAZGNP010000018.1:0-15050 GCA_964527155.1 uncultured Aquiluna sp.
GGGGTCACAAATCTCGCTTCTGATGACAAAATCTCAGAAGCGGGATTTCTTTTTTTATTGCCACCGTCTGGAGTAGGCGGCGGCAATCACAATCAAGATCACTGGCAAAAGTGCTGCTGCATTGAGTCCACCAAATCCATAAATGGTCAAGATAGTTCCCGAGATTGCACCTCCAAAAGCACCGGAGAGGCTCATCAGTGAATCACTGAATCCTTGCACTACCGGTTTTTCTTCAGTGGACAACTCTTGGCTGAGCATTGCACTAGCTGCTACCGTCCCCGCGGACCAGCCAAGCCCGAGTAAAAACAATCCAGTTACGACCAGGGAAAACTCGCCCGAGCCGAAACCAGAAATCGCGAGTGAAATAAGCAGAACCACTTGGCCTATCAAAATTGTGGGTCTGGCGCCGAATTTGTCGCTGATGATTCCGAATATTGGCGAAAATGCATACATCCCAGCCACATGCAGTGAAATAGTAAATCCGACATCGGCAAGTGAGTGACCCTCACCACTGAGGTGAGCCGGAGTCATCGACATCACCGATACCATCACCATGTGGCTCAAGGCGATGCTTATCACCGCGAATGCCGCTATTGGTTTGCTTCTAATCACTGTCAGCGCCTCACGGAATTTCTTCTTATTTGACGAACCTGCATTTCCACTAATTGCCTGAGCTAACAAAAGCGGATCTGGCTTGAGCCCAAACCAAAAAAATGCCGTCGAGAGCGTCTGCGCAATTATTGTGAGAACAAAGGGACCTGCCAGGTGTGGAAGGCCCAGCCCTAAGCCAATCAATTCGCCAGGAGCAATTAGATTCGGGCCAACTACAGCACCAAGAGTCGTTGCCCAAACAACAATTGAAATATCTTTTGCTTTGGGTCTACTGGTTGGAATATCTGCCGCAGCGAATCTAGCCTGAAGGCCAACTGCCGTCGCGGCACCGAGCAAAAACAATGCTGCTAACTCAATCGGAAAAGATCGAAAGGTAGCGGCGAGAATCATGCCAATTGCACCAAAAACTGCTAAACCTGCTCCGGTGGCGAGTGCATAGCGCCTGCCCCGCCTAGCAGCGATGTTGGCAAGTGGGATTGCGACGAAGGCAGAGCCGAGTGTGCTCAGTGTCGCAGCTGCCCCTGACCAGGCAGGGGAGCCAGATAACTCAGTGGCCATGATGGCGCCAACTGACAAGGTTGACCCAAAGCCAAAACCTCCCAGCGCTTGCCCAATGGCAAGGGTGCGGACGGTTTTAGCCTGTATTTTGGCGAGTTCGTCCGCCTGGATTGGTTCCACCCAGCCAATCTAGTGCTTGCTCTAAACTTGTCTTTTACGCACTCGCGAGGTGAATCAGAATGAGCAAAGCCCTGACCCTAGCTGAAAAGCTATGGAACGACCACGTAGTGGTCAAGGGTGAAAATGGTGCGCCTGATTTGCTCTACATCGATCTACACCTCATCCATGAAGTTACTAGCCCGCAGGCCTTTGATGGCTTGCGCCTAGCTAATCGAGATGTGCGAAGAAAAGATCTGACTATAGCAACGGAAGATCACAACACACCAACCATTGACATTCATCTTCCAATTGCTGAGCCAACCTCTCGCACTCAGGTGCAGGCGCTCAGAACAAACACTGAGGAGTTTGGGATTCGCATCCACTCACTGGGAGATAAGAATCAGGGCATAGTTCACGTTGTCGGACCCCAACTTGGTCTGACCATGCCAGGCCTAACGGTAGTTTGTGGTGATTCTCATACTTCTACTCACGGTGCATTCGGCGCCCTTGCTATGGGAATTGGCACCAGTGAGGTTGAGCATGTCTTGGCAACCCAAACCCTCCCGCTGAAGCCTTTCAAAACCATGGCCATCAATGTCGAAGGAACTCTGCGTCACGGGGTCACCGCCAAAGACATAATCCTTGCTGTCATTGCCAAGATTTCCACCGGTGGTGGCCAAGGTTATGTTTTGGAATACCGAGGAAGTGCCATCCGAGCCTTGTCGATGGAGGGCCGCATGACAATCTGCAACATGTCGATTGAGGCTGGTGCAAGAGCGGGAATGGTTGCGCCGGATGAAACTACTTTTGATTACCTCAGAGGTCGTCCGCACGCTCCCGAAGGTGCCGACTGGGATAAAGCGATGGAGTATTGGAAGACTCTCAAGACCGATGAGGGTGCAAAATTTGACGCAGAAGTATTTATTGACGCCAACACTCTCGATCCGTTTGTGACTTGGGGAACCAACCCAGGCCAAGGCGTCTCCCTGCTAGATAGTGTTCCTGATCCTTCTGAGATGGACGATCCCGCCGAGCGAGCAGCGGCTGAGCGTGCTCTGGAATACATGGATCTAAAACCAGGCACCAAAATGAAAGACATCGCGGTAAACACCGTTTTCTTGGGCTCTTGCACTAACGCTCGAATCGAGGATTTGCGAGCTGCTGCTGAAATCATCAAGGGCAAGAAGAAAGCAGATGGTGTTCGCATGATGGTTGTGCCGGGCTCACAGAAGGTGCGCTTGCAGGCGGAAGAGGAAGGTCTGGACCGAGTATTCAAAGAATTTGGTGCGGAGTGGCGCTTCGCTGGCTGTTCAATGTGCTTGGGAATGAATCCAGATCAGCTAGGCCCAGGTGAGCGAGCAGCATCAACTTCGAACAGAAATTTCGAGGGACGCCAGGGTAAAGGGGCGCGCACTCACCTTGTTTCACCGGTAGTTGCTGCGGCAACAGCCATCCGAGGCAGATTGTCCGCTCCATCTGATGTGGAGAACTAAATGGAAAGAATTTCAGTTTTCGTTGGGGTGGGTGCCCCGCTTCGGCGAAGCAACGTTGATACCGATCAGATCATTCCTGCTGTGTATCTAAAAAGAATTACCAAGACTGGTTTTGAAGATGGCCTGTTTGCTCACTGGAGAAATGATCCGGATTTTGTTCTGAATCAGGCTCCATATAAAAATGCGCAAGTCTTAGTTGCAGGAAGTGATTTTGGCACCGGCTCTTCCCGTGAGCATGCGGTCTGGGCCTTGCGCGACTATGGCTTTAGAGCAGTATTTAGTTCAAAATTTGCCGATATCTTTTTGGGCAATGCGGGCAAGCAGGGACTTATTGCAGGTGTAATTAGCGATTCCGACACAGAATTGCTGTGGCAGGCGATGGAGGCTAATCCAGGGTTGGAATTGCAGGTAGATCTTCCTGCCCAAGAGGTTAGATTCAGCGACACTGTGGTCTCGTTTGAGATAGACGAATACACTAAGTGGCGGTTGATGGAGGGCCTAGATGACATTGGCATCACCCTTCAAAATGAAGCTGCAATAGCCGCCTACGAGGCTAGACGAGAGTCGTGGAGACCCACCACTCTCCCTGCCAAAGGAGTTTGATTGAGCCAAATCACCATTCAAGGTGGCAAGCCGCTGAGAGGTCAAGTTGACCTCAAGGGAGCAAAGAACCTGGTGACCAAGGCGATGGTCGCATCGCTACTTGGTGAGACCCCTTCTCGGTTACTGGACGTTCCTCACATCTCGGATGTCGAGGTTGTATCTAATCTGCTAAATCTGCACGGCGTAAGCATCACCCATGATGAGGCAACCGGCGACATGCTGCTGGATCCGTCGAATGTCGAGCAGGCTCGAATGGTTGACATCGATGCATTTGCTGGGTCTTCAAGAATTCCAATTTTGTTTTGTGGTCCACTGCTGCACCGTCTCGGAGAAGCATTCATTCCTGGTTTAGGCGGCTGTGAAATTGGCTCTCGGCCAGTTGATTTTCACTTCGATGTCCTCAGAGACTTTGGTGCAGTAATAGAAAAACTTCCCGGTGGAACAAGACTCAGCGCGCCAAACGGACTTAAGGGAACCAAGATTTCACTGCCATATCCTTCGGTAGGCGCAACTGAACAGGTGCTTTTGACCGCGACCACCGCAGAGGGCAAGACCGAATTGACGGGTGCAGCGATTGAACCGGAAATTATCGACTTGATTTCTATCCTTCAAAAAATGGGTGCAATCATCTCCGTCGACACCGATCGCACCATTCGGATTGAGGGAGTCAAAGAGCTTAAGGGATTCACTCATCGAGCAATCATGGACCGAAATGAGGCAGCTTCCTGGGCAGCTGCGGCGCTCGCAACTGGCGGGGACATTTTTGTCGCGGGCGCTAATCAGGTTGACATGATGACTTTCCTGAATGTCTTTAGAAAAGTCGGGGGTCAATTCGAAATTCAGGAAAAGGGAATTCGTTTTTATCATCCGGGATCAGAATTACAGCCAGTGGTGATTGAGACTGACGTTCACCCAGGATTCATGACCGACTGGCAGCAGCCACTGGTGGTTGCTTTGACCCAGGCCAATGGACTGTCGATTGTGCACGAAACTGTCTATGAGCAGAGATTTGGATTTACCGAGGCTTTGAGAAAAATGGGAGCGAATATTCAGATTTATCGCGAATGCCTTGGTGGACACCCATGTCGTTTCGGACAACGCAACTTCAACCACTCGGCTGTTGTTTCTGGTCCAACTGAGCTGGTGGGTGCAGACATTGTGGTTCCTGACTTGCGCGGCGGTTTTTCTCACGTAGTGGCAGCGCTAGCTGCCAAGGGAACTTCCAAAGTGAGTAACGTCCAGCTCATTTCGCGCGGATATGAAAAGTTCCTCAGCAAGCTTGAAGACCTAGGTGCAGATTTCGAGTTCGAGGCCTGAGAAGTGTCGGAGCTGGCAGTCCCAAAAGTCCCAAAGCGGGAAAATAGTCTTCTTTTCGTGTTGGTCGCCGCCATCTTGGCACCGCTCCTGCGCCTGACGATGCGAATCAAGACCGAAGGTATCGAGAAGCTGCCTAAGGGTGGATATGTCTTGGTTGGAAATCACCTCAGCTACTTAGACCCATTGGCTTTTGCTTACTCGGTTTACCTGCACATGAAGCGCACACCGCACTACCTAGCAAAGGCATCACTCTTTAAGGTGCCGATTCTTGGATATTTACTGCCGAAGGTTGGCCAGATTCCAGTGTTTCGTGGTGGAAAGTCAAATGATGAGCCACTTCGAGCTGCGAAAGAATTTATTCGGGCGGGCCAGGTGGTTGTGGTTTTTCCTGAAGGGACTCTAACCAGGGATCCTGAGTTGTGGCCAATGCGAGGAAAAACTGGCGCAATTCGTATGGCGGCTGAGCTCGGAGTGCCCATTGTTCCAGCGGCTCACTGGGGTGTTCACAAGATTCTTGGTAACTACAACCTAAAGTTTCGCCCCAACCCATTTCATCTTGTTCGCGTCAAGATTGGCGATCCTATCTATTTGAACATTGGCACCAACCCAACCATCGAGCAGGTCAATGACGCAACTGGCAAGGTCATGAAAACTATCGCCACACTGGTAGGCGAAATGCGTGGAGAGACTCCGCCAGCCAAGCTTTGGGACCCCACTGAGCACGAGCAGGATGAAACTGGTAACTTCAGGAAGAAAAAATGAGTCGAATCGTTGTTCTTGGAGCCGGAAGTTGGGGAACAACCATCGCCAAGGTAATTGCCGATGGCGGAACGGATGTAACACTCTGGGCACGCAGGGCTCAGCAGAGTGAACAAATTAACCAAGAAAAGCAAAACCAAGATTATTTGCCTGGCATTGAATTGCCTTCAAACATCACGGCGACATCCGATATCGGTTTTGCGCTACAGGCGGCTGAACAGATCTACATCGCGATTCCATCTCAACAACTCAGGCAATCATTGCAGGAGTGGAGCAAACTAATTCCAGCTCAGGCGACCCTGATTAGTCTTATGAAGGGACTTGAGTCTGGTTCTGGAAAACGCATGAGTGAAGTCATTGCTGAAGCAACGGGCTGCTCAATAGAGCAAGTGGCTGTCTTGTCTGGTCCAAACCTTGCTTTAGAAATTGCCCGGCAAGAGCCAGCGGCAGCAGTTGCAGCTTGTGCAGATCACGAAAGAGCGAATGACGTGGCCAGGGTTTGCTCGAGTGATTACTTCACCGTCTTCACGAATTCAGATGTGATTGGGACAGAACTTGGTGGGGTTCTAAAGAATCTAATTGCCGTTGCAATCGGGATTGTCTCTGGCATAGGTTACGGGCAGAACACAAAAGCCTCCATCATGACTCGTGGGCTTTCTGAAATCACAAAGTTTGCAGTTGCTCATGGCGCCAGGAGGCGAACCATGTTTGGGCTTGCAGGACTTGGCGATCTAATTGCGACTAGCGAGTCATCTCTTTCAAGAAATTTTCGAGCAGGAGAAATGCTTGGTCAGGGCATTGACAAGCAAGAGGTATTACTCAGGCTAAAGCAAACCGCAGAGGGGCTGAGTTCGGTCGAGCCAGTTTTGAACATTGCTAACAGACTTGGTATCGAAATGCCGATTGTTGGGCAGGTTCACGACGTCATAGAGGGCAGAATGAAGCCAGCAGAGTTCGGTAAGCAGCTGAATCTGGCAGATGACGTAGAGGTGGAGTATTGATGAAGCTAGCCCTCATTTATGGAGGAGCCTCACCTGAGCATTCGGTTTCTTGCGTCAGCGCACTGGGTGTTTATTCCGCCATCGACAAGAAAAAATATGAAGTTATCCCTATTGGCATCACTCCCAGCGGCCGGTTTGTTCTTCACCACATCGATTCAAACTGGAAACTGACGGATTACCCAAGAGTTAGTGAGGCATCACCCGAGGTGATTATGCCTATCGGTGGAGGGGAGTTGAAACTGGCAGGAGGTGAATCGCTTGGCCAGATTGATATAGCGTTTCCCGTCCTGCATGGAGTCAACGGTGAAGACGGGAGCATTCAAGGCCTGCTTCAGCTTTGCGGAATGAAGTATGTCGGAAACGGTGTTTTAGCCTCCTCGCTTGCCATGGACAAGGTCTATTCGAAGCGGATTTTTCGACAGGCCGGTCTAGTTGTAGCAGAAGAGATGGTGATTGATCGGCAATCTTGGACTCTGGATTCTTCCAAGATGTTAGAAAAAGCTGGAAGGTTTCTCTCGCCGGCGTGCTTTGTGAAACCCGCCCGGTCGGGCTCATCGGTTGGTGTCACCAAAGTCAAGGAAAACAGCTTGCTGGCTGAGGCAATTGAGAGCGCGTTTGAGTTTGACGACAAAGTTTTGATCGAAAAGCAAGTTGTCGGCAGGGAAGTAGAGTGCTCAGTTTTAGAGCGGTCGGATGGGTCTCTGCAAGTTTCGCTAGCTGGCGAGATCAAATTGCATGGAAGCGAATTTTATGACTACAACGCCAAGTACATTGATGACTCCGCTGAACTTGTGGTCCCGACCAGTCTCAACCAGGAAGAGCTGAGACAAATGCAGCAGGCAGCAATTACTGCCTTCCGTGCAATTGGTTGTTCCGGCCTAGCAAGAACCGATTTTTTCCTAACCGAACAGGGTTTTGTTATTACTGAAATAAATACGATGCCAGGATTTACACCGATTTCCATGTACCCATCTTTATTGGCTGCTTCCGGTGTCAGTTACCCAGAATTGGTGGAAACTCTGATTCAGACGGGCCTTACGGCTAAGCGCTAATTGCTGATAAGCGTGCAGCGCTTTGACTGCCCAAGCACCGTGACAGCCGCCTCTAATGTTTCGAGCGTCGTCACTCCTGATGCGACATCGGAATCGACGACGACCTCGATTGCTGGAGTGGTTGCGTAGGAAATGAATCTATATTTTGGAGCCTGAGAGTCATCCACCAACCAGTCAAGGTTGCCAGCGGTGACGCAAGGTAGTTGGGAAACAGTTACCTCCGGCAGTCCGCATCGCAGCAGAACCGCTGCCGGATCGCCCCATGCTGCGGTGGCTTGTGAATTTGTGAATCTCTTCTGGTGATCGCCCACTGAATCTGGCAGGCGCACCATTACCTCAGCGCAGGCCGGATTGTTGGAGTCCTCGGCAGCTTCTAGGTTAACGGTGGCTGCGCAACCGCTGAGAAGGAGAATGGAGAAAATAGGCAATATTCGCATCGGGTTAAGGCTAGCGTTGTCTGGTGAAGTACGAGGGCAAAACTGTCTTAGAAGTTGGTGAGAGAAGCGCGCTTGCGCAAACCATCAGCCACTTCAAGCCGGTAGCTTCCACCATCATCGGCTCTGGCGATGACTCAGCGGTGGTTAGCCTGAGCTCCAATCGCTTTGTGGTTACTACTGATTCCATGGTCGAGGGTCGTGATTTCCGGCTCGACTTTTCCAGCGGATTTGACATCGGTTTCAAGGCGGCTGCTACCAACCTCGCTGACGTCGCTGCGATGGGTGCTCAGCCCGTTTCTTTGGTTGTTGCGCTTCTGATCACTCGTGAAACCAAACTGAGCTGGTTAGAGGATTTTGCTAAAGGCTTGCAAGCCGCTATCGATGAACTTGCACCAAGTGCTGCGGTGGTAGGAGGCGATCTAGCTCTCGCGGATCAAATCGTTGTTGCCGTAACAGCTCATGGAGATTTAGCGGACAGGAAGGCAATTCTGCGCACAGGTGCGCAACCGGGGGAAGTTTTGGCCGTTGCTGGCACCCTAGGCAAAGCAGCTGCCGGCCTGTCTTTATTGCTTCATGACGACAAGTCGCTGGCTGCTAGTTACCCAGACCTGGTACAGGTGCAGCTGCGGCCTAAGCCTCCGATTGCTACCGCGATTGCATCGGCTGCAACCGCCATGCTTGATATTTCTGACTCGTTGGCGCTAGATGCCGATCGTCTGGCAAGCGCATCAAGTGTTTTGCTGAGAATAGACAGCTCTGACTTGCAGGGCTATGTTGCAGTGTTGGAGCAAGCCGCCCAATCTATTTCTGCTCGGGATAGAGCTAACTTTGACCCGATGAGTTGGGTTTTATTTGGGGGTGAGGACCACGGATTTCTAGCCAGTTTTCAAGCTGATTCCGTGCCAGCTGGCTTCAGAAAAATTGGCACAGTTGAATCAGGCAGCGGGGTTTATTTAGACGGTAAGCCGCTGGAGGCTAAGGGTTGGGATTCAGTCAGCTCCTAGGCATGAAGGTCAGCGTTTAGAGCAACGCCCACACCTTCACGAGCAATTGCCTCAACCGATCCGGTTTGACTGTTTCTTCTGAACAGCAGGCCTGCCATACCGCTCAGCTCACTGGCTTTGACTATCTGAGAGCGTTGATCGACTATCAATTTCACTTTTGTGCCGGCAGTCAGATAGAGCCCAGCTTCAACTATGGAGTCATCGCCAATTGAAATTCCAACGCCTGAGTTTGCCCCGAGCAGTGCTCTTTCGCCGATGGACACCTTGTGCTTGCCACCACCGGAGAGAGTTCCCATGATGGACGCGCCACCGCCGATGTCAGAGCCTTCACCTATCACCACGCCTTGCGAGACTCGGCCCTCAATCATTGAATTACCGAGGGTTCCAGCGTTGAAATTAACAAAGCCCTCGTGCATGACGGTAGTGCCTGGAGCTAGGTGAGCACCCAGTCGCACTCGATTTGCATCGGCGATTCTGACCTTGGCTGGCGTTACATAGTCAATTAGTCGTGGGAATTTATCCAGCGAGTGAGCAACAATCCCAGCTTTTCTAAACTCCAAAACTCTTTGCTGATAAACCTCGGGCAACACCGGACCGCGATTAGTAAAGACCACAATCGGCAGATGGGGGATAAGACCATCAAGGTTTATGGTGTTTGGTTTGACTAGCAGGTGTGATAGCAAATGAAGTCGCAAGTAAGCGTCGGCGGTTGACTTGACCGGTAGCGATAACTCAATTTCTTCTCTTATGACTTCGGTGCGAACTTCTCTGAGGGCATCGGCGCCAGCCACCAGGTCCAATTCTTTGGGCGGAAACCATTGCAGGTCGGATTGCGGAGCAGGACCTAACGAAGGTGCTGGATACCAAACATCCAGCACGGTCCCATCGGAAGCAAGCGTTGCTAGCCCATGCCCCCAGGCCCTGTCGTTTAGAAAGCCACTCATTCGAACCAGAATACAGGTAGCCTTTTGGGCATGAGCGCCATCGATTTGAGCAAGAACCTGGTCGAGTTGACCATGGATCTTTGCAACATCGAGTCAGTCTCAGGTTCCGAGCAGGCATTAGCGGATGCGATTGAACAAGCCCTGGCGTTGCCTCACCTAAGCGTTCTGCGCGATGGCAATGCCATAGTTGCCAGCACCAATAATGGAAGACCTCGGATCTTGATTGCCGGTCACATAGATACTGTCCCGGTGGCCAACAACCTGCCAGCTCAGCTGCATCACTTCGAGCGCGAACAGGTAATCATGGGTCGCGGCAGCGTAGACATGAAGGGCGGCATTGCTGTAATGCTCAAGCTTGCCAGCGAGCTGGTCAATCCTCGATATGACATCAGTTGGATTTTCTATGACAATGAAGAAGTCGATAGCTCAAAAAATGGCTTGGGAAGAATTGTTAAAAACCACCCAGATCTTCTCCTAGGAGAGTTCGCTGTTCTCTGCGAACCTACCTCCGCCCTCGTCGAGGGCGGCTGCAACGGAACTCTCAGAGCAATTGTTCGAACCCGGGGAGTCAAAGCCCACTCGGCCAGACCCTGGATGGGCGAGAATGCGATACACGCAGCGACTGGAATACTGCAGATTCTCAGCTCCTTTGAGCCGCAGACAATTGCGGTGGATGGGCTGGATTACCGCGAGAGTTTAAATGCGGTGTCGGTCAAGGCTGGTATTGCGGGAAACGTCATCCCGGACCTTTGTGAGGTGGAAGTGAATTACAGATTCGCCCCGAACAAGGATGCGGCCGCAGCCCAGGCGCAGCTAAACGAGATCTTCCAGGGTTTTGAGATTGAAATTGTGGACATAGCCGCAGGCGCGAGACCGGGTCTTGATACGGAGTTTGCCCAGGAGTTTCTTCGGGCTACCGGGTCAACAGCTCGGCCAAAATATGGCTGGACCGATGTTGCTCGCTTTTCAGAGCTTGGAGTCCCCGCCATCAATTACGGCCCGGGCGATCCTTCACTGGCTCACGCTGATAACGAGAATTTGCCCGTTGGGCACCTTTTCGACGTTGAAAAAGGCCTGCGCAGCTGGCTTTCTGTCTAGGGTGGGTTGGCTAACCCCGCGGAATCTGGGATAATTATGGTTTCGATAAACCCCAAGGAGAGCTTTCTCATGGCAGCTATGAAGCCACGTACCGGTGATGGTCCGATGGAGGCCGAGCGCGAGCCCAGGGGTCTGATTGTTCTTCGTGTACCACTTGAAGGCGGCGGCCGCCTGGTGGTGTCCGTCAACGAAGAAGAGGCCAAGCAACTTCACAAGGTGCTAGCTGGAGTCATCAAGAAGTAGTTATCGCTTGTTAGCGATCAGTAGGCCATCTCCTACCAGAGAAATTGAAACTAAGAAATCCTCGCTGTCGGCTAGCGCCTGCATGGCCGAGCGAATTCCAGATGTTTCCTCATCGCGCAGAGTTGGGTTAGGAACCCGATCTCGCCACAGCGCGTGAGCTATTACCAGTGCGCCACCCGGTTTGGTCAGTCCGACGGCCAGCGGCAGAACTGCTGCCAGATCAACCGGATTCAGATCTAGAAAGACTAGGTCGTAAGCAGCCTCGGCCATGTTGGCGAGCACCGATTGAGCCTTGCCGGAAATTACACGAATTCTTGAGCTAGCGATTTCTGCTCGCTTGAAGTTTTCTCGAGCGGCTAGTTGGTATTCCGGTTCTGAGTCAATGGTCGTGAGCACGGAATCGTTTGAGGCTGAGAGCAGCCAGAGTCCAGATACACCAGCACCAGTTCCTACTTCCACGATTGACTTAGCCTTGCTCAGCCCCGCGATAACCGCTAACTGATTGCCGGTTGCTTCGGTCACAGACTCCACACCCAGTTCGTTAGCGCTGCGCCGAGCTGCCCTAATCTCGGCCGGCTCACTGGCGAAATCTTCAGAAAACTTCCAGCTGGTTATTTTGTCTATCATCTTGGGCACCAGCTTAGGTTTGAAAGTGGAAAAACCCAGGTATTCAGCGGGCTAAACTCTAGATATGTTTGGTTTGAGCGCGGAGAAGCTGCTACTGCTTGCCCTACTCGCGGTCCTCATCATTGGACCGGAGCGCCTGCCCTATTACGCCAAGCAGATGGGTGAGTGGGTCAAAAAGGGTAAGCGAATGATTGACAATGCCCAAGTTCAGATGAAACAGGAATTGGGTGATGGGTTTGAAGATCTTGATTGGAAGAAACTTGATCCTAGGCAGTATGACCCGCGCAGAATTGTCCGGGAAGCGCTATTAGAAGAAAAGCGCAAGCCAACTGTTGCTGAGACTTTGAATCGGCCTAAGCCACCGCAGAAGCAATTGGAACTGGGCGAGACTCCACCATTCGATCTGGAATCGACCTAGAACTTACCCATCCACTTGGCAAGCTTCGTCATCAGCGGTGCCATGCGTCGGTAATCCCTGGCACGATTCGGCAATTTAAGCGGCAACCGGTTTGCCACACCGATGGTTCTATTCTCAGTAAAGCGCAGTAATCCGTAGGGACCGCTTCGTCTGTTAACACCACTTTGCTTCATTCCACCCATTGGCGCTGCCATTGAAGCCATAGAAGCTCGGTAACCTTCGTTGATGTTTACAGAACCGGCCATGAGCCTTGACGCTATTTCAAGAGCTTTCTTGGTGTCACCAACCACCGATGCGTTCAGGCCAAATTCGGTGGCATTTGCAAGCTCTACTGCTTCATCGAGTGAGCTGTAGCCAACCAAAACAATTACAGGACCAAAAACTTCCTTGTGCAGGATTTCAGCTCCGTGCGGAACATCCGAAATCACCGTTGGCGCATAAAAATTTGGTCCAACTTCCGGCAGGGCGTGGCCGCCGGTGACAACTCGCACACCTTCCGCCTTAGCCCTATCAATAAAGCCTGAGACGCGCTCCAGTTGGGCCTTCGAAGTCAGAGCCCCCATGTCAAAATCAAACTTGTTGGAAGATCCAATTGTTAGGCTTTCAACTTTGTCTTTCAACACCCGCTCAAAGTCTGCCAGTGCATAGTTGGGCACATACAGCCGCTCAATGGATACACATAGCTGCCCAGCATTTCCATATGCTCCTGAAATGGCTAGCTCTGCAGCCTCATTTAGGTCCGCACCGGGCAAAACAATCATTGGGTTTTTTCCACCCAATTCCAAGGAGTAACCGATCAATCTCGATGCAGCGCGCTGGGCGACCAGGCGGCCAACGGCACTTGAACCTGTGAATGACATGTAGTCGCAATTGTCCGTAACAGCATTACCAACCTCAGTAGGTTCGCCGTGAACCACTTGCCAAATGTCTTGTGGAACGCCTGCCTTGACAGCTAGGTCACGCGCCATGATGACAGTCTTTGCCGTCTGGTTGTCTGCTTTTTGAACTACGGCATTGCCCGCCATGATTGCCGGAATAACTTCCATCATGGTTAGTGCCAGGGGATAATTCCAAGGAGTAACTACACCCACCACGCCCACTGGAGCAGGTTCGACATAGGCGGTTATAAGTAAAGGAACGCCGCCCTTTACTTTTTTACGTTTCAAAAGCTTTGGTGCAATTTTGGCGTAGTAGGAGATAGCAGCCAGAGCACCAGTCACCTCTTCGAACGCGTGCATCCTAGCTTTACCAGTTTCCATCTGAAGAACATCCATCAGCTCTTCTTGATTGGCAATCAGCACGTCCACCAAATTATGAGCAATCTTGGCTCGATTCTTAGCACCCAATTGATTCCAGGCGGGTTGCGCTTCTCTTCCTACCTGAAACTTCAGCGCAACATCGGCTGCAGAATGGGCCTCTAGATCATGGAGTTTTTGACCTGTTAGAGGATCGACGATTGTGATGGTTTGCATACATTCCTAAATCGGATTTAGCCCTAGTTTCTTCCCGCTGAGACCCCTGGGCTGTTGGCTCAGGTTCTGTGCTATTTCAACAATAGCCCTGGCAGCAGGGTCTTCGGGATCAGAACTGACGATTGGAAGTGCTGAATCGGCACTGCTTCTCAAGGCAGGGCTGATCGGAATCTGGCCAAGTAAAGAAACGGCTGTCTGGCTCAGCTCGGAAAGCCTATTTGCAACAGCCAACCCCCCGCCCTCACCAAAGAGGTATTCTCTTCCGCTGCCAGAGTCGTAGTAGCTCATGTTTTCAATCACGCCAAGGACAGCTTGCCCGGTCATCAGACCAATTGCCCCTGAGCGCTCTGCGATGGTTGCCGCTGAGGCTTGGGGTGTAGTGACGACGATGGATTGCGCATTTGGCAGTAGCTGGCCCAGGCTGATTGCGACATCGCCCGTGCCAGGAGGAAGATCTACCAATAAGAAATCTAAATCACCCCAGTAGACATCGGTAAGGAATTGTTCAATTGCTCGGTGCAGCATCGGTCCGCGCCAGGCAACTGGCTTGTTGTCTTGCACGAAGAATCCAATTGAAATCACCTTCACATCAAATGCGATTGGCGGCAGCATCAGCTCGTCGACTTTGGTGGGGGACTGATTGATGCCCATTAGACCTGGAATCGAATAGCCGAAGATATCGGCATCCAACAATCCAACCTTGTTGCCAAGCTGCGCCAAGGCAACTGCCAAATTGACCGTCAGAGTCGACTTTCCAACGCCACCTTTTCCGCTACCAACAAAAATGACTTTGGTTAGTGAACTTTCTTGGGCAAAGGGATTGAATCGAATTGGCTTATCTCCACGAAGTTTTTTCTTCAGTGCATCTCGCTCCTCAGCGCTCATGGTCTTCATGTTTACCTTGACGCTTGAATACTCCGTCGCCAGCGCTGCACGGACATCTCTTTCGATGGTTTGGGCGGCTGGGCAGCCAACAATTGTCAGCTTTATTTCAACTTCAACACTGTCGGTGGTTTCTGAGATTTGACCAACCATGTCTAACTCCGTGATTGGTCGTCTTAGCTCAGGGTCGATTACGCCAGAGAGAGCCGCAAGCGCTTTGTTCACTTAGCCTTCTTCGGCTTGCTCGGCTTGAGCTCCTCCACCACTTCGCGGACAGCCTTCTGAATTTCATCTCTTAGTTCGTCCTTGGTAGCAAGTTCTTCGAGTGCTAGACGCAACGCCGCCACCTCACGCGCTAAGTATTCGGTGTCGGCCAGATTCTGTTCGGCGCGTTGACGGTCTTGTTCAAACTTCACGCGATCTCTATCAGC
>CAZGNP010000019.1:0-14185 GCA_964527155.1 uncultured Aquiluna sp.
GCCATACTTCACCTTCCCTAGCCATCAAAACCTCCGCCTATGCTATTGCCCCCTAGAGGGACCTAGCAAAGCCTTGCAGGATAATCACGGCAAAGACCACCACAGTCCAAGCCAAATCAAGCGAAATACCGCCCAATTGCAGTGGTGGGACAAATCGCCTAACAAATCGAATTGGAGGA
Source organism: uncultured Aquiluna sp. (assembly GCA_964527155.1). Taxonomy (GTDB): domain Bacteria; phylum Actinomycetota; class Actinomycetes; order Actinomycetales; family Microbacteriaceae; genus Aquiluna. The sequence goes on from CAZGNP010000019.1 coordinate 180, forward strand.
TCCGTCAGCGTGTAAGCAAAGTCCAGCACTGGCAGCAATATGCCGCGTGGGCGCCAGCCAGGCTTGAGACTCATCACCAAATCGGAAACAAACCTCGCCAACATGGCATAGAAAAACAACTGCAGTGCCCAGTAAAGAACTTGCCCGACAATGCTCATGACTATTGCATTAAGTCTTCGGCTTCGCCCTCGTCAGAATCCGCATCATTGACGGCAACATTGTGTGGGCTGAGAAGGAATACTTTCGAAGTGACTCGGCGCAGTTGGCCCTCGAGTCCCTCCTTGAGACCAATCATGAAATCAAGCATTCGCTTGGCATCTGCTTCACTCATGGCTCCAATGTTGACAATCACGGGTACCCCGGTTCGGTAATGCGAGGCAACTTCCTTGGCATCAGCATAAGTTTGTGGATCTAAGGTTACGATTTCGGACATTTCAGAGGAGCGACGCGGTCTCGGAGCAGGCTTTGACGACTTTGGTGCACCTTCACTCTTGGTTGGCTCATCACTTCCAAAGCCAAAAAACCCTAGGACTGAATTCAAAGCTCCCATTTATTTCTCCTCAGTTCGCCTTCCAGACTAGGCCGAAATTGGCCGGGGGCCAGTAATGGCACTCCCAACTCGAATGTGTGTCGCACCAGCCTTGATTGCAATTTCATAGTCCTCGCTCATACCCATTGATAGTTTGTTGGCCTTTGGTGCAAGTGTCTGCAGCTGGGCCGATAGCTCTAATGCCCGGTTGAAGTCTTGGGCAGGATCCATTCCAAGCCCCGCCACCGCCATAACTCCCAAGAGGTTGATTTGCTCAACGTGTAGCACTTGTTCAGCCAGTGGCAACAGGTCGCTGGCTGCCACTCCCCCTCGTCCAGGATCGTCGGTCAGATTTAGCTCGATGAAGCCAGCAATTCGCTTATCCGACCTTTGTAGCTGCTTTGTGAGCTCTGCAACTAGCGAAGGTCGGTCAATCGAATGAATTGTCGACGCATACTGAAGCACGCTTTTGACCTTGTTTGTTTGCAATTGCCCCACAAAATGCCATTCCACATCAATTCCAGCTGTGGCCAGCTCAGCCGCTTTCTTACTTGCCTCCTGATCGCGATTCTCACCAAATGCCCGCTGGCCAAGTGATACCAAGTCACTTACCAATGAGGCTGGGTGGTTTTTGCTAACGACAATTAATTGGATGTCTTCTTTTTTTCTGCCAGCAGATAAAGCCGACTGCTCAATGTTTACCAGCACTGAGCGATAGCGCTCAGCAAGACTCATTAGCGGAAAAAGTCTGGTAGATCCAGGTCGTCACCAAACGCACCGCGGGCAGTTGGCTGGACCGGAGATTGAGCGTATTCAGGCTCCTCAACGAGTTCCTCGGCGCTTGGCAATTCAGTGACGATTTGCTCAGTTTCCTCAGCCAAAGCGTTTTCCAGTGCAACAACTCCAGCACCAGCTGCTTCAAACTTACGATGTTTGGGTTCACCACCGTCAAAGCCAGCAGCGATGACTGTGATGCGAACTTCGTCGCCGAGGGTGTCTTCAATGGTGGCACCAAAAATAATATTTGCCTCAGGGTTGACAGCTTCCTGAACCAACCTAGCAGCGTCATCAATTTCGTGTAGGCCAAGATCAGATGCGCCCTGAACCAGCAACAGCACTCCGTGAGCACCCTCGATTGTTGCCTCTAGCAGAGGTGAAGAAATTGCAATTTCCGCGGCTCGAACAGCTCGGTCTTCACCCTTGGCACTTCCGATACCCATCAGAGCTGAGCCGGCGCCCTGCATGACGGATTTGACATCATTGAAGTCGAGGTTGATCAGTCCCGGAATCACGATCAAATCGCTTATGCCCTGAACACCCGCGCGCAGAACATCATCAGCGGTAATAAATGCCTCAAGGGCAGAAACCTTCTTATTCGACATTTCAAGCAGTCGCTGGTTCGGCACGACTATTAGGGTGTCTACTTCTTCGCGTAGCGCCTTGATGCCCTCTTCCGCTTGGACAGCACGACGCTTTCCTTCAAAATTGAACGGTCTAGTTACGACACCAACGGTCAAAGCACCCAGGCGCTTGGCAATTCGAGCAACTATTGGTGCGCCACCAGTACCGGTTCCGCCGCCTTCGCCTGCGGTTACAAAAACCATGTCAGCGCCGCGCAGGGCTGCTTCTATTTCGCTCTCGTGCTCTTCCGCAGCACGTCTGCCGATCTCAGGGTCGGCGCCAGCTCCCAATCCACGCGTTACATCGCGACCAATGCTCAGCTTGATGTCGGCATCGCTCATCAGTAGCGCCTGGGCATCGGTGTTTATTGCAACAAACTCGACTCCACGTACGCCTGCCTGAATCATTCGGTTGAGAGCGTTTACACCGCCGCCTCCAACGCCAACGACCTTAATGACTGCCTGATAGTTGGGTGACTGGGTCACTTCTTCCTCCTGCCACAAAACTCTCAAGTTAAGGCTGAGGCTTAACTTTCCAGAGAGTATTCAATTAGCGGCAAGAAGTTAGGCCCGAAAACCCAGTATTTACGCGAGATTTCTGGGCGTGTCGCAAACAACCGAAGGTCTAATCAAAGCCCACTACCGGGGCATTTGGCGAGGAGACATCTATCCGCCGAACCTTGTCTCCGCTGGTACTCAGCAAGCTGTCTAGGACCTCTGCCTTCAGTAAAGGATCGCTGTTGGCGCCCCAGAAAACCCTGATGCCAGATTGTTTGAGAACTAGCTGCGAGGTGAGTTGATCACTGACGATGATTGAGCTAACGGCGCTGTAAGTTTCCAGAGGCAAGCTCAATAAAAGTTCAACAGCATGAGCAAATCGTGGATCTTGTTGAGTATTTCCCTGAAATTCAAAAACTGGCAACTCATCCTCAGCAGTTGCAACGGCAATTCGAACACCGGCCGCATCAAACATCTGTCTTTGTCCAGATTGATTGATAATCAGAAGCGGCTGGCGCTCTCGCACCTTTACACGCAGCGTGTTTGGCGGTTCAGCTTGAAGAGCAAATGTTTCGATAAGTTCAAAACCCGATAGCAAATCAGCCACTTCCTGGTTATTCACCATAGTTAGGGGCTTATCTAAGAGGGGTTGCAGAGTTGCAACTAACTTTTCTGCGTTAAGTCTCTGTGTTCCAACCACGGTAATCTGCTTGATTGCAAACAGCGGAGTGAAAAACGCTGCTATCAGCAAACTGACAATCACAATTGGCGCCAGAATCCCCAACAGTCGACCCCAGATCGTGAAAGGTCCCAGCGCTGAGCCTTTGCTGAGCCGTGGAGTCTTTCTGCGCTCTTGCCTAATCAGTTCACGATTGGGTTTTTGCAACTACTTCTCCAGTGCTTCCAGCAAACTCGGAACCATTCGATTAATGTCCCCGCAACCCATTGTGATTATGAAATCGCCTGGTTTAGCCAGACTGGCTGCCATTGCCGGAACATCATCCCATTTCGGGACATAATGCATGTTTTCGCTTCGACTTGATCTGCTTGAAATCATTTCACCGGTGACTCCGGGCTCGGGATCCTCGCGAGCCGGGTAAATGTCAGTGACGATGGCCTCGTCACTCAGTAGCAAAGCATCTGCAAACTCCTGAGCAAATAGGCGTGTGCGACTGAACAAATGTGGCTGGAAAACCGTAATTAGTCTGCCATTGCCGACTACCGCCCGAGCCGCTCTCAGAGCTGCTATTACTTCGGTTGGGTGATGAGCGAAATCGTCATAAACCTTGACTCCACGGCGCTCTCCGTGCAACTCGAAGCGTCGTTCTGTTCCAGCGAAACCAGCAATGGCCTTGGCGCTCTCCGTGAAATCGAAGCCAAGTCCAACGAGGCAGGCAATCGCTGCGGCTGCGTTATGGGCATTATGGGAACCGGGAATGGTGAGCTGAAGAGAAATCGCTTGGCCTTGGAACTCAAGTACGAAAGCAACCTGTGGCCCACTGGCATCCACACTTAAGATGCGCACTGACGCCGCTGAATTCTCCCCGAAAGTAAGGATTCTTGGATGTGTCAGAAGTTTGGCAACAGCCTTTGCTCCTTCGTCATCGGCAGAAATCACGACCATCGATTTTGCCCCGTTAGCGAACTTGGCAAATTCGGCCTGAAAAGCTTCCAGCGAGCCGTAATGGTCTAGGTGATCAGGATCAACATTTGTAATTACTGCCACTGAGGTGTCATAGTGCAAGAAAGAACTGTCTGATTCATCTGCCTCGATGACAAAATGTTCACCTTTACCAAAAGCACTGGATGAGCCAAACTCAGCAATTACTCCCCCGTTTACAAAGCTGGGGTCTGCACCGAGCCTCGACAGGCCTGTGATGATCATGCCGGTGGTGGTCGTCTTCCCGTGCGCTCCAGCCACTGCAATGAGATTTCCCTTGGAGGCTAGATGCGCAAGCAAAGCTGAGCGATGCAGCACGGGAATGCCAAGTGCCTTAGCTTTCAGATACTCGGGATTGTTTGGCCATAGAGCGCTGGTGACAACCACCGTGTCAGCATTATTGATGTTGTCTTCGTGATGGCCGATGACGATTTGAGCACCAAGCGCACGAAGTGCGGAGATGTTAGTGGACTCTCTTACGTCACTGCCGGTGACTTGATGACCCATGCCGATGATCAGTCTGGCAATTCCAGACATGCCGCTTCCGCCGATACCAACAAAATGAACCCTTCCCAACTGATCTGGGATTGGTTGACTGTAATCGGGTTTTATCACTGCTTAAGTATTCACCGCATTGAGCAACATAGCCTGAAGCTGCGCGGTTGCGTCCAAAATAGCCACTGATCCAGCGGCTCGAGACATCTCTTGCAGAGTGGCCCGCTGGCTCATCAGAGGAATAATCCGCTCTTTGATATAGCTGGCCGTGAAGTTTAAATCCTCGATGATCAAACCTCCGCCAACGGAGATTACCTGCTCGACATTAAACTTCTGCTCGCCGTTTCCAACTGGGTAGGGCACATACAGTGCAGGCAAAGAGCAGGCCGTAAATTCGCTCACCGTTGAGGCACCCGCTCGAGAAATAGCAAAGTCACTTGCCGCAATCGCTGCTTCCATCGCATCGCAATAAATAATTCGCTGATAACCCGGCTCCGAAAGTTCTGATAGGCCGGCAACGGGTCCAACAATATGCAGAACCTGAATGCCAGCGGCCTTCAGTTCAGCCCTGGCGCCCTCCACGGCTTGATTTATGCTTCGAGCCCCTTGCGATCCTCCAGTCACCAACAGCGTAGGAAGGCTGGGGTCAAGGCCCAATTCGACTCTTGCCTGCTGCTGGTCTATCGCCTTACCGCCTTCAAACTCTCGGCGCAAGGGCATGCCAACTAACTTCGCGTGCGGAAGATCAGTGTTTGGAAAACAAGTTGCTACGTGTTTGCTCAGCCTCGCGCCTAATTTGTTCGCAAAGCCTGCCCGAGCATTGGCTTCGTGGATGACAATCGGGACACCGGCCAAAGCTGCACCCAAATAGGCAGGTGCTGATGCATAACCACCAAATCCCACCACGGCATGAATAGCTCGGGACTTGATTATTTTTCGGACCTGCAAACTGGCCATCAATAATCGAAACGGAAAGACCAAGGCAGATAATGAAAGTTTGCGCGGCAGAGGCAGTCTGGCAACTGTTAGAAGCTCGAAATCACGCTGAGGCACTAACCGGGTTTCCAGGCCCTCTTTAGTTCCCAGTGCGATCGCCTCATGTCCAGAATCACGAAGACTTTCGGCTAATGCCAGAAGAGGGTTGACATGCCCGCCAGTACCGCCGCCAGCCAACAGAAATTTCACTTAACGCAACTTTCGCGCAGGTCCATTAAGCCTGTCTCGTTCAACCGCCAAAACAATTCCAATTCCAGCAAGCGTCGCGATGGTGGAAGAACCACCGGCCGAAATCAATGGCAGCGGAACTCCGAGAACGGGGAATAGCCCCAGGACAACTCCGATGTTGATAAAAGCCTGCATTGAAATCCACACCATCACACCCGCAACTAAGTTGCGGGAAAAAGCATTGGTTTGTTGTTTGGCAATCGAGAACAAGACCATTGCAAGAGCAAAATACAGACCGATTACTCCAATTGCACCTAGCAGGCCCAGTTCTTCACCAATGATTGCGAAGATAAAGTCATTCTCAACCTCGGGAATCCAGCTCCACTTTAGCTTTGATCGTCCAAGCCCTGTCCCCCAGAAACCACCAGCAGCCAGCGCCCAAGTTCCTTTTTCAAATTGCCACATCACTCCCATAGGATCAGCGCTGTCTGGATTTAACCAAGCTTCAAAGCGAATTCTTCGCGAAGCAGAAGACATGACGGCGGCTACAGCAGCGGCAGCGATTAGTGCGGATAGACCCAGCCATCGGCCCAGCGGCATGCCTGCGAACAAAAACATCGCCATCAAAGTAACCCCAATAACAACTCCAGTGCCCAGGTCTCTTCCGATGAGTGCAACCAAGCCAACCGCAACAGCCGAGACTCCAAGCACCATCCGCCAAATTTGTTTATCAGTCTCAGGGTCTTGATTCAGTTGAGCCAATTGCAAGGCGAGGGCAACAATCAGAGCAATTTTCAAAAACTCAGCTGGTTGAATGGTGGTAATTCCAATGTCAAGCCAGTTGCGGTTGCCATTGATCTCTACGCCAAAGAACGCAGTTACTAGCTGAAGCACCAACATTCCTAGCAGAACGGGTGGAGCCATTCGACGGAAAAAGTCAAGTTTTAAATTAGACAAGAAAATGAGGCTAACAAAACCAACTAATACGTAGAGTCCCTGTCTCAAAAAAGTAAAGGCAGCGTTGTCCGTCTCTTTGTAACTGTCGACCGCCGAAGCACTCGCCACCATAATTAGACCAACTGCAACAATCAAAACTGTTAGTCCCAGCAGCCAGGCTGCTTGTTTGGATTGAGCTTTGAACTTTGGCTTCATCGCATCGCGAATAGTCATTTCAATTCCCCAACCGCACTAATAAATTGATTACCGCGATCGGCATAATCCTTGAATTGATCCATTGATGCGGCTGCTGGGGCGAGCAAAACGACATCACCAGGTTCTGCCAGTTCGGCTGCTTGCTGCACAGCTTTCTCCATCACGGAATCTCCTGAGATGACCCTAACTGGCAAGTTCGGCAGAAGTTCGGAGAAAAGCCGTTGTAGCTCTGCAGTGTCGGAACCTAGCAGGACTGCTCCCCGAAGGCGATTGGCGTGGGCAGTGATTAGGTCTTTCGGTGAGGTCCCCTTCAACAAGCCCCCGACAATCCAAACCACGGAGTCATAGCTGCGAAGAGAACTGTCTGCCGCATGTGGGTTGGTGGCTTTCGAATCATTGACAAAGCGAACCCCCGAGATTTCAGAAATCAGTTGATTGCGATGGGGTGACAGCCTGAAAGTGTTGAGAGCCCGCCGAATGGCAGCTGGCGACACATCAGCGGCCCGTGCTAGGGCAGCGGATGCTGCAACATTTGCGAGTAAGTGCGGTGAAGGCTCTGCAATTTGAGCGATGTCTTCGGTGGTTGCCAGTTCGATTGCCTCTTCTGCGCGATTTTCCAGAAAAGCTCGATCAACCAAGACCTCTTCAACATACCCGACGGCCGAGCGCTGCGGGGAGAACAAAGAAAATGCAATTCCGCGGCAACCCTCCTCAACATCGGCCTGTTGAGCTGCTTCAAACGTCTTCTTGTCCTGCTCATTAAAGATGATTGCCAGCTGAGTGCCGTTATAGATCTTTGCTTTAGCGTGGAAGTAATTCTCAGCTCCGTCGTGCCAGTCATAGTGATCTTCAGCAATGTTTAGGAAAGCAGACGCAATTGGGTGAATCTCATGCAAATAGTGAAGTTGGAAACTCGATAGCTCAACGACCAAAAAATCAAAACCTTCTGGATCGCGGATTGCGTCCAGAATTGGTACGCCGATGTTACCGCAAGCAATAGCTCTAAGACCGTCAGCGGCTATCATCGCAGAAGTAAGCTCACAAACCGTCGTCTTACCGTTGGTGCCAGTAACCACAATCCACTGAGCAACCTGCTGTGTCTTGTCTCGAAGATGCCATGCCAAATCAATGTCCGTGACAAGCGGAATTCCCAGCTGGGTCAGATGAGTGACTAACGGGTGCCTTGGGTCAAATCCAGGCGAAACAACAACAAAGTCAAACTTTCCAACTCTCTCAAGGACTTGAACGCTTTCATCTGGAATAAATTTTGACCCAATTAATTCAAGTAATTCGACTAACTTGGGGTCTGCGTCGCGGCCTACCACTGTGGTTGCAACTTTGAGCTCTACCAAAGTGTCGGCGACGCTAAACCCGCTCTTACCTAAACCCAAAACCAGCGCGGAGAGGTTTGACCAGTCGGCATGCCATGACTTGGGCAGGCTCATAGTCCGTAAATCCACTCGACGTAGAACAAACCAACGCCGGCCGCAACACATAGCGCTGCAATAATCCAAAACCTTACGACTATGGTTATTTCAGCCCATCCTTTAAGTTCAAAGTGATGGTGCAATGGTGACATCAGAAATATTCGCTTCCCCGTACCCGTTCGCCACTTTGTAAATTTGAAATAGCCGCGCTGGAGAACAACGGAGCCCGTGACAATCACAAAGATGCCACCAATCAAAATAAGCAGCAGTTCGGTTCTGCTCAAGATTGCCAGGGCTGCCAGCGCACCACCCAACGCCTGAGATCCGGTATCACCCATGATCAGCTGTGCTGGTGAGGTGTTCCACCATAAAAACCCAAGACAGGCGCCAACTATGGCCGCTGCAACAGTTGCCAAATCAAGCGGATCGCGCACTTCATAGCATGCTGAAAGGTTCTCAACGGCTGTGCGACAGGACTGGTTGAACTGCCAGAACCCAATAACCACATACGCGCCGATGGCTAAAACTGCGGAGCCAGATGCCAGACCGTCTAAACCATCAGCAATATTTACTCCATTTGAAGAGCTCGCCACCAATAAGAAGATCCATGCGACAAACAATCCGATCCCGATGGTGCTACCCCAGAAAAACAGGTCAATTGGAAGGTCGCGAAATAGTGAAATGTTAGTTGAAGCTGGAGTGAGTCCATTTGAGTCGGGGAACTGCAACGCAAGAATTGCAAAGGTGACTGCGACAACCCCCTGTCCAAGAATTTTCGCCCATCCACCCAATCCCAGGCTTCGTTGATTTCTGACTTTCATGTAATCGTCAATAAAGCCAACGGCACCAAGGCCAAACATCATAAATAGGACCAAAAGAGCCGACGGGCTAGGCACTTCTTCATTCACTAGCTTGGCCACGAAGTAAGCAACCGCGGTCGCTCCGAGGATCACTACGCCGCCCATGGTTGGAGTTCCGCGCTTTATCTGATGTGATTGCGGGCCATCATCACGAATGAATTGGCCCCAGTTCAATCGCTTCGCCACACGAATAAAGATTGGCGTGGCAAATAAGGCAAGAAAAAGAGAAATTCCACCGGCGGCCAGTAATGCTCTCATTTAACTCCCGCCAAGTCGTCTCCTAGGAACCTCAACCCCGCGATATTACTTGCCTTCACCAGCACAATATCGCCGGGCATTAGCCTGTCGTGAATTATTTCATAGGCATTGCTGATGCTTTCTATGAACTCGCTCTCCCCATCCCAGCTACCTTCTTGACTAGCTGCCATGTGAATTAGCTTGGCCTCTTGCCCAACCACAAATAACTTGTCGATGTTTAGGCGAACCACCAGACGTCCAATCGAGTCATGCTCCTCATTGGAAAATTCTCCAAGCTCAGCCATCTGACCGAGAATCGCTATGGTTCTGTGACCAGCTTTACCAAGAACGGCCAGAGTTTGCAGAGCGGCCCGCATCGAGTCTGGTGATGCGTTGTAGGCATCATTGATAATCCAGAATCCAGCCGATGATTCCAGCACCTGCATCCGCCAACGCTCTGCCAATTCCATATGCGAAACCGCTTCAATAGCCCGCTGAATAGGAACGCCTAGTTCTGCTCCAACGGCTATTGCGGCAAGCATGTTCATTGCTTGGTGTTCACCAAGAATGCGCAACGTAACTTCAAATTCTTGTTTTCTGTTTGAGAATTTTATCTTGGTTCCAGCCAGTGAAAGGCTGGTGCTCAAGAGCCGAAAGTCAGCATCTGCAGCAAAACCAAATCCGACTTTCTTACCGCTAAACGGGAAATTGCGAACTCTTGGATCGTCATAATTCAAAACAGCCACACTTTGAATGTGAGGCATTAGTTCAGCCTTGATCTTCTCGGTCACCTCGATGCCGCCAAACTCCCCCGCATGCGCCATTCCAACTTTGAGTTGAACCCCGACGTCTGGCCTGGTCCAGCGAGCAAGTCGATCAATGCTGCCAAGGCCAGCCGCGCCCATCTCTAGCACCAAAAACTTGGTTGAAGGAGAAATTCTTAGAACAGTCAGTGGAAGCCCTACCTCATTATTGAAGGAAGCGACCGGTGCTATGGTTTCGCCCTGCGTTGCTAAAACCTTTTGCAGCATGTTCTTGGTAGAAGTTTTGCCATTGGAGCCAGTTATGCCGACAACCTTCAGCTCACCCCCGGATCGAACTCGACTCAGCACAAAGGCCGCAAGGTCGCTCAGCGCCTCAACAGTGTCTGAGACAAGTATTTGATCAATTGCAACTTCCGCAACCGGTCTCGAGACAATTGCCAAAGTCGCGCCTTGTGAAAGGGCATCGGCAAGATAGTCATGCCCGTCTTCTCTCTCACCAAGCTTGGCAAAAAAGATTCCCCCTGAAACAATCTGTCTTGAATCAGTTTGAACATCTCCCGAAACGACTCGAGATAGCTCGCCACGAATAACCCTGCCCGCCACGGCACCGGAAATTTCCGACAAGGTAAGGCTAAGCATTTTCCACCGCCGACCTAGCCACTGCTATTGCGTCAAACTGAACTTTTTTTCCGGCAATCTCTCGATATTTGAGTTGACCTGGACCACACCATAAGACCGCAGCACCCTCTGCCATCGAAATGGCCCTAGCTATCGCCTGGGCTGGATCTGCTTCTTCAATAACCTTAGAATCCAATTCCCGCGCCGCTGTAATTAGAGTCTTTCGAATAAGGCTGGGGTCTTCGTCTCTAGGGTGTTGATCTGTTATGACAACCAGCTCGGCACCAGCGCAAGCTTTCGCCATTTCACTGCGCTTGCCTTGATCTCGATTGCCAGATGCGCCTAGCACAACTACTAACCTGCCATGTCTTGTCAAAATCTCCTGCACGGCTGCCCTAACCCCAGCAGGCGTGTGGGCGTAGTCGACATAAACAGCAGGCTCCTTGTCGCTTACCCGCTGCAGGCGACCCGGAATCTGTTGGTCTATCGACCGAGCGGCTTGCGCAAGCTCCGAAGGAGCAATGCCAAATTCAAGGAGCATGACTGCAGCGAGGGCAAAATTTTTCGCCATCAACTGTCCTTGGCTAAATCCGATGCGGGCGCTGGTTTTGCCAGAAATTAATATTTCAGCATCGGAATAACTCGCCTGGTAATCCAGCCCTGGCCCAATGCCAACCTTGGGAATATCAACTGATCGATAGAGCCTTAGACCAAAGTCGTCTTCGACATTAATCACGGCTTTATTGGAAAAACCAGAGCTGAAGAGTTTTGCTTTTGCAGCTAGATAATCATCCATACTTCCAAAGTCATCCAGGTGATCTCTGGACAAGTTAGTAAAGCCTGCAATGTCGAATTTCAATCCATCTACTCGATTTCGAACCAGCGCCTGAGCGGATACCTCGAGAGCAGCATGTCTTTGTCCGTGATTACGCATACGGCTCAGGAGTTGATGAATCCTCGGTGCTTCGGGAGTGGTTAATTCGCTTGTGGTTTCTTCCGACCCAACAATTTGAGCAGCACTTGAAATTAACCCAGTTGGCGTTCCTATAGCTGACAGCAAACGCTGCAGATAAAAAACAGTTGAGGTTTTCCCATTCGTTCCAGTCACCCCTATTAGGACTGAGCTGGAGGTATCAAAGATCTCTTTTGCCAACAAGCCTGCGATTTGACGAGGCTGCGGGTGAATCAGAGTGGGTATCGGATAATCACCGACCCGGTCGGTTAGAAGCGCCGTGGAACCGGCAGCAATTGCTTGCTGGAGAAAATCCAAGCCGTGATTCTTAGCTCCCTGGACGGCGACAAAGAGGGTTCCTTGTTCACAAAAATTAGAGGAAATAGCGATTGAGGTTGGCTCAATCGATGCATCACCGACCAGGATGCAGTCAAACTTGCGAGCCAGCGAGCCGAGATTACTCACCGGTCTTTCCATATCTATTTGATGGAATGTCGTCACGAGGTGAAGAAGTAGATGGTGGGACGCGATAGTGCTTTAGTGCCTGTTGCATTATTGCCTTGAAAGGGCCGGTGGCCTTCACAGAGTTTGTTTCTCCAACGGGCTTATAAATAGTCACACCAACGATAAACCTTGGGTCTTCGACAGGTGCAATTCCAAAGAAGGAGATCGCAAATCGCTCTCCGTAACCGTCACCCTCGCGAATTTCTGCTGTTCCGGTCTTGCCGGCAACTCTATAACCAGGAATTCCAGCCAGTCGTCCAACTCCTCCATACTGAACGACCTTCTCCATCAGCTGCAGATTCATGTTGGCTGACTCTTTACTAATGACTCGAGTGCTATTTCTTTCCGGCGTATAAACAACATCACCCTGGGCACTCACGCAGCTATCGACCAAACTCGGACTTAGGCGAACTCCGTCATTGGCTATCGCTTGGTAGGCAAATGCCATCTGCAGTGGCGTTACCGCTACACCTTGGCCAAACAGGTGGGTGTATCGATCGGAGTACTGCCATTCGTCATATGGTCTGAGAATTCCTGAGCTCTCACCCTCAAAGTTCAAATCCGTAGTCTTGCCAAAACCAAATTTTTGCAGGTAGTTGAAGCGAATCTTTTCGTCTATCTTCATTCCGAAAGAGTAGATCCCCGTGTTTGAGCTGTATCTAAGAACGCCAGCCAACGTCAGTTGGTATGGTTCATGGCTAAAGCTATCTTTTATCGACTCACCGTATTTGAGCTTGAGGCGATCTGGCGCGTTGACAGTTTCATAGATACTCGCGGATTTACTGTCCAAAACCATTGCTGTTGAAATTGCTTTCATCACCGACCCCGGCTCGAAAGCAAACTGCATGATTCGACTGCCGCGATCGGCCGAATCGGATGCTCCTGGATCGTTTGGATCGACCGTTGGCGCTTCTGCCGCAGCAAGAATTCGACCGGTTTTTGCTTCGACAACGATTGCGCTAGCCCACTGCGCGTCTAGATCAGCAACGGACTTAGCTAAAACTTGCTGTGCGAAAAATTGCAAGTTCGCATCAATGCTGAGATTAAGCGAACCTCCGTCTTGAGTAGGTTGCGTGACAACATTGGAAGTCGGGATGCGAACTCCCTCAGCAGAGCGTTCGTAAGTCTCCTGACCATCCACGCCAGCTAGACAGGTGTTGTACTGTCGCTCTAGACCTGCCAGCGGCGTTCCGTCTGAACTGACAAAGCCAAGGACATTGCCTGCAACTGCCCCATTTGGATAAAGGCGATAAGCAAATCGATCCCAATATATCCAGGGTATGTCGAGCTCTCGAATTTCGTTGTAGACAGTTGCATCAACCTTTTTGGCAAGATTCGAATAAGCGGAATCTCCCGCTATTTTGGTCAGCACTTCATCGGAGCTGAGCCCCAGAACCCTTGCTAGTTCTTGAGCCGCCGTTTCAACCGAAATCTCTGTTCTATTGCCATCTTGATAACGGATAACAGGGCCAACATTTTTTGGAGCGGCATTAATGTCATACCTAAACACGGTGCGAGCAAGGACTTCGCCATTGGAATCGAGGATGCTGCCACGCAAAGCAGTAAGGGTCTTGGTCTCTTTTCTGCTTTCCAGCGACTCGGACCGAATTTCATCCGCCCGAACAATTTGAAAATCAACTAGTCGAATGCTCAGCGCAACCACAAGTAAGACCAAAAGAAGGGCAAAGAGAGAAAGGCGACGAGTCACGCTTGCGTGATTGCCCATGTTGCCCTACCTGGTTGGTG
>CAZGNP010000020.1:0-14179 GCA_964527155.1 uncultured Aquiluna sp.
TAGCAGCAACACAGAAACCATCGATTGGTGCATCGATTGTGTCGCGTGCGTGGTCAGGGTTAATCTCTGGGAATGGGACGATCCATAGGTCGTCATAGTCTTCCTGGCTCTGCTCCTTGAAGTTAGCTCCAAACCAAGATCCCATGAAGAAGAATCCAGCCTGCTTCTGAAGAAGCAGCTGCATTGCGCCATCCCACTCAAGGTCAAGCACGTTGGTGTTCTGGTATGGCAGTAGCTTCTCCCAGTGTGCGAATACATCCTTGACTCGTGCATCGGTCCACTTCTCGCGTCCACCTAGTAGGTCAACGTGGAACTGGTATCCGTTGATACGTGCGTTCAGGATGTCGAAGGTTCCCATTGCTTCCCAGCCACCCTTGTCTCCGGCAGCTAGACCAACTAGGCCCTTACCCTTTAGCTCTTCAAGAGCCATCATGAAGTCATCCCAGTTGTAGATGTCTTCTGGGTTCATTCCGATTTCAGCCATTGTTGACTTGCGGAAGTGAAGACCCCATGGGTACCAGCTCTGAGGTACGAAGTACTGCTTGCCGTCTAGACCGGTGGAAGCAATCTTGTAGCTCTCGTTGTACTGGCTTCCGATCTCTTCCCAAACGTCAGAGATGTCTACTAGTAGACCCTGAGCTGCAAAGAACTGCATACGGAATCCTGCCATCCACTGGAAGCAGTCATCTGGAGTTCCCTGTAGGTACTGAGAAAGGTTGTTTTGGAAAGCGTTTGATTCTGTTGCGTTGTAGGTAACTTCGTTACCAGTCTTCGCGGTGTAAGCAGCGACAAGTGCCTGTAGCTGCTTGGTAGGTGACTCGTCAACGGTGCGAGCACCGAAAGCGATTGGACCTGAGCTTGCTGATTCACCAGGGGCACATCCGGCCAGCATGGTAGCTCCAGCAATTCCGAGACCACCAGCGGCCGCACCCTTAAGAATTAGGCGACGGTCCATCTCGCGGTTCGAGATATTGTTCAGCATTGAACCTCCTATTTTGGACTCTTGGCACCAGACTAACCCCGCGAATCCGCCAATCTAGGCGGTTTTCATAACAAAATAATCACAAACGAACAAATTAGAACAAACTCGGACAAACCCTACGGGCCTGAAGAGCCTAGACTCCCCTCATGCCCAGTAAACACGCGGATGTGGTAGTCATCGGAGGCGGCCATAACGGCCTGGTGGCCGCTGCCTACCTGGCCAAAGCTGGCAAGCGGGTCCTGCTGCTCGAGAGACTGGATTATTTCGGCGGAGCCGCCACCTCCATCGAGGCTTTCCCCGGCGTTCCGGCCAGGCTCTCCAGATACTCCTATTTAGTGAGTCTGCTCCCAAAGCAAATCATTGAGGATCTGGGATTGGAAATAGAACTAGCCCCCAGACGCTACTCCTCTTATACGCCAAATCCACACGGCCATGGTGGCCTGCTGATCGATCGCAATGACCCGCAAGCAACCAAAGCAAGCTTTGAATCAGTAGACAGCCCTGATTTTGAAAACTGGAATCAGTTTTATTCAAGGACAACTGAGCTTGCCAAGAAATTGTTTCCCGGTGTCACGTCTCCACTTCGAAAGAGATCAGAAGTTATTTCGGACCTCGGAGATCTCGCGGAATTTATTGAGACACCAATTGGAAAAGTAATTGAGAGAGATTTCTCGTCTGACCTGGTTCGAGGAGTAGTTCTCACCGATGCACTTATTGGAACCTTTGCACCAAACGTTGATACCTCAATGCAGGCCAGTAAATGTTTTTTGTATCACGTAATTGGCGGAGAAACAGGTGACTGGAATATTCCGGTTGGTGGAATGGGAGCTGTCACCGCATCAATGCGAGCTGCGGCTGAGCGATTTGGCGCCGAGCTCATATCTGGTGCTGAGGTCACTTCAGTAGCGGAAAATGGAAAAGTCAGCTATTTATTAGATGGCCAGCAGCTAGAGGTTCAAGCCGATTTTGTTTTGGTAAATGTTGCAAGACCAGAGCTTGCGAGGTTGCTTGGTAAAAAAGCTGAAAAGGCAGAAGGCGCTCAAGTAAAAGTAAACATGCTGCTCAAGCGACTTCCCAAGCTGAAAGAAGATGTTGATCCAGTTGCGGCTTTTGGTGGAACTTTTCACATCAACGAAAACTACTCGCAACTTCAAAAAGCGTTTGAGCAAGCCGCTCGCGGTGATATTCCAAATCCACTGCCCTGCGAAATCTATTGCCACTCACTGACCGACCCCAGCATTCTTTCTCCCAAACTTAGAGAAGCCGGAGTGCAGACATTGACAGTCTTTGCTCTGCACACCCCGCACTCTCTGGTCAGCGATAACAACAACGATGAAATGCGAACAAAACTCCAGCAAGCAGTGATTGATTCTTTGAACTCGGTACTGGCTGAAGACATCAGAGAACTATTGCTGCTTGATGGCAATGGCGAGCCCTGCATTGAAACCAAAACCACCAAGGACTTAGAAGACGCCCTGCGTCTACCTGGCGGCAACATCTTCCATGAACCCTTGAGTTGGCCCTTTGCCGAGGACACCGAAAGCCTTGCCACCCCGGCCGAGCGCTGGGGTGTGGCGAGCGGGTTTGAAAAGATTTACTTTTGCGGATCAAGCGCCAGACGCGGCGGAGCTGTCAGCGGTATTGCAGGTCACAACGCCGCGATGGCCGTTTTGGAAAGTTAGACCCTGGCTTCAGTCAAAAGCTCTTTCACCATTGGAACAACCTTGGTTGCGTAAAGCTCGATTGACTTCATGGTTTTGCTGTGTGGCATTGGGCCATTGGCATATTTCAAATCAAATCTTGTTGCGCCAAGGGAACTGAGAGCATATGCGATCTTTCTTGCAACAGTCTCTGGCGATCCAACATACAAAGAACCACCATTCACCTCTGAGATGTAGTGCATCTTGGTCATTGGTCCCCAGCCGCGCTCTCTTCCAATTCTTCCGAATGCACTCTCGTAGTGTGGCCACTGCTCTTCAATGGCCTGCTCATCGGTGTCAGCAATGTGGCCAGGCGAGTGAATGGAGATTGGAAGTTGGGGTTTTCCTTCTTTATCAAGTGCTTCACGATAAAGGTTTGCGTAGGGTGCAAAGCGAGCAGGATCACCGCCAATGATTGCAAGTGCCATTGGAATTCCAAGTCTTGCTGCACGCAGCACTGACTCAGGCGATCCACCAACACCAACGCGTAGCGGAATTCTTCCCCGCTCAGTCTTTGGATAAACCTGCTGATTGGTTAGGGATGCTCTTGTTGACCCACTCCAAGTCACAGCGTTTTCCTCCAGCAGCTTTACCAGCAGCTCGAGTTTTTCTTCAAACAAGACGTGATAGTCGCTTAGGTCATAACCAAATAATGGAAATGATTCAATGAATGATCCGCGTCCTGCAGTTATCTCGGCTCTTCCATTGGATAGGGCATCAATAGTTGCAAATCTCTGATAGACGCGCACTGGATCTTCTGATGACAAAACCGTGACGCCAGTGCCGAGGCGAATGTTCTTGGTGACGGTTGCAATTCCGGCAAGGACGGTGTCGGGAGCAGATACCGCATAATCATCTCGGTGGTGCTCACCGATATTGAATCCAGCAAGTCCAAGTTGATCTGCAAGCTTGGCTTGCTCAACCACATCTCTTATTACCTGCCCGGCAGGTTTTGGCTGGCCGGCATCGTCAACTGAGATATCACCAAAGGTGTCTAGGCCAAATTCAATGTGCGTCATGATAATAGTCTAGGGGGTCTTGACTAATCTTCCAAACTGGCAGCCAGCTGGCCGCAAGCCCCGTCTATTTCCTTGCCCCTGGTGTCCCGCAGGGTGGTTGGAATGCCATTGTTTTCAAGGATCTTCAGGAATGACTTGGTCTGCTCTGGGGTGGAGGCGGTCCAGACCGAGCCCGGTGTTGGGTTTAGTGGGATTGGGTTCACGTGCACCCAACCCTTGCCTCTGGCATTTAGTTTCTTGGCCATAAGTTCTGCTCGCCAGTTGTGATCATTCATGTCCTTGATCAGCGCATACTCGATG
The DNA here is from genome assembly GCA_964527155.1 of uncultured Aquiluna sp. Classification (GTDB taxonomy): domain Bacteria; phylum Actinomycetota; class Actinomycetes; order Actinomycetales; family Microbacteriaceae; genus Aquiluna. The sequence goes on from CAZGNP010000020.1 coordinate 4,002, forward strand.
GAAACTCTTCTACCAGTTTTGTCGAAGTAGGCCTTTGCGGCATCGAGCGCCTCATCTACTTTCCACTTTGTGTTGACAGGAACCAGTTCGTCTCTTAGTTCATCGTCCGGCGCATGCAGCGAGAGTGCAAAGGTGATTGGTAAATCTTCTTCTGCAAGTTTTTGAATGGCAGGAACAAGACCAACTGTCGAAACAGTTATGTTTCTGGCTGACATGCCAAGACCATTTGGTTGTTCGGCAAGCATTGTTCTAATTGCCTGCATCACTGGGTTGTAGTTCGCGAGCGGCTCGCCCATTCCCATGAAGACAATGTTGTTCACTCGCTCATCGGAGTGCTTCTTTGCTCCAAGCTCACCAGCTTGAATAGCAGCATTGGCTCTAACAATCTGATCAATAATTTCAGCAGCTGACAGGTTTCTAGTTAGTCCTGCTTGACCTGTTGCGCAAAATGGACAATTCATTCCACAGCCAGCCTGTGATGAAATACAGAGTGTGATGCGATTTGGATAGCGCATGAGAACTGATTCGACGAGCGCGCCATCAAACAATTTCCACAAAAACTTAATTGTTTTTCCATCATCGGTTCTTAGTCTTCTTACCTCTGTCAGAAGATTTGGAAGAACTTTTTGAACTAATTCCTCTTTGCCGCTTTTTGGAAGATCTGTCATGGCCTCTGGGTCTGAGGTGTAGTGGGTGAAGTAGTGCGTTGAGATCTGGCTCGCTCTAAAGCCTGGGATGCCTAGCTCTTCAAATTGCTGCTTGCGCTCATGCGGTGCGAGGTCAGCAAGATGAACCGGTGGTTTGCCTTTTCGCTTATCAGTGAACTGCAGAAGTGGCTTGCCAGCTTCATCCTTGGCCTGCGTCCAACCCTCGGTCTTTGGCCTTACTTGCTTTTCCACAAAGAAAGCTTAGTTATCGCTCTTTGGCGGCTCTTGCTTGCGGCCTGTGAAGAACTTGTAGGGGTCCTTTAGCATCTTGCTGACAATTCCAACCGGCGTTGATTCAAAACCACCAGGAGTCACACTCTTAGCGGCCAAGCGGAGCTCACGAGCAGACTTAGTTGTGGTCGCCCCGCACCTTACGCACTTTGATCCGTATTCGATCTTGCCCACATAAATAATTTCTCTGGGCTCAGCAAAGTGGCAGAACCCGCAGATCTCTGGTTTGTCTGCCATAAAGACCTAGAGTCCTAGCTCGTCCTGGATTTTGCGAAGCTTGTAGATGGTGGCGTTCTCATCCAGCTCAACATCGTCATAGGTGACCAGGTGATCAATTGGCAGGTCGCGCTTAGCAACGGCATTCTGCAAAAGTCCAATTGGAACTAGGTTGTCACGCTTGGCGTCCTGCACGATGTCAGCAACACCTCTGGCGGAGTAGCCGCCAATACCGTCAAACTTCTCGCCCTGCTTGTGTGGCTTCTTGGTGGAGGCAATCACTTCGGTCATGCGGGAGTCGGTGGCAAGTGACTCGTAACCATCCACCAACATCTTGGCAACGGTCATTGGAGCTTCCACCGAAGCCAAGTGATAAGGGCGGTAAAGAGCAAAGTAAGGACCGGGTCCCATCGAGAGATAGCTCATCTCTTCTGCAACGTAAGGCGCTTCGGTCTTGATGACAACGAATACTCCTGGTGCAACATCGCCGGTGCAGTAGTCAACCACTCCAACATCGTCTAACACTCCGCCTTCGCTTTTTGGCTTGAAGACATCCTGCAGTGTGGTTCTGGTGGCAGCTGGGCCAATCATTCCGCGCTTGGTTAGTTTTAGTCCTGTTGCGTTAGCAAGGGCTGCCATTTCAATCATGGTCTTTGAGCCGTCAGTGAAAGAAGCAAGCATTTTCGGGTTCATGTGCTTCTTTGCTGCACGCTCTGCCACGGTGTCTGGGTTACTGTGAGGTTCGAACGGATTGTTCTTTCCCTTGCCAGCCATGATGATTTCAAATGAAAGATCTCTTGCAAAGTCAACCAGTTCTTTAGCTTCGGTTGGCTCATCACCATTGCAGACCGAGTAGAGCACGCCGTGATCTTTAGCGGTTTTGTGCAGGATTGGGCCAACCGTGACATCTGCTTCTACGTTCAGAGTTGCTACGTGCTTGGAGGCTGAAAGAGATTTGTAAATGATGTCTGCACCAATTGCCGCAACACCGGTTGCCTCAACCACGACATCGACATCCAACAGCGGAACGATGTCGGCATTGGTGGTGCCGGCAGGTTGTCCTGCCTTGATTAGGTGGTTTAGTTCGGCTGGGTCCGAGGAAATGATTGGCTGCGGATGTCCCAGATCATGGAAGGCTTGGTTGATGCGATCTGGTGCAATGTCGGCAACCGCTGCAACCTCTAGCCCCAAGCGGTGAGCTTGCGCTGCAAAGCCACGGCCCATTTGCCCAGCACCAACCAGTGCGATGCGGAATGGTCTTCCGTTCTTTGTTGCTAGCTCCTGCAGCTTGAGGCGGTATTGCATTTAGTCTCTCCTGGTTATCTCGATCTTCGTTCCAATGCTGACTTCTGGCAGCTCAACCTTGGCGATTGAAACATCACCTGGCAAATCGGCAACGGTGTTGCCGTTTGCTTTTAGGTTGAGGTGGCCGAGGTTATAGAGGTTGTCGTTAGCAACGGAACCGACCGAGAGAATTTCAAACTCGTGTCCGTCAATTGAAACGAAATCGCCCGTCTTTACTTGCCCCTCTGCATGCTCCAGCTTGTGGATGATGCAGAAGGTGCGCAGCTCCTCCGGCGCACTCTCACCAAAAAAAACCAGCATTCCCTCAGCAATAAAGCTGGGAACTAGCTCGCCAATCTCAGTGACGGTGCTTTTATAAAGCACAGTCATGTTTCTCCTTAGGCTGGGTTGATGTTGTCCAGCTTCACACCGGTGACCAGCAGGTCTTCGGTAATGAACATTGCAAGAGGACCCGCAGGAGAAGTTGCGTGGATGTCAACGGTTGGAACCTTCTTCATCGGGTAAACACCGATACGTGCTGTTCCACCGCAGTCAATCACTGCTACTGCGATCTCTTCAAACTTCTTGGATGAGGCAAAGCCATCAAATGCGATTCCCCCGGTCAGGTCAGCGATCTTTTGTGCCAGTGGGTGAATTCCGCCACCGGTCACTGAATAGATGTAGGGACGTGCATCGGTTGGTTTGATGGTTAGTGGACCACCCCAGCCGCCTGGGCCCTTTTCGATCTTTACTGCCTTGTACTCTGCCATGTTGCTCTCCTTTGAACTAATAAATGCCCTGATTAGTAATCAGAGGATGGGCCGAATTTCGACCCATCCTCTGATAACCCCCGAAAGGATGTTTTTGTTTCTTAGCTGTATAGGCCGAAGCTAGCTACGTAAGCGATTACGACAGATAGCGGTCCGGTGATGAGGCGGGAGAACAGCACTGCTGGTACTCCAACCTCTACAGTCTCAGGCTCTGCTTCTCCAAGGGCTAGACCCACTGGAATGAAGTCACAACCAACCTGTGGGTTGATTGCGAATAGAGCTGGTAGTGCCATCTGTGGAGGGATAGTTCCCTTACCAATCTCAACACCGAGCAGGGTTCCAACAACCTGTGCAATAACAGCACCTGGGCCTAGCAGCGGGGAGAGAACAGGAATAGCACAGACAACAGAAACGATCAAAAGACCGACAATGCTGCCAGCGAGACCCTTAATACCTTGAGCAATCAAGTCACCAACACCGGTTACTAGAACTAGACCGATGATGAAGGAAATGAATGCCATGAAAGGCAGGATGTTACGGATGATTGTGTCGATGGTGTCACGACCTGCTTGGTACAAGGTACCAACCACGCCACCTACACCACGACCAATGGTTACTAATACTTTGTTTAGTCCGTCCATTATGCGTTCGCCTTCCTAGCTAGCATCCTGGCTGTGATCCACTCGGTCACAATTCCACGGATGAAGATAACTACTAGACCAACTAGCAGGTAACGAAGAGCTAGGTCACCAAGACCTAGTCCAAGCTGTGTGATACCAGCTGCAATACCTAGGTAAACGAAAAGCTCACCTGGGTTTGCGTGTGGGAACAGACCTGTAATTGGGTGAACGTAAGACACTGCGGAGTCATAGAACGCAGGCTTGAAACGCTCAGGTAGGAAACGACCCATGGTGTAAGCCATTGGGTTCGTTAGGAAGAATACTGCCAAGAATGGCAATATCATGTAGCGCACTGGGTACCACTGAAGACCAGGCTGAGCAGCTTTGCGGCCCAGGTTCTCAATCTTGTCGGTACCAATGATTCGGACGAGAGCGTTAACTGCAGTTAACAAAACAACTAGGGTTGGAAGAATTCCGCCCATAAGGCTAAAGAAAACTTCACCACCCTTGTTGAAGATACCGATGAAGTATTCAGCTCCACCAGCAATCGCTCCCCATACGCCTGTCGGTTCGGCAACCGTTTCAGCGTTGGTGAATATATTCATCAACCCTCCTTTGGATCGAACACAGTCGACGTCGACCGTGCTGTTCGTTACGCTAGCCCAGAAACTCCCAGCCAATTAGAGGCTGGATAGTCACGTTTGTGCATTCTGGTCCAGTAGTGTCTTGGCCGCCATTTTGGTAGCCTCCACCACCTTTTTCTTTGAATTTTCAAGGCCTTTGCCCTCAGCCAGGTCAGTGAGTTTGTGCCCAACCAGCTCATTGAACGGTTTTGCGTTTGCGAAAACGGTCAGACCGGTCAGAATCTTGGCACCGGTGACTACGCCGTCCTTTTGAGCCAGGGCCACGAAAGCCCTTCCCCCTCTATATCTAAATCCACCCATGCCAACCGTGGTGGTGGTGCCGGGGGTTCTGATTTCCTTTAGGGCATCAGCAAATCTTTGAGACTGCTTTACTGCCATGTATAGCTGAAACACCCACATCACAGCGATCAGCAGCAGAATCCAAATTAGTACTTCCATTTCAAACCAACTCTCCTAGCTTTTTGCTCTCGGCAGCTTCCAGCAGTTTCATTGCACAGTTAGAGGATGTCACAAGTTCAGAAATCAAACCGCCCCTAAGTGCGGCCAGAATACCCTCTGTTTTTTCATCGCCGGCTGCGACACCAACCACTCTTCTGATTCTGGCTAGCTCATTTAGATCTAGCCCGACGGTTCTAGAGTCCAGTCTGGAATTGATGCTCTTGCCGTCTCGGTCAAAGAAGCGGCCAGCCAAATCCCCCGCCCACTTGGCAAAGAACTCTGGGTTTTCTTTTTCATTGATGCCGGCTGACTCAAGGATGTGAAGCGAGCTGTTTGCTCCCTTTGAACCAATTCCAACAAATGCAACATCGGCATTTTTGGCTGATTCAATTACTGAGGCAACGCTTGGCTCTTTCATTAGCGCAACCTTGATGTCAGGGGATTGCACAATCGTTGGTGCATGCAGCACCTCATAATCGGCGTTGAACTTCTCAGCCAGTGAGCGAATAAGCGTTTCACCTGAGTAGGCAGCAGGAATCTGTGTCATGCCGCCCATTAGTGGGATAAAGGTTACGTCCGGTCTGTTCTCTGGTTCCAGTGCTTCAACCATTGCCTGAATCGATCTTCCCCACGAAACAGCAACACGAACTCTTGGCTTGAGGTGATTCAAAAAGCTCTGCACGGCAAGCTGTCCAACTGCGGTGTAATCAGAGGTGGTTCTTGGAACCTTAGCCACCAGCGCAGCCCTTAGTCCAAATCGAGATATCAGCATCTCTTCAATCTGTGTCTCGCGCTTGGTGGCTTCATTAATTTTGATTTCAACTACACCACGCTTTTTAGCAACCGAGAGGATGCGGGAGATGTTGGAGCGGGAGGTCATCAGAGCGCGCGCGATCTGGTCTTGTGACATGTTTTGCTCGTAATACATACGAGCTACCTTCACAATCAGTGCTCGATCTCTAGCTGTTGCCACCCAGAACCTCCCCCAGTTCCTTTTCAAATGTCTTCACAACTAGCGCTGCATCACCAGGATCAGCAATCCGGTGGTCGACCACCAACGTAAAGCTGATCTTGACCTTGCCCTTCTTATCCTTGATGGCCCCAATGTTGAAGCCGGATGACTGCGGGGCAAAGAGCAAGGTGTTGGCCTGCTCCACTCCAAACTCACTGAGATCCGTGATGGAGGTGGTGGAGCCAGCGAGATTCTCTAGTGGAATCTTCTTCTGTCTGGCCAGAGCTAATACCTGCTTGGCCTTCTCCTCCCAGGCAGCATCCTTGATGCCATCAACTGCAAAGACGGGGGTGACAAAACCAAGGTCTGTCTTGACGAGCGCTGCAATCCGAGTCTGAGCGGCAACAAAGCTGCCAGCTTGGTATTGCTGGTTGAGCTGCGGGTGCTTTGCCAATGTTCTAACCCAGGCTCTGGCAAGAACAACGAATCGCTCATCGAAGTTTTTGGGAAGACTCTTTTTGACCTTGATGCTGCCACTAATGGAAAACTGCGGAATTTGAAGAGAGGTTTCAACTACCGATGCGATGAGAGCTCTAGCTTTATCAACCTTCGCAGAGTTGACGCCAAGGTCTGACTGCTTGATGATTCCCGCTGGAGATGCTGGCTTTACTTTTGCTAGATCAATGCCCTGCTCTTTGGCTATCTTGCGAGCTCCCGGCATCGCCAGAACCTCGGTTGCCGCAACTGGTGTTACCTCAACAATCTGTTCGATAACAGGCTCAACGACTGGTGTTGGGGTTGGTGCTGCAGCCGGCTGAGGTGTTGCAACTGGTTCGGCGGGTGCAAACATGCCTGCCAGCAGATCTTCGCCTTCGGTTTCTAGAACTAACAGCGGCGCTCCAACTTCGAGAACTTGGCCGGGACCTGCAACAACCTCAATAACTGTGCCGGAGTGATCAGACTCGACCTCCATGTCTGTCTTATCGGTGCCAACCACTGCCACAACATCACCAGCATTAACTGTCTGACCAACGGCTACGGTAATTTCAACCACTTCACCCTCGGTCATGGTCATGCTCATCTTTGGCATAACAACCGGTGTCTTTGGCATTAGACGCCCCTCATTAGATCTTCAGCCGCTCCAACGATTTCTGGAAGTTGCGGGACAACAGACTTTTCAAGTTGCGGCGCATAAGGAATTGGAACATCCATTCCACAAAGTCGCTTGACCGGTTCAGTTAGTGAATAGATAGCTGGGCCCTCTGCAATTCTGGCAGCGATTTCTGCAACAAATCCAACGTGCTTTGGAGCTTCCTGCACCAACAGCACTCTGCCGGTTTGAGAAATTGAATCGTTGATTGGGCCCATGTCTAGCGGTGAAAGAGTTCTTGGGTCAATCACGGTTGCTTCGATTCCCTTTTCAGACAAAATTGCCGCTGCTTCCAAAGACCTGGAAACCATGACACCGGTTGCAACGATGGTTAGGTCCTTGCCTTCGCGCAGAACCTTGGAAACACCAATAGGTGTCCTATACATCTCTTCAGGCACGTGACCGGAAGTTTTGTAAAGAAGCTTGTGCTCTAAAACAATCACTGGGTTTGGGTCGTCAATTGCAGAAAGAAGGAGCCCCTTGGCCTCCAGTGGAGAGCTTGGCAGGACAACCTTTAGACCAGGAACATGGGCAAACCACGCCTCCAGGCTCTGCGAATGCTGAGCTGCGGCACCGGTGCCTGAACCAGATGGTGCTCTTAGCACCATGGGAACTGATAGCTCGCCACCTAACATGAAGTGAATCTTGGCGGCCTGGTTGACAATCTGATCCATGGCGTGAGCGGTGAAGTCGGAGAACTGAATTTCAACAATCGGCTTCATGCCAACTAGCGCTGCACCAACAGCCGCGCCAACGATTCCCATTTCCGAGATGGGCGTATCGCGAACTCGCTCCTCGCCAAAGCGGTGGTAGAGGTCGCCGGAAACTCCAAAGGCACCACCGTATACGCCGATGTCCTCACCAAGCATGAATACGCTTGGGTCTTTTTCCATTGACTGACCGATTGCTTCGCGGATTGCTTCGGCGTAGGTAATGATGCGCTCGCTCATTAGTTCACCGCCCTAAACACCGAGGTGATTAGCTCGGCAGGATCTGAGTCGGGTGCAGCGGAAGCTTCGGTGATGGCGTTTCTGATTTCATTGCGGACGTTTTCAGTAATCTGCTCAGTCTGTTCTTTGGTCAGAATGCCTTTTTCAATCAGCAGGGTTTCAAACTTGCCAACAGGATCTTTGGTTTTCCAAAAGTCAATTTCTTCTTTGGTGCGGTAGAGGTTCTTATCGCTCTTGGAGTGTCCTTTGTGGCGGTAGGTGACGCACTCAATCAAAGTTGGTCCCTTGCCTGCTCGCGCACGCTCTACTGCCTCTTTAGCTGCTTCGTAAACTGCATCAACATCATTGCCATCAACAGTCACGCCTGGCATCGCATAGGCGGCTGCGCGATCAGAAATCTTTTCAACCTTCATGCTCTTGGCGGTTGAGAAGCTCATTCCGTACTTGTTGTTCTCACAAACAAAGATCACTGGTAGTTCCCAAACCGAAGCGAGATTGAGTGCTTCGTGGAAAGCGCCTTCATTGGTTGCGCCATCACCAAAGAAGCTGACAACTACGTTGTCTGTCTTCTTCAGTTTCTGGGCGAGCGCCGCTCCAGTAGCAATTGGAATACCACCGGCAACAATTCCGTTGGCACCAAGGTTTCCCGTTTTTGCATCTGCGATGTGCATTGAGCCACCGCGTCCTCGGCAGTATCCGGTCTGCTTGGCAAGCAGCTCCGCCATCATGCGAGTGAGATCTGCTCCCTTGGCGATGCAGTGGGAGTGGCCACGGTGAGTGGAGGTAATGAAATCTGTTTGTCTTAGCGCTGCACAGACTCCGGTGGCAACGGCTTCCTGGCCGATCGAGAGGTGCATGGTTCCGTGCATCAGGCCTCTGGCAAAGAGCCCATCTACGGCCTCCTCGAAAAAGCGGATGGCCAGCAGGGATTCCAGGGCTGCCATGGCCGAGGCTTTGTCATCTGAGATCTTGCCGGCTGCCGGTGGGAGAAGTGGTGTAATAGTTGCCATTTATACCTTCACATTGGTGCTCAGAGTTGAGCGGATGTGCCAATTATTGCTTCTCACAATGGTGAATGCTACCGCTTCTACCTGCACATAAGTGAATTTCCTGATTGCGCTTAGGCTTGGGGGATGCTGAAGCGGCTAATTGAAATCTCTAGACCAGTTCTGTGGGTAAACACCATTGGAACCACGGTCATGGGGATGTGGCTGACTGGGCAGCTCTGGACCTGGGAAATCCTGCCCATCCTGATCTGGGTGACCTTTCCCTTCAATCTTTTGATCTATGGCATCAACGACATCTTTGATCAGGAAACTGACAACATCAATGCACGCAAGGGTTCCTATGAAGGAGCCCACATCTTTCCAAATGAAGTAAAGCCGATCTGGATTGGTGTGATTGCCACTAACGTGCCATTCCTTATTTACTTTGCGCTAACGCTGCCACCGGCTGCGGTTTGGTGGATGGTTGCCTACGCACTGTTCTTTACCTTTTACTCAGCTCCGCCGCTTAGGTTCAAAGCAAGACCATTTTTGGATAGCTTTTCAAATACCGACTACGCGTTCCCGCTCGCATTTGTTCCGCTAGCGCTTGGTTATGAGCCCTGGTGGTCAGCGGTTGTTGCGCTGATGGTCTGGTCGATTGCAAAGCACGCCTATGACGCCATTCAAGATATTCCGCAGGATAGTGATACTGGAATTAGAACAACTGCAGTTCATCTCGGAGTCAAGGGAACACTGATTTGGTCGGGGTTCTGGTGGATGCTCTCGACAGTTATTTTTGCAATGGTGAATCTGCCAGTTGCACTGGTAAACCTGGCAATCTCAAGTTACCTAATCATTTCAGTGTGGCGAGAGCCAACTCCACAAAAAGCTCACGATGTTTATAAGTATTCGATTGCTTTCCCCTACGTCGCCGGAACGGTGGCGGGTGTGCAGCTGGTCACGGGCTATGTCTTGTTCAATGTCCTATGAGTAAATCAATTGTCATTGTTGGGGCTGGCTTTGGTGGTTTAACCGCAGCAGCACTGCTCGCTCAAAAAGGTCACAAGGTGACAGTCTTGGAGCAGGGCACCTGGGTTGGTGGCAAGAGCAGAAGATTCCAAATGAACGGCCAGGTCATTGACAGCGGTCCGTCGCTGGTTACCTTCTCGCAGGTGTGGCAGCAGGTGTTAGATAAATACGCATCCCTTGGCGGAAAAGTAGAGAACCCAC
>CAZGNP010000021.1:0-13472 GCA_964527155.1 uncultured Aquiluna sp.
GCTGAAAGGCTAAATTCTTCTGACAATTGACCCTCTAAGAAAACAACTCGTACAGGTTACCAACGCACCCGAGCGCCCAGCACCTGCGCTAGCGCCAATGCCTTCAGTTGAATCTCCTCATGCTCACTGGCCGGTTGGGAATCGGCGGTAATGCCCCCGCCAATCCCGATTGAAACCATCTGTCCTTCAAATACTGCCGTCCTAATCACCATCGCCAGCTCCATGTCGCCATTGGCAGCGATAAACCCAAGTGCTCCTGAATAGACCTCTCTTGCTGAGCTCTCTAGAGTGTCAAGAATCTGCATTGCTGACTGCTTTGGAGCCCCAGTCATCGAACCGCCCGGAAAAAGCGACCGGAGTGCGTCAAGCGATGTCTTGTCCTCCCGAAGCTGTCCCGAGACGTCGCTAACCAGCTGGTGCACTGTAGAAAAGCTCCTCACGGCAAGCAACGAGTCGACGTTGACCGAACTTGCCTCACAAACTGCTGAAAGGTCGTTTCGAATCAAATCAACAATCATTAAATTCTCTGCTCGCTCTTTAGGGTCCTGTCCAAGTTGATTCATCAGTTCCATATCTTGCTTAGCGTCAGTCGAGCGTTTGCGCGTTCCTTTTATGGGAGATGATGTAACCCTGCCTGAGTGAACAGAGATAAAGAGTTCTGGTGAGATTGAAACAATGGTCTTATCTCCCACTCGAACAAAACTGCTATACGGGGCCGGATGCTGTTTTCTCAGGCGCAAAAAGAAGCTAAGTGGATCACCTGTAAATTCCCCGCGCAATCTGGTAGTTAGGCAGAGCTGATACGCGTCGCCCGATTCGATGCTTGCTTGGGCAAGTTTGATCTTTTCTATGTATTCACCGGTTGAATCATCTGCTATCAGCTCAGCTACAGTTGCCGCGGGATAATTCAATTCGTGAGCTGCCATCCCGCCACCGGTTAAGGCAATGCGCAATAGGGCAGCTCGGTGCCAGTCATCAAATTCTCTTCTGGTCTCTAATTGGGCAACGAAATAAATCACCTTGGTGTCGTGGTCATAAACCAATGCCCTATCCACCTTTAGAAAAGAGGTTTCAGAAATGTCGCCCGCTTTGGATGAGTAGTGGATTGCCCCAACCACACCGGGCCTAAAAGAAAAAGGCAGGTCAGCGTGCTGGTCTTGCTCTGTGGGTAATTCGTCAGTTGGTATCCCAATTCCAATAACCGAATGTCTATTAGTTGGGTGGTTCTCGCGATCTAGCCAGAATGCACCGGGCTGATTGGCGTAAAGCGTTATGAAGGTGTCGGTGATAGCCGTCCAGCCATTTAGCTTTTCCCAATACAGTGGCATTTAGCACCCCTTCAGTCTCGTAGTCTAGTTACCGTGAGTGTTGGCGGCGATTTCTACCAATTTGTCGAGGGTGAGCTGTCCGCACTTGAGCTGGCCCTCGATGATTCACTATCGGTTGCCGATAGCTTCTTGGTTCAAAACGGCTCGGTTCGTGCGCTCGATCGGCACCTAGCAAGATTTGCCAATGCAGTTTCGGACGAAAAAACTAGGCGTCAATTGCCAGGCTTTTTTGCGAGCGCCGTTCATGTTATTCCCGACACTGGTGATTGGTTCCCGCGACTGGAATATCGAGAAAGTCAGCCTGCTGGTCAAAAACTATTTCTGCGGATCCGCACCGCGCCAGAGCGCACTGAAACAGTTCGGCTCTGGACTTTGAAAGATAAGGATCCGAGGACTAATCCGACTGTGAAGGGCCCGGATCTGGCAATTTGCCAACAGCTCAGAAGAGCAGCCAACCTGCACGGTGCCGACGAAGCAGTTCTTGTGACCGATGATGGCTACATCTCAGATGGTGCTCTCAGTTCAATAGTTTGGTGGGAGGATCAGACCCTCGTTGGTCCTGACCAAACCACACCTTGGCTGCCCTCAATCACCAGGGAATTGGTATTCGAACTAGCCACGCAGGCTGGGTATCAAACTAGCCAGCGCAGGGCCAAGCCTGCTGAGCTTGCCGGTTGCGAAGTTTGGAGTCTTAGTGCTTTGCAAGGAATTCGAGCAGTGGATTCATGGGAGGGCGTAGCGGTGGCCCAAGCTCGACTAGCTAGCCCATTCTCAAAGCGCCTCACTATGTTGGCTCAGCCATTGCCATCCAATGAAGAGGTTTTGGCTATGTTTTCGGAAGGCCTCTGATGTGCGGAAGATTCGTAATAGCTAAGGAGCTCTCCGGGATAACTGAGTTATTTGAGCTGGACGAGGTTCCGTCTGACTATTCACCCATCAGCTACAACATTGCTCCAACCCAAAAAATCCCAATTATTGTGGAGCGAGAAGTGGATGCGTTACCTTCGCGCGAATTGCATGTCTCTCGCTGGGGATTAGTTCCAAGTTGGGCGAAAGAGATCTCGACAACTCCTTTGAATAATGCTCGGATTGAGACCGCCCTAGAAAAACCCAGTTTCAAAGAAGCTACCCTTAGGAAGAGGTGTGCTATTCCAGCCTCTGGTTACTATGAGTGGCAAACAACCGAAGAGGGTAAATCCCCGTTCTATATTCATCCCGCTGATGGCATGTTGGCTTTCGCTGGCATTTACTCATGGTGGCGAGATCCAGCAAAGCCAGCCGATGATCCAAATCGCTGGCTACTGACTTGCTCTTTCTTGACCAAAGATTCAGCGCCGGAGCTTTCATTCATTCATGATCGCAACCCCGTTTTTCTCTCTCAAGAGAACCTGGCCGCTTGGTTGGCTCCGGATTATGAAACGACGCCGGAGCTACTGCAGGCACTGGCAAATGAGTCTGATTTGGTGGCCCAGCAGCTGCAGTTCCACCGGGTTGCCAAGCAGGTGGGCCAGGTTTCGGCCAATAATCCCGAGCTAATTAGCCCGATTTAGAGCCGTTTTTGAAAATGTCTGGCTGCCCCATAGACTAACTATTCGAACAAATGTTCGATAGGGGTGCCGTCTATGCAGCAAGTAGTTACTGGTGTTGTCCTAGACCTGGACGGCGCCCCTGTCTCCTTCACCTTTGAAAACCGCCACTACCTGGTTAGTTCAAAACCGGTGCGCTGGTATAGCCGAAAGCTCTGGTGGCAGCAGGCGGAGGCTGCTCCTAGGGGGGTCGGCAGTGCACTCGTGGAAGTTGAGATGTGGCGACTGTGGGCAACCAGTGAATTTGATCGCATCTTTCTGGAGCTAAAGCATTTGCAGCCAGAGGATGTCTGGGAGATCTACAGAATCGATATCTGATGAGCTTTGTTCATCTCAATGTTGCTAGTGCCTACTCTGCACACTACGGAGTCAATCGACCAGAACACATGGTTGCGGCGGCCAGCGAGAGCTTTGATGCGCTAGCAATTACAGATAGGGATGGTCTCTACGGGGCAATCAAACACATCGGAAGCTGCATCGCAAATAAGGTCTCCCCGATTGTCGGAGTAAGCCTGAGTGTCAAAAGTGAATCTACTGAGGGCAGAGTCCTAATCCTTGCTCATGGTCACAATAAAGGTCGCGGTTGGTCACAGCTGTGTCGAATTATTTCCAAGGCACATCAAAGTAAAACGAAACAGCCAGTAATTGAGCTCTCGGATTTAGCGCAGCTGCTCGGAGAAGAGCCCGCCTGCTCAGTACTGCTGGGTGGTGAATCAATCGTTGGTAAAGAAGTTTTAGTAAATCCTCGCCTGACATTTGAAGAACTTACGCAGTGGAAAAAGCTACTTACTAAACCTGGCTGTTTGGTAATCGAGGTAACAAACCTGCTAGCAGAGCCGGGACTGGTTTACTCGCAAGATCATGCGAAGGCAATGTTAGATCTAGCAGATCAAAGTGGATTGCCGGCTGTTTTGACCAATGCGGTTCGCTATCTCCAGCCGGATGATGCGCTAACCGCTGATGTCTTAGATTCTGCCCGACATTTAGAACCGCTTGGATTATTCGCGCTGCAGCCAAATGCCCAGGCCTGGCTGAAGCCAGCTGAGCAGATGGCAAAGATTGCACTGGAAATAACTGAAGATACGCAAAGAGCAAAACAGCTACTTTCGACAACCTTGTTATTAGCCGATAGATGTCGATTAGATCCAGTTTCTGATTGCAGCTGGGGTATTCCAAAAACTCCAGAACAGCAGGCGCTTGGCATTGATGAAAATCCATTTGAAGTGTTATGGCAAAGAGCCCACTCTGCTATTTCTTGGCGCTATCCGGCAGTGCGAGCGGCTGAGCTAGCGCACATCCAGCACCGACTGTCAAAAGAACTAATTGCAATTAACCAGCTTGGCTTTGCCACCTACTTCCTGACCGTGGCGGATGTCGCCCAGATGATTCGGGATATGAAGATTCGAATTGCTGCCAGAGGTTCGGGGGCTGGCTCACTGGTCAATTACCTGCTTGGAATAAGTGGGGTTGATCCGATTGCGGAGGGGCTGCTGTTTGAGAGATTTTTATCGACCGAGCGCAGCACGCTGCCAGATATCGACATCGATGTTGAATCAGCCAGGCGGCATGAGATCTACCGGGCAATCTTCCGTCGCTACGGCGGCTCCCGAGTCACGCTGCTATCAATGCAATCCACCTATCGCGGTCGCGGAGCAGTGCGCGATGGCGGTTTGGCACTTGGGCTGGACGATGAGGAAATTGACGATATTGCCAAGAATATGTGGCGGTTTTCGGCAAGAAATTTTCGAAAAGCAATGGTGGAAAAACCAGAGCTGGCTCGCTTTGCTAGTGACAGCAAGGAAAACCGACAGCTGAATCTGCTGGTTGATATCACTGAGCGACTGGACAGGCTCCCGCGTCACATCTCAGTTCATCCCTGCGGTGTGATTTTAGGAAATTCTTCTTTGCTGGATCTAACCCCTACCGAGCCCAGCGGGATCGGACTGCCAATGAGTCAGTTTGATAAAGATGACATGGACCCGATGGGGTTTCTGAAGCTGGATGTGCTGGGTGTAAGGATGCAAAGCGCCATGGCTTATGCGGTTAGGGAGGCTAAACGAGTAAACCAAGAGGTAATCGAGCTGGACTCAATCCCCAAGGATGACGAGCTGGTTTATAAACAAATTAGAACGACCAACACCTTAGGAATTTTTCAAATTGAATCACCTGGTCAAAGAGAGCTAACCGGAAAGCATCAGCCCACTCAGTTCAATGATCTAACTCTGCAAATTTCCTTGTTCAGACCCGGCCCTATGAAGGGCAACATGATCAAGCCATATTTGGATGGCAGACACGGCCTTGCTCAACCGGATTACATCCATCCTGACCTTCGGCCAATTTTGGAGGAAAGTTATGGCGTAGTGGTGTTTCACGAACAGCTGATGAAGATCATGCAAAAGATGACCGGCTGCACTCTTGCCAGGGCCGATGAGATGCGAAGGATGCTTGGAAAAGATTTCAAGATTCCAGCGATTGAAAAGTACTTCAGAAGCTCCGCGCTTGCTCGCGGTTATAGCAAATCGGTAATTGACAGGGTGTGGTCAATCATTGAAGGCTTTGGCAGCTTTGGGTTCTGCAAGGCGCACGGCGCAGCGTTTGCTCTGCCCACCTACCAATCCGCCTGGCTAAAAACCCACTACCCCACCGAATTTATAGCTGGCTTGCTAACTCACGACCCCGGGATGTATCCAAAGCGATTGCTTTTGACAGAGGCCAGAAGGCTGGGGGTGAAGATTTTGCCAATCGATGTTAATTACTCAACCAATGAATACCTGGTTGAAAAAACAGACTCTGGCAATGCGGTGCGACTAGCGCTGACCGACATTGCCAGTATTTCTACTCCCGAAATCGAAAGGATCATCTGTGAGCAGCCCTTTGTTGACATTTCTGATTTCTATCAACGCGCCAGACCTTCCAGGCGAACGCTGGAAAGGCTGGCTCTGATTGGAGCACTGGATGGTCTGGCCGGTATTGCCGGTATTGATTCCCAAAGCAATCGATCTGACCTCTTGGTTTATATTCGTCAGCTTTCTGCCAAGCGGCCAAAGCCGATTGATGCCAATCAGCTCAGTTTTACTCTTGGCGCACTGCAAAATCTCCCGACCGGCAACCCAGAACAAACCAGACAAGAGCAGCTTGAGAGCGAGCTTGCGATAACCGGTATGGATATCTCGCAGCATGAAATTGAGCAATTTCAGCAAATGCTGGATGAGCTGGGAGTGGTGAGAGCGAACGAACTGGTAAATCTAAGAAGCAATACTGAGGTCTTAGTCGCGGGAGTGAGAGTGGCCACTCAAACGCCGCCGATGCGCAGTGGAAAGAGGGTGGTGTTTATCAGTTTGGACGATGGCACCGGCTGCGCCGATGCGACCTTTTTTAATGAAGCTCAGCGCAGGTGCGCCAGCTTGCTATTTCAAAATCGACTACTCCTAATATCAGGAAAGACCCGCCGCACCGGAGTGCGAGGGGTCTCGATCCTGGCCGAGAATGCCTGGGATCTCAGGCAACTCTGGCGCGATTGGGAGAGTGGTTCTTACTCTTGGTTGAAAATCGACAGCAATCTGATGATTTCAACGTAGAGCCACAGCAGTGAGGCGGTTAGGCCGAAAGCTGCTCGCCACTCCATGTCTTCTGCCCAGCCCTGCTGAATTCCGTATCGAATGGTCTCGAAGTCCAGATTCAGCGTGAAGGCTGCAAGCCCAACACCAACCAGCGCAACTAACCAACCAAACGGTGAGGAGTAGACGCTAGCTCCGGCAAACAAGGCAAAGCCCAGGTTGATCAGAGCAAAAGCGAAGTAACCAATAAGTGCAAAGGTCATGAAGCGAGTGAATCTGGCGTCAACCTTTACCCAGCCAAATCGATAGGCCAAGAACATCGCACCGGCGGTTGCAAAGGTTCCGATTACGGCGGTCTGGACAATTCCTGGATACATACCTTCGAGAATTCCACTCAGACCACCAATGAAGACACCCTGCACCAGCGCGTAGGCCATCATCACGCCAGGTCGAACTGTCTTTGAGAATGAAGCCCAAAGACCAAGTCCCAGACCAACCAGCATTGCTGGCAAAACAAATGCATAGAGTCCAAAGAACCAGGTGACGCCTGCACCAATCAAAACAGCCAGCAGCATGCCAATTACCTTGGAAGTGGTTCCTTCCATGGTCATGCGCTTGCCAGTTAGGCGACCAAACTCTTGGTCCACCTCGACTGGGGTCATTTCAGTTGCGGCAATGCCGGTTCGAACAGCCTGATTGAAAATCGGGTTGTGTGACAACGTTCCTCCGTAGGGGTTTATGGGAAAAGTGTAGGCGAGCTTGCTGGAAAAATCCTGCAAACTTACTGCCTAATAGGTTGGTCTGGATTATTTAGGCGCAAAAACAAGCGCCTCAGTAAATTCAGGGTCCGCTAAAAACCTCGTCGAAGTAATTGGTGGACCTGAGGGGACTTGAACCCCTGACCCCCTGCATGCCATGCAGGTGCGCTACCAACTGCGCCACAGGCCCAAAAACCGCTTTAGTCTACACAGAAATTAGCGCACTGGCACCACTGGACAGTCCCGCCAAAGTCGCTCTAGAGAGTAAAACTCCCTTTCCGTTTCATGCATAACGTGAACGACCAAATCTCCGAAATCAAGCAATATCCAGCGGGCGGCCTCGCGGCCTTCAGTGAATCGGACCTTCACGCCGACTTTCTGCAGTGCTTGCAGTATGGCATCTGAAATTGCCAGAACCTGACGATCGTTCTTGGCAGAGACCATGAGAAAAACTTCTGCAAGAGCAAATGGTTCGGATACATCCAATGCCACCAGGTTCTCCCCCAGTTTTTCGCTGGCGGCAGTGGTCGCTATCGCAAGGTTAGAAAGAGTTTCTTTACTCACGCCCACTAGTTAGAACCAACCGCATTCAGCATGAAGAAAATTGCAAGGACAGCGGCTACCGTCATCAAAATTGCGCCAATACCAATGGCCCAAGGTTTCCACCAGCCCCTTGACAGAACCGAGGATGGTACGACACCGCTGGCCGCGCGTTGATCGATAAGGTCTAGCGCACTGATGGGTTCGACAACCGAGATAACCCCTGTTACAGCATCGTCCGAAAGGATTATCTGATCGAGCTCACTTCCGTCAAAGTTGCCAGTGGTTGGAGAAGTAATTGGATCGGTTACTACTTGGATTGAATTAGTGGTGATTGCAATTTCACCGGTGTCTATCGGAAGAACAATTGCCTCAGGGGCTCGCTCGAGGACAATCGACGCTGTAGTTGGCTCGGCTAGGAAGTTTTGTTCGTTGAAATCAGTCTTCGGAAATTCGATGTCGGGAACTGTCAATGGAAGGGGTTGACTTACTGACTCAGGCTTGGGTGCCTCTGGTACTGCAACTGGCACCACCTGCGCAGCTAACAATTTCTCTGGATTGTCAAAGAGCCCGAGCTCTTTCATTTGTCGTCGAGTCAGATTCTTTAGGTCTACGTTCGGCAACGATGTCATTGGCCCAGCGGCGGGCTCTGGCTCAACGGTGACTTGCGGAACCAGGCCTCTACGCTCGGCTTCTCTCAGTTCCCGTCTAGTTGCGTACTGAGTCACTCTGAATCCTGTAAAGCTTGTGCTTAGCAATATATTGAACAACACCATCTGGCACTAAATACCAAATGGGTTTTCCAGCGGCTGCACGATTTCGAACATCGGTTGAGGAAATTGAAAGTGCTGGCACTTCCAGCTGCGTAATTCTTGCTTCCTTTACTTGCGGCAGTTGAAGCTGGTGACCTGGTCTGGTTACGGCAACAAAATGCGCCAGCGACCAAATGGAATCGACTTCCTTCCAGGCCAAAATCTGGGCAATTGCATCGGCTCCAGAAATGAAGTAAAGATCCGCCTCTGGTCTGGCTTTAGACAATTCAGTCAAAGTGTCAATGGTGTAGGTAATGCCCGGCCGATCAATATCTACTCTGCTAACTGTGAAACGAGGATTAGCTGCGGTAGCAATTACCGTCATCAGGTAACGATGTTCCGGACTGCTAATTGCAGTCTTGTTTCCAGGATTGCCGGTTGGAACAAAAATTACTTCATCGAGGGAAAATGCGTCGGCAGCCTCACTGGCTGCCACCAGGTGGCCATGGTGAATTGGGTCGAAGGTGCCACCCATCACGCCAATTCTCAGACGCCTGGCTGTCATTAGCTTTTAGTGGCCTGCCCGCTCAGATCGCCTTGGGTTACGGTTTGAGACGTCGCGATAGGACCAAGTGACAGCGGCGAGTCCTAAAAATGCTGCCATTGCAATGGCGCCGTAGAGAATGGCTGGCATAGGAAGTTCGGTGTGGTGCACGATTGCACCTTCGGCTATCAGAATAGAAATCACTTTTACTCCTCGGTTGTCTCTAGTCTAGCTTCGGACCTGTCCGGAGCCACGGACTAGCCACTTGGTACTGGTCAATTCTCGCAATCCCATAGGCCCGCGGGCATGCAGTCTTTGGGTTGAGATGCCGACTTCGGCGCCAAGTCCAAATTCTGCCCCATCGGTGAATCGCGTTGAGGCATTGACCATAACGACAGCTGAATCGTTTTCTGCCAAAAAGCGCTCCGCATTGGCTTGGTTTTTAGTCAAGATAGATTCGGTGTGGTGGGTCGAATAACGGGCAATGTGTTTGAGTGCCTCGTCCAGTGTTGCAACTACTTTCACCGAAAGATCAAGACTTAGATACTCGGTAGCCCAGTCTTCTTCTGTAGCCGGCACGCACTGAATGATTTCCTGCGTTTTCTCGCAACCGTGAATTGTCACGCCAGCTTCTTTCAGTGCTTTTGCGATTTCAGGCAAAAGTGACTTGGCTACGTCTTGGTGGATCAACAAAGTCTCTAAAGAATTACAGACCGAAGGTCGTTGCGCCTTCGAATTGACGACTATGGGAGCAACAATAGATTGATCCACTTCGGAATCCACATAGATGTGGACAACTCCGTCACCGGTTTCAATCACGGGCACTTTTGATTCATTCACAACGGTTTGGATTAGATTCGCTGAGCCCCTAGGAATCAAAACATCAACTAGCCCACGCGCTTGCATCATTTGCTGCGCACCCTCACGACCAAACTCATCGATGCTTTGGACCAATTGGGTTGGTAGGCCAGATTTTCTTAAGCCCGCTTGAATTATCTTGACCAGCACTTTGTTTGTATTTTCCGCTGCGGAACCTCCACGCAATGCAACGGCGTTTCCACTCTTCAAGGCAATTGCTGCTATGTCTACCGTCACATTGGGTCTAGCTTCATAAATGCAACCAATTACTCCGAGAGGAACAGAAATTTTTGTTAGATGCAGGCCATTTGGAAGATTTTTTTCTTCCAATGTTTTTCCAATCGGATCTTCCAAATCGATTAATTCACGAACGGCTCTAACTAGCCCTTCAATTCGCTGGGGTGTTAGTTGCAGTCGATCTAACAGACTGCTTGACAGCTTGCCTTTTCCTTGTTCCATGTCCATCGCATTGGCAGCCAGCACTTCTTCGGCGCGTGCGGCCAGCTCATCGGCAATCGAAGCTAACGCTTGATTTTTAGTGTCGGATTGAGCTCGGGCAAGGATAGGTGCGGTTTGTTTTGCCGCCAGTAGCATTTCATGCACGCTCATTAGGCAAGCCTAATCTTTTTCAGTCTTGGATGGCTTAAACCAGGTGTGGGTGCACTCGGCGCTGTCCAGACGGTCGACGTGAGCGGCTGAGGTCAGAAGCACACTAACTCCTCCACTTGTTGCAAGTCTTGCCGCGGCCAGCTTGGTCAGAGCACCACCGGTTCCATAGCCGGTTGAAGTGCCAGAAATCTGAATAGCGTCAAGTGGATCATTAGCTTCAACAATCGCAATGGGCTCGGCGCCTGCTTCACTCGGAGGTTTTGTATAAAGAGCATCAATGTCACTTAGCAAAACTAGGAGATCCGCTTTGGCTAACAGTGCAACACGGGCAGCCAACTGATCGTTGTCGCCAAATCGAATTTCATTGGTTGCAACCGAGTCATTTTCATTGATAACCGGAAGCACTCCAATTTCAATAAGTCGCTCAAGAGCTCGAAGTGCATTCTCCCGAGTCACCTCTTCATCTAAGTTGTCAACGGTTAGAAGAATTTGCCCGGGCATCAAAGAGTGCCTGGCTAGTGATCTTTCGTATCGGCCCATTAGCTTCGCCTGTCCGATACTTGCGAGCGCCTGCGAAGTTGCAAGATCTTCACTCTTAACTGTTAGCCCAATTAGAGGCGCTGCCGTGGCGATGGCGCCAGAGCTTACAACGATTACCTGCTTGCCCGAATTTTTGAGCCTGACCGCGAAATCAACAATTCGATCTAAATTGAACTCATTCGCACCTGTGATTGAACTGGACCCAACCTTGATTACCACTCGCTTTGCGTCGGCCAAAAGATTCTGATTACTCACCTTCACCAGCCTTGAGATTCTTTTCCCTAATTGCCTGACGCTCAGCTCTTCCGCGTGCGCGCTGGTCCATCATGTCGTAATACTCAGCTCGTCGCTCTTTGGTGGTGCGACGATCAGTGCCATCCAAGCGGATATCCGTGCCGCGAGGCGATTCGATGGTCTCGACAACTGAGGATATGTAAGGATCCCAATCAAAGACAACGCCGTTTTCTTTGCCGATGATTACTGTTGAACCCGCCCTCGCGCCAGCTTTTGTTAGGGCATCTTCTATTCCTAATTTGTTCAACCGTTCAGATAGATAGCCGATGGCCTCTGAATTACCAAAGTCGGTTTGGGCAACCCAGCGCTCAGGCTTATGTCCAGTGATGCGATAAACAGTTTCTCCATCGAGGTCTTCTGCTTGCACCGAGAATCTTGAGTCTTCTTTTTCCTCCAGCAAGGAAAAGCGCCTATTCGATTCCGCTTTGGGTCGATTTGCTGTTGCCAAGGCAGCCAGTGCAAAACTTAGTTGAGAGAGACCTTCGCGTGATGCAGTCGAGATCAAGAAAACTTGAAAGCCCAAGGCTTCGAAGTCTGCCTTCACAAACTCTGCTAACTCCTTGGCCTCTGGAACATCAATTTTGTTCAACGCTACGACCTGTGGACGCTCCAGCAAGGGCAATTGCCCTTCTGGCACCTGATACCTAGCAAGTTCTTGCTTTATAACCAGGTAATCAGACATTGGGTCTCGGTTGGGTTCCAAAGTTGCGCAATCGATCACGTGACACAGTGCACTGCAGCGTTCAACATGCCGCAGAAAATCAAGACCAAGACCTTTGCCCTCGGAAGCTCCTTCGATCAGTCCAGGGACATCAGCAATGGTGTAGCGATAGTCACCAGCCGCTACAACCCCAAGATTTGGATGAAGTGTCGTGAATGGATACTCTGCAATTTTTGGACGAGCTGAGCTCAAGGCTGCGACCAATGATGACTTACCAGCTGATGGATAACCAACTAGCGCAATGTCGGCAACTGTCTTCAGCTCAAGCTGAATGTCCCCACGCCAACCGGGAACACCGAGTAAATGGAATCCCGGTGCGATGCGTCTGCGGTTGGCAAGGGCAGCATTGCCAAGTCCACCCGCTCCGCCGCGAGCAACCAACAGTTCCATACCTGAATACTCAAGGTCAGCTATGACATTACCTTCGGAATCCTTGACAACCGTTCCGACAGGAACAGGCAGAATCAGGTCCTCACCCATTTCGCCGTTGTTGTAATCACCTTTGCCGCTTCCGCCTGACTTTGCGACGCGGTGAGGTCGGTGGTGATAATCAAGCAAAGTAGTTACGTTGTGATCGCTGACCAGGGTGATTGAACCACCATCGCCACCGTTGCCACCATCTGGACCAGCTAGTGGTTTAAATTTCTCGCGCCGAATCGACGTGCAGCCATCGCCACCATCACCGGCACGCAAATGAAGAGTCACATGATCGACAAAGCTGACCATAACTCTCCTCAACTAAAAAGAGGCGGACCCTTCGGGTCCGCCTCGGTTTTAAAAACCTTTACTGGGTGACTACGTTCACCACTTGTCGACCCGACTTGGAACCGAACTGAACTGCACCGGCGGCCAGTGCGAATAGTGTGTCGTCTTTTCCAATGCCGACATTCTTACCCGGGTGGAAGTGAGTGCCACGCTGACGAACCAAAATCTCACCAGCATTTACAACCTGGCCATCGTGACGCTTAACTCCCAAACGCTGAGCGTTTGAATCACGACCGTTACGGGTGGAACTAACTCCCTTTTTGGATGCCATTTCTCTCTACCTACTTAATCTCGGTGACTTTAACGCGAGTCAAATCCTGACGGTGACCCTGGCGCTTCTTGTAACCGGTCTTGTTCTTGTACTTTTGGATAACAATCTTTGGTCCACGGGTCTGGTCAATTACTTCAGCGACGACCTTTACCTTGGCAAGTGCTTTCGGGTCCGAAGTGACCTTGTCGCCATCTACAACTAGAAGTGCAGGTAGCTCAACGGTTCCGGATGACTGCTCAATCCGGTTCATGGTGACGATTGTGCCAACCTCGACCTTTTCCTGGCGGCCGCCGGCACGAACAACTGCGTAAACCACTTCTAACCTAACTTTCTGGGATTTTCCGCTTCC
>CAZGNP010000022.1:0-12461 GCA_964527155.1 uncultured Aquiluna sp.
CCGGTCGTAACCCACAGACTGGCGCCACCATCCAGATTCCTGCATCAAAGACCGTCAAGGTTTCTGCAGGAAGCAAGATGAAGGCTTCAGTTAAGTAGTCTTAGAAACCCTTCAAGCGGCGCCCAAAGCTGGGCGCCGTTTGTATTTAAGCCTTAGGGTTATTTCATGAATCAAAAAAGCCGAGCCTGGTTCTATGTCATCCTGCAGTTTTTGCTGATTTTTCTGCTGGTTTTATCCCCCCGTATGGAGCAGCCCTATGGAGCCGCTAGTGAGGTAGTTGGGATCATTGGAGTTGGTTTGATTCTGCTCGGTTCGGCTTTGTTGCTCTACTCCTTCTTAGGGCTTGGTAATTCACTTACCGCTATGCCGATTCCGAAGGACAACGGTCAGCTGGTAACAACCGGAATGTATTCAAGAGTTCGTCACCCGATTTACTTCGCACTTTTACTAATGGGCTTGGGTGTGATTTTGGACAGCGGCTATTGGCCCCAAGTTATTTGCTACCTACTTCTGTATTCTCTGCTCAGTTTGAAGGCTGATTGGGAAGAGAGCATGCTGCGCGAAAAGTATCCGCAATACAAGGCCTATGCCGAAAAAACTCCCCGCTTTTTCCCGAGGCTCGGTAGGTGAGTCAGAGACTAGCTCTCAGCATTCTGCGTAGCATCGCAATCGTTTCTTTTGCTGCGCTGATTTCAATCACTGCTGGTTTGCTGGTCGGTGGTGCAACTGAGCCATTAGCGCTAGCTGATCCAGGTCCCTTTGTTCGCTGGGGTCAGCCGCTAACTAAGTTGATTATGAATTTGTCCATGGCGGTTGCTGTTGGCTCACTTGTGCTCTCCGCCTTTGCAGCAAATGCTCAGGAGCGAAAGTCTTTGCAGCCAGTTAGCAGCTGGGCTGCGAGCTTATGGCTGGCCTCCTCAGCCTGTTACTTCATCCTGACCTTTCTAAATGTTTCAGGGAGCACGATTTCTTATGGCCCGGTGTTTAGTGAGGGGCTTTGGCTCTTTGCCACCGAGATTGAACTGGGCAATTTACTGGCAATCAACATGGCGGTAGCCCTGCTGTTGAGCCTCAGCACCATCGCCTTTCAAGGTCAGCGGATGGGAGCTGTCAATGCCGCGATTGCCCTGGCAGGGCTTTACCCCCTGGCAGAATCCGGACACGCATCCTCCGATGCCGGGCACTCACTCGCGGTGAATTCCATGTTGATGCACCTGGTTGGTGTGACCATCTGGGTGGGAGGTTTGGTTGCTCTGTTTGCTCTGTTCAGAACCGGTGAAAGAGCGGGCGTACTCGTTTCAAGGTATTCAACTCTGGCACTGATTTCATTTGCGTTGGTTGCCAGCTCTGGCTTGGTTTCTGGTTTTATTCGGATCTATCAGCCCAGCGATTTGCTTAGCCCTTATGGGCTTCTACTGCTGGGTAAAGCAACAGTGCTGCTGGTGTTGGGAGCACTGGGTGTTCGCTATCGCGCAGGGTTGGTTGAAAAGATCAAGCAGCGAGCAAATGCTTTTTGGTCACTGGTTGCCTTTGAACTGTTTGTGATGGGACTGGCAATTGGTCTTGGCACGGCGCTCGCCGCAACCCCTCTCCCAGAGAACCCGAATGAGTTTGCGCCTTTGACCCCGGCAGAGATTCTCACCGGCGACCCACTTCCAGCTGAGCTAACACCAATGGGTTGGCTAACGGTATGGGATTTTGATTTGCTGTGGCTTGCGGTATCAGTTGGAGCAATTGTCTTTTACCTATATGGCGTTATTACCTTGCGCAAGCGCGGAGACAGCTGGCCGGTAGCAAGAACAGTTTCTTGGATTTTGGGAATGCTGGTGCTGCTGTATGTGACAAATGGTGCGCCAAATGCCTACCAGGAATATTTGTTCAGCATGCACATGGTTGGCCACATGATGCTCTCGATGTTGGTGCCAGTGCTGTTGGTGCCAGGCGCTCCGGTTACCTTGATTACCAGGGTGCAGCAGGCGAGAAAAGATGGTTCTTGGGGGCTTCGAGAGTGGGCGCTCTGGGCTGTGCACACCCCATACGCCTGGCTCATTTCGCACCCTCTTTTTGCAGCTTTCAATTTCGCGATGTCGCTAGTGCTTTTTTATTACACCCCGCTCTTTAGATGGGCGACCGAAGAGCACCTGGGTCACCAGTGGATGATTGTTCACTTCTTAATCACTGGCTATCTGTTCGTGCAGTCGCTAATCGGTGTAGATCCGCAGCCCCATAAGCCCTCCTTCCCGCTCAAACTCATGTTGCTGATTGGAACCATGGCCTTCCACGCCTTCTTTGGTCTTGGCCTAATGAACGAACGAAGCCTGCTCCTTGCTGACTGGTTTGGCTCGATGGGAAGAACTTGGGGGGATGACCCACTAACCGATCAAGCTGCAGGTGGTGCATTTGCGTGGGGCGTCGGTGAAATCCCAACCATCATCATTACCCTGATGGTGGTCTGGCAGTGGTCGAGATCGGATGATCGAGAAAGAAGAAGACTTGATAGAGCCAGCGATCGCAGTGGCAACAAGGATCTATCCGACTACAACGAAATGCTTGCCAAAATCAACCAAGCACCGGACCAGCGATGATTGTTGAGCTATCCGCTGAGCAGCAAGCTCTGTTTGATTACATTGAACTGACCGACAATCACGTCTTTGTCACAGGTCGGGCGGGAACTGGCAAATCAACTCTGCTGAGCTACCTAACCGCCAATACCGACAAGACATTCGCGGTTTGTGCTCCAACCGGAGTTGCTGCTTTGAATGTTGGTGGCGTAACCATTCACTCGCTTTTCACTTTCCCGCTGGGAGTATTGGGAGAGGTTGACATTGGCCGCCATATGTCTAGACGAACCAGGGAAGTGCTTCGAGCGCTGGACATGCTGGTGATAGATGAAATCTCGATGGTTTCTGCCGACATGATGGACGCTATTGATCGAGCGATGCGAATCGCCAGAGGCAAGCGCAAGATTCCGTTTGGTGGAGCGCAAATAGTCATGTTTGGCGATCCTTACCAACTAGCGCCGGTAGCGCCGCATGACCCGCAAGAGCGCAAATACATCGAGGACAACTACCAATCTCTGTGGTTCTTTGATGCTCACGTTTGGCGCGAAGCCGGCATCGAAAGATTTGAACTCTCTCAAATCTTCCGTCAATCCGATGAGCGATTCAAGGAAATTCTGAATGCGCTGAGAGACGGAACCATCACGCAGGAAATGCTCGATGAACTCAACGCCGCTGGCAATAGAGCGCCAGAAAACGAAGATGTAATTAAACTCGCCACCATCAATGACAAGGTGAATCAGGTCAATCGCAACCGGATGTCGCTGATCAAAACCAAGCCAAAAATGTTTCAAGCCGTTTACTCAGATGGCGCAGAGAAAGCATTTGGTAAAGCATTGCCTGCCGAAACCCAATTGGAACTCAAGGTTGGTGCGCAGGTGATGTTTATCAAAAACGATGACAGCAGCATGTTCAAGGACAGCAGCGGTCAGCGGCTGCGGAGATGGGTCAATGGAACTATCGGTCACGTTATCGATCTTCCAGCCTCAGGGGCTGTGATTGTTGAAGTTGATGGTGAAGAGATTGAAGTTGGTCCCTCGACCTGGGAGAAGATCCGCTATGAAATCGAAGAGGATTTCGATGAGGACACCGGCAAGGTTAAGGAGGTGCTTGTTCCAATTACCTTGGCTGAATTTAAACAGATCCCGCTTCGCTTAGCCTGGGCAGTCACTATTCACAAATCACAGGGCCAGACCTATGACGAGGTTCAGATTGATATGGGAAGCGGAGCTTTTTCACCCGGTCAAACCTATGTTGCGCTCTCTAGGGTGCGATCAATGGATGGCCTGTATCTCACAAGACCCATCTCCATGCGCGATGTAATGGTTGATCCAGATGTTGTGAGGTTTATGTCAGGAAAACCAGCTACTGCCCATCTCGCCCAGGAGCCTTTAGCCACCAGTTCAGAGCATCTGCCACCCTTCTAGACCAATAGCTTTCGTGGTGGCCGGTGTAGGGGTAAACACTAGCCACTAGGTTTTCTGGTTCCTGATAGCCCTTTGCAATTAGCTTTTCTTTGGCGAGTGCGTGGAAGGGTGGATAGTACTGATCCAATTCTTTTGTACCGGTGTCTGTCCAGACTCGATGAGTCACACCAGTCGGAAGCATGCCAACAAGTTTTTCCACCATCACCTCTTTACCAAATGGCCAGTGAGTTGAAAAACAAATTGCAGTGCCGAAAACGTTTGGTCGCTCTGCCATCGCATAAAGCGAAATTAATCCACCCATCGATGCTCCCATGACGGCTGTGCGCGATGGCGAGTGTTCAATTTCATATCTTTCTAGAGCAAACGGCAAGATTGCATCGGCAATTAGTGAGACATAGCTGTCGCCAAAGCTTTCTGTTCCCGTTGTCTTGTATTCGGCCGGGAAGATATCCCAAAACTCAGGATGCCCCTCGGAAATCTTTTGCGGAGACAACTCACGAATTCTTGTTTCGTCACTTAATCCCCACACCGCAATCACAAGCGGAAGTTCTCCCCGGACCTCTTCCCTGAGTGCAGTTAGCACCTCCCAGGTCTTGCCCGTGTAGCTGTCTTTTTCGTCAAAAATGTTTCGGCCGTCATGCATGACAACGACTGGTGTTTTTGGGTTGAGTGTTGGTGGAGACCAGATGTCAACCGTGTGCTTATCAAACTCAAAACGCTTTAGTGAGCCACCAGCTAGTTTGTTTTTTAGGATCTTGCGCTCTCGGAAAAACATAAAGAGAGGAAATGTGAAAGCAGCGGCAGTAATGCCGGATGCCAGAAAATAAAGCCAAACATTTTTCATACCGAGCCGTTTAGCCTCGGCCAACATGAATGCAACCGTTGCCAAAATAACAATCAAGAGGTCGAGAGATAGGACCCAGTCGACCGCTGAACCAAACCAACTGGCCAGGTAGTTGGCTTGCTCAAAGACAGCCAGAGCATTGAAAATCCAGGCAGTAATCAGCCCAGAAATCGATAGAAATAGGTAAATCCAGCTTCTTTGCAGGTGTTTTTTGACCATTCAGGAATTTTTGCACATCTTCTGGTTATCTACTCAAGGTAAATCTCAGTAAGGATCAAATGCGCCGCCTCGGCCAGCTAATCGTCAACCATTCAAAAATCGTCCTATTCGGCTTTGTTGGTCTAATTGCCCTCTCCACCATCTGGGGCTTTCAGGTCTTTGGCAACCTAAAGGGCGGCGGGTATGACAATCCAAATTCAGATTCGGCTGTAGTCAATGACTTGCTGGAGAGCGAATTCGCGGTAGATCCAGCAGAACTAATCGTTTTGGTTGATTTGCCATCAGACGCCGATGAGCTTGATTCACAAATGAAACCAGTTCATCTGGACCTGGTGATGGATCTAACCGATGAGATTGCTGATATTGAAGGTGTTGACTCAGCAGTCAACTACTACATGCTTGGTTCCCCACCGCAACTCAAGAGTGAAGATGGAAAATTAATTTATTTGCTGGTCGATCTGGATAATTCCATTTCACAAGCTCCTGTTGTAAAAGAAATAGTTGATACCTATACCGGTGAGTATCGCGACGCACAGGTTCACGTTTCTGGCTTCGGTGCAGTCACCAAAGCAATTAACGAGCAAATCGAAAGCGACATTATTCGCGCCGAAATAGTTGCGGTCCCGATAGTCATCATTCTCTTGCTATTTGTATTTGGCTCGCTTGTTGCCGCTGGCCTACCGCTGTTTGTTGGTGGTCTGGCAATTCTCGGATCCTTCTTTGTGATTTGGGCCGCTAGCCAGTTCACGGATGTTTCTATTTTTGCCCTGAATCTCATTACAGGCTTAGGCCTCGGCCTTGGTATTGATTACAGCTTGCTGGTGGTGAATAGGTTCCGCGAAGAGCGTGCGGCGGGAAATGATGTTCGAACATCAGTGATCAACACCGTCGCATCAGCTGGTAAGACGGTAGTTTTCTCAGGTTTGACCGTTGCGCTGGTTTTGGTCTCAATGGCTTTCTTCCCGCAGTACTTCCTGCAGTCCTTCGCCCTAGCTGGAGTTTCGGTTGTAACACTGGCCGTGATTGGTGCAGCACTTGCAATCCCTGCCATGCTGAATCTGCTGGGGGACCGCGTAAACAAACTGCGCGTAATCAAGCGCGACCTAACACCGAAAGACTCGGGGGTCTGGGAGAAGATCGCTCGTTTCACGATGCGCAGACCTCTGCCAATTTTGTTCGTAAGCGTTTTGTTCCTGTCGGGGCTGTTCTCCCTCTCCAGTCAGGTGGTATTTGGCCAGGTGGATGACCGGGTCCTTCCAAAAGACAACCCCGCGCACGTAGCTAGCGACCTGCTTCGCGAACGCTTCGAGGGAAGAGAATCCTCACCCATTGAAATCTTGGTGAAGGGTGATGATGCTGCAATAAATGAATTCATTGACGAGGTTCAACAGCAGGACAACATCGTGCGGGTTGGCATTGTTCCAACTGAAGAATCAACTGACTGGGTTCGTATTAACGCAATCACAGACGTTGAAACCAGAAGCCCAGACGGCATGGAAGTGGTAATCAATCTTCGTTCTCTAGAGTCTGATTTGGATCAGGTGTTGATTGGAGGCGGGGCAGCCTTCTACACAGACTCGCAGCAGGGAATCGAAGGAGCTTTACCCATCGCTGCCATTTGGGTCTTGATCACAACTTTCATAATCCTGTTCCTGTTCACTGGCAGTGTGCTGATTCCCATCAAGGCAATCTTGCTCAATGTGTTATCACTCGGGGCAACGCTCGGTTTGGTTTCTTGGATATTCCAAAACGGTGAGTTGCAGTGGCTATTGGGCGAGTACTCCGTCACTGGCACCATAGATACCTCATCGGTAGTCATGATTGCGCTGGTTGCCTTTGGACTTTCAATGGATTACGAATTGTTCTTGCTCAGCCGAATCAAAGAGCAGCACGACGCCGGTTACAACACCGTCAATTCAGTAGCGCTTGGTTTGCAAAGATCAGGTCGCATCATTACTGCAGCTGCGTTGATTCTGGCCGTGACCTTCGGAGCCTTCGCCTCCAGCGGGGTGTCCATCATGAAGATGCTGGGGCTAGGTATTGCCTTTGCAATCCTGCTAGATGCGACTGTTGTTCGAGCCCTGCTGGTGCCGGCAATCATGCGCCTATTGGGATCTGCTAACTGGTGGGCACCGAAGTGGCTAAAGCGAATTCACCAAAAAATCGGGCTGAGCCACTGATACCCTTTCCAGCATGCTGCTTTCAGATGGTGATATCAGAAAACAACTCGATGCTGGTCGCATCAAGCTAAATCCGCTCAACCTAGATTTGCTGCAGCCAAGCAGCATCGATGTCAGGCTCGATCGCTTCTTCAGACTTTTCGACAACCACAAATACCCATACATCGATCCGCGCGAGCAGCAGGATGAACTAACTCGATTTGTTGAGGTTGCCTCCGACGAAGCATTTATTTTGCACCCCGGTGAATTTGTGCTCGGATCAACTTTTGAATATGTATCGCTGCCAAATGACATTGCAGCCAGGCTCGAAGGCAAGAGCTCGCTGGGAAGACTGGGCCTGCTAACCCACTCCACCGCCGGCTTTGTTGATCCAGGCTTCGAGGGTCACGTCACCCTAGAACTGTCTAACGTGGCAACTTTGCCAATCAAACTTTGGCCAGGAATGAAGATTGGCCAGCTTTGCTTCTTCCAGCTCTCTTCGCCCAGTGAGAATCCATACGGCAGCGAGAAGTATGGTTCTAGGTATCAGGGCCAGCGTGGTCCAACGGCTTCACGCTCACACCTTCGCTTCCACATCACCGATGTTGGAAACGAACCACTCAATCAGTAATTACTTGTGGGTTTGGGTTGACTCTTGCCAGCAGCAATATTCCAGCCACCAGTACAACCATCAAACCAAGAATTCCCCAAACGGTTGCCT
Source organism: uncultured Aquiluna sp. (assembly GCA_964527155.1). Lineage (GTDB taxonomy): Bacteria > Actinomycetota > Actinomycetes > Actinomycetales > Microbacteriaceae > Aquiluna. The sequence goes on from CAZGNP010000022.1 coordinate 7,929, forward strand.
GAGCGTTATTAATTCCCATTGAAAGCGCAACCGAGATCGCACTTGTCCAAAGCAGAGGGCTAAGGAAGCTGACCGCTCTACCAGTGGTCATGTATAGACCCATCACTTCACCCTCACGCCCAGGCGGAGTGAATTTAGCAACAAATGTTCGCGAAGCGGCTTGCGCAGGACCGACAAAGAGTGTGAGAGCAAGACCACCAACCCAATAGGTGATTGGGCCAAGCGAAGCGAATGCAAATACACCAAAGCCAGCTACCGTTAGGCCAAGCAGCGATCCCATAATCACTCGCTTGCCACCGATCTTGTCATCCAGCACACCACCAATGGCAGCCCCGATACCTGCCATCACGTTGGCGGCAATTCCAAACAGAATTACCTCAGCGAGCTCGAATCCAAACGCGAGCGAACCAAGTGCTCCTCCAAACGCAAAAACACCAGCTAAACCATCACGATAGATTGCACTGGCAATCAAGAACTTTAGAGTTTCTGGTGCTTGCTTATACAAAGACTTAAGTTGAGCCCAGAGCTTGAAGTAGCTTTCAATAATATTTTCTTTGACCCGGTTTGGTTTCTCTGGAATCTCTGGCACCACCAGGAATAGCGGAATTGAGAAAACAATGAACCAAATAGCGGAGAACAAAAAGACCGAGCGAACATTGAGTGCGTCTTCTGTTGGAATTCCAAACCAAGGTGTATCGGTCTGAATGAAACCAACCAGTGAAACAAGCAGCAAAATAATTCCGCCGATGTAACCAAGTCCCCAGGCAAAACCTGAAATCTTTCCAATATTGGAAGGCGTTGTGACTTGTCTTAGCATCGCGTAGTAATTGATGAATGCAATCTCTTGCACAAAACCACCAATTGAGAAAATTATCAAACCTAGCCAGAGCATCTCGGCAGTTGGTTCAATGAAGTACAAACTTGCCATTACACCGGCCAGTAACAACGTGTTGATCAGCAGCCAGAACTTTCTGCGTCCTGCCTCATCGCTTCTTCTTCCAAACACCGGCGCTACCAGTGCAACTGCAATACCTGCCAGTGTGGCAGCCAGACCCAGTGCTCTAGAGGTGTCTTCCTCTGGCCCAAAGGCGGCGCTGGTTATGTAGATCGGGAAGATAAAGGTGGAGAAGATGGTGGGGAAAGGCTGCTCGGCCCAATCCCAGAGTGCCCAGGCGAATGTCCCGCGGGGCTTTTTCTCAACTGCGCTGTTGGTCATGGCACAAAAGTAGTCCTATATGGCCAAGAAAGTGCTAACTAGCCGGTGGCTAGTTGGTAAATAGACAATCTTGAGCCATTCACACTCAACTTTCAGGAATAACCCCTTGACAGCCAGGTTGACATAAATAAACTTGAGTCTATGTGGCTCAACTTAGGCCACGAAAGCTTTAGAAAGTAGGAGAAATACATGGGTAGAGCAGTAGGAATTGACCTGGGAACCACCAATAGCGCGGTAACCGTGCTGGAAGCAGGCGAACCAAAGGTCATTGCCAATGCCGAGGGCTTCAGAACCACCCCTTCGGTGGTGGCCTTCACCAAGGACGGCAACATCCTGGTTGGCGAGACCGCCAAGCGCCAGGCTGTCACCAACGTTGACCGCACCGTCTCTTCGGTAAAGCGTCACATGGGAACTTCTTGGAAGTTCAAGGTGGATGACAAGGACTACACCCCGCAGGAGATCTCTGCGCGCATTCTGATGAAACTCAAGCGCGATGCCGAGACCTATTTGGGCGAGAGCGTTACCGACGCAGTTATTACAGTCCCCGCATATTTCAATGACGCCGAGCGTCAAGCCACCAAGGAAGCCGGCGAGATCGCAGGCCTCAATGTACTTCGAATCATCAACGAACCAACTGCAGCAGCACTTGCCTATGGTCTTGACAAAGGAAAAGAAGACGAACTGATTCTGGTGTTCGACCTCGGTGGTGGAACATTCGATGTTTCACTTCTGGAAGTTGGTAAGGACGATGAGTTCTCAACTATCCAAGTTCGCTCAACCTCCGGTGACAATCGTCTTGGTGGTGATGACTGGGATCAGCGTGTAGTTGATCACCTGGTAAAGAAGTTCAAGGAAACATCCGGTGTTGATGTTTCAAAAGACAAGATTGCACTGCAGCGACTAAAGGAAGCTGCTGAGCAGGCAAAGAAGGAATTGAGCCAAGCAACCACCACACAGATTCAGTTGCCATACCTTTCTCTAACCGAGAATGGTCCAGCAAACCTAGACGAGACACTAACTCGTGCCCAGTTTGAATCGATGACTTCTGATCTGCTCGAGAGAACTCGCAAGCCATTCGAAGATGTCATTCGCGAAGCAGGAGTTTCAGTTTCACAAATCAACCACGTTGTGTTGGTTGGTGGATCAACTCGTATGCCAGCTGTCACAGAGCTAGTAAAGAAGCTAACCGGCGGAAAAGAACCAAACAAGGGAGTAAACCCGGATGAGGTTGTTTCAGTTGGTGCTGCACTGCAAGCAGGTGTAATCAAGGGTGAGCGCAAAGACGTTCTGCTGATTGACGTAACTCCACTATCACTTGGTATTGAAACCAAGGGTGGCATTATGACCAAGCTGATTGAGCGCAACACCGCTATCCCAACTAAGCGCAGTGAAACCTTTACTACCGCCGACGACAACCAGCCTTCGGTTTCTATTCAGGTATTCCAGGGTGAGCGCGAATTCACTCGCGACAACAAGAGCCTTGGCAACTTTGAACTAACCGGCATTGCCCCAGCCCCACGCGGCATTCCGCAGATCGAGGTCACCTTTGACATCGACGCCAACGGAATCGTTCACGTTTCCGCCAAGGACAAGGGAACCGGCAAGGAGCAATCCATGACCATTACCGGCGGTTCATCACTTTCTGAGGAAGAAATCGAGCGCATGGTGAAGGACGCGGAAGCACACGCAGCCGAGGACAAAAAGCGCCGCGAGGAAGCCGAAGTCAAGAACGCTGCCGAGCAGCTTGCCTACTCAACCGAGAAGCTAATCAAGGACAACGAAGATAAGTTGCCAGAGGACGTCAAGAAGGAAGTTCAGGAAGACGTCGACGCGCTCAAGAGCGCACTCGCTGGCGATGACATCGAAAAGGTCAAGGCAGCCCAGGAGAAGCTCATAGCCTCTTCCCAAAAGATGGGCGAAGCAATTTACTCAGCCAAACCAGAAGAGCCAGCAGCAGAAGCCTCCAAGGAAGACGTTGTTGATGCTGAGGTTGTGGACGAGGACGAAGAGGACAAGAAGTAATGCAGGAAGAAGCTGACAAGGAAAATCCAGAAGTAGCAGAAGCAGTTGCTGCGGAAACTACCGAAGCAGCTGAGCCTGATGCAATTGACCGCGAACTTGAAATCTTTCAGGATCTGCAGCGACTACAAGCTGACTTTGTAAACTACCGCGCTCGCGTTGAGCGAGACCGCGGAGTGGAGCGCCAGCTGGCAGTTGCTGAAACCTTGAAGGCTTTCCTGCCAGTGCTGGATGATCTGGACCGTGCGCAAGCGCATGGCGACCTAAACGATGGACCAATGGTTGCAATCGCGCAGAAGCTCCGAGCAGCTGGCGAAAAACTTGGCCTTAGTGTGTTTGGTGAAAAGGGCGACAAGTTCGATCCCGAGATTCATGAAGCACTTGTAAGAAATGTTTCTGCTGCTGTAACCGAGCCAACTGTCGCCGATGTTATTGAGCGCGGCTACAAAGTCGGGGAGCGACTGCTGAGGCCTGCCAAGGTCGCAGTGTTTGTCGCGGAGGAGTAACCATGGCATCGCAAGACTGGTTAGAAAAAGACTTCTACAAAATCCTTGGAGTTTCCAAAGATGTCACTCAAGCAGAACTAAAGAAGGCTTATCGAAAGCTTGCGAAAGACAATCACCCGGATTTACATCCAGGCGATGCCAAAGCAGAAGCTAGGTTCAAAGATATCTCAGAGGCCTATGACGTTTTGTCAGATGCTGAGCAGCGCAAGGAGTATGACGCCATTCGCGCAATGGGTGGCGGCGCTCGCTTCCAAGCTGGCAACCAGGGTGGATTCGAAGATGTGTTTTCTAACTTCTTCGGTGGCGGTTTTCAAACCGGCGGCTTTCCAGGCTTTGGCGGCTTTGGTCCGCAGCGCGGTCAAGATCTGATCTCAACGGCAACGGTCAACTTCATTGATTCCATCAACGGCACCACCATCAAGCTCAACCTCAGAGGCGAGAGCGTGAGCGTAAAGGTGCCAGCTGGCATCAAGGATGGTCAAAAGCTGAAGGTACGCGGTAAGGGTCAAGCATCACCCAATGGCGGACCGGCTGGAGATTTGGTTGTCACTATCAAAGTGAAGCCACACCCTGTCTTCACCCGCGATGGTGATGACGTGCGTGTAGTTGTGCCAGTTACCTTCACCGAAGCAGCCCTTGGCGCAACGATCCAGGTGCCAGTGCTTGGTGGATCACCAGTGAAGCTAAAGGTTGCACCCGGCACTCCAAGTGGAAGAACGCTGCGAGTAAAAGGTAAGGGCGTGCAGTTTGGAAACAAGCAGGGAGATTTGCTTGCAACCATCGAAGTGGTTG
>CAZGNP010000023.1:0-11862 GCA_964527155.1 uncultured Aquiluna sp.
GGCCATCGTAGTCGGCTGTTCCGCCGCCATTGATGATGTCAGCACACTCTGCGAAAGTGGTGCACTTGGTGCCGCTGCCCTCGCCACCGGATACTTCCCGTAGCTTCATGGACATGTTGGCACCTTCGGTGCTGCGAGCCTCAAGAGCAGCCAGTGCTAGAAGCACAACTGCGTCGTAGGTCTCAGGACCGTATGCAACTAGGTCTAGTGGCTCGTTGCCACGTGCAACCCATGAGTCACCTAGGCGCTTGATGAACTCAGCAATGTTTGCCTCGTTCACACCTGGGTAGGTACCCTTTGCACCGGCTAGAGTGCCAGGCTCGAATACCTCAGAGTAGTTGGTTAGGTTTCCGTCGACGAAGTATAGGTTCTCGCCTGGGAACTGGCTAACTAGCTCTGGAACGATTGTCTTAGCCTCATCGAAGGTGATCAGAACGATAGCGTCTGGGTCTCCTGCTAGAGCTTCAGCAATCTGAGCTGTGAAGTTGGTGTCACCAGTGTTGTAAGTAGGTGCAGCGATCACCTCACCACCAGCGGCGGTGAAGGAGTCGGTCACGAACTGTGCAAGACCGGTTCCGTATGAGTCGTTTAGAACGATCATTGAGATTCTCTGGTGTCCGTCTTCAGCAATTAGGTTTCCAAGAACCTCACCCTGTAGAACGTCAGATGGTGCAGTACGGAAGTACAGACCACGGTCCTCGTAGGTGGATAGTGCAGCTGAGGTGTTTGCAGGTGAGAACTGAATTACACACTCTGCGATAACACGGTCAATGAACTGCAGTGATGTTCCTGAAGATGCGGCACCAAGGATCGCCTCAACACCTGCGTTTAGCAGACGTGGGATCTCAGTGTCGTATGCCTTGTTGTCGGTGTCACCGGAGTCACCAGGGGTGAACTCGATGGTGATGCCCTTACCAGCAGCGTTGATCTCGTCAACAGCTAGGTAGGCTCCAGCCTCTTCTGGTGGGCCAAGGAATGCCAGGTTTCCAGTTAGCGGAAGCGCTGAACCTAGCTTTAGTACTAGGTCACCGTCCTGCTCTGGACCGAGCTCACAGCCACCAGGAGTGGTGCCTGCGCTAGTTTCTGCTGGCTCCTCGGCTGGTGCACAGCCGGCTAGGACACCTGCAGACAGAGCGAAAACTCCGGCTACAGCTAGTGCCTTAGCAAAAGGAGACGCGTTTTTTACTTCGGTCATTTTGCTCCTTGCAATTGCAATTTGTAAGTGCGAATGCGGGCAGGAGTGCCCGCATTGCTAGGTAAAGCTTAGTTTGGGCCTCAAGTAATCCCTAGGGAACATATTGCAAATAGGCCCTGGTAGACCCCTGTTTAACTATGAATTAGAGGTTTAGGGTGCCATTTTTTGCGAATTCCGAAGTAAATGCCCCTATTTTCTGCTATATCCGAAGAAAAGGGGGGTATTTCACAACTAAGTAACAATTATTCTTCGAATTTAACCATTGTCCACAATCGGCAAATCCGGCCTCTTTCTTCGCAAGGCATCGAGGGTCAACACCAGTAGCGAAATCCAGACCAGACCAAAGCCAATCCAGCGAACCGCTGGCATCGGCTCACCCAGGATGAAGAAGCCAACGCAGAATTGCAGGGTTGGCGTTAGGTATTGAATAAAGCCGATTGTCGACAGGGGAATCCTGGACGCGGCTGCTCCGAACAGTATTAGTGGGATGGCTGTCAAGATACCAAAAGCCACCAAGATCGACGTCTCAAACGGACCTGAAAAAAGCATGATTGGTGAATACTGAGCAACAATCCAAAGTTGAACCAGAGCAACTGGCAGCACCAGCCCCGACTCAATTGTGAAGGACTGCAGGGCTGGGATCTTTTTGCCGACTTTATTTTTTGCAAGCGAATAGATGGCAAAGCTCAGGGCCAAAATAAAAGCAATAAACGGCAGTCGGCCATAGTCAAATGACAAAACAAGCACTGCAATCAAGCCAATGCTGAGCGCCACCCACTGCAGTGGCCGCAACTTCTCCTTCAAGAAGATAACGGCAAATAAAACTGTCACAAGTGGATTGATGAAATAGCCAAGAGAAGTCTCTATGACGTTTTCAGTTGAAACAGCGACAACGTAAACGCTCCAGTTGATGAAGATAAAAAGTGAGGCAACTGAGACCCACTTCATTGCTTTGACTGATCTAATCAGAGCAAAGATTTCTTTCCATCCCCCAACAATGCTTACCAAAACTGCTGCAAATAAGAAACCAAAGACCACTCGCCAAACCACCACTTCAAATGGATTGGCAAACTCTGATGCATTGATGATTAGTGGAAAGGATCCCCAGATGAGATAAGCAAGCAGACCGTATAGCAAACCGATCGAGGATTCCGATCTGCGCTTCACTCAAGTAGCTTAGGAGAAAAAGAAACGGCCCGGGTTCTCCGGGCCGAATCAGAAGTTGTGGTTAGCGCTCGATGATCGCAAGCACATCGCGAGCTGAAAGCACAAGGTATTCGTGGCCGTCATACTTCAACTCAGTGCCGCCATACTTTGAGAAGATAACGCGGTCGCCAACCTTCACATCCACAGGGATGCGGTCGCCCTCTTCGCTAAAGCGACCAGGACCAACGGCAATGACCTCCGCCTCCTGTGGCTTCTCCTTGGCGGTGTCTGGGATAACCAGACCGGAGGCGGTAACCTGCTCTGCCTCAACTGGACGAACAACGATGCGATCTTCGAGTGGCTTGATAGAAACCGACACTTTGACCTCTTCTTTACTAAAGATTGGGGTTTGGGCTCTTTCTGAGCGCCCTAAAACTTTATTGGGAAATTAGCACTCAGTCAAGGCGAGTGCTAGACCCCTGAAATTGGTGGGGCGCCGCCTACCTGGATAAATCGACAGGTGGGCGGCGCCCGTAAAGCACTTTCTTGGCGGGTTCTAGGTGGCTCTACCTAGCGGTCCCATTTGGGTCCATCCCACTCCCACCTATCCGTCTGGAGGCCGGGTAGGTCGGAGAAGAACAGTGCAGTACCAATAACCCCGGAAATAACCAAAATAATCCCGAGGAATAGTCCGATATAGCCCAGAACTAGGCCGACTATGGCCAGAGCCCGACCAGACTGCTGGGTCGCCTTGATCTGGGCCAGGGCGATGTGGCCGGTGATTACGGCCATCAAGGCCCCGACGCCGGAAACAGCCGAAGCCAGGGAGACCACGGCCAGCGAGTTCAGCTTTGAAAAGTCAAACTTGGATTTATAGGGATTGGTTGATTCAGGGGTGTTGCTGTCAGTCATTGAATTGCCTTTCGCAAGTTAATTTCAGCCAAGCAGAACGGGCTGTTAGCTGAGTGCGAGAAAGCTGGGAGTAACTAGAGAGTTTGGATTGAGGTCACTGGCAGTGTCGACTCGGCACCAAATCCCAAGCCCGATGGTTTTCTGCCAGCCATGATTAGTTGCGCCCCCAGTGAGGCAATCATTGCACCATTGTCAGTGCACAAACTAAACCTTGGAATTCTCAGCTCGATCCCGAGATTATCGCAGCGTCGCTTGGCTTCTTCACGCAGTCTGGCATTTGCCACCACGCCGCCGCCCAACAACAGCCTTGGAATTTTGTATTCTTCGCATGCCCAAATTGCTTTGGTGAGGAGAACATCAATCACTGCTTCTCTGAAGGATGCTGCGACATCTGACTTAGAAATCTCCAATCCTTCGGCTTGAGCTTTCTCAACGTATCGAGCAACCGCGGTCTTTAGTCCTGAGAACGAGAAGTCGTATTTGTGTTCAACCAAATCTTTTGGAAGGGTCAGGCCGCGAGGAAATTTGATAGCTTTTGGATTTCCATCCGCTGCTTGCTTGTCGATTTGTGGACCACCCGGATAAGAAAGTCCTAACACTCGGGCGACTTTGTCGAATGCCTCGCCAGCTGCATCGTCAATTGTTTCACCGAGCAAAACGACATCATCAAGCAGGTCTCTTACTAGCAGAAGTGATGTGTGGCCACCAGAGACTAAGAGTGCAATGGTTGGAAGCTCTACCGCTCCACGCTCCAACACGTCCGCTCCCACGTGTCCCACCAGATGATTTACGGCATACAGTGGCTTACCTGTTGCCACAGCCAAGCCTTTGGCTGCACCAATCCCCACCATTAGAGCACCCGCTAGGCCTGGACCATTAGCAACCGCAATCGCATCCACTTGATCCATGCTGATTCCGGCATCGGACAAAGCCTTGTCTAACGTTGGTGAAAGAGCTTCGAGGTGAGCTCTGGCTGCCACCTCTGGCACAACGCCTCCATACTTCGCATGCTCATCCATTGATGAATGCAGGGCGTTGGCTAGCAGCCGGTTTCCTCTAACGATGCCAACACCTGTTTCATCACAGGAAGATTCAATTCCCAAAACGACTGGCTGATCAATCAGTAACTTCATCACCACCGCATTCTCGCCAGATGGTTGGTAGTACTTCTTTCGCAAATCGATCTGCTCAAATCCAAGAGACTTATAGAGCGCAATGGCAGCTGCGTTAGATTCCTTCACCTCTAGGAAAACCTGTTCGCTGCCGCTTCGCTTGGCAAAGGCCAGCAGCTCGGTCATTAACCTTCGTCCAATTCCCTTGCCCTGCTGATCTTTACTGACGCCAATTGTCAGAACATCGGAGGCAAAATCCCCAGGCGAGACTCGCAACCCGGCATAACCGAGAAGCTCTGGGCCAAAGACTCCTATATAAAAGGAGTTAGCCGCTGACAGCTCTGCCGCCATGGTCTTTGAGCTCCAGGCCTCAGATTCGAAGAGAGCTTTTTCAAGTCGCATTACCTGCTCGAGATCAGCAGTGGTGAGTTTTTTAAGTTCCACTAGCCACTCACCTTCTTACCGGCAGAAGGAGTGACATCGGGTGATCGCAAATACAAAGCTGATAAGTCTGAGAGGTCAACACCCTGAGCAAACGCCGCTTTGGCATACTCTCCGACCAACTTCGCATCACAGGAAACCTGGACTAGCTCAAAGCCTGCGTAGTTTTCAAGATCACCCGCGGTCAGCAGCAACGGACCATCGATTCGTTTGCCAGATTTATAGGTAGCTGCAAACAGCTCTCTTCGCTTGGCATCTGTGGTGACCAGTAGTGATCCGACACCAGCAGAGTGCGCAATTGCATCCAGCGTGATTACCCCGTGCAATGGCAATGCCCTTGCTTTGCTCAACGCCGTGGCGGCTGCCATTCCAACTCGTAGGCCAGTGTAGGGAGCGGGGCCTCTTGCAACTGCAATGGCACTGATCTGCTCCATGGATATTCCAGCTTCTGAAATGGCCTTCTCAACAACCAAACCGATGTTTTCGGCATGGCCAAACGGATCAGCGAAAGAAACAAATGAAAGACAGTTTGAATCAATTACTGCGGCAGAGGTTCCGGCAGAGGTGTCAATTGAGAGCAGCAAGCGGCGCCTCCTGCCAGCGTATACCGGTTGGGGTAAGGGTTACTAGCCTCGAATCATCTTCAGTGGTCCGATCAATTTCAACCGTTAGAAAGTCTTCACTGTAGCCGTCTAGGAAATCTCTAGCCCACTCAACAATCACGATGGAGTTTTCAAAATCAATATCAAGATCATCAAGCTCAACTGCCGAAGTTAGACGATAGGCATCAACATGAACCAGCTTGCCATCGGGAATTCGATGGGTCCGCGCCAGCACAAAGGTTGGCGACTGTATTGTGCCCTCCGCTGATAGCCCCCTGCCGATTCCTCGAGTAAGAGTTGTTTTGCCAGCACCCAGCGGTCCCGCCAGCAGCACTAGGTCACCTGGCTTGAGCAGGCCAGCAAGTTTGGAGCCCAGCTGCTCCATCTCTTCAGCCGATTTGATTTCTAGCTTCATTAGCGGTTTAAGTAAACCCGATTAGCCCTGCCACCAATCCTGGTGACAATCTCGTAGTTGATGCTTTGTGAGCTCTCTCCCAGTTGCTCGGCAGTTGGCTCTCCCCTGGCCGCCGATCCAAAGATCACAACATCCTCCCCAATCGCAGGCTCGTCTCCTTGTAAATCCACTACAAACTGATCCATGGCAACTCGCCCCACCACCGGATAGAGCTTGGAGGAGATTAGGACCTTGTGACCTAGTGAAATTCGAGGCATTCCCTCGCCGTATCCCACTGGCACCAAACCCAGAGTCGTTGGTTTATCGCTGACATAGCGATACCCATAGGAGACGCCCTGGCCGGCCGATACCTTCTTAACGTTCACCAACTTCGCTATCAGTCGCATCGCTGGTGTTAGCTCAATCGGTAGTGCTCTATCCTCAAACGGGTTTAGACCATAAACCGCGATACCGCATCGAACCATTTCATAGTGAAAATCTCGGTAGCTGATGCTGGCAGCGGATGCGGCCAGGTGACGCTCCCCAATTACCGTGCCACTGCGTCGAAACCTTTCAACAGCGCTGTCAAAGAGCTCTTTTTGTTTTCTATCGTCTTGCTCGGATGTATTTGAAAGGTGTGAGAACACTCCTACCAATTCACGGCCTGCCAGTTCTTCGACGAGTCGATCCAGATCAGCTAAAGAAAAACCATTTCTGCCCAGACCAGTATCCAGCTTGATGTGAAGCTTGTTTTTTTCACTTGCCGCAGCCAGCTGCTCAAAAGTTGAAATTCCAACCTCGATGTCGTGATCCGCAGCCAGCTCAAGATCACGTGGCAAAACTATCCAGCAAACAATTCGGCAATTAATACCTGACATTCGAAGAGCAATAGCTTCTTGCACATCTGCTACGCCGAGAGCATCAACTCCCACTGACTCGAGTGTCTTGGCAACTTGCAACATTCCGTGGCCATAAGCGTTAGCTTTCACGACGGCCATAACCTTGGCTGGGGCAAAGCTGTTTTTCAGTAACTGGTAGTTGGATCTAATTGCGGCTAGATCAACCTCAAGGGTTCTCATTTAGCTACGCTCCACCACAACAGTTGCCAGAGCTAACCCAGCGTCATGTGAAAGCGACAGGTGGAAAGTCAGCTCTCCCAATTCGTTTATGCGCTCTTTGGTGCCGGCATGAAACTCAATCAAAGGCTTCCCCTGCTTGTCTTTGACAATCTCCACCTCGTTGAAAGTTAAAAACGCTGGATCCCCAATTGCCTTGGTAATTGCTTCCTTCGCAGCAAAGCGAGCAGCTAAGGACCTAGTGGGTAATCCGAGCTCATTGGGATGAAACAGTCGCTCTGAAAGTCTTGGTGTGCGGGAGATTGACTGCTCTAATCTTTCGACCGAACAAACATCGTTTCCAATTCCAACAATCATTTACTCAACCGTCACACTCTTGGCGAGATTTCTAGGTTGATCAACATCCAATCCTTTGGCGCTTGCCAGCTCTGCCGCAAAGATTTGCAGTGGCACAACGCTAAGTTGAGCCGCCATAAATGGATGTGCTGCGGGAATATAAAACACCTGATCGGCAAATTTAGCCGCTTCACTATCCCCCTGCTCGGCAACGGCAATCACCCGAGCTCCTCTGGCCTTGATCTCCTGAATGTTGGAGACGACTTTTGGATGCAGTGAATCTTCTCCCTTGGGTGATGGAACGACAACAATCACCGGTTGCCCCTGCTCAATCAAAGCAATCGGGCCGTGCTTGAGCTCGCCGGCTGCAAAGCCCTCGGCATGGATGTAGGCAAGCTCCTTGAGCTTGAGCGCCCCCTCCATGGCAATTGGGAATCCAACATTTCTACCCAGGAACAAAACGGACTTGGCATCTTTGAGCTGCTGCGCAAGCTCTTTTACTTTCTTGCCCTGCTGCAAAACGGTCTCAACTTGTCTTGGAAGCTTTAGTAGCTCCTGGCCTAGCGAGCGCAGTTCTGCCGGGCTGAGCGAAGAGTGTTGCCAAGCAAGGGAAAGAGCAACCAGCTGACCGGCTGTGATTTGGGCGGTGAAAGCTTTGGTTGATGCAACTGCCACCTCAGGGCCGGCGTGAGTGTAAAGAACAGCATCGGATTCACGTGCCAAGGTCGCGCCTTGGGTGTTGCAGATCGCCAAAACTTTCGCACCCTTGTCTTTGGCATAGCGGGTTGCCATGAGTGTGTCCATAGTTTCACCGGATTGCGAAATAGCAATAACCAAGGTCTTTTCATTGACAATCGGATCGCGATATCTAAACTCGTGCGCCAGTTCAACCGAAGTCGGAATCTTCGCCCACTTCTCAATAGCATATTTGGTAACTTCACCAGCATAGGCAGCGGTTCCGCAGGCGATGATAATGATTCGATCTATCTCCTGAATGGCATCAAAGCCTGCAAATTCTTTGAGTTTGACTGAGCCGTCTGAGCTGAGTCTTCCCATCAAAGTATCGCCGACGGCTTGCGGTTGATCCGCAATTTCTTTTGCCATAAAAGATGGCCAGCCGCCTTTGGATGCAGCTGAGGCATCCCAGTCGACGGTGAATTCATTAAGTGGGACGCTCTCGCCGGCAAAGCTAATTACCTTGACTGCGTCTTTTCTCAACTCAACAATCTGATCTTGGCCAACCGAAACAGCGCGCTTGGTGTGAGCGACAAAAGCTGCAACGTCGCTGCCCAAGAAGTTCTCGCCGTCACCAAGTCCGATTACGAGAGGTGAATTTCTGCGAGCGGCCAGAATTAGGTCTGGCCTGTCTTCGTGGATGCACAAAAGCGTAAACGCACCCTCCAACCGATTGACTGCGCTTCGGAATGCGGCGCTCAAATCGCCAGACTTTTCAAACTCCCTGGCGATTAGGTGAGCAGCGACCTCAGTGTCGGTCTCAGATGAGAACTTGACCCCCTGCGTCAGCAGCTCATTCTTCAACTCGGAGAAATTTTCAATAATGCCATTGTGGATAAGTGACAGCTTGTGGTGATCGCCACCCAAGTGGGGATGAGCATTTACATCATTAGGAGCGCCGTGGGTTGCCCAGCGAGTGTGACCAATCCCGATGTGGGCATCCTTGATTGGGTTCTTCTCCAGCTCCTCGACTAAGACACTGAGCTTGCCAGCGCGCTTGCGAGTTTGTAGTCCGGCGGTAGCGTCAATTACGGATACGCCGGCTGAATCGTAGCCGCGGTATTCCAGGCGCTTGAGTCCGCCCAGCAGCACATCGAGGGTAGATTTGGGCCCTACGTAACCCACGATTCCACACATGACAGCTAATCTACGGCAGAATAGGCCCTCGTGAGTGCAGCGCACGAGCTTGGAAGCTCTCCCTATGTCGCTATTGATAGAAGCGACTGGTCGAATCTGGCAAAAAATGCCACTGCGCCTCTGTCTGAAGCTGAGCTCAAAAACATCCGTGGACTGGGCGACTTTCTAGACCTGCAGGAGGTCCAAGAGGTCTATCTGCCGGTGAGCAAACTGCTCTCGATTTATGCGCAGGGCACGCAAGCTCTTCACAAGTCAACGGCGGACTACTTTGGCGAGCGCGCGGCCCGAACACCATTCATAATTGCAGTTGCTGGATCGGTTGCCGTTGGCAAATCAACAGTCTCGAGACTGTTGATGGAACTGATGAAGCGCTGGGATGGCATCCCAAACGTCGAACTGATTACCACCGATGGTTTTCTCTATCCAAATGCTGAGCTAGAAAAAAGAGGTCTGCTAAACCGCAAAGGGTTTCCAGAAAGCTATGACCGCAAACGGCTTTTGAACTTTGTTGCGGATGTGAAAAGTGGAAAAGAAGAAGTCTCTGCGCCGGTCTACTCACACCTGAGTTATGACATCGTGCCGGATCAAAAACAGATTATTCGCACCCCAGACGTCTTGATTGTCGAAGGACTGAATGTTCTTCAGCCGCCAGCCATCGGGCAAGAAGTCGCACTGAGCGATTACTTCGACTTCAGTATCTACATTGATGCAGATCCAAACAACATTCGGCAGTGGTACCTGGAGCGATTTCTGCAACTTTGGAAGACAGCATTCACAAATCCGGCTTCCTATTTTCATCCGCTCACCAAAGAGCTCAGCGAAGAGAGGGCGATTGCTCGGGCTGAGGGGTTCTGGCAAGACATTAACCTGCCAAACCTAAAGGAAAACATTGAACCAACCCGATCTAGGGCAACTTTGGTTATGCAAAAGGGCAAACAACACCGGGTTGAAAAGGTGCTACTTAGAAAGATTTAGAGCTTAAGTCTTTGTTCGACAACCACTGCAATTCGCTCAGCCCAGCCTTGCGCATCGCCCATTTCTTTGGCCTCAACCATTACTCGGACTAAAGCTTCGGTGCCGGATGCGCGAAGCAATACTCTGCCGCTGTCCCCCAGCTCGCTAGCGGCCTGCGCGACCAGAGCTTGCAGGTCTGAATCTGAGTTAACTTTGGTCTTGTCAACGCCAGCGACATTGATCAGGACCTGTGGGTAGGTCTCCACGATGCTAGTCAGCTCACTGAGTTTCTTGCCGGAGGCGACCATTTCAGCCGCTAACTGCATACCCGTTAGGATGCCATCTCCAGTTGTCGCATACTGCGAGAAGATAATGTGACCCGATTGCTCGCCACCGAGGGTGTAGCCCTCTTTTCGCATTTCTTCCAGTACATATCGATCGCCGACTGCGGTCTCAACCACGTTGATGCCGGCTTTCTGCATTGCAACCTTGAAGCCGAGATTGGACATGACCGTGGAAACTACGGTTCCTCGTGCTAGCTCACCGCGCTCTTTCATGGCAAGCGCTAGGACTGCCAAAATCTTGTCGCCATCGATGATCTTGCCGCTTTCATCAACGGCCAGACAGCGATCGGCATCGCCATCGTGTGCAATTCCTAGGTCAGCCTTGTTCTCAATCACCGCCGCCTGCAAAGCGCTGAGATGAGTCGAGCCGTAGCCGGAGTTGATGTTAGTCCCGTCCGGATCAGCGCCAATCACGATGACTTTTGCTCCGGCGTCGGTGAATGCTTGTGGAGAAATTGCACTGGCTGCACCGTGCGCGCAATCAACCACAATCTTCAGCCCCTCCAGCCGGTTGCGCATGGCACTGAGCAGGTGAATCAGATAGCGGTCCTCGGCATCTGAAAATCGAGCAATTTCACCAACGCCCTCGCCAATTGGCAGCATTGACGTACCGAATTGTGCTTCAATCTGGTCCTCAACATCATCTGGCAGCTTATGACCGCCGCGAGAGAAAAACTTAATTCCATTATCAGTTGCTGGATTGTGGCTAGCAGAAACCATGACGCCAAAATCAGCACCCAGATCCGCAGTCAGATAAGCGCAGGCTGGGGTTGGTAGAACACCTGCATCAAAAACATCAACACCGGATGAGGCAAGCCCCGCCGATACGGCAGCAACGATGTAGTCGGAGGAAACTCTTGGGTCTTTAGCAATTACCGCTCTCGGCCGCTCGCCGCGTTCTCTGGATTGTGCACCGAGAACAATTGCGGCAGCTTGCGCAAGTTTGAGAGAAAAGTCAGCAGTGATTTCTTTATTCGCGACTCCGCGAACGCCATCGGTGCCAAACAGCCTGGCCATGGCCAAAGACTAACGCTTGGAGAACTGCGAGGCTTTACGAGCCTTCTTAAGTCCGGCCTTCTTGCGCTCCACAACTCTTGAGTCGCGGCTTAGGAAGCCAGCCTTCTTTAGGCTTGCGCGGTTGTTGTCCGCGTCGATTTCGTTAAGTGCACGAGAAATTCCAAGCCGAAGTGCGCCTGCTTGACCTGCAATGCCGCCACCATCGATTCTTGCAACTACGTCATATGCACCTGACAGCTCAAGCACCTTGAAAGGGTCATTGATTAGCTGCTGGTGAAGCTTGTTTGGGAAGTAGTCCTCAAGAGTTCTACCGTTCACAGTGATCTTGCCGGTGCCAGGAGTTAGTCGCACGCGCGCGATTGCTTCCTTGCGACGGCCAAGCCCTGCACCATTTTGGGTGAGAGAGCCACGTGAGCGAACCTTCTTTGCAGGAGCACTCTCGGTGCTGTAGGACTCTGGAG
>CAZGNP010000024.1:0-11045 GCA_964527155.1 uncultured Aquiluna sp.
TCTGCTCCTGAATATTGGGAATTGGCCGCAACTGGGCTCCGCGACGAGAATGGGCCGGAGGTTAGGCCTCGTCGCGGCCGCTAAGCAGGAGAGCGAATCGCATTAGCTAGAGGTTAGCACTGTCTCTGAGAGTTCGCTAGAAGCCCATACGCTCGAGCTTTTTAGGGTCCTGTTGCCAGTTGGCCGAGACTTTGACCTGAAGAGATAAGAAGATTTTTTCACCGAGTTTCTCCTCGATTGACTGCCTTGCCTCTGTCCCAATGGTCTTCAGCAAAGCGCCTCCTTTGCCAATCAAAATGCCCTTTTGGCTATCGCGCTCAACCCACATGCTGGCAAAAATCTTCTTGTCTTCGTAGTTGATTTCATCTACCGTGACGGCAAGTGAGTGTGGAAGTTCTTCCCGCAGTCGCTCTAGCGCAGCCTCTCGAATCAACTCACAAATCCAATCCTCAAAGCTTTCATCCGTAAGGGCATCGTCTGGATAAAGTTTTGGCCCCTCTGGCACGCTCTTTATCAACAAATCAAGGAGGGTGTCGAGTTGGTTACCACGTACAGCAGATACTGGAATGATTTCATCCCACGTTGCCAATTGCGATAGTTCAAGCAGATGCTCAGCTGTCTGTTTTTTATCAGCAAGTTCCTCTTTGGTTACTACTGCAAATTTCTTTGCTCTAGCAAACTTCATAATTTCACCAATAATCATCTGATCGCCTGGTCCCAGTTTTTCATTGGCAGGAGTGCAAAAACAAATCACATCAACTTCAGTCAAGGTCTCTTCGACCACGTTGTTGAGTCGTTTTCCCAACAAAGTCTTCGGCTTGTGGAAACCCGGGGTGTCGACAAAAATAATTTGTCCGTGCTCATCGGTGCGGATTCCCCGAATAGCTTTTCTGGTGGTCTGTGGTCTAGACGATGTGATTGCCACCTTCGATCCCACCAGAGCATTGGTGAGGGTCGATTTGCCAACGTTTGGTCGCCCGACAAAAGCTACGAAGCCACTTCTGAACTTATTCGTCACTAGGCAGCTTTCTAACTTTGATAGATAGGATTCTTCCCCGTCGAGCATCCACCCTTTCGGCGGTAAGTTCAAGACCCAATATCTCGACCACCTCTCCCCCTCGGGGCAGGTGACCAATTGCTTTTGTCAGAAGTCCACCGATGGTGTCGACGTCTTCATCCTCCAAAACCATTTCGCAATGTTCAGCCAATTCATCTAACGTTATTCGTGGACTAACCATGAAAAGTTCATCGCCAATTGTTTCGATGCCGGAAGATTCCCTGTCGTATTCATCAGTGATTTCGCCTACAAGCTCTTCAATAAGGTCCTCAATGGTTACCAACCCGGCTACACCACCATATTCATCAGCAATGATGGCCATCTGGGTTCTGCTGAGTTGCATCTCTTGAAGCAGGTCAGAAACCAATTTGGTCTCAGGCACAAAAAACGCTTTTCTAGCAGCATCTTGGGCTTGCCTGGTCTGAAGCAACTTTGGATCTTGTTGCACAATTCGAGCAATATCCTTGAGGTATAGAACTCCCTTGATGTCATCGACATCTTCACCTACCACGGGCAATCTTGAATAGCCTGATGAGACAAACAATGAGAGTGCCTTTTCAAGATTTACGTCAGCGTCGACGACCTCAATGTCAACTCTTGGAACCATAACTTCACGCACCAAAGTTTCAGAAAATTCCTCAACGGAATCCAGTAGCTCCTGTTCGTACTCTTCAACAAGCTCAGGTGCGCGCAATCGCAGTGGCTCAGACATTCTCGACCAGGCTGAGATGCCCACTGAAAGTCTTTGGGCAAGGGTGTTCCCAATGGTAAGGCGACCGAGATGTCTTCCCACTAATTGCTGCAAAATCCATACCAACGGCAGTCCAATTGCAGTCACCATCGTCCAAATCTGATTAGGGTTAGCAATAATCAAGGCAACGGCGCCAACAATAAAGAGAAGAAATCTCGCTATTGATAGTGAGCCAGCTCTGGGATCCTCTTGAATTTCAAGCTGTGTTTGAGCAGTTGAAAGAATGAGAGTTGTCAGCAAGACAGTAACGAGAACTGTCGTCTCAAGCACTCCGACCACTGTTGAATCCTTCCAATAGCGATTTCTGCAGCTTGAACATTTCCCGCTCTTCATCCGGTTCCGCGTGGTCAAAACCGAGTAAATGAAGCACACCGTGCGTAAGTAGAAGGTGTATTTCTTCCATCATGCTGTGTCCTGCTGCGTCGGCTTGCAGTTTTGCTACCTGGGGACAAATAACAACATCGCCAAGCACACCTTCAGGCATGGGTCCATCTTCAGCCCCGGGTCTTAGTTCATCCATCGGAAAACTCAAAACGTCGGTGGGGCCGGGCTCATCCATCCATTGAATGTGCAAATCCGTCATTGGTTTTTCGTTGACAAAAATAATTCCTAAATCGACCATTGGGTGCAACTTGAGCTGCTGAATTACGTATTCTGAAACTGCCCGGACTGACTTGAGATCAACTTCCAGATCGCTTTCGTTATTGATTTCGATAGTCACTTTTTGCCAGCCTGTTCGTAGGCATCAACAATTCGAGTCACAAGCTCGTGTCGGACCACATCCTTGCTCGAAAGCCTTGCTATGTGCAGGTCTTTTACGTCCCTCAAGATCTTTGTTGCAACGTCAAGACCAGACTTGCCAGTGGGCAGGTCGACCTGGGTAGCGTCACCGGTAACCACCATTTTTGAGCCAAAGCCAAGCCTGGTAAGAAACATCTTCATTTGTTCAGCTGTGGTGTTTTGAGCCTCGTCCAAAATGATGAAACTGTCGTTGAGCGTTCTTCCGCGCATGTAAGCCAGTGGAGCAACTTCAATGACACCAGATTCCATCAATTTGGTTGTTACCTCAGGCTCAAGCATCTCCTGAAGGGCATCAAAAAGCGGCCTTAGATATGGATCAATCTTTTCGCTTAGGGTTCCTGGCAGAAATCCAAGTCTTTCTCCAGCCTCCACTGCGGGACGGGTCAAAATGATTCTGGAAACTTGCTTGTTGTAAAGGGCAGCCACGGCCTTAGCGACAGCCAAGTAAGTCTTACCCGTTCCGGCTGGTCCAATTCCGAAAGTAATAGTGTGCTTATCAATTGCATCGAGGTAGTTCTTTTGGCCAACTGTTTTTGCCCTGATGACTTTGTTGGGAGTTTTTACTGCTCCCTCAGCCAGAATTCTGGTTGGGTCACTGCTATCAGCAACTATTTTGGCTGTTTCTGAAACTATTCGATCGTCCAGTGTTAGTCCTTGCTTGATGAGCTCGGCCAACTGAAGAAGTGTTTGCTTGATCTGATCAATTTCAGACTTGTCTCCCTCAAGGCTGAATTGATGCCCTCGGTTGTGGATTGAAGCGTTAGGAAATAGCTGCTCCAGTTTTCGAAGCAATCGATCTTGACTTCCCAGCAACTCAACCAATGGCACAGGGGGAATCTCAAAACTGAGCTTGGGCACTAAACCGCCCGACCTGAAAGGATGTGGGCGTGAGTATGGAAAACAGTCTGACCTTCTTTTTCACCAGAATTAAACTGCAACCTGAACTGCCCATCGGTAAATTTTGCTGACACTTCTCTAATCAAAGAAAAGAGTTTAACTAACTCCTCAGTATCCGTAAGTGAAGTAATGGTTGGCGTGTGTTTCTTGGGAACTACAAGTATGTGGACCTTGGCAAGAGGGTTGATGTCTCTGAATGCAATCGCCGAGTCGTTCTGCGCCAGAACTTCCGTGCCGAACTTGCCGGCAACTATGTTGCAAAATATGCAGTCCACAAAACCTCCGCCTCAATCCTAGGCAATTACCAGCGTTGGAGCTTAGTCAAAATTGCCGCTATTGCCGCAGGTCCTGCGGTCGATGTACGCAAAATCGAATCGCCCAATCGCCTCGGCTCAAATCCGGCACTAATGAGCTTTTCCAGCTCGGCTGCTGCGATTCCACCTTCTGGTCCTACCACGATGGTGACAGCAGCAGGTGATTCAGGAAGGTCGGTGATTGAAGTGGTCGCCCTGGGGTCAAGAACAAAACCAAATCCTTCAAGCTTTAGGTTTCCCGTCGATGTCACAGTGCCAACCTTTGGCAAGAATGGTTGTTGACTCTGCTTCATAGCGGAGATAGCAATCTCTTGCCACCTCATTCGCCCTTTCTCTTCCTTGCCTTTCCAATTCACTACCGACAATTCGGACTGCCAGGGAGTGATAGACGAAACTCCGAGTTCCACGCTAGCTTGCACAGCTTGTTCATCTCTATCGCCTTTTGCTAGAGCTTGAACAAGGTGAATTTCCGGATGATTTCTTTTGTGCTGCTCACGTGACAAGATTGTTAACTGACCAGATTTTGGATCCGTAACCCGACAGAAATAAACTGCTCCATTTCCGTCTGTAACTGCTACTGCCTCTTGTGCTCGGATCCGAAGGCTCTTGAAATGATCTAGCTCAGCCCTGGTAATCGCGCCAGAGGCCATTGTGAAGTCTGGGTCAAAAAACCAATGCATTAGAAACGACCTCTAGCGCGTCTGGATGCCAATCTTGGTTTTTCATCGGATACCAGCTCTCTCAGTTTCTTAAAGAGGTCTTTTTGTTTAGAGTCAAGACGCTGCGGTGTTAGTACCCTTATTTGGATTCGAAGGTCTCCACGTCCCTTGCCACGCAGACGATGCGAACCAAGCCCCTTTAGTGTGACTAGATCACCGTGTTGAGCTCCCGCGTCAATTTTCAGCTTGGTCGGACCATCCAGGGTTTCGATTTCAACTTCTGTCCCTAAAGCGGCATCAGTGACTGGAATCTCTAGAACAGCAACCAGGTCATCGGCCTCACGCCCAAAAACTGGATGCGGCTCGACAGATATTTCCAAGTAGATGTCTCCCGATTGCCCACCCGCAAAACCAACTTCGCCCTGGCCTGGCAGATGAAGTCGCAAGCCATCACTTACCCCAGCAGGAATTTCAAGTTCTAATTCGCGCTTTGCTCGAACTCTTCCTTGACCTCGGCAGTCTGGGCAAGGGTTTGGAACTGTCTGACCACTACCTCGACAGACGTTACAGGTCGTAGTGGTGACCATCATGCCCATAAAGGATTGAACCTGCCGCTGAATCTGTCCGCTACCGCGACAAACATCACAGGTCTTGATGGATGTTCCGGCTTTTACTCCCGAGTTTGAACATGGGTCACAACCGATAGCGGTATCAATAGTTATCAACTTGGTTGCGCCAAATACAGCTTCAGAAAGATCTAGCTGAACATGCAGCAGTGCATCTTCGCCGCGCTGCGCGCGGGATCTGGGACCACGCTGCGCTGACCCAAAGAAGCTTTCAAATATGTCCCCCAAGCCAAATCCATTGCCGCCTTGGTCATATTGTGCGCGGGATTGAGGATCGGATAGAACTTCATAAGCATGAGTTACGAGCTTAAATCTCTCTTGAGCTTCCGGCGATGGATTCACGTCTGGATGCAGCTCACGAGCAAGCTTGCGATAAGCCTTCTTGATTTGATCTTGGGTAGCGCCTCTGTCTACACCGAGAACTTCGTAATGGTCGCTCAAGAATTAGTCTCCAGTAGCTTGGTGAGGTATCTTGCGACAGCCCTGACCGATGAAATGTTTGCGGAGTAGTCCATTCGTGTTGGACCTAGCACACCTAACTTAGCGACTTCAGTGCCACGTGACTCGTAACCCGTAGCAACCAATGAGGCTTTTGATAGCCCTTCAACGCCTAGTTCGGAACCAATCCGAAGTCCAACCCCATGCTGATCTGCCCTCAATTCATCCAGCAGTTTGAGGAGCACAACCTGCTCTTCAATGGCCTCTAATACCCTTGAAAGTTGTCCTGAAAATTCATCGTCCCGCTTGGCAAGATTCGCCGCGCCGCTAACTACCAATTTCTCTTGACGATTAGCTTGCACCAGAGACAGCAGGGCTTCAATAACACGCTCAACAAATACCCTTCGTTGAGGAGAGAACTCACCAGCTAATTTGCTGAGCTTGGATTGAACTAAAGATAATTGACTTCCCGCCAGCATCCCATTCAAGCGACCTCGAAGTTCTTGAATCAATTCTTCCTCAATGGCCGATTCACTCTCCACCTGTAATTGCTGGATTCGGCCGGAATCTGCAATCAGCATTAGTAGTGAGCGATTTTCGCTCAAAGGAATAAGTTCAATGTGGCGAACTGATGATTTACCTAGAGATGGGTACTGAACTACCGCTAGCGCATTGCTTAGTTGAGCTAGTGCCCTTGCAGTGCGCTCTACAACTTCATCAAGATCACTGGCCTCGTTCAGAAAGCTTTCGATTGCTGAGCGTTCTGCATTTGATAGTGGCTTTACTTCGCTGAGACGGTCGACGAATAGTCGGTACCCCTTCTCCGTAGGGATGCGACCGGAGGAAGTGTGTGGAGCAACAATCAGTTGCTCTTCTTCAAGCAGAGCCATGTCATTTCTAATCGTGGCAGCGGATACGCCTAAAGGATGACGATCGAGAAGAGCCTTAGAGCCAACCGGTTGGTTCGAGGAGATGAAATCCTGAACGATTGCACGCAGTACTTCAAGGGAACGCTCTGGGATCATTGGCACTCACCTACCTAGAGTGCCAATTGTAGACAATCCAAAGAACTATTGCAGAAAATCGACAACCAGTCTGTCAATTAGGAGCCTGCCGGCATCGGTTGGGACAATTCGATCATTCTCTAGGCTTAGCGTCCCCAGGGCGATCTGTTGGGCTATCTTTTCCGAATCAATCCCGAGATCTCTTGGAAGTTGCCTCGAAACGCCAAACTTTGTTCTTAGCCCCAACATCAGCTCTTCTTCAAGCTGTTGACGCTTCGTTAGTTTCTCAATGCCAGCAGCAGGTGATCCGTCATGCAGTGCTTGTTGATATCTAGCAGGGTGTTTTTGGTTCCAAAATCTATTGCCATCGATGTGTGAGTGTGCTCCTGGCCCAAATCCCCACCAATTCTTAGATTGCCAATAAGCAAGATTGTGTCTAGCAATCTTTCCAAAATTTGAAATCTCGTACCACTCCAAACCCGCGCTCTCGAACTGTTCGGTGGCCCAAAGATACTTATCAGCATTCAAATCCTCATCAACGGCAGCTAGCTCGCCCCGACTAATCTTCCGCGCAAGTTTGGTCCCCTCCTCGACAATTAATGAGTAAGCAGAAAGATGATTTGTCTCCAGATTAAGCGCTCGGTCAACAGTCTGCTTCCACGAATCAAGTGACTCTCCCGGTGCTCCAAAGATCAAGTCAACCGAAGTCTGAAAGTCCATTTCTTTTGCGCTACGAACCGCCCGTTCAATCAGCTCGGCGTTGTGCTGGCGATCTAATACCTCCAGAACCTGCGGATCGTAGCTCTGAACTCCAACCGAAACTCGATTCACGCCAGCCTCACGCAGTCCTGCCAAGAGTTCTTTCGAAGTCGACTCGGGGTTTGCCTCGAGCGTGACTTCGCAATCTGCGACCAGATCGAAGTCTTCTTGCAATTGATTCATGATCAGGCGAATTTGATTGGCTGAAAAAAGCGACGGTGTCCCGCCCCCAAAGAAGATGGAAGAGAGCGCTGGCTGAGGCAGTTGAGAGTTTGTCAGTGTCTTCTTTGCAAACTTGATTTCTTCAATCAATGCAGTGTGGAAGGCTGCCATTTCAACTCCAGGCATTTCCTGCTGAGTGTAGGTATTGAAATCGCAGTAGCCGCAACGTATTGTGCAGAAGGGTACGTGAACATACGCATGAAAACTGTCGCTCGGCGGTTTTTGTGGCCGAAGCAGGTTAGCCTCCGGCCATTTCTCTCCAATTGGTAGAGGGCCAGCCAATTACTTCTTGCCGACCTTTTCCTCGGTGCTTAGAGCGGCAATGAACGCCTCCTGCGGAACCTCAACGCGTCCCACCATCTTCATTCTCTTCTTACCCTCTTTCTGCTTTTCTAACAGTTTGCGCTTTCGGGTAATGTCACCGCCGTAACACTTAGCGAGCACATCTTTTCGAATGGCCCTTATTGTCTCGCGCGCAATAACACGCGATCCGATGGCAGCCTGAATGGGTACCTCGAATTGCTGTCTGGGAATTAGCTCCCGCAGTTTGGTTGCAATCCGAACACCGTGAGCATAAGCCTTGTCTTTGTGAACGATCGCTGAGAACGCATCGACCCTCTCACCCTGCAACAACAAGTCCACCCGCACCAAGTCAGCAGCAGCAAAGCCGTCATCCTCATAATCGAGCGAGGCATAACCTTGTGTTTTGCTCTTCAGTTGGTCAAAGAAATCAAAAACAATTTCTGCCAATGGAAGCCGATAGCGCAACTGAACCCGGTCTTCTCCTAGGTACTGCATGTCAATCATGGCGCCACGCTTAGTCTGGCAAAGTTCCATGATCGTTCCCACGTAATCCTTTGGTGTGAGCAAAGTGGCTTTCACCATGGGTTCTTGGACCTCTTTTACCTTGCCATCTGGATACTCAGACGGGTTTGTTACAACCAGCTCAGAGCCATCCTCTTTAGTGACGTGATAGACCACCGACGGACTGGTTGCAATCAAGCTGAGATTAAACTCACGCTCGAGTCTTTCCGTGATGATTTCTAGGTGGAGCAGCCCAAGGAAGCCGCATCGGAATCCAAAACCAAGCGCAGCGGAAGTCTCTGGCTCATAAACCAATGAAGCATCGGATAGCCTCAGCTTGTCTAATGCCTCTCGTAAATTTGGATAGTCACTACCATCAATCGGATAAATTCCAGAAAAGACCATCGGCTTTGGCTCTGAATATCCCTTGAGTGCAGTTTTTGCCGGTGACCGCCTCGAAGTCACAGTGTCACCGACTTTGGACTGCCTTACATCCTTAACTCCAGTAATTAAATAGCCAACCTCCCCAACCGCTAAACCCTTGCTTGGTTTTGGTTCCGGTGAAATCACGCCTATTTCCAAAAGCTCATGGACCGCTTTGGTGGACATCATTTGAATCTCTTCGCGAGGATTTAATTTGCCATCGACCATTCGGACATAGGTAACTACACCTCGATAGGAGTCGTAAACAGAATCAAAAATCATTGCTCGAGCAGGAGCATTGGGATCGCCCTGTGGAGCCGGAACCTTCTTTACAATCAGGTCCATCAGTTCCCGCACACCCTGACCTGTCTTTCCAGAAACCTTTAGGCAATCCTCTGGAGATCCCCCAATCAAACTGGCAAGTTCCTCTGCATACTTCTCGGGTTGCGCTGCCGGCAAATCGATTTTGTTCAAAACAGGAATGATTTCCAAATCATTTTCTAATGCCAGATAAAGGTTGGCGAGTGTTTGGGCTTCGATTCCCTGGGCTGCATCGACCAGCAGAACTGCCCCCTCGCATGCCGCTAATGATCTTGAAACCTCGTAAGTGAAATCAACGTGTCCAGGAGTGTCAATCATGTTCAAGGCGTAGGGTGTGCCGTCAACCTGCCAAGGTAAGCGAACGGCCTGAGACTTGATTGTGATACCGCGCTCTCGCTCAATGTCCATGCGATCCAAATACTGTTCGCGCATTTCCCGATCGCTGACGATTCCGGTTAGCTGCAACATGCGGTCAGCCAAGGTGGATTTGCCATGGTCGATGTGGGCAATAATGCAGAAATTACGAATTTGCCCAGGCGGGGTCAGAGCCGGTTCTAACTGCTTAGCGGGTGTGGACAAGCTACCTCGGGGCTTTATGGATCAGTCAATTCTCTCAGATGGTTGCTGCTCTTGGCGCCCCCTGCTAGAGTTTTAGCTTGTTTCGGGGTTTCCCCAAAATCTTCATAAGAAAGTAAGAAATGGCAAACATTAAGTCCCAGATCAAGCGAATTGAGACTAACCGCAAGGCCGAGGCCCGTAACAAGGCGGTCCGCACTGAACTGAAATCCGCTGTTAGGGCAGCGCGTGAGGCAAGTGCCAGCGGTGACAAGAAAGCAGCTGAGGCTGCGCTAAAGAATGCCAACCGCAAGTTGGACAAGGCTGTCAGCAAGGGTGTTCTGCACAAGAACCAGGCAGCTAATCGCAAGAGTGCCATCGCTAAGAAGATTGCAACACTCTAAGCACTTATTTGAAAAGCCGGGCTTTGGCCCGGCTTTTTAGTTTGCTCGAGCCATTGCGAGCAGGAGTCGCTCAACCGAGTATTCAGGATCTTTAGCAGCACCTTTGACATCGGCGTCCGTAAGAGCGGCCAGTTCAACCAGATCAACCAACTCCAGCTCTTGCCAGCCAGCCAATTCTTTCCTTGCTTTATCAATCTGCCATGGCTGCATGCCTAGAGTGGCAGCGGGCGCATTTCGATCATTGAATAATTTGGCTAGTTGCCGGATTCGCATGGTCAGCGCCGCCACTAACGCAACCGAATCAATACCAGTTGCAAAGCCGTGTCGAAAAAGCCTGATGGCCTCAGTTGCATTGCCGCTCAGTGCGGCGTCAGCAATCTTGAAAGCGTTAGTTTCAACCCTGCCACCAAAAGTCTCCTCGACATTGGTCAAAGTAACCTTCTCAAAATTCATAGCAAGCTGTGAGCACGCAGCCCCGAGCTCCCCCAAGTCAGTATTGAATGCTTGGACCAGCGCCCTGCTAGCTGCAGGTTCAATGGCAATCTTGGCTTGCTTAAACTCTCTAATCACAAAATCAATTCGTTCAGAGTCCTTCTTCAGCTCTTCGCATGCCACAACCAAAGCGCTCTTGGCTAGGTCTTTTCGAATCGAACCGCTGTGTCCGACCAAGTTACTGAGTCTCACCACCACGCTCACCGAGTCAGCAGGTTGTTCAAGGTATCGTTTCAGATCTTCTTTGAGGCCCTCCGCGGGTCCGTGAATGATTATTAGTCGCGGCTCACCAAACAGTGATGGTGCTGCGAGTTCGAATAGCTGACCAGTACCATACTCACCGTCTGCTATTTCAGAAATTTCTAATTCTGGAAACTGGTCTTTGAGACTTTGCTTTATTTGCCGAATTGCCCTGCTGGCAAGATAGCTCTCGGAGCCAGTAATGAAAACCAACGGGGCTGGCTTGGCCTCATTCCAATTGACTACTGTGCTCACGAAGTGAGTTTACCCCCGACCCT
>CAZGNP010000025.1:0-10633 GCA_964527155.1 uncultured Aquiluna sp.
GGCTATGCAGCGGACTACGTTATTAGAAACCTTGATTTGGAATTTGCTCCGGCAAGCATTACTGCGGTTGTTGGAGCCAATGGCGCCGGTAAAAGTGCGCTCCTTAAGGCGCTGGCAAGAAAGATAAAGGTGTCAGGTGGCTCAGTCTTGCTGGATGGAGTCTCCATAACTTCTCTAAGTAAATCGACTGTAGAGGGTGCCATTGGCTTTCTAGGCACTATCCCAGCCACCAGAAACAATGAGAGTGTTTACGATTTGGTTTCTCGAAGCGCGATGCTGGCAAATCAAATCTCCAGAGTAAGTCCAAGGTTGAAGACCCAAATCGACGACATTCTTGCCAGAACCGGACTGCAGGGTTTGAGCAAAAAGAAGATTGGCGAGCTATCTTCGGGTTGGAGACAGGTAGCCGTCATTGCTGCAGCACTGGTGAAAAACCCGCAAGTCTTGCTGCTGGATGAGCCAACCAGCTCACTTGATTATTCTCATCAGCTACAAGTCATCAACTTGCTCTCCACCCTCAAGCGCGAAAAGAAAATGACAATAATTACTGTTATTCATGATCTGAATTTGGCCGCTCGATTCGCTGACCGGGTAGTGGTTCTTAAAGATGGAAAAGTGATCTCTCAGGGAACTCCCAAAGAAGTAATTACCCCCTCAAATTTGGCTGATGGATTCAACATTCTCGCCAGGGTTATTGAAGATCCAGTAGCAAAAACACCTGTAGTTGTGCCGATTCGTCAGCTTGCCGACTAGCCAAAGTCCAGTTCCTGGGTGATAATGGTCAGGTAGTTCCCAAGGTGAAGGCACAGTTACTAGCGTGACGCCAAAGAGGCTTGTGCCTATCGGGGAATGAGGGCAAAGACTGGGCCCATCCAAGAAATCGGTCATTTGTTTGGTTGTGAATAACAATGCGAATCTTGCTCATTGGAGCAGGCGGTGTTGGCGACGCTATCGTCAAGATTGCCGCAGAACGTAACTTCTTTGAAAAAATGGTTGTTTCTGACTACTCGTTAGAGAGAGCCCAGAGAACCGTCGACTGGGTGAAGAAATGGCACCCAGGCGAAATCGCTAGCAAGTTTGAGGCAGCTCAAATCGACGCCAGCGAACCCTCGCTCGTGGTTGAGCTAGCCAAAAAGCACAAGGCTGACTACATCCTCAACGCCGTCGAACCCAAGTTTGTGCAATCCGTTTTCCAGGCTGCTCTGGATGCTGGAGTGAACTACTTGGACATGGCTATGAGCCTCAGCCACGCTCACCCAGAAGATCCCTTCAACAAGCCAGCTGAAAAACTTGGTGACTGGCAGTATGACAAGCACGAAGAGTTTAAGAAAGCTGGTCTGCTGGCTCTGATTGGAATTGGAGCGGAGCCCGGCATTTCAAATATCTTTGCTCGTTACGCAGCCGACCATCTATTCAGTGAAATTGATGACATTGCAATCATGGATGGTGGAAACCTTGTAGTGACTAACGATGAAGGTGAAGAAATCTTTGCTCCGTCCTTCTCAATCTGGACAGTCATTGAAGAGTGCCTGAACCCACCTCTGATTTGGGAAAAAGACCGTGGCTGGTTTACCACTCGGCCATTCAGCGAACCCGAACTATTCGAGTTTCCGGAGGGCATTGGACCAATTAAGTGCGTAAACGTAGAGCACGAAGAAGTCAACATGCTGCCTAGAACCATGGATGCTAAGCGTGTGACTTTTAAGTACGGTCTGGGCTCGGAATTCATCAGCGTTCTAAAAACTCTGAATGCTCTGGGGCTAGACAAGGTGAACCCAGTTTGGGTTCGCTCACGCTCGGGTCGCGCTGAAGTAGCTCCGCGTGACGTTGTTGCAGCGGTGTTGCCAGACCCTGCCTCACTGGTTGATCGAATGACCGGTAAGACCTGTGCCGGCACCTTGGTTACTGGAAAGGGTAAGGACGGCAAGCCAAGAGCTACCTTCCTGTATCACGTAGCCGACACCAAGTGGACAGCTGATGAGTTTGACGCTCAAGCCGTGGTGTGGCAAACCGCTTTGGTGCCAGTTGTGGCACTGGAGCTTTTGGAAAGGGGTGTTTGGGCAGGCAAGGGGGTAATGGCGCCGGAGGAATTCGATGCCAAGGCTTTCCTTGATCTGATGTCCACTGTCTACAAGCAGCCTTATGGCGTGCAGGACCGAAACCCTGAGAATCCAAGCGTCATCGACGAGGACTGGGAATAGAAACTACCGCTCCAGGGTTATTGTGAGATGTTGTCTAATAATGGCCCTGGGGCTTTCAGTCAATACCCAGTTGTAAGCCCTAGCGTTATCTCAGAAGGGTGATGACTATGAAAATTTCGAAGCGTTGGCTACCAGCTGTAATTGCTCCCGCCGTAATTGGTGCTGTCGCAGCATTCCCAATTCAGGCTAGCGCTGTTGATCTGCCAGATCTGAGTCCCGAAGAAGTAATGGTGATGATGCAGGGAGCTGAGCCTGTTGAATTTACCGGCGTTGTCCTAAAGACAACCAATCTTGGTCTTCCTGCTCTTGAACTTTCTTCCATGTTGAGTGAAGAAGAAGTCGAGCGCATGCGTGAGAAGACCCCTGAAGAATTTGCAGATTTTGTTCCTGAGGTAATTGCGTCGGAGGGCCTTGCACAAGCCATGGAATTAATCACTGGCGAGCACCGAGTAAGAGTGTTTGTTGGTGAAACAGGTATGCGTGCTCAAATCCTTGATCGTATGTCGCAGCGCGATCTGATCGTGAACCAAAATGAAATGTGGACCTACGATTCTCGCGAACAGGTAGCGACTTACGCGTCGATTGACCAGCAGAAGCTCCAAGAAGGTCGACTCACCTTGATGCAGCAGATGGAGAAATTTGCGGGCGAAGTTGGCTTAGACCTGACCAACCCGCAAGCTGTTGCGGACTACGTCATGAGCCAAGTTGGAGACAGTTCTGAAGTTTCGGTAGGCCTGGATCACTACAAAGCAGGCCGAACCGCTTATCAACTAATTGTGAAGCCAAACAGTGGCGTTTCATTGGTCGACTCGGTTGTACTCTCTGTTGATTCTGAGACAGGTGTTCCACTTGCCGCCACGGTCTACTCGGTCGAACAGACTGAGCCTGCCATCGAAGTTGGTTTTGAGAGCATTAGCTTTGTAAATCAGGACGAAGCACTGTTTACATTTTCAGCACCGGCTGGTGCCCAGGTTCTGAACCTTGATGAGGTTGAGAAACCTGAAGTTGAGTCTTTAGAAAAACCAGAATATGAAGGCGTTGAGGCGACAATGGTTGGCGAAGATTGGGACAGTGTTCTGATCATGCCCGCTACTGACGCAGAGATGCTCTCAGAGCTCAAGAACAACCAGTTACTAAGTTCCCTTCTGAAGCCAGTTGCCGGCGGATTAGCATTTGAAACTCCAATCATGAAGGTGCTCATCACAAACGATGGTCGAATTTTCGCTGGCTCCGTAAGTCTTGATCACCTTCAGAAACTGGCCAATTAGTCGATGGTCGAGCTGGCAATAAAGACCAGCCAGCTCACCAAACGTTTTGGTGACCAGGCGGCGGTTGATGGAATAGACCTTTCTGTTCCAAAAGGTTCTGTATTTGGTTTCTTAGGTCCAAATGGATCAGGTAAAACGACAACCATCCGAATGCTGTTAGGACTAGCCGAAGCTAGCGCCGGGGAAATCGAACTTCTTGGACAAGCCGTGCCCAAACGGATTGAGAACGTATTGCCCAAGGTGGGTGCGCTGGTTGAAGGGCCAGCTTTTTACCCCTTTATGTCGGGACGCAACAACCTCCTGCGCATTGATGCCGCAGACCGATTTGCGGACAGCTCGACCACAAAACAACGTGTTGAGGCGGCATTGAACCGCGTGGGTTTAGGGAATGCGGCAAAGAAGAAAGTCCACGCATACTCGCTGGGTATGAAACAACGACTTGGTCTGGCAAACGCCCTGCTAAAACCGAGAGAGCTGCTGATTCTGGATGAGCCCACCAATGGCCTTGATCCGCAGGGTACTCGTGAAGTAAGGAATCTTATTAGATCTTTGGCCGACGAGGGAATCACAGTCTTTGTCTCTTCACATTTACTCAGTGAAATAGAGATGCTGTGTAGCCACGTTGCGGTGATGAACGCTGGAAAGATTGTCGCCCAAGGCTCACTTGAGCAACTTAGAAACGAAGAACCCACGCGTTTAGTGCTCGCTGCGGACAACATCGATCAAGCTGTTGAGATTCTTAAGTCGCGCGGAGCCGGGAAACTTAGAATCAAGGGAAATCAAGTAATTAGTGAAGTTCCAAATGATTTTGATGTAGCGGCTGTCAACCAGATTCTGGTTTCAAGTGGCATACCGGTTAGAGAGATAAGACTTGAAAAATCTTCCCTGGAGGAAAAATTTGTGAAGCTCACCGGAGAGGGGTTTGAAGTTGTTCGCTAAATCTCTCGGACTAAGGCTTATGGCCTCTGAGCTAAAGGTTATGTTTACTCGCAGGCGGACCTGGGCCATGCTGGCAGCAATTGCTCTAATTCCAATACTTTTGGCAATCGCCGTCGCACTTTCATCAGAGAGACTGGCACCAGGAGAAGGTCCACCGTTTCTGGCACAGGTAACTCAGAATGGTTTCTTCACTGGCTTCACCGCCATGCTGTTGGCGCTTCCGCTTTTCCTCCCGCTTACTGTTGCCGTCGTTTCAGGTGACACCATCGCTGGAGAAGCAGGTCTAGGCACTATTAGATATCTACTGATAGCTCCCGTAAACAGGGCAAGACTGCTCGTGGTGAAATATTTGGCCAGCCTTGTTTTCATTCTGGCCGGAACATTTACGCTAATGCTCGCAGGCGCCGCTATTGGTGCTGCCCTGTTCCCTGTGGGTCCGGTAACCCTGTTATCGGGAGACACAATCTCCATTTTTGAAGCCTTTGGTCGAATGGCATTGGTTGCCCTTTACACAACTGTCTCTCTGTCGGGAATGGCAGCCGTTGGCCTGTTCATCTCCACTTTGACAACTGTTCCCGTTGGGGCAATGACGGCAACACTAGTTACCTCTGGGGTGAGCAACATTCTCGGCAACATTCCGCAGCTCGAGTGGATGCACCCATGGTTATTCACCTACTACTGGCTGGATTTTGCAGATCTAATGCGAGTGCCGATTGAGTGGAGTTCGCTTGCTTCGAACTTGGTGCTTCAGTTGGCTTGGATAGCGGTATTTGGAGCCTTGGCCTACGGCCGATTCACAACGAAAGACATTCTTAGTTAGCCTGTTAGACTTCTAGGCTGCAAGGGCCTCTAGCTCAGTCGGTAGAGCAACGGACTTTTAATCCGTGGGTCGTCGGTTCGATCCCGACGGGGCCTACCGAAATTGCCTCAAAATGCCAGCGCCTTTTCATCTCTAATCCAAAAAGAATTTCAATAGGCTTCAGCTGTGACATTTCCAATCTATTCTGAGCGTTTACGGATTCAGCCACTGTCCTTGGTGGATGTTGACGCATTTGTTGCATATCGACAAGATCCAGCTGTAGCTCGCTTTCAAAGTTGGGATTCTGACTACTCCAGGGAGCAAGGTTTGCTTCTGGTTGAATCCCAGGCTGGAATTGAATTACCCTCGCAGGGTGAGTGGCTGCAGCTAGCTTTACATGATCTCCTAAGTGGTGAGCTGATTGGTGATCTTGCCCTGCATGCTCTTGCTGAAGATAAATCAGCATTTGAAATTGGTTTCACAATTGCGCCTAAGCATCAACGCAAGGGTTACGCAGCTGAGGGACTGGAGCGACTAATGCAGCATCTTTTCCGAAGGGTCGGAGCCAGTCTTCTCATCGCTCATACCGATAGTCGCAACACAGCCGCAATTAGGCTGCTTTTGTCCTTGGGTTTTAATCAGCGCCATGAAAAAAGTTGGTCTGAAGATTTCAAGAATGAGTCGGTCGTAGTGGAGTATTTTGAGGTCACCCACTCCAAATAAATAAATTTGCGGAGTGGCTATATTTGCTTTTTCTGATGCAAGTACTGAGCCCAAATCACGAACGAAAGCCATAACACCTGCATCACTGCAATTACCCGCTCGGATAGACCAACTATTGGTTGACCGGGCTCTAGCCAGGTTAGTAAGAACCAAAGTGTCGTCAGACCCAAGACAACCGTTGCTGAAATGGCCCCGATAGGCCGCAGCGACCAATGGTATCGCTTGTCAAATCTCATTGCCAGAATGGGCCATGCAGAGAACAGGACGAATGCGATGGTTGCGTATAGTCGGTGCTCTTCTGAATAACCTGTCTGCGATGGAGTTGCGTAATAGGTGTAGCCAAATGCAGCGAGCGCAGCGAGAAAAAGTGCAATCCGGCCTGGCAACGCTAACGCCCTTGCACTAACCGCAGCGATGATAGTTAGACAAGCGCCGATAATAAAAAAAGTTGATTGAATCCACTGCACCGGTGAGTCATTAGCTGCGAGATCGCTAATAGTTTTTCTAATTGGGTCGTAACCCGGCCAAAGTGCGCCAGAAATGCTCCATCCCAAAATGTTTTGAATGGGTCCCAGTGTCGCTGCGACAACTGCCCAAAGGCCAATTAGCTGCACCCTCACAACATACATAAAAAACCGCTGCAAGATTTGCCAGTTGAGGACTTAATTGGGATGAATTTGGGTTCTTTCGAAGTTGAACAAAACATGGCAATCAAGACTCTTATTGGTGTTTACAAGGCTGACGGAGGCCTCGTCGGAGAGTTAGCCTACTTTTTCGGCCACCTCGTAGGGACGAAGGAGTGCAGTCTCTGCGACATCACCCACTCCCCATTTCGTAAAAAGCGGGAATTCAAAGAGCTCGAGACAAGCCTCAGAAATGACTTCGGTATTGCTTTTCGTTTAGTTCATATGAACGAGAGAACTGAAAAGGAATTAGCGGCGTCCGCGGGCCGAGAGCCCTGTGTACTGCTTCAGCATGAAGATGATTCAATTTCTATGTTTTTGGACTTTATGGAACTGAAGGCGGCCGATGGCAGCGTCAAGTCCTTTGAAAAACTCGTGCGAACGAGACTTGACCTATTTGTCTAGTTTGATTTGCGGACCAATTGCTTAAGTAGGTTGTAGAGGACGTACATAACCACCAGGGCTAAAAAGAGGTAAACAACCCAGTCGAGAACCTGAGCAAACTCCTCTGCTGCTTTCCAGTTTTCACCTAGATTGACCCCTAGTGAAATCCAAAGGGTATTCCATATCAAAATTCCGATGGTCGAGAAGAAATAGAACTTTGGCAGTCCCATCTTTACTAAACCAGCTGGAATGCTTACCAAACTTCTCACGATGGGTAGCATTCGACCAAAGAAGACTAGGGAAGAGCCGTGTCGCTCAAACCAGGCCATCGTCTTCTTAAGATTCTTGAGTGGTAGCCCAACATATTTGCCAAACCTGCCAACAAGCTGCTCTAGTCTCTCTTCAGTGAAGAGATAGCCCAATAGATACCAGATTGATGCACCCGCCAGCGAACCCAAACTCGTTGCAAAAATCGCCTCAAAATAACCAAAGCGTCCAAGAGAGACGTTGAATCCAGTAAGTAAAAGAATTGCCTCGCTCGGAATCGGTGGAATGAGAACTTCAATTCCGATTAGAAATGCAGCTCCCAGTAGGCCGATTTGGTTGATTAGATCAACGGCAAACTCAATCACAAGAGAACACTACATAATCAAACTGAAGATGATAAAGGACGCCACCAAGACTGACGAAACTGGCTACTTTCCGTCGTCCGCCGCTCTGGAAAGCCGCTGCGAAACATAAACAGGAATCAACGAAAGAATAATGATGACAGTTGCAACAACGTTTACAACGCTGGCCTGAGTCGGACGTGCCATCTCTTTGAGGATCCAAAGTGGAATCGTGTCAACTCCTGGCGGCGCTGTGAAAATTGTCACCACGACTTCATCAAAGCTAAGTGCAAAGGCAAGCAGCGCACCAGCACCAAAAGCTGCCCTGAACTGCGGAAAAGTGACCAGACGGAAAGTTCCCCAGACGCCCTGACCAAGATCCATGGAGGCTTCCTGCAGGTTGGGATTCATACGCTTTAGGCGAGCGAACACATTGTTGAAGACCATCACAATACAGAAAGTTGCGTGAGCGACAATCATCCCAAAGTAGCCGAGCTGAATTCCTGCCGGTGTTAGGAAGTTGCTGTAGGTGTTGCTAAATGCGACACCTGTCACCACGCCCGGCAGGGCAATGGGAAGAACAACCAACAAATTCACCGTCGTTTTCCCGAAGAACTCAAATCTTGAAAGTGCAAAGGCCGTAAGGGTTCCAAGAATTGAAGCAACAACCATTGCGCCTAGCGCCACCAAAACCGAATTGAGTAGGGCATTTCGGATTGCCTCAAGTTCAGCCGCTGTCTCCCACCAGCGCAGTGAGTAGTTTTCAATTGGCCAAGATGAAACCTGCGCTTCATTAAAGGCATTTAGCATCAGAATGAAAAGCGGAATATACATAAAGGCAAGAATTAGGCCAATGATTGCCAACATGCCAGCTCTGGAGAGTTTTGAGAATCTCAGCATTACATTCTCTCCAATGATCCGGTCCGTCTAGCCACTAGCAAATACATCACTACGAAGGCAATCGGCACCATCGAGAATGCAGCCGCAACTGGTGGATTTAGATTGATGTTGGCGGCGATAATGCTTCCAATCATCTGAGTGGATCCCCCGACAAATCGTGCAGCAAGGTAGTCACCTAGGCTGAGCGAAAAAGTAAAGACAGACCCGGCAATGATTGCAGGGGTTATCAGCGGCAGCACGACCCTGAAAATCGTCGGCCAGGCTTTTTGCCCCAAATCAGCCGCTGCATCAAACAAATTATTCGGTATTTGTCTTATTGCGGTGAAGACTGGCAGTGCCATGTAAGGGAACCATAGATAGGTAAGGGTCAGAATCACTACGGGTATTCCGAAGCCAGGTCCGGATATCCCGAGTGGATCTAGCAGCCAATTAATGAATCCGTTTTCGGTAAATGTAAGTCGCATTGCAAGTAACTTGACCAAATAGCCCGCCCATAGCGGAAGAGTAATTAGGACGGCAAGCAAATTTCTGACCCAAGGCTTAGCAAGTTTGGCCATATAAATTCCAAGTGGAATTGCTAAGACAATACAGACGGCGGTTACCGCAAGAGCTATCAACAGCGTCCTGATTGAAGTTGAAAGATAAGCAGGGACCGTAAAGATGCTGACAAAGTTTTCAAGAGTAAAGCCTGGCCTAACTCTTGATGTAAATGGATCGATAAACCAAAACGCCGTTATCAACAAAAGAAACAGCGAGATTATGTAAACGCCGACTAGCCAAGTCATTGGTAAGGCTAAAAGGGCCCGCAGTCGAACTTTTGGGTGGAGGTGCAGGTAGGTAGAAATAGGCATTCTGGATTTTGTTTTTTCCAAGACTGATGCCATCGCTACACCTCCTTTTATTGAATGGTTGTTGCTGGGTGGGGTCTCCCCCACCCAGCAACTTGTCTTAGCCCTTTATTGTGAGCCAGGCATTTGTCCAATCTTGGAAGCTTGTGCACTTGACGTCCTTACGTCCGTCAACACACTCTTCGATTGGAGTGGTCCATGGCCATACCTTGGAGAAGAACTCCTCGTCTTCTGCAGCAAACTCGTCACAGTGAGCCTGAGCTTCTGGACTTGATGAACAGAATGCGATGTTGGCTGGTGCCATACCGAAGTTCATGGCAATTGCGCCATTTACTTCAGCAGTGCTGGTGTAGTCCATCCAGGCATACGCACAGTTAGGGTTCTTGGCAGTTGAGGAAAGCAGCCAAGCGTCATACCAACCGGTTGATCCCTCAACTGGCAGTGTGGTCTTGATGTTTTCCTGGCCTGCGAACTTGCGTAGAACTTCCCATGAGGTTCCAACTACAACGTTTCCACCAACGAATGAGGTGATCTGAGCTACAGGGTCAGACCAGTACTCACCGATGATTTGGTTTTGCTGCTTTAGCAGGTCTACAGCTGCGGCAAGCTGAGTCTCATCGAGTGCATATGGGTTCTGAATACCTAGCTCTGGGTTGTGGTACATCAGGTAGACAGCAGCGTCTGCGATGTAGATAGGTGCGTCATAAGCGGTGATCTTTCCAGCGTATGGGCTGTCAGATTCCCAAACAACGCTCCAGCTCTCTGGAGCTCCACCAGTAACGGTCTCGTTGTACTGCAGCAGGTTTGCACCACGGCCAATTGGAACACCATAGGCCTTGCCATTTACTGTGTCATAAATCTGACCCTTCATACCTGGCGCAATGTCGTCAGAGAAGTTAGGAATTAGATCTAGGTTTAGTGGAGCAACGTCTCCACCAACGATTAGACGAAGTGCTGCGTCACCAGATGCAGAAACGATGTCATACTCTCCGGTACGCATCAAGGTAACCATTTCATCGCTTGTACCAGCAACGCGAGGGTTTACCTTGCAACCAGTCTCAGCGGTGAACTTGTCAGTCCAGGCAGGCTCAACAAAGCCTGACCAGTTGACGATGTTCAGCTCGCCCTCAAATTCACCTAGTTCCTGTTGCATTGGCACATCTGGCACAGTAAGGGTTAGCTCACCGCTGTCAGTTGCACAGCTTGCAAGGAATAGTGAAGAAGTAGCAAGCAGAGCACCAAATGCTAGTTTTCTACGCTTCAATTTGTTTCCTCTCATT
>CAZGNP010000026.1:0-9971 GCA_964527155.1 uncultured Aquiluna sp.
ATTTTGAACTTCTACGGAAGCTCATTCATCGTTGACCCTTATGGCCGAATCCTCGCTCAAGCATCCCGTGATCAAGATGAGCTTTTGATTGCAGAGCTAGATCTTGATCAGCGCAGAGACTGGTTAGAACTATTTCCGTTCTTTGCAACCAGAAGACCTGAAACCTATAAATCTCTCACCAATCCTGTCGTCAACCCCCGCACCTCCGGCGGCCAAGGCGAACAGGGTGGCATCCCAGGACTGCAGCCATGAGGATGCCGGCAGAGTGGGAGAAACACTCTCGAACTTGGGTGGCATTTCCTCACACTGGCTACACACTTGGTGAAACCGAAGATGAAATCAAGGCTGCTTATAAGACCTGGTCGAATGTCGCCAATCAGGCCTCTGATTTTGAACCTGTGAGCGTGGTCGTTCATCCAGCAGATTTAAAAGTTGCCCAGCAATATCTTTCTAAAGCAATAGAACTGGTTGAAATTGAAATAGATGATGCATGGATTCGAGACTCAGGTCCGACCTTTGCCATTGAAAACAATCAGCTGGTGGCAATTGACTGGGTTTTCAATGGTTGGGGCGCCCAGGGCTGGGCCAAATTTGATCAGGACGCCAAGTTGGCTTCCAGAATTGCTGACCACCTGGGTTTGAGCAAAATCGGATCCGAGCTAACAAACGAAGGTGGCGGAATTCACGTCAATGGCTCAGACACCGTGCTGCTGACCGAGACCGTCCAACTCGGCAAAGAGCGCAACCCGAACTGGACCAAAGAGCAGGTTGAGCAAGAAATCCACGCCAAACTTGGAACCAGCAAAGCGGTCTGGCTAAAGCGAGGACTTACCCGTGACTACGAAGAGTTTGGCACCAAGGGTCACGTTGACATAGTTGCTTGCTTCACTCCTGATGGGAAAGTGCTCTATCACGACCAAAGAAACTCATCTCATCCCGACTTTGCAGTCTCAGCCGAAGTAAAGCAAACCCTTTTAGCTAGCCAGCTCGAACTAATTGCAATTCCAGCACCAGAGATTCAAAAAGATGGCCATGGCTTTGTGGATTACAGCTATATCAATCACTATGTCCTAAACGATGGCGTCCTGCTGTGCTCCTTTGATGACAAGATGGATAAAGAAGTGCAGGCGATGCTGCGAGATGTTTATCCAGGACGTGAGATTCGCTTAGTGGATGCCAGAGAGCTCTTTGCTAGAGGTGGCGGGATCCACTGCATTACCCAGCAGCAACCAGCAATTTAGGAGAAGAAGTGAGCAGAACACCAACCCCGATTGACCAACTCTCTAACGACTGGGTAAGGCACCTAGCGAAGAAATATCCGAGCTATGCCACCTACCTAGGTTTTCCAGGTGGCGAGCGGGACATGGATGATCACTCCCCCGAAGCACTAAAGCAGGCTAGAGAAGATGCTGCCGAGCAGATTAGAAAACTAGAGGCGCTTCAACCGCAAGATGCAGTTGATGAAGTAAGCAAAGATGCACTGCTTCAAGAGCTTAATAAGGAAGTGAAGACCTATGACGCAGGTCTCTACTTTCGGGACCTGAATAACATCGCATCACCTGCTCAGGGTGTCAGAGACATTTTTGATCTCTCCGCTACCGCAACCGAGAGCGATTGGGACAATCTGGCAGCTCGAATGAATAAAGTCGCTGAGTCTCTTCGCGGCTATGCCGAGACTCTGAGAGTTTCTATCAAAAATAACGATGCTCCGGCTCGTCGCCAAGTCGAAGAAGTCATCAATCAGGTCAACCAAATCACTGCAGCTGATGGGTTCTTTCGGGAGTTTGCCAAAAACGCTAAGCCTGAATCCGGTGAGCTTTCCGATTCGCTGAAGCAAGAACTGCAAAAAGCTGCAGAAGCGGCAACCAAAGGTTATGCGCAGTTTGGTGAGTTTTTGAAAAACGAATTACTCCCCAGTGCCTCCACGAAAGATGCCATTGGCAGAGAGCGTTACGCCCTGCTGAGCGAGAGGTTTTTGGGAGCAGTAATAGATCCAGATGAAACCTACGAATGGGGCCGTCAAGAACTAGCTCGAATCATTGCCGAGCAGCAAGAAGTTGCAAACATCATCAAACCTGGCGCCAGCATCGAAGAGGCCTTTGATATTTTGGACAAGGATCCCAAGAGCAAGCTTTATGGCACCGAAGAGCTGCAGAAGTGGATGCAGAATCTTTCAGATCTGGCAATTGAAAAACTCAATGGTGTTCACTTTGAAATTGCCGAGCCAATTCGCAAACTCGAGTGCATGATTGCCCCAACCAAACACGGTGGAATCTACTACACCGGACCAACGGATGACTTTTCCAGACCGGGAAGAATGTGGTGGTCAGTTCCAGAAGGTGTAACTGAATTCAACACTTGGCGCGAAACAACAACCGTTTACCACGAGGGTGTGCCTGGTCACCACTTGCAAATCGCTCAGTCAGTCTTTGTCAAAGATCAGCTCAATGACTGGCGTCGATTGGCAGCTGGAACTTCTGGTCACGCTGAAGGCTGGGCTCTCTATGCAGAGCGCTTGATGGAAGGCTTTGGATTCCTAGATGATCCAGCGGATCGAATGGGAATGCTTGATGGTCAGAGAATGCGAGCAGCCAGAGTGGTCCTCGATATCGGCGTTCACACCGAAAAACAGAATCTGGATGGAACCGGAGTATGGGACTTTGACTACGCCCTTAACTTCATGACCAACAATGTCAATCTCAGTCCAGAGTTTGTCCGATTTGAAGTCACTCGCTATTTTGGCTGGCCAGGGCAGGCTCCTAGCTACAAAGTCGGCCAGCGAATCTGGGAGCAGATTCTGGCTGATTACAAAGCTCGCAAAGGCGCAAGCTTCAGCCTGAAGGAATTCCACAAGGTGGCACTAAACCTAGGTGGGCTTGGGCTAGACAGTCTGCGCAGAGCTATGGAACGAGCCTAAACAGGGTTTTTTGGTTACGCTTAGGCGCATGTCTAAGGTTCTTTCCTCGCTACCAGTCGGTGAAAAAGTTGGTATTGCATTTTCAGGAGGCCTAGACACGTCCGTTGCAGTGGCATGGATGAAAGAAAAGGGTGGAATTCCCTATGCCTACACCGCAAACCTTGGTCAATATGACGAACCTGACATTGATTCTGTTCCTGCCAGAGCCAAAGAATATGGTGCGAAGGGTGCTCGTTTGGTTGACTGCCGACAACAATTGGCAGAAGAGGGCCTAGTCGCAATAGCCTGCGGAGCTTTCCACATCAGAACCGGAGGCAAGGTTTATTTCAACACCACCCCGCTGGGTCGAGCTGTTACTGGCACCTTGCTCGTTCGAGCAATGCAAGAGGACGGCGTCTCAATCTGGGGAGACGGCTCCACCTACAAGGGCAATGACATCGAGCGTTTTTATCGTTATGGACTGCTGGCAAATCCAAACCTAAGGATCTACAAGCCCTGGTTGGATGAAGAATTTGTTGCTGAACTTGGCGGTAGAGCTGAAATGAGCCAATGGCTGCAGCAGCGGAGCCTGCCCTATCGAGCATCATCGGAAAAGGCTTACTCGACGGACGCAAATTTACTCGGTGCAACTCACGAAGCAAAGAGTTTGGAGCTTCTATCTACCTCTCTTTCAATTGTCGAACCAATCATGGGAGTTAAGTTCTGGGATGAAAAAGTTGAAATCAAACCTGAGCAGGTAACTATCAGTTTTGAGCAAGGTAGACCAGTTGCCATCAATGGCAAGCGCATGACGTCTTCGTTGGAGATTATGACTGCCGCGAATGAGATTGGTGGCAGACACGGTCTTGGCATGAGCGATCAGATTGAAAACAGAATCATCGAAGCGAAAAGTCGCGGTATTTATGAGGCTCCTGGTATGGCCCTTCTGCACATCGCTTACGAACGACTCATCAGCGCCATCCACAACGAGGACACAATTGCCAGCTATCACGAGCAGGGCAGGCGGATGGGAAGACTTCTATACGAAGGCCGTTGGCTAGACCCACAAACACTCATGATTAGAGAATCTCTTATGCGCTGGGTTGCTTCGGCCATCAACGGCTCTGTCACGCTGGAGCTAAGGCGAGGTGATGACTACACCATCATTGACACCACAGGCGAACTCTCCTATCACCCAGAAAAGCTTTCAATGGAGAGAACTGAGGATGCAGCATTTGGCCCAGCCGATCGAATTGGTCAGCTGACCATGCGAAACCTAGATATTGCCGACACTAGAAGCAAGCTAGATCTCTATCGCAAGCAGGGCCAAATCGATGGCGGAAATTTGGAGCTGACCTAATTGAGCACCCACATCGCGGCCAAGCCCGGCGAAATTGCAGATTCAATTCTTTTGCCCGGAGATCCCTTGCGTGCCAAGTGGATTGCAGAGAATTTCTTCGAAAACCCTCTTCAGTACAACTCAGTAAGAAACATGTTTGGCTACACCGGAACTGTCAACGGCAAGCGAGTCTCAGTCCAGGGAACGGGAATGGGAGCTCCATCAATAGGCATTTATGCCTATGAACTCTTCAATGATTACGGAGTTCAAAAAGCTATCAGGGTTGGCACAGCCGGCGGCCTGGCGCCGACCAAGCTGCGAGATGTTGTAATTGCAATATCGGCTTCAACCGACTCCAAAATCAACCGCAGGACATACGGAGATTTGGATGTTGCACCCGCTGCGAGCTATGCACTGCTTGAAAAGGCTGTGGCAAAGGCCCGGGAAGCCGATATCCCGCATCACGTAGGCATGGTTGCCTCAGGAGATCTTTTCTATGACGAAACCGACTCTTTGGAACATTGGAAGAAGTTGGGAGTGCTGGCTTTAGAGATGGAGACTAGCCAGCTATACACACTTGCTGCAAAGTTTCGCAGACAAGCTCTGAGTATCGTCACTGTTTCAGACATGATGGACGGAACTGCTCACACTTCAGCCGAAGAGCGCGAGAGCGGATTTAGAAACATGGTTGAGCTAGCCCTAGCGGCTCTTTAGAAAGTCCTCTCTTGCCCTCGAATTCAAATCTGCTTGGCTTTTTGGTTCTCGCGATTGTCATTATCGTGGTGCCGGGGCCAAGTGTTCTCTT
Organism: uncultured Aquiluna sp.; assembly: GCA_964527155.1. Lineage (GTDB taxonomy): Bacteria > Actinomycetota > Actinomycetes > Actinomycetales > Microbacteriaceae > Aquiluna. The sequence goes on from CAZGNP010000026.1 coordinate 5,041, forward strand.
TGCAATTGGCAGGGCTTTAGTTCTCGGCACAAGACTGGCAGTTATATCGGTTCTTGGAAACGCTCTAGGCGTTGGATTGCAGATTGTTGTTGTGTCACTTGGACTTGGAGTTTTGATCCAACAAGCGCCCGCTTTATTCTTCGTGATTAAAATTTTCGGAGCTCTTGTTATTTCCTATCTAGGAATCAGGGCATTCTTAGACCGTGCAAAAGTTGATCAAACCAGCAGTGAGGCAGCTTCTTCCGGTGCGGTGTTGAAGCAGTCAATTGTGGTTGGTATAACCAATGCCAAGACATTTGTGTTCTTTGTTGCAGCGCTGCCTTCGTTTGTTTCTGCTGCCGATGGAAATCCAATTATCCAAATGCTAATCCTCGGTGTTATTTTTAGCGTCATCGGCATTGCAAGCGACATGGTCTATGCAGTAGCAGCAGGTAAAGCGCGCGACTGGCTATCAACATCCCAAAAACGACTTGCGACTTTTCGGGGCATCGGTGGGATAGCCCTGACACTCTTGGGCCTTTACATGTTGCTAGAAGCATTGATTCCGTAGTGGTTCCATAAAACCCTTAGGGCAGCACCGCCCAATTGAATGCCGGAGCTAACCTTCAAGTCAAACTTTACGTTGAATCTTTTTAGTGAATTTTTGACTCGCCAAAAGATTTGCATGAGGAAATATCTGTGTTCTAAGCATTTCGCATCGGTTCAGGCAAAAAAATCTCTAACCTTATGCCCATCACCTACCGCCGAGACAAGGACCAACCAATGAAGAAATATAAGCCTTTCGCAGTTGCTGCGATTTTGGCAACGACCCTAGGACTCTCCGCCTGCGCTGGCACCTCTGAGGAAAGCAGCGAGGGATTCGGAGATTTATCTGTTCAGTTCTCTTGGATTAAGAATGCCGAATTTGCTGGCGAGTATTTCGCCGATAGCCAGGGTTATTACCAAGAAGCCGGTTTTAGTTCCGTGAACTTTATCGCTGGACCCACTGCCACCGCAGCTGTAGTTCTATCGGGTGATGTTTTAGTTGGCCTATCTGACGCCGTTGCAGTCACCCCAGTGATTCTTGAGGAGGGTGCACCACTGAAAATTATCGGAGCTACCTATCAAAAGAATCCATTCACGATTCTTTCCTTGAAGGATGGAGCAAACATCCAAACTCCGCAGGATCTGATCGGTAAGAAGATTGGCGTTCAGGCCGGCGGCAACGAAACCTTGTTTGATGCCTTGCTGGCCGCAAACGGCATCGACGCCTCCCAAGTTACTAAGGTGCCGGTTGAGTACGATCCAGCGCCGCTAGTCAACGGTGAGGTTGATGGCTTCCTCGCCTATGTCACCAACGAATCAATCACGGTCCAGAACCTCGGTTTTGAAACTACTAACCTTCTTTTTGCTGACAATGGATTGCCTTTCGTCGCCGAAGCTTTCATTGTGACGCAGGATTCAATCGACAATCGACGCGAAGCATTGAAGGCGTTCTTGTGGGCAACGATCAAGGGTTGGAAGGATGCGATTGCTAACCCGGATGAAGGCGCTCGCCTGGCGGTGGAAGTCTATGGAAAAGACCTGGGGCTTGACATCAACAAAGAACGTCAGCAGTCCAAGGCTCAAAACGATTTGCTGGTATTGACTGATGAAACTCGCGCAAATGGACTCCTTACCGTTTCACCAGCACTGCAGGAGCTTAACATTCAGACGCTAGCCAGAGCCGGCTACACAATCACTGCAGACCAGCTGTTTGACATGAGTCTGCTGGACGAGGTCTACGCTGAGCACCCTGAACTTCTGGAGTAGTGTTCGGTGATGGAAATCAATAATGCCGCTACCCCTGCAATGGGTAGCGGCATTACCATTTCGGCGCTTAGCAAGACTTTCAACCTCGGCCGCGAAGAAATAGTCGCGCTCGATAATGCAACTCTCCATTCAGATCGAGGTTCTTTCCTCTCATTGCTTGGACCATCCGGCTGCGGAAAATCTACGATTCTAAGAATTCTTGCTGGCCTGGAGACTCCATCTAGTGGAACTGTCACTGTGGATGGAATGGAACCGGCGGAGCTTCGGCGGGATCATCGTTTAGGAATCGCCTTTCAAGACTCAGCACTTATGCCATGGCGGTCGGTAGCGGCTAACATTCGGCTGCCTTTCGAGCTTGCGCACGTGCAGCCCGACGAGAGCCTGATTAACGAACTGATACGACTGGTTGGATTGCAGGGATTTGAGAACGCCAAGCCGGCGCAACTTTCCGGAGGTATGCGTCAGAGAGTTTCAATTGCTCGCGCACTGGTGGTGCAACCCAGCGTGTTGCTACTGGACGAGCCCTTTGGTGCCCTTGACGATATGACTCGACAGCGATTGAACCTCGAATTGCTGCGAATCTGGACAGAAAAACCCGCTACGACATTAATGGTCACGCATGGAATTTCAGAAGCGATCTTCCTATCAGATCAGGTCGCTGTTATGAGCCCAAGACCCGGCCGGATCAAGGAAATTATCGAAGTAAATTTGCCCAGACCTCGAACTCCAGAAATGATGCGAACTCCAGAATTTCACCAACTGCATGACCGTGCCTCTGAGCTCTTGTTTGGATCAACCTCTAATCAATCCAATGACTGATCAATTGACAAAGCGCCTTCGACCCCAATTCACCGGGGTACTTGGAGTGGCTGCGACGATTGCGGTTTGGTGGCTGTTAGCGGCAACGGTTTTTGCTGGTGTTGGAGTAAGGCCAGATGGATCGGGTGGTGCAATTCCCACTCCCCTGCAAGTCGTTGAGCAATTAGTGGTAGATGGTTTTGAGTTTTACTTTAGAAATGGCTCAGTTACGCTCGCTGCGGCAGCGTTGGGATTCTTTTGGGGCAATCTCTTAGCTTTGTTGTTTGCCGCAGTGGCGCTTTTGATACCGAGAGTTGAAGCGCTTTCCACGCAAATTGCGGTAATCACCTATTGCATCCCAATTGTTGCGATTGGTCCAATTGTTCGGCTTGTTGTTGGAGCGCCAGGTGAGGGTGAACCGGCTCCTGCTGCCGTTGTTTTGGCGGCCCTGAGTGTTTTCTTCACCACTTATGTTGGTGCATTGACTGGTGTGAGAAGCAGCGACAAGAAGACTCTTGACCTGGTAACTGCTTATGGAGGCAATGCGTGGGACAGGCTAATCAAAGTTCAATTACTATCCGCTCTGCCCTCGATATTTGCAGCCTTCAAGATTGCGGCTCCCGCAGCTTTTCTGGGGGCAATTTTGGGTGAATACGTTGGCGGACCTGACCTTGGATTTGGTCCAGCCATGGTCAATGCTCAGCAGTCGCTGGAAATTGCTCGCGTCTGGGGGGTTGCTCTGGTCTCTGGTTTGATTGCTGGCGGAGGTTATGCGCTGTTTTCTTTGCTGTCCCGAATGGTAACTCCGTGGAGTAAGGGGGCCTGATGAATTTCAAGATTGAAGACACCGAGGATAAATCCCTTATTGCCACGCGAGCGAGAGTTCGGCGTGAGGAGATTCAGTACCAACTGAAACAGCTAGCCGAGGGAGTCAGTAACACCCTACTATCGCTCCTGATTGTCGTAATGCTGTGGGTTATTGCACTCTGGGTATTCGACGTCACTCCCTACATTGGGAAGGGACCGGTCGAAGTCTTCGAATTTCTCTTCCTCAGTGAAAAAGCTGCCGAGAATCAAGTTTTAGTTGGAACTGCCTTAGGCCAAACCATGGTTGATGCTGCGATCGGATTTTCCTTTGGTCTACTGTTCGCAACCTTGGTAGCAGTGATTTTCACTCTATCTCGCGGTGTAGAGCAGGCTCTTATGCCAATTGCGATGCTGCTTCGATCAGTACCACTGATTGCAATGGCGCCCATTCTGATTCTGATTTTCGGTAGACAGCAGGTTACGGTTGCTGTGATGGGCGCAATCGTCGTGCTCTTCCCCGCACTGGTAAACATAGTTTTTGGACTTCGCTCCGCTACGGATGCGATGCTTGATGTGGCAAAAGTTTACGGAGCGAACAAGCTTGCAGCCCTAAGATATGTGGCTTTTCCAGCCTCTCTGCCGTCTTTTTTCGCAGCTGTCAAAATTTCCGTACCAGGTGCAATCACCGGTGCACTCTTAGTTGAATGGCTGGCGACTGGTCAAGGAATTGGTTATGCAATCATTTCAGCGGTCGGCAGAGCAAAAACTACTGAAGTATGGGCTTATGTCGTGGTAATAACTTTGGTTTCTATTCTGCTCTACAACTTGGTGGGCCTTCTGGAAAAATACATCCTCTCCAGATTTGGTCAGGGCGTCAGGAAATCAAGATAATTAATCAGTCCTTACCCAAACCGCTGCGAAATTAGGAATCAGTGCCACTTGGGCTAGATTTTTTGGCTGGTCTAGATTCTTTTTTCGTGGTGAATGCAAAGACAGCCAGTCCCAGCACTAGTGCACCCGCCCCAACGCCATAAGCCAGCACCTCGTCAGCACGATTGGCATCAACGAATACCCCGACAAAGACCACAGCAATAATTGCTACCACTACGCCAATCAACTTGGACTTTAGATCATCAAGGTCTTTCACCTGCAGCCAGGCAGGAACCTTGATGTCAGCATCTACAAACAGCTCATATAGTCCGTAGCCGATAACCAGTAGCACTGTTCCCAGCAAAATAGCATCGACTGCGGTTAGCACTTCCACAATCGTTTCCTTGAGCGAAACCTGATTACTTACTGCCACTACGAACACACGAATCATCTCTATTGAACCCTGGGCCATCAACAGCAGTGCCCCGACAATGGATGCAAGGGCGGGGACAAATACGGCAAATCTAGTAAGTCCAATGAATCTTCGCATTAGGTCAATCTATACCAGTGAGCGCCATTCTAGCTTGGCGCCCTCGGCAGGAATCGAACCTGCGACCAAGAGATTAGAAGGCTCTTGCTCTATCCACTGAGCTACGAGGGCAATC
>CAZGNP010000027.1:0-9522 GCA_964527155.1 uncultured Aquiluna sp.
GTTTCAAATCCTTGCCCGAGGCCATCTGACAAAGCACCAAGAATTGCCATGGGACCAATTGTGAAAAGAAGGGAGGCGTTGACAAAGCCCTCGATAAATTTTTCTTTTGATCCAGAATTTCCCTTGCTGGTTTTCTTTTGAAGCCAGCTGCCAAAGTTTTCTAGGCGCTCCTCTATTTTTAGAAGCGAACCAATAATTCCACCAATTAGCAGAGCCCCAAGCACCACCAAGAGCGTTCCAGCACTTGTGACTGCCTCTACGTATGCGCTGTCTGAAAGAGCCAGCAGATTAAGCGCCCCAATAACGAGTACTACCAAACCCATTGCATCGGTAAGAACACGAAGCATTTTTTCTGGAAGTCGATGACCAAGTAGAGTCCCAAAGCTGGCACCAGCGACAATGGCAATGACATTAATTATTGTTCCTAGACCCAGCAATTACTCTCCCTTTACTAAAGCGATGCTAGCGGGACTTAGTTCTTGGGCTTGAAAGTGATACTTACTGAATTGATGCAGTACCGGTCGCCGGTTGGGGTCTGTGGAGCATCATCGAAAACGTGGCCGAGGTGAGAGCCGCACTTTGCACAGCGCACTTCCGTTCGGAGCATGCCGTGAGAGCGATCCTCGATGTATTCAATTGCTTCATTACCCTGCGGCTTATAGAAGCTAGGCCAGCCGCAGTGGGAGTCAAACTTGGTATCAGATTCGAATAAGAAGGCATCGCAGCCCCGACAGTGATAGCTGCCAGCTCGGCTCTCCTCCAGGAGCTCCCCGGTCCAGGGTCGCTCGGTGCCGGCTAGGCGCAAAACGTGGTATTCGAACTCATTGAGCTCCTGTTTCCACTGATCGTCAGTCTTGTAGACCTCGTATTTCATGAAATTAGCCTCCTAGCCATTTATAACCGTTCTGTAACTAATTTTGTCCCAGACAGTATCCAGAATAGAGTGGTCTAGTCGAGCAGGACCTAGGTTGAGCCCGATGCACGTGTGAATTACGCACGTGGCTTAAGCATCAGGAGCAACAATGGCACAAGGAACCGTAAAGTGGTTCAACTCTGAGAAGGGTTTTGGGTTCATTACCCAGGACGACGGACCAGACGTATTTGCACACTTCTCAGCAATCCAGTCCGACGGATACCGCGAACTCAAAGAGAACCAGCGGGTCGAGTTTGACGTAAAGCAGGGCGACAAAGGCCTGCAAGCTGAGAACATCAGAGTCCTCTAAATAAGGCTAAAAACGGGACCCCGCCCTAGGGTGGGGTATTTCCGCTTGCACTCTGGGCCCAAGAGTGCTAAAACTTTATTAGCACTCACAAACCTCGAGTGCTAATCCAAGTCTTAGTGCAACGGGAGAAACCCAAATGGCAAAAATCATTACCTTCGATGAAGAGGCACGTCGTGGCCTCGAGCGCGGCCTAAACATCCTGGCCGACACCGTGAAAGTGACCCTTGGTCCACGCGGTCGTAACGTGGTGCTCGAGAAGAAGTGGGGCGCCCCCACCATCACTAACGACGGTGTATCAATCGCTAAGGAAATCGAACTATCGGATCCTTTCGAGAAGATTGGCGCCGAATTAGTTAAAGAAGTAGCAAAGAAGACCGATGACGTTGCCGGTGATGGAACCACCACCGCAACAGTCTTGGCACAAGCTCTGGTCAAGGAAGGTCTGCGCAACGTTGCAGCCGGTGCTGACCCAATTACTCTGAAGCGCGGTATCGACAAGGCGACAGAAGCCGTTACTCAAACTCTTCTCAAGATGGCAGTGCCAGTCGAAACTAAGGAGCAGATTGCTGCTACCGCTTCCATCTCTGCCGGTGACACCACCATTGGTGAAATCATCGCTGAAGCAATCGACAAGGTTGGTAAGGAAGGTGTTGTCACTGTTGAAGAGTCAAACACTTTCGGAATTCAGCTTGAGCTGACTGAAGGTATGAGATTCGACAAGGGATATGTTTCTGCATACATGGTGACTGACCCTGAGCGTCAAGAAGCCGTGCTGGAGGATGTTTACATCCTGATTGCTAACAGCAAGATCTCTAACATGAAGGAGTTACTGCCAGTCGTTGACAAGGTCATGCAGGCTGGTAAGCCACTTCTAATCATCGCTGAGGACATTGAGGGTGAAGCGCTTGCAACCTTGGTTGTAAACAAGATTCGCGGAATCTTCAAATCGGTTGCTGTGAAAGCTCCTGGTTTTGGAGATCGTCGCAAGGCCATGCTCCAGGACATTGCAATCCTCACCGGTGGTCAGGTAATCGCCGAAGAGGTTGGTCTGAAGCTTGAGAACACTGACCTAGCCATGCTTGGACGTGCTCGCAAGGTTGTAATCACCAAGGACGAAACCACAATTGTGGAGGGTGCCGGTGATGCAGGACAGATTGCAGGTCGTGTTGAACAGATTCGTCGAGAAATCGAGAACACCGACAGCGACTATGACCGCGAGAAACTGCAGGAGCGACTAGCCAAGCTGGCTGGTGGTGTAGCAGTGATCAAGGCTGGTGCCGCTACCGAGGTTGAGCTCAAGGAGCGCAAGCACCGTATCGAAGACGCAGTGCGTAACGCCAAGGCCGCTGTTGAAGAGGGAATTGTGGCGGGTGGTGGTGTAGCACTGCTACAGGCCAGCAAGTCAACTTTTGCGAGCCTCAAGCTTGAGGGCGATGAAGCAACCGGAGCAAACATCGTTCGCGTTGCAATTTCAGCTCCGCTGAAGCAAATCGCAATCAATGCCGGTCTTGAGCCTGGCGTCGTCGCCGAGAAGGTCGCAAACCTCCCAGATGGCCACGGCCTCAATGCCGCAACCGGTGAATACGTAGACATGTTGAAGGCTGGCATTAATGACCCAGTAAAGGTCACCCGATCAGCTCTTCAGAACGCAGCATCAATCGCAGGACTATTCCTAACAACCGAAGCGGTTGTCGCGGAAAAGCCAGAGCCAGCAACACCAGCTGCCGGCGAGGGTGCTGGAGGAATGGACTTCTAAGAAGGTCAACTAAAGAAACAGGGTGGCTCGGCCACCCTGTTTCTTTATTTGGCTAGCTCAAAAATAAACGTGGCTCCGCCACCGGGCGTTTCCTCGACCCATATCTTTCCCTCGTGGGCATCAATAATTGATTTCGCGATCGCTAAGCCCAGACCTGAACCACCGGTCTCTCTGTTTCGAGAATTATCAATTCGGTAGAAGCGGTCAAAGATTTTCTCTCGTAAACCCTCCGGAACTCCCTCGCCACGGTCTATAACGCTGACCCGAATCTTGCCCTCGAGCTCCTTGACTTCAACGGTTACCTCGGACGACTTCGGGGCGAACCGGGCGGCGTTAGCCAGCAAATTTGTAAGTACCTGCTTGATTCGGTCTCCATCAATTTCTAAGGTGCAAGTTTTGAGATCCGTTGAAACTCGGAAGCTGATTTCTTGGTTAGCGACGGAGGCATCCTTGACGCTGGCCTGCGCTAATTCAATTAAGTCAGATGGTTTTTTCTTTAGGTTTTCTAGCTCATCCATGCGGGTTAGAGTGAGCAAGCTTTCTACTAATCCACTCATGCGAATGGCTTCACTCTCAATTCGCCCCATCGCCTCATTGAGGTCTTGCTTGCTCTTTATTGCACCCATCCGATAAAGCTCTGCGTAACCGCGAACCGTTACTAGGGGAGTTCTAAGCTCGTGGCTGGCATCGGAAACAAAGCGCCGCATTTGACTCAGGGTCTTGTCTTTTCCACGAACAGCCGACTCAATCGAATCAAGCATGCTGTTGAGCGCTCGGTTAATTCTGCCAATCTCAGTTTTGCCATGGTGCTGGACAAGACGGGATGAAAACTTTCCGCTCTTTACGGCTTCGGCGGTGCGCTCAACTTCCTTCAGTGGCCGCAGAGCCGAGGTGATGGTTAGCCAGATTGCTAAGCCAGAGAGAAACAGCAAGAGCACTCCAAAGCGTCCGCCGATAACCCCATATTCATTAATTATTTGCCGGTTGGTGTTCGTCGGTAGACCCACGACTACTGAGCCGTTGGCGTTTTGCAGCGGTAGTGCAACTACCCGCCAGTCCTGGTCGGGGCCGTCCACCTCCACTTCAGCATCGAATGGCACTCCGCCTATCTCCAGAACCTTTTCACTGGTGAGAGTTGAGAAGTTAGGCACCTGCCTTCCGCCACCGGTGGCAGAAACCAGACCTAGAAACTGGTTGCCCTGTGAATCCAAAATTGCAATGTAATAATCGCTTGGTAATGCCGGCAGCGTTAGATCGCCGGTAGTAACGCGAATCTGTAGGCGAAGGGGATTTTCTTCTCGAAGCTGGTTGGCTGTTGCAATCAGTAGGTTGTCAGTGTTCTGCTGCAAATAAGTTGACAGCAACGCAACCGTGCCAGCACTTGAAATTGTAAGAAGCAGTCCAATCAGGAAAACCGACATCGTTGTTAGCTTGGCCCGGAGGGAAACTCTCTCCCAGGCTGCTAAAAAACGATTCTTCAATTCGGTTAGGCCTTTGGACCCTTGAGCATGTAGCCGACTCCGCGCTTAGTAACAATCAGTGGCTCTGAAGAAATTGGGTCTAGTTTCTTTCGCAGGTAAGAAACGTAAGACTCGACAATGCCCATCTCGCCGTTGAAATCGTATTCCCAGACGTGATCAAGGATCTGTGCTTTAGTCAAAACTCTGTTTGGATTGGTGGCAAGGTAACGAAGAAGCTGGTATTCGGTCGGGGATAGCTCAACTAGTTGACCCTTCACGGTCACCTCGTGCGCATCTTCATTTATTGTCAACTCACCCACTGAAATCACAGACTTGGTTTGATCCTTACCAGTTCGACGCATAATTGCGCTAATGCGCGCAATGATTTCATCAAGGCTGAATGGCTTAGTTACATAGTCATCGCCACCAACGGTCAAACCAGTTACTTTGTCTTCGGTGTCGTCGCGGGCTGTCAGGAACAGAATTGGAACCTCAATGCCTAGGCTGCGAATCTTCTTGGTGACGCCAAAGCCTGAGATATCAGGCAACATCACATCCAAAAGAACTACATCGGGTTGGTTATCGACAATCTTGTTGATTGCCTCATTGCCGTTGGCGGCGGTAAGTACCTGGTGGCCCTGAAAGCGCAGGCTCGCAGAGAGCAGGTCGCGAATGTTCGGTTCATCATCAACTACCAGCACCTTGAGATTTTCCATATAAAGAGTCTGCCTGACAACGCTGGAAGATTTCTGAGAATTAGCTGGACTAGAAATCCTCAGCGTTCAAGATCTCATAGGAGTAGCCCTGTTCCGCTAAAAATCGTTGGCGGTTCTGAGCAAAGTCTTGTTCGACGCTGTCCCTGGCTACCAGCGTAAAGAATTGGGCTGTTCGGCCGTCCTGTTTTGGTCGGAGCAGGCGACCGAGCCTTTGAGCCTCTTCTTGCCTTGATCCAAATGATCCCGAGATTTGGATTGCTAGCGATGCCTCTGGCAAATCGACCGAAAAATTGGCGACCTTGGAAACCACCAGCGCCTTTAGTCTGCCTGTTCGAAAATCAGCAAACAGCTGCTCGCGTTCAACAACTGGAGTCTCGCCAGTTAGCTTGGGTAGTCCAAGCGACTTAGAAACCTCATCAATCTGATCTAGGTATTGCCCGATGATTAGGGTTGGTTCATTCGGATATTTTTCCAGAAGCTTTTTCAGAATCGGTAGCTTTGCCGTTGCAGTGGCTGCGATTCTAAATCGGGCATCAGCGTCGCTGATTGCGTATTTCATCCGGTCATCGTCAGGCAGAGTAATTCGGATTTCGTAGCACTTGGCAGGGGCAATATAACCCTGAGCTTCAATGTCTTTCCACGGAGCATCAAATCTTTTTGGCCCAATTAGAGAAAAGACATCTGACTCACGCCCGTCTTCACGAACCAACGTTGCGGTCAGCCCCAGTCTGCGTCTAGCTTGCAAATCAGCGGTCATCTTAAAAATAGGAGCAGGAAGCAGGTGAACTTCGTCATAGATAATCAATCCCCAGTCTCGGGCATTCAATAGTGCAAGGTGTGCGAACTCACCTTGCCGCTTCGTTGTGAGAATCTGATAGGTAGCAATCGTGACGGGGGCAAGCTGCTTGGATGCTCCAGAGTACTCAGCAATGTCTTCTTCTTTTAAGTCGGTGCGCTTGAGCAACTCATCTCGCCACTGCCTAGCAGCGACAGTATTGGTTACCAAAATTAATGTGTTGGTATCGAAGCGAGCCATTGCTGCTGCACCAACCAATGTCTTACCAGCACCGCAGGGGAGAACAACCACTCCAGAGCCACCGGCAGCGAACTTTTCAACCGCCTGCTTTTGGTAATCCCGCAGTGACCAGCTGGACTGGTCAAGTTCAATGTTGTGCGGGGTACCAGGAGTAAACCCTGCGTTATCTTCGGCTGGCCAGCCCAGCTTCAATAGCTGTTGTTTGAGTTGACCGCGCGCCCAGTCCCGAATGCGGTAGCCCTCTTGAAGCTTGCCCTCGAGGAGCTCAGCAATCTTTGGGTTAGTTGTTACCTCGGTCAAGACAGCCAGGTTGCTACTTTGCAGCAAAAGCCCTTCCGCGTCCCTGGAGATCACCAGCTTTCCGAAGCGATCTATGGTGCTGCGAATCTCTGATACGACAGTTTCTGGCAGGGGGTATTTTGACCATTTAGTCAGTGAATCAATAATAAAGTCCGCGTTGTGCCCAGCCGCACGAGCATTCCATAGCCCCAACCGACTGATCCGGTAGGTATGGATGTGCTCGGGTGCTCTTTCAAGCTCTGCAAAAATTGCTAGCTCGTGCCTCGCTTCTTCCGCGTCTGCGTGGTCAGTCTCCAGCAAAACGGTCTTGTCACTTTGAACAATAAGTGGCCCAGGCATCCGTCCAGCCTAACTCAGCACAACAGAGCTAATGCGAGCCAGCGGGAGGGTGCGCTCTGCCTGCTTGGCCTCATCCCTGCCTCTTAGCCGATTATTGGCAAGTCCAAGCGGTGTAAGTAGAAGCTCAGTAGGTGTGCCATCGATTTCTATCTTGACCTGAACCTGCAGCTTGTTTTTGATTGCAAACTCCAACTGTCTGGCAACATCTCCCTGGTCTGCGCTCAACCGCTCTCCACTGAGCAGCGCGCTAGCTCGGGCAAGCAATTCTGATTTGTCAGTTAGCTCGGCCGCGACCGAGGCGAAGCGAGGAGAAATTATCTTCCCCTCTTCATCAACCATGACAGCCGGGTAGCCAGCAGCTCGAAGTGAGAAATAGCTAAGTTCTTGAGAGGCAGCCGTTGTAAGCCGGCCATCATTTTTTCTCAGTGCCAGGTGCGCCAGTGATCGCTCATTTCTGATTTGGGTAAGAAGAATTTCATCCTCGGAGATAATCTCAGTCTGGTTACCAGTGACTACCCGCAGCGAACCAAAGCGCCTAGCCGTCTCTTCAAGCAAATAGCTGACGGGCTGGGGAAGTGAACCATTTGTCGCAGATTCCAAAACTTGCCTTATGTCAGAGATTTCTCCGCCAGACTCCAGGTGATGAGAGACAGATAGGGAAGTTAGGCGGAAGCGACAGGCTAACCCAAGATCTTCACTGTTTGTAAAGGAATCAAGTTTGCGCTGAAGACCAGCATCAATTGGGCCTGGGCAAATCACCGTCAAATCTCCCTGAACGATTAGCTTCTGCTGAGTTTTTGGAAGTTCAGCCACTGATGCTCGAATCACCGCCGCCATTCCACCAGCCAGCAAAACCGTCCTCGGCTGATCGCGATCGAGTAATCCGAGACTGGCCCCAAACTCTAGTAACAAGAGCTTTGATTGATCTAGCAGTGGGTACTCAAGGCTGATTTGATCTGTGATGCGAGAGTCGCTCAGATTCAGCTTCGGCAAATCCCAACAGGCCGTGACTAAAGATGAATACGCATCGGCTCTGCTCAGTTCGAGCCAGCGCTGCGCACTTTCGCTCGCCACCCAGCGACCAGCATGTTCAGCCAACAATCCGGCTTGCTGGGCTAGGCGGAATCGAGTTTGCAATTCGGTCGTCGACCATTTGAGTTTTTCCGCAATTAGCTTGGCATCGGATGCCTTTAGTCCAGTTCTAGTTTTTTCAAACCAGTGCTGCTCAAGCGCAAAAAGAATCTCTGTAATAGCCAGAAGAGTCTCGTAGGCAGAGAGCGAACTTGCCGGCTGCGCAAGTCTTGGTGGGGCAAGGGGCTTTAGTTGCTTGAGTGCATCCTGAGCCTCTTCGAAAATTTTTCCGTCGGATAGAAACGCTGCCTTTAGGGCTGCCGAACTTTTCCCGCTGGCTAGGTTTTCTAGTTCTTTTTTGCTGAGTCTGCGAATGCGCTCTTCCAATTCCCGCTTGGACAGCAGCAGCTTGGAAAGGTCAAACAAATCTGAACAGCTAGCACTCGAGCTCACCAAAGAACTCAAGAGCTTGGCCAGCTCTTCCCCCGGCAGCGCCTTCAGACGGTTAGCTAGCGGAAGAATTGCGGTCAATTATCTCGAGCCTCTCTTGAGCGGCGGACGATGGCTGCAATTAGCAGGGCAATGATTATCAAAAAACCCACCGGCAGCCCAATCAGCGGAAGCTGAGCCAGCAGCACCGGCAGATCGGTCACCCCAAAGAACACGAGCAGGAGCGTGGTCAGGATGGAAAGGACCGATAGGCCAATTACAGAGACGGCCATGGCGGCCAAAATTATCTCGACCCTGGACTGCTTGTGGTTTTCAGGCATCCGTTAAGCCTATGCCTTTGGGTTACACTTGCCTGCGACTTATGAAAGGGAAGCCATGCCAACTGGTCGGGTGAAGTTCTTTGATGACGAAAAGGGCTTTGGGTTTATCGCTGGTGATGACGGCAGCGAGGTGTTTTTGCACGCTTCGGCACTTCCCGCTGGCACTGGCACAATTCGCCCTGGCACCCGGGTCGAATACGGCATCGTTGATGGCCGAAAGGGTGCTCAAGCACTCTCGCTCAGAGTTTTGGAGGTGCCAACGCTGGCAGCTGCTTCCCGCAAGCCAGCTGAAGACCTAGCCATCATCACCGAAGACCTGATTCGTCTTCTGGATCAGATTGGCTCTTCGCTCAAGCGAGGCAAGTATCCAGAGGCTAATCACGCTCGAAAAGTCGCTCAGCTGTTGAGGCGAGTAGCCGATGAGCTTGAGGGGTAACAAACACCAAGCACTTGCAAAAAGTGCCCTGATCGAGTTCAGCGATGGCAGCTTTGGCAAATTTATTTCTGAGAAAGAAGTCCAAAAGGGAATTTTTGATGTTTCCTTTGAATCAACCAAGCGCGGCTACGAGGGTTGGCAGTGGGTTGTCACAATTACGCAACCAGACAAACGAAAGCCCGCCACCGTTTCTGAGGTGACCCTGTTGGCTGGTCCGAGGGCCCTGCTTGCACCAGCCTGGGTGCCCTGGTCGGAGCGACTGAAGGAATTTCGCGAGTTACTTCGAAAAGAAGGCAAGGCCAAAACCGATGCCGAGGCGGATGCACTGATTTCTGCTATGTCAGGTGCGAACGGTGAGCCAGCCAATACCACCAAGGAGCGCGCCGATCGCGGCAGTGTGCAGCCACCAGTCAAG
>CAZGNP010000028.1:0-8993 GCA_964527155.1 uncultured Aquiluna sp.
TATTTGAGTATCAAGCACGCGATTTATTCGAACAATACGGAGTCCCCGTTCTAGCGGGCAAGATCGCCGACACTCCTGAAGAGGCTGAAGCCGCTGCCAAAGCAATTGGCGGAACCGTCGTCGTGAAGGCGCAGGTAAAAATAGGTGGTCGTGGAAAAGCCGGTGGAGTGAAGGTTGCGACCAATCCCACCGAGGCAAAAGAGAAGGCCAGTGCAATTCTTGGACTCGATATCAAGGGACACATCGTCAAGCGAGTCATGGTTGCCCAAGCTGCCGAAATTGAAAAAGAGTACTACTTCTCGGTTCTCCTAGACCGCTCCAATCGAACCTTCTTATCGCTGTGCAGCGTTGAAGGTGGAATGGATATCGAGCAATTAGCCGTTGAAAGACCAGAGGCTCTTGCAAAGATTGAAGTTTCCGCTGTTACTGGAATCGACAAGGCCAAGGCAGTTGAAATCGCTAAGGCAGCTAATTTTCCGGCTGAGCTTGTTGATGAAGTAGCAAATGTTTTTGTAAAACTTTATGAAGTCTTTAGAAAAGAAGATGCCACTTTGGTTGAGGTAAATCCCTTGGTTCGCACCAAAGACGGAAGAATTCTTGCTCTAGATGGCAAGGTGTCGCTCGATGACAATGCCGAATTCCGACACCAGCGTGCTGAAATGGAAAGAGACCAGCTGGATCCGCTGGAAGCCAAGGCAAAAGAAATGGATTTGAACTACGTCAAGTTAGATGGCGAAGTTGGAATTATCGGTAATGGCGCAGGGCTTGTAATGTCCACCCTGGATGTTGTTGCCTACGCTGGAGCACGCCATGGCGGGGTGAAGCCAGCCAACTTCCTCGACATCGGCGGCGGTGCATCGGCCGAAGTTATGGCAGCCGGACTTGATGTCATCTTGAACGATCCGCAAGTAAAGAGCGTTTTTGTAAATGTCTTTGGTGGAATTACTGCCTGCGACGCTGTTGCTAACGGAATCGTTGGCGCCCTTAACTCCCTGGGCTCGAAAGCCACCAAGCCACTGGTTGTGAGACTTGATGGCAACAATGTAGAGCAGGGCAGAAAGATTTTGAAGGAATTCAATCACCCGCTTATCACCTTGGCAGAGACCATGGACGACGGCGCCGACCAAGCCGCAAAGCTAGCGAGCTAGGGAGAAAAATGGCAATTTACTTAGACGCTAATTCCAAAATCATTGTTCAAGGAATGACCGGTGCTGAGGGCATGAAGCACACCACACGCATGCTCGCTGGCGGAAGCAACATCGTTGGCGGCGTGAATCCGAAGAAAGCTGGCGAGAGTGTTGAGGTTGAGGGCAAGCAGCTGCCGGTCTTCGGCAGCGTCAAAGAGGCTATGGAGAAAACCGGCGCTAACGTCAGTGTGATTTTCGTTCCGCCAGCATTTGCGAAGGCAGCCATCATTGAAGCTATCGATGCGGAAATTCCTCTGGCCGTAGCAATTACAGAGGGTATTCCAGTTCACGACAGCGCAACGGCTTGGGCATACAACGTTGAAAAAGGCAAGAAGACTCGTCTAATTGGCCCAAACTGTCCAGGAATTATCTCCCCTGGACAATCCAACGCAGGCATCACCCCATCCAACATCACTGGGCGTGGTCCAATAGGACTGGTTTCAAAGTCTGGAACACTCACCTACCAAATGATGTTTGAGCTGCGTGATATTGGCTTTTCGACAGCAATTGGAATCGGTGGCGATCCTGTTATCGGAACCACCCACATTGACGCTTTGGAGGCTTTCCAAAATGATCCCGAAACCAAGGCAATTGTTTTGATTGGTGAAATTGGTGGCGATTCAGAAGAAAAAGCAGCTGCCTACATCGCTAAGAACGTCAGCAAACCCGTTGTGGCTTATGTTGCAGGTTTCACTGCACCGGAGGGCAAGACAATGGGGCATGCCGGAGCAATTGTGTCGGGCTCGGCTGGAACCGCCCAGGCGAAAAAAGAAGCTTTCGAGGCGGTGGGCGTGAAGGTCGGAAAGACTCCTTCCGAAACGGCCCAGCTAATGCGAGAAATCATAAGCAAGCTGCCGTAAGTGAATCGGGCACTGAGCTTCGGACTGGCAGCGCTGCAAGCGCTGATAATCCTCTCTTCGGCAGTTGGTGTCATTCTTGTTCCACTCACTCTTGCTTGGCTACTCGAAGGCAATGGATCGGTTGATTGGATTGTCGCGCTGCAAGTTGCAGGCTACGCAGTGCTGCTCTCGGTTGGAGTCCCAATTCAAATTGGTGAGGGTGAAATTGTTGGTATCGCCTTTGACACTTTTGCCCTTTCTTTTCTTCCATTAGGCCTAACACTTGTAATGGCTCTGATGATCATTCGCATCGGACACCGTATCTCTGCTGCATCTTCACTCTGGCCAGCTTGGTTGGGCGGAGCATTAACTTTTGGGGCTGCCTCGTATGGTCTGAGTCTGGTAGTCGCCAATCCTTCGGTAATTCTGGGGGAGTGGGATCCGTTGTTCAGGCCCGCATTGTTCTTTGCGCTATTACTTTTTGTATCCTCTGTTTCGGGCAAGCGATTCGAGCTGGTAAGTGGCTCGAATCAGGTTGAGGCAGCTGAGCGAATTTGGATTCGCGAGCGGGTTGGAAACTTTATTGCAAAGTTGCACTGGACTATTTCCACCTCAGCCTTGCCGGCGCTCCGAATCGGAACGTCGGTGATTGTCTTTCTCCTGCTCGCTTCTTCACTTTTGATTATGGTTGCCCTGGTAATTGGCTGGGTAGAAGTGCTTCGTTTGTATCAGTCACTTAGCCTCAGTTTCCTGGGCGGACTCATGGTCACGTTAGGGCAGCTGGCTATCCTGCCAAATCTGATTATTTTTGGAATGGCATGGATATCAGGTGCGGGATTTTCAATTGGTGCTGGATCTTACGTTTCTCCATTAGCCACTCAACTTGGACCGCTGCCAGCACTTCCCATCTTTGCCGCACTGCCAACCGGAGGTTTTGAACGGGGTATCGTTTTTGCGATTGTTCCAGTAGTGGCGGCAATTATTGCGACGTTGCTGGCAAGAAAGTCCACCGAAAAAATGCGTTGGGAATTTGCTACCAGTTTCTCTGCAGCGGCAGTGCTGGCAGGTTTTTCAGCTCTGGTGGCCTCATTGCTCGCCTTCGCATTGGCACTTCTGGCCAGTGGCAGTTTGGGCCCCGGGCGATTTGTTGAGGTTGGGATAAACCCACCGCTTATTGCCATGGTGATTTTTGTTGAGGTGCTGATTCCCGTGTTCTCAGTATCCCTGGTTGTTCTCAGACCACAAGGCGCTGAGCGAAAGTAGACTTTGGCCGTGTTCACCATCGTTGCGCTAATTTCGGGTTCAGGTTCAAACCTGCGCGCTTTGTTAGAGGCCTGCGATAGCCCACTTTATCCAGCGACGGTGAGGGCCGTCGGTGCTGATCGACCGGCGGGCGGGCTTGAGCATGCTGAGCTCTTTGGCGTATCGACATTTGTTTTGGAACCGGCCAAATTCTCCAGCAAAGAGCAGTGGGCCGATTTGCTTCTGCACTCAATTCAGTATCACAAACCAGACTTGGTTGTTCTGGCTGGGTTTATGCGAATCTTGCCGGCGACTGTCGTTAAGGCACTAGCGGGAAAGATAATCAACATTCATCCTTCTCTATTACCTGCTTTTCCAGGTGCACACGCTGTTCGCGATGCTCTGGCAGCGGGAGTTGCGGTGACCGGGGCAACTGTTCACCTGGTTGATGAGGGCGTTGACACGGGCCCGGTCATACGACAGACCGAAATAGCGATCCCGGCTGGAATTTCAGAGCCGGAGCTTCACTCACTGATTAAGGAAGTTGAGAAGAATCAACTGGTAGAGGTTGTTCGAGAGATAGCTGAGGGCAGGCTGAACTTATCGGAGTTAACTAAATGATTGCCGTCAAGCGAGCATTACTTTCTGTTTCGGATAAATCCGGACTCGTGGAATTTGCGAGAGGTCTAGCGGCAGCCGGCATTGAAATAGTTTCTACTGGATCTACCGCCAAGCAAATTGCAGAAGCTGGCCTCGCCGTTACCGAGGTTAGTTCAGTGACGGGTTTTCCCGAGTCGCTAGATGGGCGAGTGAAGACTCTTCATCCAGCAATTCATTCAGGAATTTTGGCGGATCTCCGTCTAGCTTCCCATCGGGAACAGTTGAAAGATTTGGGCTATCAGCCTTTTGAGCTGGTTGTTGTAAATCTTTATCCATTCCAGCAAACAGTGGCGGCCGGTGCGACGTTCGATCAAGCAATCGAACAAATCGACATTGGTGGCCCGGCAATGGTGCGCGCGAGTGCGAAGAACCATGCCAACGTAGCGATCGTGGTTAATCCAAATAGATACCCCGAGATTCTCTCGGCGATTGCCGCTGGCGGCACAACGGACCAACTGCGAAGAGATTTAGCACTGGAGGCTTTTCAGCACACTGCCAACTATGATTCGGCAATCGCTCGCTGGTTGGCCGGAGAGAGCAATTCAATTCAGCTCAGTTATTTCAAAAAGGCTCAATTACGTTATGGCGAGAACGCACACCAAACTGCTGCTGTTTTCGTGGATGGAAGCGGCGAGGGACTGGCCAATGCCGTCCAGCTCGGCGGCAAGGACATGTCATATAACAATTACGTAGATACTGAGGCTGCGCTTCGCGCGGCTTATGACTTCTCTGATCCTGCTGTTGCAATCATCAAGCACGCCAATCCCTGCGGAATTGCTGTTGGGTCTGGCGGCTCTGACTTGATCTATGACGCCTACAAAAAGGCCCACGAAACAGATCCAGTCTCCGCTTACGGTGGTGTAATTGCAGCCAATGGAACTGTCAGCTTAGAAATGGCAAAGGCAATTGCTGATGTTTTCACCGAGGTAATTGCAGCTCCTGACTATGAGCCAGCTGCTTTGGAACTACTGCAGAAAAAGAAGAATCTTAGAATCCTGAAGCTGGCAGGCGGCTATCACCTTCCTGATCAAGAATTTCGTCAGATTTCTGGTGGAGTGCTAGCCCAGCAACCAGATGACTTCAGCAAGATTGATACTTCAAACTGGCAGCTGGTAAGCGGAGTAGCTGCCGATGAACTAACCATGCGGGATTTGCAGTTTGCTTGGCGAGCCGTTCGTTCCGTTAAGTCCAATGCCATCGTGCTCGCTAGTAATCAAGCTGCCGTTGGAATTGGAATGGGCCAGGTAAACAGGCTGGATTCTTGTCGGCTAGCTGTTACTAGAGCTGGAGAAAGATCAAAGGGTTCAGTTGCTGCATCAGATGCATTTTTCCCTTTTGCCGATGGTTTAGCTGTTCTGATTGAGGCGGGTGTAAAAGCATTAGTTCAACCAGGTGGCAGTGTTCGTGATGAGGAAGTCATTGCCGTCGCAAAAGACGCCGGCCTGACTATGTATTTCACTGGCGAAAGACACTTCTTCCACTAGCCAACACAGGCCATGCTTTCTTGCTAGTCTGTAGGGCTGGCCAAGCCAGCGGAAGAGATAAATGCAAAATTCCGAAAGAGGAACTCTTAGCGTTCTTTGGCGATTAGTGCCCTTCGCGAAGAAAGCTTTACCCAGAATTTTTCTTGGCGTCTTGGCTGCGATTGCTGCACACATGTTTGCCTTGGCCATTCCGCAATTACTGCAGGGGCTTGTTAACTCCTTGGTGAGTGGTGGGCTAGACGCCTTACTGCCAGCCGTCGGATTGATTTTGGCTTTGGGTATCGCGGAGGCACTTTTTGTTTTGCTCAGGCGCTGGCTGGTTCTGACACCTGGAACTTTCGTAGAAGCAGACATGCGAAATTCTCTCTACGAGAAGCTTCAGGATTTGCCAGTCGCCTTCCATGATCGCTGGCCCTCGGGGCAGCTACTCTCTCGAGCAATTTCAGATTTGAGCCTGATTCGCAGATGGCTAAGTTTTGGCCTAGTCCTATTTACGGCCAACTTAATCACCATCCTCGTGGGATTAGGCATTCTCTTCACATTCAACTTTTGGCTGGGGCTGATTTTCTTTGTTGCCACTATTCCAATTTGGATTGCTGGCTTTTTGTTCGAGGGTAAATACAACGTCGTTGCAAGGCTAAGTCAGGATCAATCAGGAGACCTGGCAACCAGGGTCGAGGAGGCAGTTCACGGTGTTCGCGTGCTGAAGTCTTTTGGCCGCGGCAGCTTTGCAGCAAGTCAATTCTCTTCCCAAGCTACTGAGCTGCGTTCGACTGAGCTGAAAAAAGCCAAGGCGGTAGCAAATATTTGGCTTTACCTAATCATGATTCCTGAGCTTGCAATCGGACTATCAATGCTTGCTGGTATCTGGCTGGTGGCCGAGGGCGAGTTGACAGTAGGAAGTTTGGTTGCTTTCTTTGCAACGGCGATTGTTTTGCGGTGGCCAACCGAATCCCTGGGCTTTTTGCTTTCATTCACGCTCGAGGCAAGAACTGCGACAGAGCGGTTCTTTGAGGTTATGGATAGCCAAAACTTGATTGTCGATCCAGCTCAGCCAAAAGTGCTGAGCGATGCCAAGGGATTGCTTGAATTCAAAGACGTTAGGTTCCAGTTTCCCGATGTGGAAAACAGTGACGGTGAATTGCTGCGTGGAGTGAATTTGAGGGTTGAACCAGGGCAATCGGTGGCGCTAATTGGTTTGACTGGCTGCGGCAAGACCACTTTGACAGCTCTGACCACGAGGCTTTATGACGTTACGGGCGGCTCAATCACGATTGACGGTGTTGACATTAGAGAGTTCACTCGGTCCGAACTTAGAACGCTCATAGCCATGGCATTCGAGGATGCGACTTTATTTTCCTCCTCGGTCAGGGAGAATATTCTGCTTGGAAACCCAGCGGCTTCAGAGGAAGAACTTAAGCAGGCCATTGATATTGCTCAAGCACAATTTGCCTACGATCTGCCCAATGGTCTAGATACCACAATTGGTGAGGAGGGTCTTTCACTCTCAGGAGGACAGCGCCAGCGTATAGCGCTCGCAAGAGCCGTGGCAGCTAAACCAAAGATTTTGGTTTTAGACGATCCACTTTCTGCACTGGATGTTGACACCGAGGCGATGGTTGAAGACGCGCTGCGTCATGTCTTGAAAGACACCACTGCACTAATTGTTGCTCACAGGCCATCTACTGTGATGCTTGCTGACAAAGTGGCACTGCTGGAGGATGGCCGCATTTCTGCATTTGGCACTCACCAAGAACTGTTACGAACATCCGAACACTACCGCTATGTAATTACCTCCTTGGATTTTGAGCAGAAAGAGCGGGAGGTGAACCTATGAGCATGTATGGGACAAATGATGAAGAGAGAACAGATCTAACTAAAGAAGAATCCAGGTATGTGCGAGCTCGTTCACGGCGTTTGCTGAGTTCGCTTCTGAATCCAATTAAGGCTCGGATTTACCTAGCTATCTTGTTGGGAGTTATCTCCACCGCGCTCCGTGTTGCGGGGCCGGCTTTAATTGCCCTGGGAATTGACTGGGCTCTTCCCAAGGCGATTCTTCGTCAGTACAACGAGCTGTGGATTGTGGTTGGGGCATATCTTTCTGCCGCCTTGGCCACCTCAATCCTCACCTACTTGTTCCTAATGCTCACTGCTCGGCTCGCTCAGCAAATGTTGTTTGACCTGCGAAACCGGATGTTCGTTCACACCCAGAAGCTTTCTGTTGAATTTCACGAGCGCTACACGGCCGGCCGTGTAATCGCTCGACAAACTTCAGATCTCGAATCAATTGCCGAGCTGCTATCCGGAGGGCTAAATGAGCTGGTGATTGGCGGTTTGTTCATGACCTTTACGGCAGCAGCCTTATTTATCCTTGACCCAACCTCTTTCTTGATTCTCTTCGGTGCTCTTTTACCACTGGGAATACTGACTCGCTGGTTCCAGGTCAAGACCAACCGGGGTTATCGCAAGCAGCGAGTCGCGTCCAGTCGACTTATTCAGTATTTCGTGGAGACCATGACCGGCATTCGTGCCGTTAAGGCTTTCAGAAAAGAAAAGCGCAATGAAAAGCATTTTGGTGGTTTGGTAGAGGACTACCGAAAGCACAATGCTCACCTGATCCAGTTGTTTGGTATTTATGATCCCGGTCTAATCATGATTGGCAACATTACTGTTGCCACAATTTTGCTGGTCGGTGGCTATCGAGTTCTGGATGGGTCTTTGGGAATTGGCGTGCTAACTGCAGCAATCTTGTATGCAAGAAGATTTTTTGATCCAATGGAAGAAATCGCTATCTTCTATAACTCCTACCAGTCGGCAGCTGCAGCGCTGGAGAAAATTTCTGGAGTATTGGAGGAGGAACCATCGGTTCCGGAACCGCTGAATGCGGTTGCCTTTAGTCGCGCTAAAGGCGAAGTGAAGTTTGATTCGGTGCAGTTCCAATACTCAACCGGACCGGTTATTCTCAAGAAATTTGATTTGAAGATCCCTGCCGGGCAAACCATTGCGTTGGTTGGAACAACAGGAGCCGGAAAGTCAACTCTCGCCAAGCTAATTGCACGCTTCTATGATCCAACTGAAGGCCGGGTGAGTCTGGACGGGGTAGATCTTCGAGAGATTTCAAATAAGGACCTGCGAAGAGAAGTTGTAATGGTTACGCAAGAGGCATACCTGTTCTCCGGCACAGTGATAGAAAACATTCAGCTGGGTCGACCTGGGGCCAGCATAGAAGAAGTAATCGCTGCGGCTAAGGCAGTGGGGGCGCATGAATTCATTTCCAAGTTGCCAGATGGTTATGAAACAGATGTAAACAAGCGAGGCGGCCGAGTCTCAGCCGGGCAGCGTCAGTTGATTTCATTCGCAAGAGCCTTTCTGGCAAACCCGGCCGTTCTGATCTTGGATGAGGCAACTTCATCTCTAGACATTCCGTCCGAACGAATGGTTCAACGAGGACTGAAGAGTCTTCTTGCGGGCAGGACTGCGGTGATAATCGCACATCGACTTTCGACCGTAGCGATTGCTGATCGAGTATTAGTTATGGAACACGGGGAAGTTATTGAGGATGGGTCTCCAGCTGAGCTGGC
>CAZGNP010000029.1:0-8603 GCA_964527155.1 uncultured Aquiluna sp.
CACCCAATCTTGATTCCAATTTGTTTAGTTGACCAAACAAATTTTCAAAGTAATCATCTTGTTTTGATTGGATGTCTTTTTGAGCGGTAACCAATTCAGTAATGTCAAGTTCTTCGCTTTCACCACCTTCTTCAGTTCCTTTTTCCAAAGATTCTCCCTCATCATCAATTTTTTCAACTTCAGGGTCACTCTCAACATCAATTGGTGCAGGAGGTGTTGCCGCTGCATCAGCAGGTGATTCAGCCCCTGGTGCTGGTGGAGGAACCGCCCCCGCATCTGCAGGTGGTGGTGGAGGTGCTGCTCCCGCATCGGGTGCAAGTGCCGCCAAGTCATCAGGATTAGGTTCTGATGCTTGTTCTAAAATATACTTATTGATACTTCTATATCTTTCTATTTCACTTAAAATTTTTCTATCTACGCTCATCGTATTAGCCGTTTAATAATTGCTTTATACCTTTAGATGTTTCAACTCTAACTTTTCTATTGGCAGTTGTTTGGTGACCAGCTCTTTCAATAAGACCGTCTCTTTCTCTAACAGTATAGCAGTCACCTGTGTCTAAGTCACAAACTTGTTTAGTGCCGTCACCGTTATCCTCTTGCGAAAATCTTGTAGATTTACCAAGGTAGTTGTCTAATGCTGTTTTAATGTCCATAATAATGTTTCTATATAAATATATCGTTATTTGTTAAATTGAAATTTCTAGTTTGAAGAACTGGTAGACTTGTTGAGGTGGTACCGCAGCAACTAAAATAGGTTCGGCGTTAAATGCAAACTCACAAATAATTTTACTATTTGGTGGTGGTGTCTGCCAATTATTTGTAATTACTGTAATAATATCGTTTTGAGTCATATTGAAACTAGATGAAGATGTGAAATATGTTAAACCTAAATCAATACCCTCACTTTCATAAACGGTGTAAGTTTGATTAACATTATTAGATACGTTTTGTTGTGTAACCTTAAATGTCAATTCTGGTGGTAGTTGAGTTGGTAACATAGTATACGACGCACTCAATACAGGATTAACACTAACATTAATTGAAGCCTGACTTAATGAATATAAACCATTTTGTACAATACCAATTAATGGTAATGGTCCTGTTTGTTGAGGTTGTGTATTGGCATTTGGTGGTACATTAGGAGCACTTGTTGGTGGTGCCGCGGAAACTTGTAATGGGTTATATGTAAACGTGTTTGTAGTTGTACCGCTACCGTGAATACCATAAACACTAATCGTATTGTTTTGAGGTACGGTCGTATTACTAAATGGAACAATTACCACAATATTTGTGGAATTATTTATTGTAATACCAGTAGTTACACTAACATTATTTATTGTTACAGATGTAATACTACCCAAATCAGTTCCCGTTAAATTCAATATGGTACCCGTAACACCTGTCAATGGTGAGAACGATGTAACCTTAGGTGGTAAACATGATGGTGGTGGTGGATTTGAAGTATTTAAATTATTAGTAGCACCTTTACCACCACTAGCAATTTGTTGAGCTTGAGCATCTCCTGCAGTTTTAATTGTTTGTGCCGATGCCACATTTAATTGTACATCACCAGCAGACTTAATACCTTTTTTAACAGTATCAATTGTAGTTTTAAATTCACTTTGATTTTCATCAAAATATGATGGTGGTATATTAGGATTAGCACTTGTTGCTGGTGACCAATAACAAACATAGTATTTAGGTAAACCTAATGGTGCTTCACCATTTTCACCGTAGAATATTCTATTAATGTTTGGTGTTAATCTTGCAACCATGAAACTTAAAAACTTATCAAGGTTTTCAAAGTTAGCGATTGGTGTTGAAGATGGTGAACCTGTTGAATTTGGTACATCAACACAAGACGCTTGTTTCTGTATAAAATATTGTGTACTTGGTCCCCAATAAGCCGACAAGTCTACGTTGGCGAAATTGTTATTGTAACCATAGAAATTATCTTTATTGAAGGTTTTAATATAACACATCAAATAAATTAATACTTGTAAGTCAGGGTTGTCAGTTTTATTTCTAATTGCGTCAGCCAACTGTAATGGAGATAAAGTGATTGTTGCCGATTCTTTAAAGTCACCCCACGTAGAATAATTCGTATTAAGTTTTTCAGTACATGAGTTAACAGCTGCCGCCACATTATTACCTTGTTGTTGTAACAATGCCGTCTTGTTAATATTTGTGGTAGGTTTGTTTGGCTTATTATCTTTTTTAGCTAATATTGCACTTTCAATTTGAGTTAATAAATTTTGATTAATACTTTGAAGTAGGTTATCAATTGACGGTAAGTCGTAGATACCTTGTCTAACTCCTGTAAAACTTGTTTGGAATTCGCCTGCATTTATCGTATGACTTACATCCGTGATTAGATACGGTCCGTTAAACATAGGTACGTGTCTTAAATTAAAATACATTGTTGGTTGAATCAACGCATTTCCAAAAGAAACAATATTACACTGATAACTTCTTTGTTTATATAGGTTGTATAATCCAACATTTTGGGTGGCACTGTTTTTTCCATTTGCCTGATTAACCATATTCAATTGGGTTTGAATTGTTTCAGACGTTGCTTTACCACTATCCATAGAAACGTTAAATGAATAGAAAATATTTTGATTTCTAGTCCCAATATCAACATTGAATCCCACACATCGATTAGATACCGCCCAATCTTTTTTACCTTGTTGATTTTCAATTAAAGGATTTTCAGAAGACCTCCTTAACTCAAATGAATCGTTTCGATACCTTGAATTACCTTTTGGTAAATCTAAGTGTGCTGAAGGTAGTCCCGCATAAAAACAAACCATTTTTGGACTTGATTTTCTATAATCAACATCAAGGAAGGTTCCCCACATGTTATCAGCAAATTCCAATGAGCCCTCAGTGTTTTGTGAAATTGTAGTCCCATCAACATCTTGTACATTGTAGAAGTTAACGTACGCAGGTAATGGCATTACATTAAATTTGTTTTTAATCAATATACCACTCAAGAATGTGAAAACACTCATTTCCATATTCATGGATGTTTCCTCAAAAGTTTTTGTACCTAACAAAGTATCTTTTAATGATATGATGTCAACTATTATTGTGTCACCAATATTTCTTGATGCCCTATCTAAAAATAAGAAATCCTCAAATAAAGTTTTACTTGTGAAATCACCACCTGATATCCATTTATCATTTAATGCCTTGAATACTTCATAGTTTTCAACTTTACTTTGCTGTCCGTCAATTACACTTTGAATTGATTTTTCAGGGAGTTCTTGTTGGTTTGGTAACTTAGCCCTAACTCGATTCAATACTTGGTTCAAGAATAAATCTTGTAATGCAGATGTACCATCTAAATAAGTTTGCAGTCTTGATTTAAATTCATCACTATTAAGTGTTGGTGTCAACAACTTTTGAGTTGCATATTGTTTTATCAGTTGAGAACACAAAGTGATGTTACCAACAGAAAACTCAATATTATTGTCTATAAAGAAATCAGTTATGTACGAACCTTGGTCAGTATATACCAAATTTTGAATTGTTGAAAATCCAACTTCAGTTTCCAACGCCAACCATTCCGATTGGAATAATGCTTTGGATTGTGCCAACGTAATGGTACCTCCTGCAGATGGTAAAGAATTTGTAACATAAGTTCCAAAATTTATAGGGTCAACAATATCATTCGCCCCTCCATTTGAAGCCAAGAAAGAATCCACAACTCTTCGTTTGTAGTTTGAAGGATTACCATATTTTAAAATAACATCATACTCTAAAAAAGACTTTATTGTTGTTGAGAATGATGATAGTTGTGTATTTGGTATTGTATTAAAATACTCAGTAGTTGTTTGACCCGCATTACCTTCTATGGTCATAAGATTTCTGAACAAATATTGGAAGTTTTTGTAAACCGCATTGTTATCTACAGGAGACTGACCAATTGGAACCGCAACTTGTGGTCCTAACTCAATATCAGCAACAGGCTTACTAAAGTTTAAAAACTCTTGTTCAAATTTATCTAAAATACTTTTATCAAAAACTGAAAATATTTCTTCAATGTTTGAATATTCATCTGTAATTAAAAACTTAAATGGTGCTTGTTTTACATCACCAGTTAAGATTTTATTCAAGTACTTATCAGGACTTGGTTTAATTATCTCGTTACTTTTAAAATATCCATAGTTTGGTGCCGACCATAGTAATCTAACCGAACCATTATAAATGGAAGGGTCATTTAAGAACAAAAAGTTCTGAACGTTGTTTTGCAATAACTCAGAACTAACTTGATTGAATGGTGTACCAAATGATGGTACAATGAAATACTTAATACTTGTTGTATTTTGATTTGGTGAACAATTTCCTGAAAGTGCAGGTAAATCCATAACAGTATCAGGTAAAATAACAGACCAAGTTTGTATTGTAGACGCGGTTGGGGTTCCTGTGTCAATACCAACATTTGAACTAGATGGTATTACATTTGAGTCCGTAAAATTGTAGACCTTCATACCTCCATTTATACTCGCCTGAATTTCTTGATTATCGTAATTAACATATAAGTCATACCCATTATAAAATACGTTGAAGTCATTTATGACTTTAGGGTAAAAACCTGTTTGTATTTTTTGAATTGTTGGGTCTGAAATATTCTGTAATGTTATTTTTTTGACCCCGTCAAACTCAAACTCATACGTTTTTGTATCCGCACTTGTGATTGGGTCATAATTTGTTTTATAATCAAAATTAGTCCACGCACTATCTAAGAAGTCAACTCCGTTAGTTTTATAATACTTGTAACGATACCATACTGAACCCATTTTAAGAACCCAAGCATATGGCATTTTGTGAATTGCCCCAAACTTTTTGAAACAAGATGCAATATAATCTAATTCACTTGACGCACCATCTGTTCTATATCTCTCTCTTAGTGACGCAAGTGGTAATGAATTGATGAACAAATAGGCAGCTTGAACGTAAGGGTGTTTATCCTTTCTTCTCCAATTGTAAACACCGTTCTGAATTGCATTTACCATATAAGGAGTATTCAACATTGAAGTTGTTGTTTCTGTAGTTGCATTTGTTATTGCTCTTGTATGTGTAATATAACTTTCGGTTGGTATGAATTCGTCAGGATTTTTTCTTAAAGTATAAAATACGTTAAGTCCTGTTTCAGAAATTTCAGTCGCGGGATTTGAAACTTTTAAATACGAAAAATTAGTTACAGGTCTATTTGTTGTATAGTTATAAACACTATTAAAATTTGAAATCACATTTCTCTCTTTGAAGACGGTCAATACTTGTTTGGTATCATACACACCATTACCTTGACTTCTATCACTTTGACTCATGTTCTGAGAAACCCAAGATGGATTTGTGAAAGGATAAGTATCAATAATTAAAGGCTCACTCGCAGCGTTTTTAACCAATTGTTCAAGTGCCTCATACTTAGCAATTATTTGTGGTTCTTTACCTAATTCGTTTGTTGTTAAAATATTGAAAGAGTTTTCCGTTAAATTTCTAATATATGGTGTCACAAAGAAATCTCTTATGTATTCTTGGTATGCCCTACCAGTACCTTGGTTTGAAATGTTAGATAAAAACTGTGGGTAATTTTGAGCGGTAATATCGTAATTTTTAAGTTTTAAAGTTAAGAATGGAGCACTAACACCTAAACTTGTAACAATATTACTAGTTTCAGAACTTAAAACTAAATCAGTTAATTGACTTAATTGATTACCAGTCGCCCTAACAAAATTTGAATAGTTTGAAGTTAAGAACTGTCTTTCCCATATTTCGTAGAAAAATTTTATCTCCTCTTTGTTAACATACGCAATACCATTTGAAGGATATTCAATAGCATTTATGTTAATAATGTTTGTAGTTGCTTGACTATCTGTAGGTACTTGAGCAACAGGTGGATTAAACTTTTGAGTCAACCCTCTCATATATTCTTCCACAAACTCAACTTCAGGCCATTTATCATAAAGATACCCTTTAGTAATATCAACCACAGATGGGTCTGCAATATATGTAAGTTGGAATCTACCCTTTTTATCATCGGGAGTTTCTTTAAAGAATTGAGGCCATGGGTATACAGGGACTTTTGCTGTGGATAACCCTTGATTTTCATTTTGAGCTTGTTGTGATACTACAGTTTTATCTGTAGTATCGACTCCAGGTGCTGAAGATGGGTTGTCTAAAATCGCCAACTGTCTCACAGGGTCATATTTTACATTCCAAGCATTTGTATGAACTTCATCCATTAATCTTATGAATGCCTCCGCCGAAGCCATAATAACCGCAGAAACATTTCTAACCGTTGGTTTAAAACCAATACCTAATGTAGGGTCTTCAATCTTTCTTTGGAAGTCAGCCGTTAACCTTGTTTCATACTCGGTTAGTTGTCTGTTGGCTTCAGCCTCCATTTGATATATCAAATTTTCAAATCTTGGTCTTGTAAGATTTGTTACCGTATCACTCTTAAAAACAAAAAGAGGTGGTACAACAAGATTTGTACCTTTATTAGGGTTAGTAACAATTTCACTACCTAAAGTTATCTCAAGTTGAGGCGATAGTATCTGACTTAAATAAAGTGATGTTTTTTGCTTATCAGCATCACTTACTACAGTACTCCCAACTTGTTGTTGTGTGGTTTTTTCTAAATCAATATCATTTAGATTAACATTTTCCAATAACGTACCATATGTAATACTATTCTTAATAGGTGTAGGACCTTTAATACCAAGTGTTGGATTTTCAGCTAATAATTTATTAAATTCAAAAGTATAACCACTTAATAGTGTTCTTGCGGTTTGTTGTTTATCAACCTCAATACCGTTCTTAAATGTATAAGTGTATGTACCATCTTTCAATACAATTGGTTTTGGATTCATATAAGTTGCAAACCAAGAAGTATCTAAACCATAAACTTCGTTATAA
Organism: uncultured Aquiluna sp.; assembly: GCA_964527155.1. Taxonomy (GTDB): domain Bacteria; phylum Actinomycetota; class Actinomycetes; order Actinomycetales; family Microbacteriaceae; genus Aquiluna. Next base: position 6,928 of record CAZGNP010000029.1, read on the forward strand.
TAATTTTTTAAAGTTTCTTTGTACGCTCTGATATTTGTCAAAGGCTCCACATCAACTTTAGAATATGTATTAATGATATTTTTTTCTAAGTTTTCAAGTGAATTCATGAATTGAGCAAATGTCAGTTCAGGGAAATCTGGGTCTAACAATCCTTTCGCTTTATACTCACTATAAACTTCTTTAACTTTCTGATAACCCTTTTCGCTAACAACTTGAACAGTAACATTATCTTGACTTGTGGTTGATTGACTAATATTACCACCTGTTTGTTTTGTTTGTGCCTCAATATTTTTATTACCCCCTTCAGTCGACGTTGGTGATTTAGTAAAATCAAATCTTGTACTATACATGTGTGGGGCAGCAAGAAGATGTCCCATGGATATTTCATTTAAAATATTAAATTTATATCCGACAAATTCTAAGCTTATTGAATAGTTTCCACTAAAAGAATTAAATCTGGCATTAAAAGTTCTTAAATTTAATTGGTATTTTATTGCTTGTCCGTAATATCCCTTTAGTGTTAAATAAAATGGTGGATATGGTAAGTTAAAAAACGCCGCGTAAGGTGAATTATCTCCCAATTGAAATAGTGCTCTTCCTTGTATGTCTTCCAACTCCATTGTTACTGTAGGAATAAATGAAGTATTTGTAGTCACACTAATATTTGTAATACCTAATAAACCATTATCTTTTGATGTTCCCCCTGGATTTACAACAGTCACTTTATTGTATGGAGTGTTACCATTATTTGGTTCAATTAACTGACTACGAATTTGATTGTCACCTAAACCGTTTCTAGTATTTTTACCTGTTAATTCATCATAATACCCTGTGGTCAACGAAGTACCCTCGGTAGGTCGTAAAAAATTAATCTTTGCAACTGAAATAACTGTAGCAGTATCTTCAGGAGAACCCCCAACCGCCAATTTGGTTCTAGGTAAAAGTTCCGCTTCAAGGTTGGCAAACATAACCATTTTTTCGTGGTCAACCAATCTTTCACGAATATTACCAAACGCATCAATAGTCTTATTTGGGTCAACAACAATTATGTTATTGTAATCAAATTCAACTAAAATATTTCCGCTATTGTCCCCTGGTGTGTTACCTGCCATAATAATAAAAATAATTTTCTAAAGCGGCTTTATAATCCTGTAAAGAAGGTAGTAGTGGATACGGAATAATCAATACCGCACCATCAAATATGTTATTTTCCAAACCACCAAATTGTGGATTTGCCTGTAAAATTAACCACCCAAAATATGGTGAGTTATAATACTCTTGGGAAACAACATCAAGTCTACTTCTTGCAACTTTATATATGTAGGCTTTGTCCGTAGGTTTTTGTGGTAATTGCACAAACGGAACTACAGTCTGTTCACCGTTAATTAAGAAGTCACTATATCTATTCCAATATTGATATGCCATTAGTTAAGTTTTACTTTAGAAACAAACACCGATGCACCTAATTCGTCATTCCATGTTTTATTGTTTGTGTTTTGGTTTTCAACCGCACCAAGTCCTTTTATTAATGTTACCCTACCCTCATCATTTGCGTTTTCACTTGTGTAAGTGAACATTCTTTCTTTACCAACTGTATACGGTGTAAATTTCAAGAAGTTCTGTAATTTTTCTTTTTCAATATAATCTATAAACTCTTTAGTTAAATCATTTTCATT
>CAZGNP010000030.1:0-8172 GCA_964527155.1 uncultured Aquiluna sp.
TGTCCGAAAAAGCAAATATTGGCGTAGTCGGTCTGGCCGTCATGGGATCCAATCTCGCCCGCAACCTAGCCTCCAGGGCAGGTAACCGCGTTGCTATTTATAACCGCTCATTTGATAAGACTCAGCTGCTAACTACAGAGCACCCGGAAGCAAACTTTCTAGCCAGCGAAAGCATTGATGCATTCGTTGCCAGTTTGAGTAAACCAAGAACCGCAATCATCATGGTCCAGGCAGGCGCTGGAACAGACGCAGTAATTCAGCAGCTTTCCGAGCGATTTGAAGCGGGGGACATCATCGTTGATGGTGGAAATGCTCTCTACACCGACACCATTCGGCGAGAAAAAGAAGTTTCAGCAAAAGGCATTCACTTTGTTGGCGCTGGAATTTCTGGTGGCGAGGAAGGTGCTCTGAAGGGTCCATCAATCATGCCCGGTGGAACCAAAGAGGCTTATAAAACACTTGGACCAATTCTTGAATCGATTGCAGCAATTGCAGAGGGTGAGCCATGCGTAACTCACATTGGTTCCGATGGTGCTGGCCATTTTGTAAAGATGATTCACAACGGCATCGAATACGCCGACATGCAGCTGATTGCTGAGAGTTATGACCTGCTCAGACAAAGTGGTGGTTTTTCACCAAAGGAAATTGCAGACATTTTTACCGAGTGGAACAAGGGTGAGCTGGAGAGCTACCTAATAGAAATCACCGCCGAAGTCCTTCGGCAAACCGATGCCAAAACTGGCAAGCCCTTTGTTGACATCGTGGTTGATGCGGCGGGTAGTAAAGGAACGGGTGTCTGGACCGTGCAGACCGCGCTAAACCTCGGCGTACCTGTTTCTGGAATTGCCGAAGCTGTCTTTGCAAGATCTCTGTCTTCCCAAACTGAACAACGAGAGGGTAAGCCTGCACTTCCGGCCAACAATCAGAGCTGGAACGTAACTGACAAAGCAGCTTTCATTGAATCAGTCCGCAAGGCGCTCTACGCTTCCAAGATCATCGCTTACGCACAAGGCTTTGATGCAATTAGAGCTGGTGCTAAAGAGTTCGGTTGGGACATCAACCTGGGCGAAGTGGCAAGAATCTGGCGCGGTGGCTGCATCATTCGCGCACAGTTCCTAAACCGAATCACCGATGCCTATCGCAAAAATCCAAACCTACTCTCGCTGCTATTTGATGATTACTTCCTAAAAGCAATCGATGCATCGGTTGCTGCCTGGCGTGAAGTGGTTGCAATGGCTGCACTCAGCGGCATACCGGCACCAGCTTTTTCATCATCGCTCAGCTACTACGACGGGCTACGAGCTGAGCGTTTGCCAGCGGCACTGGTCCAGGGTCAGCGCGATTTCTTTGGTGCACACACATATAAGAGAGTGGATCAGGCTGGAACCTTCCACACTCGCTGGTCACAAGACCGCAGCGAAATCCAGACCGACTAGGTTTGGTTTGTGCCGAGCTGGATAGTTAAGTTCATACCACTAGCCCTAATCTGGGGCTCCAGCTTCCTATTTATTGAGCTCTCGCTTGAGCTAACTACTGCCCTCGGCGTAGCTTTCTGGCGAACGGCGCTGGGTGCTGCCGCTATGGCGCTCATCATGGTTTTTCTAAAGGTTCGATTTCCCAGCCAGCTGAAGCAGTGGCTTCACCTTTGGGTCGCGGGACTACTGATGTCGGCGCTGCCCTTTTCGCTGTATGCATTTGCTCAGCAAAGCACCACCAGCATTCTGGCAGCAATCATCAACGCCACTACCCCGCTCTTCACGCTGCTTTCGATCCTGACCCTTTTTCGAGCCCAACGTCAATCCTCAACGGCGGTAATGGGTCTGCTGATTGGAATCGTTGGAGTTGCGATAACGCTCGGGGTTTGGCAGGGATTTGGCGACAACGATCCGATTGCAATCGTCGCATTGATTCTTGCCAGTATTTCCTACGGGCTTGGTGGTCCATATATTCGTAAATTCGTCACCCCGATGGAACTTCCAGCAACATCAGCTGCAACTGTGCAGGTCCTCACAAGTGCACTGACACTATTGCCTTTCTACATTTTCACCGGTCCACTTTTTGTAGCAGCTCCAAGACTCGAAACCGTTGGGGCGCTTTTACTGCTGGGTGTTTTGGGTAGCGGTGTTGCCTATTGGCTCTTCCACCAAATTGTTGCTGAGGCCGGCAGCACTTTTGCAATGACTGTGACTTATACGAACCCAGTGATTGCAACTGTCTGGGGAATTTTGTTACTTGGTGAACCGCTGCACTGGTATGAACCGGTTGGTGGAATTTTGGTTTTGCTTGGGGCTTTTTTATCGCAGGGAAAGCCGTTATTCAGAATCAGAAAAAGCTAGCCAAACATTGGCTGGCCGAAAGCCCGACTTTTCATAGAGCGCCACTGCCCCAGTTTCATTACCGGTGTCTACTCCGAGAGCTACGTCTTTGAAGCCGCGCTCAACCGAATAGGCGCATCCCCACTTCAATAGCAGCTCGCCATAGCCGCGACCGCGGAAGTTCTTTCTCACTCCCAGCTTGTCAATGAATCCACCCTGATTTTCTGCGCGGTGGTTGGTGCAAACTAAAAAGCCAACCGGCAGCCCGTTTTCCTCCAGAAAGAAAACGCCATTTTCATCTTGCAAAACCGCTTCTTCTTGCTTGCTAAGCCAGTCGTGAAAAGTTTTCTTCTGAAAGCCATAGTGGTCAGAGAAAGAGTCCATCAGCAGGAAGTGCCAGGTTGCTTTCTCGTTTTCAAAGTCCGCCTGGCGAATCTTTACATTTTGAGGAAGCTTCGGATACTTGCGATCTGGCTGATGATTGCGCATGGTCCAGTACTTGCGAACTAGGTGCAGACCGGCGTCCTTCAAAGCCTTCTTTAGTTTGAGGTCCTTGTCATTGCAATGAGATCTGACCTCGTACTCCGGATGATTCTGCTTGATCCAATCAAGAGCATGGCGCATGCTGCGGTCATAGTCGTGCTTGGAAGGCAGTCCAAACACATCGATTTCAACCCTTTTTCGCTTGTGATCAACCTGGGCGGTAACTAGGTCAGTGATTTTTCCGTCTTCTTCGTAAACTTCCGCAAATACCTCATCAAAGAAGCCAGTTAGCTCTTCTCTAATTTCTTCTTCACTGGAGTCTTCAAATTCAGGGTCAATGGCAGAGTCGTGAGCATTACAGAGCTTCACAATCTCGGCAACGTCCTTTTCTTGCCATGCCCTAAACGACATCTGGTTTCCTCAGGTCTGGAATCAACCATGGACGACTAATCACAATTAGAGACACTAGCGACAGACCAAACAGAGTTCCAATAACTACCCCGAGATCGGCCGTGTCAGCCGAACTAATCAGGAAATAGAAGAAGGACAAAACCGTGGTAAAGGTGAAGTTAAATACACCCATCAAAGAGGAGGCCGTGCCAGCCTCGGACCCGTGGTTATAGAGGGCAATGGTTGGGATGATCGTGATGGCAGCGCCAAAAATAAACAGCTCTATAAAGAACATCAGCTGCGTGATCCAAAACTCTCCTCCAGCATTGAGATAAAGGCCGATGCCAACCCCGACCCCAATTAGGGCAGTAGCTGCCAACAAGTACTGTCCCTTGATAACTCTTGAAAGGTAGGAACCAACCTGGACACCGATGTAGGAGGCAGCCCCATTGAGTGCTAACCAAAAACCATAATCAGTTTGAGAAATACCAAACGACTGCTGGTAAACAAACGGAGTGAAATTCAAATACAAAAACAGAGCACTTAGTTGCATGGCCGCATAAAACATCAAGCCAATCAGAACTCGATCCCGCATAACGTTGACGTATCCGCGCGCTAAGCCAATAGGTGTACTGGATCTTCTCTTAGCAACTGGCAATGTTTCAAACAGTAAGAAATTCAATAGCAGCAGTAGAACCAGCGAGATCAGACCAAATACTAAAAGTATTGACTGCCAGCCAAACGCTTCGCTCAGCTGCGAACCAACAATCGGACCAGCAATTGGTGAAATGGATTGAATTAGATAAGTTCTTGCCAGCAAGCGCTGCATGGCCTGTCCGCGATAGAGATCACGAATAATCGCTCGTCCAATTACATCTGCACCAGCGGAGAAGAATCCCATCAAGAATCTTGCTGCTATAAACAGCTCGATGCTTGGAGCTAAAAACGCCAGTGCGATGGCAACCACATACCCGGCAATGGTCAAAATCATCAGCGGTCTTCTGCCAAAGGCATCGGAGAGCGGTCCCAGCACCAACTGGCCAATGGCCAGACCAAGCGTGACACCGGTGAAGGAGGCCTGCACCACACCGTTGGTCACCCCAAAAAACGTGCCAATGGCAGGAAAGGCTGGGAGGTAGGGGTCGATGGTGAAGGGGATCAAAGACATCGACAGGGCCAACAGGACCACATAGGCCAAAAGAAGCCGTTTTGAGAGCTGGTCGCCTGAATCTATGACCGTCCCGCGCGAGGGCAGGGAGGTCGAAAGCGGCACCATTAGAGGATAGTCGCTGCCGTAAAAATCTTTTCCCGCCGATACCCCCAACACGCCATCGCCTAAGCGGCAATGTCGGTGCTGAGGAGCATAATTTTCCAACCCCCACATTGGTCCCCAGGGTCCTGGAGATAACAATTTGGGACTTTGCTGGAACTGATTCCGACACGCGGACACAGCCTCCAACCTAAAGTTCAAGTTGTGGGTTAATGTTCGGGAAAACAACTAAATAACAGACTTTTTTCAAGATTCGACACAAGATGTAGTGGTTTGCTGCTATAGTCAGAAATCCGAATTAACGGAAAATTTTCTAAAAATTGGCTCAATTTGGCCTCTTTAGGCCACAGAAATGGGGAGGAACACCAATGGCGGTGACCGTATATACATTGCCTGCTTGTGTGCAGTGCGACAGCACTAAGCGCATGCTTCAGCGCAACCAGATCGACTATCAAGAGGTTGATATGAGCCAGGATCCGGTTGCCCTAGAAATGGTGAAAACCATGGGTTACACCGCAGCCCCAGTAGTAGTTGCCGGCGAGGAGCACTGGTCAGGCTTCCGCATGGACAAGATTCAAGCTCTCTCGGCGTAGCGCAGGTATGAGATGTTCGATGTTGTTTATTTTTCGAGCGTCTCTGAAAATACCAAGCGCTTTGTAGACAAGCTAGGCGTCAAGACGGTTCGCATTCCACTGAGAACCGAAGAAGCAGCAGAGTTTGTGCACGATAAGGATTCAGTTCTTGTAGTCCCTACCTATGGTGGAGGCAATGAGGGCGGAACAGTTCCAAAACAGGTAATCAAGTTTTTGAACAACCCGGAAAACCGGAAACACATAAAAGCGGTAATAGCCGGAGGGAACACCAACTTTGGTGAACACTTCTGCCGAGCTGGCGACGTAGTCGCACAAAAGCTCGGGGTGCCAGTGCTGTATCGCTTTGAAATAACTGGCACACCAGAAGATGTAAATGAAGTCAAGGAAAGGCTGGCAAGGCTGTGGCAAACTCAGTTGTAGAACTAACAGACGATAAGGGGAACCTTATCGGCGCTCGCGGAGTTGAATCCGCTCTGAGCTATCAAGACCTCAATGCGATGATTAACCTTTGGGGTAATGATCAGAAGCTGCAACTTGAGAAAGACAAGCTAGCTGTAAGAAAGTACTTCCTTGACCACGTAAACCAGAACACTGTCTTCTTCCACAGCCTAAGAGAGCGTCTGGACTACCTGGTTGAGAACGAGTACTACGAGAAGGAAATCCTGGACCAGTACTCCTTTGAGTTCATCACCAAGCTAAATGACCTGGCATACTCCAAGAAGTTCCGCTTCGAAGCTTTCATGGGTGCCTACAAGTTCTACACCGGCTATGCCCTAAAGACCTTTGATGGCGCTCGTTACCTAGAGCGCTTTGAGGATCGCGTTGTAATGGTTGCCCTAACCCTTGCCGAGGGCAACGAAGACCACGCCATCCACCTAGTTGAAGAGATCATCTCTGGCCGCTTCCAGCCCGCTACCCCAACTTTCCTAAACTGCGGTAAGAAGCAGCGTGGTGAGTTTGTCTCCTGCTTCCTGCTTCGCATCGAAGACAACATGGAGTCGATTGCCAGAGGCATCAACTCAGCTCTGCAGCTGTCTAAGCGCGGTGGTGGTGTTGCACTATCTCTAACTAACATCCGTGAATACGGAGCTCCAATCAAGAAGATTGAGGGCCAGAGCTCAGGCATCATCCCAGTGATGAAGCTGCTAGAAGACAGCTTCTCCTATGCCAACCAGCTGGGAGCTCGTCAGGGTGCAGGTGCTGTTTACCTAAACGCTCACCACCCAGACATCATGCGATTCCTAGACACCAAGCGCGAAAATGCTGACGAGAAGATTCGTATCAAGACTCTTTCAATTGGTGTGGTAGTTCCAGACATCACCATGCACCTCGCCAAAGACAACGAGGACATGTATTTGTTCTCGCCATACGATGTTGAGCGCGTCTACGGCATTCCATTCAGCGACATCTCGGTAACTGAGAAGTACCACGAGATGGTGGATGACCCACGCATTCGCAAGAGCAAGATCAAAGCCCGTGAGCTGTTTGAGAAGATTGCGGAGTTGCAGTTTGAGTCCGGCTACCCATACGTAATGTATGAGGACACCGTAAACCGCGAAAACCCAATCCAGGGCCGCATCAACATGTCAAACCTCTGCTCTGAGATTCTGCAGGTGAACACCCCAACCACCTACAACATGGATCTTTCCTACAACCACATCGGTAAGGACATCTCCTGCAACCTAGGTTCTCTAAACATTGCAGCTGCCATGGACGGACCTGACTTTGGAATGACCATTGAGACCTCAATCCGTGCACTAACCGCGGTGAGCGATCAGTCCGACATCGAAAGCGTTCGCAGCATCTCCGATGGAAACCACAAGTCACACGCCATTGGACTAGGACAAATGAACCTGCACGGCTTTTTAGCCCGCGAGCGAATTCACTACGGATCAGAAGAGGGACTGGACTTCACCAACATCTACTTCTACACCGTGAACTACCACGCAATTGCAGCTTCTAACAAGATTGCAATCGAGCGCAAGAGCACCTTCGACAACTTTGAGAACTCAAAGTATGCAAGCGGTGAATACTTCGACAAGTACGTCAACCAGGCTTGGGTTCCAGCAACTCCAAAGGTGAAGGAGCTGTTTGACCGCTCTGGCATCCACATCCCAACCCAGGAAGACTGGAAGCGCCTAAAAGAGTCTGTGATGAAGCACGGTATCTACAACCAGAACCTGCAGGCTGTTCCACCAACCGGTTCCATCAGCTACATCAACAACTCCACCTCTTCTATCCACCCAATTGCCTCTCGCATTGAGGTTAGAAAAGAAGGAAAGCTTGGCCGCGTTTACTACCCAGCTCCATTCCTAAGCGAAGAGACCTGGGAGTACTACGAGGATGCTTATGAGATTGGTCCTGAGAAGATCATCGACACCTACGCCGTTGCCACCCAGCACGTCGACCAGGGACTGTCGCTAACTCTGTTCTTCAAGGACACAGCCACCACCCGTGATGTCAACAGATCCCAGATTTACGCCTGGCGCAAGGGCATCAAGACCATTTATTACATTCGCATAAGACAGGCGGCGCTTGAGGGCACCGAGGTCGAAAACTGCGTAAGCTGCATGCTCTAAAGAGGAAATCATGGAAAAGACAAAGCTAATTACCCGTCCCATCAACTGGAACAAGATTGAAGACGCAGTTGATCTGGACGTCTGGAACCGCCTGACCCAGAACTTCTGGCTGCCTGAGAAGGTGCCACTATCTAACGATGTTCAGTCCTGGGGAACCCTGCGTCCACACGAGCAGAAGCTGACCATGCACGTCTTCACTGGACTCACCATGCTCGACACCATTCAGGGAACTGTTGGTGCGATGAGCCTGATGCCAGATGCTAGAACTCAGCACGAAGAGGCCGTCATTACCAACATCGCCTTCATGGAGTCTGTCCACGCCAAGAGCTACTCCTCTGTCTTCTCAACCCTCTGCTCCACCAACGAGATTGATGAGGCTTTCCGCTGGTCAGAAGACAACCCATATCTTCAGAAGAAGGCTGAGATCATCCTCAGCTACTACAACGGTGATGACCCACTGAAGCGAAAGGTTGCCTCGACACTGCTTGAGTCCTTCCTGTTCTACTCAGGCTTCTACCTGCCGATGTACTGGTCTTCCAGAG
>CAZGNP010000031.1:0-8085 GCA_964527155.1 uncultured Aquiluna sp.
TGCAGAAGTAGGGGCGTAGTTACGTATTCCCACTTGGTCATTCTCAGCTCCGTATCAGATTTGGCAAGGTAACCTAGAGTCTATGTCGAGCAAGCCATCCTCCTCGACGCTCGGAACCCTTCTAAAGTTCGGGTTTCTGAGCGCTATCGCTGGCCTACTGTCGGTGGCGTTATTCGCCCCAGCCGTGGCAGTAGCGGGAGTTGCCGCTACCACCGGAGTGGCAGCGTTTGAGGGATTGCCCGACTACATAAAGCCAATCAACGCCTCCCAGGCCTCCAATGTTTATGCCTTGAGAAACGGTGAACCAGAGCTGATCGCCACCTTCTACCACGAAAATCGGGTAGAGATTCCGTTCGAGGAAATGTCCCCCGCTTTGGTGGACGCGGTGGTGGCGGTAGAGGACCCTCGCTTTTATCAGCACCCAGGTGTAGACGTAATTTCACTTATCCGTGCGGGATTGACCAACCTTGCTTCATTTGGTGAGGGCCCTGGTGCATCCACCATCACCATGCAGTACGTCAGAAGCTCACTGGTTGAAGCAGCAAACCTTTCCGGTGATGCTGAGGCAATCGCAGCAGCGACTGAGGTAACTATTCCTCGTAAGCTGCGCGAAATCAGACTTGCTATCGCCCTTGAAGGCCAGGCAACCAAAAAGGAAATTCTGGCTGGATATCTAAACCTTGTATTCCTGGGCAACCAGATCAACGGAGTAGAGACCGCAAGTCAGTATTACTTCGGCGTTCCAGCCAGCGAACTAAATGTCCCGCAGGCTGCCTATCTGGCAGGCATGCTGAAGTCGCCAAACGATTACAAGCCAGACGAAGCTGAAAACCTGGATCGCGGAATTGGAAGACGCAACTACGTCATCCAAAGAATGGCGGATGAGGGTTATCTGACCCAAGAAGAGGCTGACAAATATAAAGAGTCGCCAATTCAAACCAAAATCACACCGGTCGAGGCTGGTTGTGAACTAAATCAAACCACCGCTTTCTTCTGCGACTACACGGTTTGGACAATCAGAAACTCACCAGAATTTGGTCAAACTCCCGAAGACAGAGAGATGCTGCTTCGCCGAGGTGGCTTGGATATTTACACCACCCTAGATTTGGACATCCAGCAAACAGCTTGGGATGCCACCATGAAGACTTTGCCTGCTGATAATGAGTGGGCATTTGGTACCGCATCGGTTTCCGTTGAAGTTGGTACGGGTCGAGTTATTGCCATGGCACAAAACCGCTTCTTCAATCAATCACCTGAGCCACCCGTTGGCGAGACTTCGGTGAACTACAACACCGACAAGCCGTTTGGTGGTTCAAGTGGTTTCCAGCCCGGTTCTACCTACAAGCTCTTCACCCTGGCTGAGTGGTTGAAGCAGGGATATTCACTTGGAGATCACGTCGATGGCAGAGTGGAAACTGGTGAAGACGTTGATCTCGACGGTCAGCCGGACAAGATAAAGATTTGGAACGTCGCGCAGGACTTCAGCGCAAGCTGTGGTGGTGTGGTTGGCCTGTGGGAAGTAAAGAACTCAGGAACTGACCAGGATGCAACCATTGATGACATATCGGTTTCCAGAGCGGTTATCACCTCGCAAAACACTGCCTTCGCTGCCATGGCATCAAAGCTAGATTTGTGTGGAATTCGTGACACCGCGCAAGCCTTCGGTGTTCACAGAGCCGATGGCACTGAGCTGCTGTACTTCCCCTCCACAATTCTTGGTACCAATGAAATAGCTCCACTCACCATGGCAGCTGCATATGCAGCGGTATCCAACAGAGGTGTCTACTGCTCACCGGTATCAATCGACAAGGTAATCCTGCGCCGTGATGGCAGCGAACTAAACGTTCCGAAGACCCAGTGTTCACAGGCTGTTTCTGAAGAAGTTGCACTTGCCATGGTGCAGGCTCTAAAGCCGGTAGTTACCGGTGGAACTGGTGCTCGCTCCAACCCAGGTGGCCCTGTGCCGCTTGCTGGTAAGACTGGTACGACAGATAACCGCATTCACACCTGGATGATCGGATTCTCTTCCGAAGTTGCAACCGCGACCTGGGTAGGAAACGTGTCAGGCCAAGTCAAGCAGGGTGGCAAGCGCGTAAACGGAAACGAAGTTACCGTCATTCGCCATGAGATCTGGAGACAGATTATGCGCGCCGTAAACGAAAAATACGGTGGTACCAACTGGCCAGCACCCGATCCCAAGTATCTATCTGCTCCATCCATCGCCATTCCAACTGTGGCTGGTCTAGATACAGAGTCTGCGAAAGTTCAGCTTCTCACTGCGGGACTAAGTGGTGCTGTCATGGTCCAGCAAGTTGCTTCTCCATTCCCAGCGGGCACAGTTGCATACACAACCCCAGCTGCGGGTCAAGCAGTCCCAAGGGGTTCGCTGGTCAAAGTATTTGTTTCAGCAGGTGGTCGCCTGACCGTTCCTGATGTGAGGGGCCTGACTATCGAGCAGGCTAATTCGCTGCTGCAGCAGGTTGGTTTGTTTGGAACACTTCCACAACCAAGCCAAAGTCAGTTCCAAAACAAGTGTGATCCAAACTTGCCAAAAGACTCTGTCTACTCCACGCAGCCTGCTCCGGGTGAAGCGGTGCAACCCGCATCTGCAGTTATCGTCATACCAAATAAATGTGGTTAGCAACTAACGCAGGGCCATTCCTGCTTAGAGAACAATCGATTACCGGAACCGGGATAAGCCTCAGAGTTCTGCACATTTCTGACATCCATTTCGCTCCCCAGCACAAGGCCAAAGCTCAGTTTCTAAAAGAGCTAGCCCAGCTAAAGCCAGATTTAGTTGTAAACACCGGTGACAACCTCGGACATGCACAAGCAATCAATCCGCTTCTGCAGGCTCTTGCACCACTTATGGATTACCCAGGTGTCTTTGTCAATGGCAGTAACGATTACTCCTCTCCCAAGTTGACCAATCCACTCAGATACCTGGCCGGTCCATCGAAAGTGGAAAACAGGCCCCGTGATTTGGATACTGCCAGGATGATTCGAGAATTTGAAAATGCTGGTTGGCTCAATCTGAATAATCAGACAGGGAACCTTTCAGTAAGAGATCAGTTGATTGACTTTGTGGGAGTAGATGATCCGCACCTTGGCCTAGATCAAACTCCGCAAATAAAGTCAGAGAATCTGATTGCGGTCGCTCACGCTCCTTATCTTCGAGTACTCGATGGTTTTTCAAGCCTTGGAGCAAAGCTTATTTTTGCTGGCCACACTCACGGCGGACAGCTGTGCCTGCCTGGTGGAAAAGCACTGATCACAAACTGCGATTTGCCAACCTCCCAAGCTCAGGGAGTTAGTAAGCATAAAGACAGCTGGCTGCACGTCTCGGGTGGCATGGGTGCAAATATCTACACGCCGCTTCGAGTGTTTTGTCCACCCTCTGCAACGCTGCTAACAATCAGCTAGGCGAGTTCCTTCGCAACCAATTCCGCAATTTCATAGGTGTTGAGTGCAGCACCCTTGCGCAGATTATCGCCAACCACAAACAGATCTAGGGTTTTTGGAAAGTCGATGGACTGGCGCATCCTGCCGACAAAAGTCGGATCTTGTCCCGCCACGAAAGCTGGTGTTGGGAAAATTCCTTTTTCAGGGTCATCCATGACTACTACCGACGGCTGCTTCTCCAGCTCAGCCTTAGCATCCGCAACTGAGATATCGTTGGCAAATGTCGCATGAACAGCTAGTGAGTGGCTCACCTGCACGGGCACTCGCACACACGTGGCGGCAACTTTGAGGTCCTTGATTCCCAAAATCTTGCGAGATTCGTTTCGGACCTTTAGCTCTTCCGAGGTGTGTCCGCCGTCCTTGACTGAACCGGCAAGCGGAATGACATTGAGTGCAATCGGTGTTGGCCAGAGTGAATCTTTCGCGTCAAGCCCCTGCGACTTCAGGGTGCTGGCAACAGAATCGGAATCCAATCCCGCTTCTGAATTGGTAGCAACAGCAGCGGTTTCCTTCTTCAGCTGCTCAATACCCGAAGCGCCAGCCCCGGAGACCGCTTGATAGCTGGCAACCACCAGCTCAGTGAGTTGCCACTTGCGGTGCAGCGCACCAAGTGCCGCCATCATGGTCAAGGTGGTGCAATTTGGATTCGCAATTATTCCCTTGGGTCTGCTCTTTGCCATTTCAGGATTAACTTCAGGAACCACCAGCGGCACCTCTGGATCCATGCGGAAAGCCGCCGAGTTATCAACAACCACTACGCCCTTGGCAGCAGCGATTGGTCCCCACTGGGCTGAAATCTCATCTGGCACATCAAACATTGCAATATCAATCCCATCGAAAGCTTCTGGGGAGAGCGCAACTACGGTCAGTTCCTGGCCATGGACGGTTAGCTTCTTGCCAGCTGAGCGAGCGGAAGCAATCAGGCGAATCTCGCCCCAAATGTTTTCACGGTTATTGATGATGTCAATCATCACGGTGCCAACGGCGCCCGTTGCACCCACCAGAGCAAGATTTGGCTTCATTATTAGCGTCCAGTTCCCGCATAGATAACTGCCGTCTCGGCAGCATCAAGCTCAAATGCGGTGTGAACAATTCTGGTGGCCTCTTTCAGCTGATCAGCTCTTGTTATCACAGAAATTCTGATTTCAGATGTAGAGATCATTTCGATGTTGATTCCCGCCTTCGCTAGAGCACCAAATAGCTTGGCACTGACTCCGGAGGAAGTCTTCATTCCCGCTCCGACGATTGAAAGCTTGCCAATCTCATCGTCATAGGTGATGGACTGAAAACCAATGGCCCCCTGCTGACTTTTCAGCGCTTCGACGACCTTGTGTCGATCGCTGTGAGGAAGCGTGAAGGAAATGTCACTGAGGTGATTTTCAGTGGTGGAGACGTTCTGAACGATCATGTCAATGTTCGCTCCCGCCTCAGCTACTGCCTGGAAAATCTCAGCAGCCTTGCCTGGTCGGTCCGGCACACCAATCACGGTGATCTTCGACTGAGTGCTGTCAGCTGCAACGCCGGAGACTACTGGCTCTTCCATTTCTTCTCCCTCTTTGGTGGTGTAGACAAGCGTGCCCGGATCGGCACTAAAAGTTGAACGAACTCGCAGCGGGACTCGGTGTCTGCGGGCAAACTCGACTGCGCGAATGTAAAGAATCTTCGCGCCCGATGATGAAAGCTCCAGCATGGAATCCAGATCAATCTGCGCGAGCTTTCTGGCTCTTGGAACAATTCTTGGATCCGCAGTATAGACACCATCAACATCTGAATATATTTCACAGATGTCTGCCTTCAAGGCGGCTGCTAGCGCTACGGCAGTTGTGTCCGACCCGCCTCGACCCAGTGTGGTGGTGTCACCATTTTCAAAACTGAATCCCTGGAAGCCGGCAACCACGACGATGTTGCCCTCTTTCAAAGCATCCTGAATTCGCTTTGGATCAATCTTCCAAATTCTCGCACTGCCGTGCTCAGAGTCGGTCGAAATTCCTGCCTGGAATCCAGTGAAGGACATCGCCTTCAAGCCTTGGTCCTTGATTGCCATGGCAAGTAGTGCCATTGAAATTCTCTCGCCCGCGGTCAGGAGAATATCCATTTCGCGATTGCCCTCAATGTTTGTCGTGACCGAGCTGGCAAGGTCGATTAGCTCGTCCGTGGTATCACCCATAGCCGAAACTACGACAACTACTTGATTTCCCTGAGCCTGAGTTGCAATTACGCGCGCAGCAACATGCTTGATCTTCTCGGCATCAGAAACCGAGGATCCGCCATATTTCTGAACGACTAACGCCAACTAAAGACTCCTAAGGGGATTGGAATGGGCGACGGCGCCTTAGGGAAGAAGTCTAGTTGACCCTTCTTCGACCCTCAAAGGCGCGGCCCAAAGTCATATCGTCCGCATATTCCAGATCTCCGCCTACTGGCAGACCGGAGGCGAGTTTGGTGACAGTGATTTCAAGTGGCGAAAGCATACGAATCAGATAGGTAGCGGTTGCCTCCCCCTCCAAATTGGGGTTGGTGGCAATAATTACCTCTCGAATATTTGGGTCGGCTAGGCGCTTCATCAACTGCTTGATTCTTAGCTGATCGGGGCCGATACCAGCAATCGGCGAGATTGCCCCACCCAGAACGTGATAGAGACCGCGAAACTCACGAGTTCTTTCAATCGCCGCAATGTCCTTGGAGTCCTCAACTACACAAACCAATCCCTGATCGCGCTTTTGGTCAGCGCAGATAAAACACTTATCGCTCTCAGAGACGTTGCCACAAGTCTCGCAGAAGCGAACCTTCTGCTTTACCTCCTGTAAAACCTCGGCCAGCTTCATCGCAACATCAGTTTCAGCTTCGATTAGATAGAAGGCAATGCGCTGAGCACTCTTCGGGCCAACACCAGGTAGTCGACCCAACTCATCAATCAGTTGCTGTAGCGCACCCTCATACATTATTTCTCGCCCTTGATTGGCTTAGCGCCTAGCACTTCACGAAGAATGAACTCTCCGGTCTTTGGATCGGAAGTTTCAATGGGCTCTGTCTTTAGGTCCTCGTGCTCCTCTTCTTCTGAGAATTCATCCTGATTTGATTCAATGACAGGAGCTGGGGCCACCTTAGACGGAGCGTCGGCAACTTTGGCCCGGTATTTCACGCTGACACCGCTCATGTCTCTAATTACACTTCGCAAAACTTCCGCCGCTCCCCCGGCATTGCGAAAAGCTTCAACATCCTTTTGGGACTGGAACAGTAGCGTCAGCACTTCATCGTTGTAGTCAATAACTTTTGACGTGAAGGCAACTGCCCAGGCTGATCTTGATTGCTTTGCCAGTGTGTCCAAAATAATTTGCCAATTGGCCTTGAAGAAAGCGGCGCTGACTTCAGCTGGCGCAGCTTTGGCAGTTGGTTTTTCCGCCGTCGGTTTTTCCGCCGTCGTTTCAACTTGCGGCGATTTAGCGGCTGCAGGCTTCGAAGGCTGTGCCGTCGGTACTTCATTTGAAAGAGTCTTTGCCGCCGCCGCAGGAGCAAGCACTCTTGCGCAGAGTAATTCCAATTGCAGTCTTGGATTGGATGCTGCCGACGTGTCAGCGAGTGCTTTTGCGGTAGCTTCCGCAGTCTGCGTTAGTGAACCTAAACCAAAACGCGCTGCCTGAATCGTTAGCTGTTCGAATTGTTCTGGCCCAATCCCGCGCAGGATTGCCTTGGCATCTTTACCAAGCGAGTGCACCAGCATCAGGTCCCGAATTCGCTCCAGCAAATCTTCTAGGAAGCGCCTAGCATCCTGACCCGATTGAATGATTTTGTCGACAGCAGTGAAAGCTTTTGCGGCATTTAGCTCGGCAAATGCCTCAACTACATCCGCCATTAGATTGTCGTGAGTAAAGCCAAGCAGGTTGATGGACCTTTCATAGGCAATCTTTTTTGAATCACTGCCAGCAATTAGCTGATCCAGTAGTGATAAGGCATCCCGGACTGAGCCACCTGATGCCCTCACCACCATCGGTAATACTCCATCTTCCGCTGAGTATCCTTCTGATTTCAAGACTGAATCCAGGTAACTAAGAAGCTCGGCGGGCGGCACCAGTCTGAATGGATAGTGGTGAGTTCTTGATCGAATCGTGCCGATTACTTTTTCAGGTTCGGTGGTTGCGAAAATAAACTTCACATGGGCTGGCGGCTCTTCAACAATCTTCAAAAGAGCATTGAAGCCCTGGGTGGTGACCATGTGGGCCTCATCCAGAATGAAAATCTTGTAGCGATCTCTGGCTGGTGCAAAAACTGCACGTTCTCTTAGGTCCCTGGCATCATCAACACCGTTGTGAGATGCGGCATCAATTTCAACAACATCTAAAGATCCTGGGCCACCTTTGGCAAGCTCAACGCAGCTGGGGCACTTCCCACAAGGAGTATCGGTGGGACCCTCAGCGCAGTTCAAACATCTTGCAAGAATTCGCGCGGAGGTGGTCTTTCCGCAACCTCTGGGGCCAGAGAAAAGATAGGCGTGGTGCACTCGATCTGATTTGAGTGCTGCGCGCAGTGGGTCTGTGACCTGGGTTTGCCCAATTAGGTCGGCGAAGTTATCTGGCCGATATCTGCGGTAGAGGGCGGTGGTCACTAGGTAAGGATAATCAACTA
>CAZGNP010000032.1:0-7969 GCA_964527155.1 uncultured Aquiluna sp.
AAAGTTACAAGTGATAATCGATGGCGATTTCAGAGAGCAAGAAGACTAACCCACTGACTAACCTGCTCAAACCTCTCCTAAGGAAAGCTGCGGGCGAGCCGAAGCTAGACCTGCTACAGGCCATGCAAGAAGGCAAGCCCGTGGGCGATAGAGAGTGGCAAAAGTCCGGCAAGGAGCACAGCTGGCTTCACTTCACCCGCCACTCCCCCTTCAGCAAGGGCGACATGAACATAATTGTTCGCGGCGAAGGTCACTACATTTATGACTCCAAGGGCAACCAGCTGATAGATGGATTATCTGGACTTTTCACTTGCAACGCAGGCCACGCCAGACCCGAGTTAGCCGCAGCTGCTCAAAAGCAGATGATGGAACTTGACTTCATGCCACTTTGGTCCTACGGCCACCCACGGGCGATTGAGCTCGCGGAGAAGTTACTATCAATTGGCCCCGAGGGAATGAATCGAATTTTCTTCACTACCGGTGGCACTGAGGGCGTCGAATCTGCTTGGAAGATTGCAAAGCAATACTTCAAAATGACCGGCAAGCCGCAAAAACACAAAGTGATTTCAAGAATGACTGCCTACCACGGCACCAGCCACGGCGCACTGTCGATCACTGGCATCCCTGCCTTCAAGCAAATGTTTGAACCACTAGTTCCTTCTGCCTTTAGGGTTCCGAACACAAACTACTACCGAGCACCGCACGATTTTGCAAACGAAGACGAGTTTGGAATTTGGGCTGCTAATCGACTTGAGGAAGCTATTTTGTTTGAGGGCCCTGACACTGTGGCGGCTTTCTTTGTTGAACCGATTCAAAATGCTGGTGGCTGCTTCACAGCTCCCAAGGCTTACTTCAAACGCATTCGGGAAATCTGCACCAAGTATGACGTAATTTTGGTAGCTGATGAAACAATCACGGGCTACGGAAGAACTGGTGAATGGTTTGGTTCGATTCGCTATGACATCCAGCCAGACATGATGATTACAGCGAAGGCAATAACCTCCGGGGCACAGCCACTAGGTGCTCTATTTCTAAAAGAAAAGTTCTTTGAACCATTCAAGGATGGAACCTCCACACTGGCCCACGGTTACACCTTCGGTGGTCACCCAGTGGCTTGTGCAGTTGCACTGGCAAATCTTGAGATTTTTGAAAAGGAGAATCTCATTGATCGAGCCAGGACTAACTCTCCGATTTTCCGGAAGACCTTGGAAAAGCTCTATGACTTGCCGATTGTTGGTGATGTTCGAGGCGATGGTTATTTCTTCGCAGTAGAAATCGTGAAGGATAAGAAAACCAAGGAAACCCTCAGCAGAGCAGAGTCGGAAAAGCTTCTGCGAGGCTTTTTAAACAATGCTCTGCTGGAAGCAGGGATTTACTGTCGAGCCGATGATCGCGGAGACCCTGTTATCCAGCTGGCCCCACCGCTGACCTGCGGTCCAAAAGAATTTGACGAGATTGAAGCCATCCTTCGGAAGGTTCTGACGGAGGCTTGGAAGAGACTAAACGGCTAGGTTTGGCAAATTATCGTTCACTAAGTTTTTGGCACGACTCGTTAGCGGAGTCGCTCGAACCGCGAGTTGCCAGCGACCAGCGAGAATTTGACGTTGCCATTATGGGTGCTGGCTTCACTGGCTTGTGGACCGGCATCTATCTCCTGAGGCAACGTCCAACCCTTCGAGTTGCCGTGCTGGAAAAGGAAATCGCAGGCTTTGGGGCGTCTGGCCGAAATGGCGGCTGGTGTTCAGCATTATTCCCTTGGTCCAGTGAAACGCTTGCCAAGGAATTTGGTCTGGATGCAGCTCAGGCAATGCGGAAAGCGATGATTGCTTCCGTTGACGAGATAGGTCGAATAACGGCTGAGCTTGGCATCGATTGCGATTATCAGAAAGCTGGAACATATAACCTCATTCGGTCCGATGCTCAGCGACACAGGGCCATTTCTGAAATAGAACTGGCAAACAAATACCAAGTCGATCAACTGCAACTCAAGACCAGTGAAGCTGTACCGAGGGCTACTAGAAGTCAAGGTGCTGTCTTTGACCCTGCCTGCGCAAGCATTCATCCGGCAAAACTTGTTCGAGGCTTAGCAGATGCTTTTGTCCGGTTAGGTGGTTCGCTATTTGAGTCCACTGAGGTCGAGAGTTTTTCAACAGGAAGTGTTCTAACGAGTCGCGGTGTTTTTAGGGCTGAATATGTTGTGGACGCCTTGGAGGGTTACCGACCAACAATCACAGGACAAAAAAGACGATCACTTCCTCTTTACTCCCTGATGATTGCAACCGAGCCAATCCCAGGATCAGTGTTGGATGATTTAGGCCTGTTGCCAGGAGTCACCTTCGCAGATTTTCGAAACCTAATCATTTACGGCCAAAGGACAAAGGACAATCGAATCGCCTTTGGTGGCCGCGGTGCGCCGTACCATTTTGGATCTCGAATAAAAGCAAAATATGACACTGTCGCCAAAATTCACGAGCACCTGGAACGCGAGCTCAAGAGTATGTTTCCAACGCTCGGTGGCTATCGAATAACACATCGTTGGGGTGGAGCACTTGGTGTAACCCGGGACTGGATGGCTTCGGTTAACCTAAATCCCGTGACCAAGTTGGCGCAGGCGGGTGGCTATGTCGGTGATGGTGTTAGCACTTCCCACTTGGCCGGCAAAACGCTCGCCGATTTGATCCTTGGCATACCCAGCCCTGAGTCTCGACTTTGTTTTGTCAACCACCAATCTCCTAATTGGGAAGTTGAACCTCTCCGATTTATCGCCGCTCGAGGGGCGATGTTTGCCGCTGGCTTGGCTGATCAAATCGAAGGAACCACTGGAAGAAGCTCGTTCATTTCGAAAATCATCCGCTGGCTGACTGGAAGATAGATTCTCTCGAGCAATCAAATCAACGAAATCAGCACCTAAGTTGCCAACGGCGCAGATTCCCTCGTGGCTGACGCTAAGAATAAGTTCGCTAGAAGTTTCTGACTTAGGTTCGCCAACGAGAATTACACGAAAGGTGCGAGGCTCTGCCCATGGCAGGTCTTTGATTTGATTCCAGGCAGTTGGCTCCGCTAGTAACGTAAAGGGAAGCGAAACTTTTGAGCGAGCTACCAGTTCGGCCAGGTCGTTTTCTGCCTCAGTTGAGGCCAAATAAATGGACCTGTGACAGTTGAAATCGAATTGGCCTAGACACCAGATCTCTTCAGTCGAGTCTCGAAATAGTTGGCGGAGAAAGCGATAGCAAATATCTGGTGGACCCGACAAAGATATGTCGCCCGTAGCCTTGGGTGGAGGAATCAGGAAGATTTGATTGCTTTGATCAAATACCCCTGGATTAGAAGGGGGTTCGGGCGACTGCGGCTTCCTCTGCCGTAAATCAAAAAACCTGGGAAGTAGCATGATGCCCCCACTGGCCAGAATCAGGGCTAGCAACAGAAAGTCGCCTGTGATTGCCAGGTGAAGCGCATAGAAGACCAGTGGAAGAGTAGCAATGCTCATAGTAAATTCTGACTCCCAAAAAAGCGATTTAGAGCGTTTTTTTGTTTCTGTGGATAACTCATCGAGTCGAGGAATTTCGCTAATTTAGAGGCATGCAAGAAATTGCCGCTCGCCGAATAATCCAAACGCCCGTTGGAAGAATTTCCATTGCTGCTAGCGAGCAGGGAATCACAAATCTTGATTTCCTTTCCAGTCGCAGTCGACTCCAGGACTTTGCTACCACCGCACTTGCACAATCCTTGGTTGATCAAGCTGCCAAACAATTAGTTGAATACTTCGAAGGCAAACGCGAGAAATTTGACCTAGAGTTTGACCTCGATGGCACCGTATTTCAGAAATCGGTTTGGCAACAAATTCAAAAAATCCCATTTGGAAAAACTGTCAGCTACGGTGAAATTGCGAGGGCCATCAGAAAACCTCAAGCAGCAAGAGCTGTAGGAGGTGCGGTTGGAGCCAATCCCGTTGCCATCTTCATCGCCTGCCACAGAGTCATGGGCTCAGCCGGCAAACTAACTGGCTACTCGGGTGGCAATGGTCTACCGACCAAGCGAAAACTATTAGACCTTGAAGGAATCAAATACCGTTGAGCAAAACCAGAAAGTTGGCCGATGGCCTAACCAGGTGTAGCTGGGTGACTGATGACCAGATTTATATCGACTATCACGATAATGAGTGGGGAAAGCCAAATCGCAATCAGCGGGACCTATTTGAAGCAATTTGCTTGGAAGGATTTCAGGCTGGACTTAGCTGGCTTACCATCCTCAAAAGAAGAGAAGGTTTCCGAACTGCTTTCGACAATTTCGAATCTGCCAAAGTTTCCACTTACGGAAAACAAGAAATAAATCGCCTGGTTGCGGATCCTAGGATTATTCGAAATCTTGCCAAAATCAACTCGGCAATCAATAACGCCAAGGTAGTCGAGGAGCTCGGACTAGATCTGGTGGAATTGCTATGGACATTCGCCCCAAAAAAGCGAGTCACTCCAAGGACTAATTTTGAATGGGTGGCCACCAGTTCGGAATCTCAGGAGCTTAGTAAGCACCTGAAAAAACTAGGATTTACGTTCGTCGGTCCTACTACCATGTATGCGCTTATGCAATCCTCGGGATTAGTGTTCGACCATGCTCCGGGATGCTTCCAAAAACCATGAAAATTTGAACGGCCCCACTACATTGTCTAGTTGGGAGACAAATGACAGCCGAAGAGTTCGGGGCCTTGTTTAGGGCTCACATAGCCGACGTTAGCCGTTTCCTGGCTCGGCGATTACCTGCTGACCAGGTAGATGACATAGCCTCGGATCTTTTCGAAATCGCCTGGAGCAAGCGGGCAAGAATCCCACAGGGACTCGAGCTACCTTGGCTATACAAAACCGCCCGCTACCTAGTTGCCAATTACCGCAGAAAAGAAGCCGGTCGAATAGCAATTTTGGCCACTCTGGCGGAGCCAGTGGCTGCGCCATCCGCGGAATCCATCGCACTTGCGGACCTCGAACTTTCCCAAGCCTGGGACAAGTTGAACGAAAAAGAGCGCGAAGCGCTTGCCCTATGGGCGCTGGATGGACTGGAGCCCAAGGAGATTGCAATCGCTCTCGGAATTAGCACTAATGCCGCAAACATTAGGCTCAGCCGCGCCAAGAAAAATTTATTGGCTGAACTAGAAAAATCGAATCAACCCACTACATAACCTAGGTATGAACGAAGAAAATCTTAGAAGTCGCTTGAAAGCCGCCGATCCTGGGGCCAGTGCTCCATTGCTATCAGAGGCAGTTGTTGTCGAAGCCACCCGAAAAGGTCAAGCGGCTCCGCTTGGTTTTCGAGCTGCCCGCTTCTCACTAGCAGGAGTTGCTGCTGCCGCTCTAGCCATCGGACTGACCTTGCCTAGCGCACTGGCACCTCAGCCTCTGTTCACGCTGGCCGGCGCAGCTCAATCAGGAAATCAAAACGGAGCACTGTCAGCCACCTCTGAAGTGGCAGACGCAAAAATGATTTGGCCTGGCTGGATTCAGTACAACCACATAGCTGATGGGCTTAGCGACGAGGGTGGTCGAGGGGTGGTGTATGAGATTCGAAGAGTTGGTGATCCACTGGACATTCTCCAACGCGTGGCAGACTACTTCGGAATTGAAGGCACTCCTAAAGAAGATGACTGGTCTACGAAAGAATATCCGAGCTACTCCATCTCGGGAGAAAACTTTTACCTGAGTGTCTACTGGTCAGGAGCTGGCTACTGGAACTTTGGAAGATGGACTAATCAAGTACTTTGTGCGCAATCGAGTGAAGGCGAAGAGGTATCCACGAAGGAATGTATTCCTCCTCAGTCCCAGCCTGACCTAATTCCCTCAAAGTCCGAATTAGTAGCTGAGACGATCGCAATTTTCTCCGCTCTCGGAATTAGCGTCACCGAGCAACAGATGACGGTCCAGCGTGATGTTTGGGGTGCCTACGTCACCGTGAGTAATTCCCACAACGGTCAACCAATTCCAATAGATTTCTATCTCTCCTGGGACTTCCAGGGCAAAATTTCTTCAATTTCTGCAGCCAGTTTTGAAATTGTCGAGCGAGGAGAATTTGGCACCGTCTCCCCTGTCGAAGCCGTGGCCCGAATCAAAGATGGCAGATGGTACGGCGGAGTTTCCTCGAAGTACTATGAGCAACTTTACAGACCAATAGGAATCGCCAAGTCAACTGACGAAGCGGTCGCACTACCAGCGCCCGAAGAAGGTTCGACTGATGAACCGGTCGAGCCTGTCGAACCAGAAATTGTTGATCTAAGAATTAATAAAGCCGAATCTGTGCTTGTTTCTGTCTTTGATAGTGCAGGCAATATGTGGCTGGTGCCTGGTTATCTGCTATTCAATGATCAAGGGTGGTTCGACAGTATCGTTTCGCTAGAGGAAGGTGTAATTCAACTTCCCGAACCGTACGATGTAATGCCTCTTCAGGAAGATACAAAGAATTAGTTAGCAGGGGCGAACAGTGTTACGGTTTGCCCCTGAACACTTGCTCTGAGACCAGCCAGTTTCGCAACCTTAGTTACCTCGGAGATTGACTCGAGTCCGTGTTCGAGAGATGCTCGGGCAAAAAGTCCCTTGGTTTTCTTATTGAAGTGATTTAGTGCCTTGCCGTCCTCCGACATTACTTCAACTGTGAAATGCTGTCGATTGTTTGGAATAGGGTTTAGGTCTTGGTAATCCCTCGATCTTAAATCAAGAATGTCCCCAATTATTCTCGGCCACACTGCCTCATGAGCCTGTTGCCAAACTGAACGAAGGTTGATTCCAGGAAGTTTGGCCGCGGCACTAAACCGATAGTTTGGAATCTGCTCCATAGCTGGCAGCAATCCAAACAGAGCCGATTGAATGAACAGGCGCTCATTGGCCCGCTTCAGGGCTGCTGCTGACAGCGATGAATAATCCAAGGCCTGATAAAGAACCCCGCTATAGCGTTGCAGGGCAGGCATCGTTGGAGATGTCATCAAATTCAAATTCAGTTCAGTGTCTTGGGCGCTTTTAGCGCCAAGTCCAAGAGCCTCAACGGCGGCCGCTTGATCCAGGCAGAGCTGCGAAAGGGAGCGAATTAGTTTGTCTCTCGTTGGATCGAGGGCGGCCCAAATAATCGCCGCTTTGTCAATAGAAATGCCAACGCCGCCGGGACGTTTAGTCTCCGACGGCGGAAGCAGAATAAGCATTAGCTAATTAGTTGCGCATCTCGCACTACCACTGTCACCACATCTGACTCCATAGAAATGAAGCCACCTTCTTGTGTTTCGACAGTGACATTACCTGCGGCAGAATTGATGCGAATTTGCCCACCTACCAAGACGGCGAGAATCGGCTCGTGACCCGCCAGCAGACCAATTTGTCCGACGGCAGTCTTAGCCACGATCATCTCAGCTTCACCGGACCAGATTTCCCGCTCGGCCGAAACTAGATTCACCACCATTTGCTTTGCCACTAGCCAAGGTCCTTCTTGATCTTCTCGTAAGCACGCATTACGTCTTCAATGCCTCCGCAGTTGAAGAATGCCTGCTCAGGGACATGGTCAAGCTCTCCATCCGCAATCATCTTGAAGCTCTCCACGGTTTCCTTTAGAGGAACGGTGGAACCTGCAACACCAGTGAACTTAGTGGCCATGTAGGTGTTCTGGCTCAAGAACTGCTGAATACGGCGGGCACGCGACACAGTAATCTTGTCCTCTTCCGATAGCTCCTCTACACCCAAGATGGCGATGATTTCCTGAAGCTCCTTGTTCTTCTGCAGAATTGCCTTGACCCGAATCGCTGTCTCGTAGTGTTCTGGCGAGATGTAGGCGGGATTCAAAATTCTAGAAGTGGAAGTCAGCGGATCCACAGCAGGATAGAGACCCTTGGCTGCAATCTCACGGCTTAGCTCGGTAGTCGCATCAAGGTGAGCGAAGGTGGTAGCAGGAGCTGGGTCGGTGTAGTCATCCGCGGGCACATAAATCGCCTGCAGTGAGGTAATCG
>CAZGNP010000033.1:0-7819 GCA_964527155.1 uncultured Aquiluna sp.
GCTTTGATAAAGATTAGCGAATAGAAGCCATGCCAGTCAGACCAAGACTCACCCCTGCAATCGCCCAAACCAGAAAGGCGATAAGAGAGGTATTGCCAGGGCTTTCAGCCAACAAACTGCTGCTAGCTGTCTCGGGCGGGGCTGACTCGCTGGCACTGGCTGCCGCAACAGTTTTTGAAGCTAAAAAGCTGAAGATCGACTTAGTCGCCGCGGTCATTGATCACGGCTTGCAGAAAAACAGCTCTGACACTGCACGCGAGGCAATGCAGCGACTGGTTGCAATCGGAGTAAGTGAAGTTGTCATTGAAAAAGTAAGTGTTAAGCAAACAGGCGAGGGCCTAGAGGCAGCAGCTAGAGCTGCCCGCTATAAGGCTCTGGAGCGAATTCGAAAAAACTCAAGGGCTGATTGGATTTTGCTCGGTCACAATCTGGACGACCAAGCTGAAACAGTTTTGCTGGGACTTGCCAGAGGCTCAGGCTTGAAATCAATTTCTGGAATGCCATTGCTGGATGATGAGCGCAAACTAGTCAGACCTCTTCTCGACATTCCCCGAAAGACTCTTCGCCAGGCATGCTTGGATTCTGGAATTGAATTCTGGGACGACCCACACAACAGCGACAGCAAGTTCGCACGGGTGAGAGTGCGCAAGCTAGCGGATGAGCTTGAGCAAACCCTCGGTCCTGGGTTTGCGCAAGCACTTGCTAAAACCGCCAAGACTGCTGCGGAGGCAGATGAGCTGATTGACGAACTAGCTGAAAAACTTTTGAAGAAGGCGCTTAGTAAGACCGGCGCTCGCCAGCTCAGTTACAGCATTGAACCGCTGGGCAAGGCCAAGGCTGCTGTGCGCAGAAAAGCTTTGCACCTGATTTGCCAGCAAGCTGGGGCGAAGAACATCTCGCGAGCGCAGGTTTTAGCCATTGATGAGCTGATTACCAATTGGCACGGGCAGAAAAAGAGCAGCCTCTCGGGTATTACAGTAGAGCGGGTGAACAACCAGCTGGTTGTCAAAAGCACCAAACCACTAACCACGGGAGCCTGCTAGTGCAGCTAAACCACCCAGACATTCAAGAAGTTCTCGTTACCGCCGAACAAATTCAAAAGCGAGTGGCTGAGCTGGCGATTGAAATTTCTGAGCACTACCAAGACAAAAATGTTTTACTACTTGGAATCCTCAAGGGTGCCGTTCCATTCATGGCCGATCTTTCCCGGGCAATCACCATTCCCATCCAGCAGGACTGGATGGCTGTTTCTTCTTATGGATCCGGGACGGTGTCATCTGGCGTGGTGAGAATCCTGAAGGATCTGGATACAGATATAAAGGACAGAAATGTCCTGATTGTCGAAGACATCATCGATTCGGGCCTGACCCTCTCCTGGCTCACCTCTAACCTCAAGGCCAGAGGGGCCGCCAGTGTTGAGATTGTCACCCTTCTCAGGAAACCAGAAGCTGCCAAGGTCAAAATAGCTGTCCGCTGGGTGGGCTTTGATATACCTAACGCATTTGTGGTTGGCTACGGGCTTGACTTCAATGAAAACTACCGTTCACTTGATGGAGTTGGAATTCTTTCTCCATCCGTATATAGCTAAAGGTTTTTGATGACTGAAAAGAAGCAAGACAACCAGGCGAGGCTGAAAAAGTTCCTGCGGGGACCATGGCTATGGATTGCTGCTGCGCTGATTGTTGTGTTTGTTGGCTCTTCACTGATGAACACCCAGCAGTTCACCAAGGTGGATACGCAAGTCGGACTAGAAATGATTTCCTCTGGCCAAGCCGAGAAGGTAACCATCTTTGATGGCGATCAAAGAGTGGATGTTGTGCTGAGAAATGCCGACGCGGAATTTGGAAAGCAGGTTCAGTTCTACTTTGTTTCTGGCCGCGCATCTTCGGTTGCCCAGATTGTCGCAGAATCAAATATCTCTAAGGGTTGGAGCGATGAGGTTCCAAACACCCCGTGGATTCTGGCACTGCTCGGTTCCCTACTGCCTTTCATAATCATCCTCGCGCTGTTCTGGTTCCTGATGGGTTCAATGGCTGGCGGCGGCCGCGGTGTCATGCAGTTTGGAAAGTCCAGAGCAAAGCTTGTCAATAAAGAGATGAGCAAGATTACTTTTGCTGATGTTGCCGGGATCGACGAAGCAATTGAAGAATTGAATGAAATCAAAGAGTTTTTGAAAAACCCGAAGAAGTTTCAGGACATGGGAGCCAAGATTCCGCACGGAGTTTTGCTCTATGGTCCACCGGGAACCGGTAAGACACTGATAGCGAAAGCGGTTGCTGGTGAAGCAGGCGTTCCGTTTTTCTCGATTTCTGGTTCTGACTTTGTGGAAATGTTTGTTGGTGTTGGAGCGTCGCGTGTGCGTGATCTGTTTGATCAGGCTAAGCAGTCTGCGCCAGCAATTATCTTCGTCGATGAGATTGACGCTGTGGGTCGCCACCGCGGCACCGGTATCGGTGGTGGAAACGACGAGCGTGAACAAACTTTGAACCAGCTATTGGTGGAAATGGATGGTTTTGACACATCTACCAATGTCATTCTGATTGCCGCTACTAACCGCCCGGATGTCCTCGATCCAGCTCTGCTCAGACCAGGTCGTTTTGATCGTCAGGTTGGAGTAACTGCCCCTGACCTAAAGGGACGAGAGCAGATTCTGGCTGTTCACGCCAAGAACAAACCGCTGGCAGAAAAAGTTGATCTCGCTTTGGTTGCAAGACGGACTCCCGGCTTCACCGGAGCGGACCTAGCAAACGTTTTGAACGAGGCTGCACTGCTGGCGGCTCGACTCGATAAAGAGAAGATTGACGATGAAACTATCGATGAGGCAATCGACCGCGTAATCGGTGGCCCGCAGCGCAAGAGTGCGGTGATGAAGGACCATGAGCGTTTGGTGACGGCCTATCACGAAGCCGGCCACGCACTGGTAGCTGGCGCTGCCAACTACTCCGATCCCGTAACCAAGATCACCATCCTTCCTCGCGGAAGAGCCCTCGGCTACACCATGGTGATGCCGCTGGAGGATCGCTACTCAATCAGCAGAAATCAGCTGCTTGACCAGATTGCCTACGCCATGGGTGGACGCATCGCTGAGGAAATCGTTTTCAAAGATCCGACAACGGGCGCATCCAATGACTTTGAGAAGGCAACATCAATTGCCAGAACCATGGTGACCAAATATGGAATGAGTGCGAAGGTTGGCTCAATTTCTCTCGGCAGTGGTAACACCGAGCCTTTCCTGGGTCGCGAACTTGCAACTAATCGCGATTGGTCAAATGAAATGGCTCAGATTGTTGACAACGAAGTCAGAGCCATATTGGATCAGGCTATGGATGAGGCATACAAGGCGCTTACTTCCAATCGCTTGGTGCTAGACCAATTAGCAAAAGAATTGCTTGAGAAAGAAACTCTGAATCAAGATCAAATAGCGGAAATTTTCAAGAAGGTAAAGAAGCTTCCGAAGCGCACAACCTGGCGCTCCAGCAGCAAACGTGCCATCTCTGCCAAGGGACCAATTGCCGTTCCAAAGCGCAAAGACCAAATCGAAAAGAAAAAGAGCAAGGATGCAGACCGACCGAATTCGTGATGCGGTTCGCGAGCTGCTGATTGCAATTGGTGAAAACCCTGACCGGCCAGAGCTGAGTCAGACTCCGCAAAAAGTTGCCGAAGCCTATGCCAGTTTTTTTCGCGGAATAAACCAAGATCCCCACGCAGCACTCGCCGACACCATGCCCGCGCAGAATTCGGAGCTTGTGATGCTCAAAGACATTGAGTTGGTTTCTATCTGCGAGCATCACCTACTGCCGTTCACGGGAGTTGCTCACATCGCCTATCTACCCAATGACAGCATTGTTGGGTTGGGTCGATTAGCTAATTTGGTGGAGATTCTCTCTGCTCGCCCGCAGCTGCAAGAAAAGCTAACCAACCAGATAGCTGATGCGGTTGAGAGTGCGCTGAAGCCAAGGGGCGTATTGGTGGTTGTGCAAGCCAAACACCAGTGCGTTGCATCGCGTGGAGCGCGTCAACCGGAAGTAAATACAGTCACGCTCGCTTCCCGCGGGGCATACAACGATGTTGCTCAGCGCCAGGAGGCGATGTCGCTGCTTTCGGTATCAGCATGAGCTGGCAAAAACCAAAAGTGATGGGCGTGATTAATGTCACCCCTGACTCATTCAGCGATGGCGGTCAATTTCTTTCGCTCGAAGACGCTCTTGCGCAGGCCAAGCTTTTGGTTTCGCAGGGCGCTGAAATCTTAGACATCGGCGGGGAATCAACTAGACCAGGTGCCAGCAGAATCACAATTCAAGAAGAGCAGGCCAGAGTCCTTCCAGTAATAAATGCCATCAAAAATGAACTTTCTGTTCTGATTTCAATTGACACACTCAATTCTGAAACTGCTAAAAAAGCGATCGAAGTTGGTGCTGACATTGTTAATGATGTTTCGGGAGGGCTGGCTGATCCAGCAATGTTTTCAGCGATTGCCAATTCAAGCTGCCTCTACGTGCTGGGCCACTGGCGCGGATTTTCTGACGTTATGGATGATCGAGCTCAGTATTCAGACGTGGCTCGGGAAGTAGTTGCTGAGTTAGCGGAGCAAGTTTCAATGGCCGTTGCCAGTGGTATTTCCCGAGATCGCATCATCGTTGATCCTGGCCTTGGTTTTGCTAAGGATATGCAGCAGAACTGGGATCTGGTGGCGAGGCTGGATGAGCTCAAGAAGTTGGATTTACCGATATTGGTCGGTGCTTCTCGCAAGCGGTTCATCGCCCACGCTCTGGATAGAGATAATCCGCAAAACGTCGACCACGCTCGGCGCGATGTTGCAACCGCAGTGCTAACGGCGCTGCTTCTGCAAAGGAAACTCTGGGGAGTCCGGGTTCACAACGTCCAGGCCACGGTGGATGCGATTAGCGTGGTAGCAGCCCTGAAAGAAGCGGAAGCCAAGTGATTTATAAGGTGAGAATCGATGGCCTGAAAGTCTATGCCTATCACGGGGTGCTGCAAAGCGAAAAGGACTACGGCCAAGACTTCTTTATCGATGTGCACATGGATGTTGAAGCAGGCAGCGAGGATCACATTGACTCAACAGTTTCCTACGCAACCGTTGCGGATGAGGTGGTGAAGGTTGCTACTCAACGAAAGTTTGATCTGATTGAAAGCTTGGCCAGCGAGGTGAGTAAAACAGTGTTGGCGCTTGACCCCAGGGTACTCAGAGCCACCATCACGATTCACAAACCCGCAGCACCCATCGGTCATACCGTGCGAGATGTCTCAGTGACAATTTCTGGAGCACGCGGTGAGAACTAGAGCCGTCTTGGCACTAGGAAGCAACCTTGGCGACCGCGAACAGCACCTCAGAGAAGCGCTGACAGCTATTGAAAACCTTCCCTCCACTAAATTGATTGCCACCTCGTCTTTTCTAGAAACAGTGGCAATTACCGAAGTTGGGGAGGACCAGTCGCGACCCAGCTACATAAATGCCGTGGCAATTGTAGAAACTGAATTATTTGCACACGAGCTGCACAATCTGACATCGCAAATCGAGAACTCGCTCGGCAGAGTTAGAGAAACAAAGTGGCAAGACAGAACGATTGATGTTGATGTAATCGTTTATGGAAATGCGGAAATTAATTCTAAAGACTTGGTTATTCCTCACCCCAGAGCCCACCTGCGATTATTTGTGCTGAAACCCTGGTTTGAACTTCAGCCAGAAGCCGAAATCCCGGGGCACGGAAAGATAGCGTCCTTGATTGCGGAGTTAGAAAAGTGAAGAACCTACCCCCAACCTTTTTGCTGATGTTTCTTGCAGTCGGTTTAGTTGCCGGGCTTTCTACTTCGCAACTTGCAACCAGCTTCGGTTACAGCTTTCTTGTTAGCCCTGGCTCAATGCTGATTGTTTTACCGGTTATTTCAGTTGCCATCTATTTGGCGAGCTTGCCAATCTTTAGATACCGCAAGAAGGCGGAGAAGTACGACAGTGGACCAAGGCCCAATCGTCCGAATCCGTTCTACGCATTTCGGGTTTTGTTGGTTGCCCGGGCCGTCGCCTTGACCGGCTCATTATTCGCGGGGTGGCATTTGGGTCAACTTTTGTGGTTGATTAGTTTCAGCGTTGCACCCACTGCCCTGGTACTGCCAACAGTCTTGGGCCTGTTGGGCAGCGCCAGTATGCTCGGTGGCGGATTGCTGGGCGAATATAACTGCCGAGCACCGCGTGATCCTGGTGAGGGGACAGAGTGAAGATAGGTGTAATTGGCAATGAGCCAGCCGGTCCTGTCTTAGCCAAGGCATGGGCGAACGCCGGTCACGAAATGATTGGCGTCTATGTCGAAACCCCTGCAGCAATTGATCGAATTGAAGCGCTGTTGCCAGACGTTCCAATCGCACCGATGGCAGCGGTAGTAGAGGCAGCTGAATTAATTCTTCTTGCAATTCCACCTGATGACATTGAGCTCACGGTGGCGGGGCTAGCAGATTTGCAGTTGTTTGGACCAAGAAAAATAGTTCTTCATCTCTCGCCCCACCGCGGATACGGCGTGCTGGCTGATGCTGCCCAGCAGGGTGCGATCCCGATTGCTATGCATCCGCTAATGCATTTCACCGGCACCTCGATGGATTTAAGTGTGATGAAGGACGCGACCTTTGTGGTGTCAACACCTGATCCCTATCGAGCAATTGCGCAGGCGCTGGTAATTGAAATTGGTGCTGAGCCAGTAGAACTAACCGAGTATCAGCGAGCTGCCTATGCTGAGGCGTTTGAAGTGGCGCGAGACTTTTCATCTTTGGTGGTGCAGCAAGCGAAGGGAATCTTGGCTGAGTCCGATGTTTCAGATCCAGCAAAGCTAATTGGACCGATTGTTCGCTCGGCGGTGGATGATGCGCTAGCGGCCCCGATTCAACCAATAGATCCGCGAGATGCTGAGTGATTCTCTGTCACAGTGCTAAAGAGTTAGCCGAGCTCGTTTCAAAAGCAAAAGAGCAGGGCAGGAGCGTTGGCTTCGTGCCAACGATGGGTGCCTTGCACGACGGTCACCTCTCGCTGGTTTCAGCAGCGCAAGCAGCAAATCAGTTTGTGGTGGTTTCAGTTTTTGTCAACCCGCTGCAGTTTGGCGAGAAAAGTGACTTTGATTCTTATCCGAGAACGCTTGGAGTCGATGCGCGTTTACTCACGGATGCAGGTGTGGATGTTTTATTTTCTCCGAGCACGCAGGAAGTATTTCCAGCGGGGATGAGCCTGACCGAACCAGTTCCGGGACCAATTGGTGAAAAGTTCGAAGGGGAATTTCGTCCTGCGCACTTCGCCGGAATGCTAAAGGTGGTAAGTCGCCTGTTTGATCTGGTTCAGCCAGACAGCGCATACTTTGGCGAAAAAGATGCTCAGCAGCTGGCGCTGGTTAGGAAGATGGTTAGTGAGCAAATTTCGGCAGGCAGACGAGATCCAATGAACGTAGTTGGTTGCGCGACAGTTCGGGATGATCATGGACTCGCTCTTTCCTCCCGCAATTCAAGACTTAGCGCCCAACAGATGGAAACTGCACGAAGTCTCTCTCGAGCACTGGTGGCGGGAAGTAGAGCTGGTAAAAAACGAGAACAGATCCTCGCTGCCGCCAAGGCTGAGCTTGCCAGCGAGGCTAGACTTGAATACCTGGAGCTTGTGGATCCACAAAGCTTTGAGATAGTCGACCAGCTTCCTGCTAGTGGCGGATTATTGCTAATCGCCGCTTGGGTAGGGGATGTAAGACTGATCGACAACCTACTGATTGGCGGATAGCTTGAGCGAAGATTACGAATCCGAGCTACCGGAACAAATTGCCTTCCGAATGGC
>CAZGNP010000034.1:0-7160 GCA_964527155.1 uncultured Aquiluna sp.
AATGATGTTAAACCATTCTTTGAATTATTTCTACCTGAAAAGAATGTATTGGGTATTACAAGTGTTTTATTAAAGAACGGAACTCAATATACCAACATTCCAACAACTGCGGAATTCTTAGGTGCTGAGAACAGATGGTACGAGGTGGATGCTTTGGCTGAAGATAGAGTCTTTATTGAAGACCCTACAAAAGTTTCTGACCAACCAGGTATTAAAGTTGGTAGATACATCCAAACACAAAATAGATTTATTACTGAATATACTCCTGAAGGATTTAAAAAGATGACATTTGGTGGAGGTACAAATACTGCTCAAGACCAATTGAATCAATTTACGACTTTAGGTACAACATTAGAACTTCAAAAATATTCAAACAACTTCTCATTAGGTTCTACACTAACACCAAACTCTACTTTGTTTATTCAGTATAGAGTTGGTGGTGGATTAGCAACAAACTTAGGTACAAACGTAATTAATCAAATAGGTACAGTTTCGTTCTTTGTTAATGGTCCTTCAGAAACTACGAACTCAGCGGTTATCAACTCTTTAAGATGTGTTAACGTAACTGCAGCGGTTGGTGGGGCAGGAATACCATCATTGGAGGAAATTAGAAACTACGTATCATTTAACTTTGCGGCTCAAAAGAGAGCGGTTACAGTTCAGGATTACGAATCAATTATTAGAAATATGCCAGCTCAATTCGGAGCACCTGCAAAAGTATCAATAACTGAAAACGATAACAAAATACTAATCCAAATATTATCTTACGATACATCAGGTAAATTAACAAACATTGTTTCAAATACTTTAAGACAAAACATTGCTAATTACCTATCAAACTATCGTATGATGAATGACTATATTTCAATATTCAGTGCTGAGGTTATTGATTTAAGTGTGGACATATCAATAGTTTTAGACTCTGCTCAAAACTCAGGACAAGTTATTTCAAGTGTTATTGATAAAGTATCAGCTTACTTCAACCCACAAACAAGACAATTAGGTCAAAACGTGTATCTATCGGAAATTAGAAGTATTATTCAAAACACAAATGGAGTACTGACCGTTGCGGGATTGGATGTATTCAATGAAGTTGGAGGACAATATTCTTCGGCAGAAACATCTATGGAATATGCGGACCCAGCATTGAAATTGATTGCACCTGTTGATGATACTATATTCGCTCAACCATCACAAGTTTACCAAATAAGATACCCTGGTAAAGATATTAGAGTGTCGGTTAAGAACTTCCAATCAATTACTTTCTCTTAACAAGTTTATTTATTTTTTCTTTAAGTTATTATTTAATTGTGTGCGTAAACTTTAAAAATACCGCATAAACTATTTATTAACTAAAGAGATTAATGGGTCAATCATATAGAATACGAACCGAGTTAGGTATTACTAAAACAATTAATGTACAGTTAGACCAAGAGTTTGAACAATTAGAGATTCTGTCTTTAAAACTTCAACAAGAAGATGTCTATACAAGAAACTGTGCGGACTATGGGGTTCTTGTTGGTAGGGTTACCGCTAACAATGGATTTGGATTACCAAATGCAAGAGTATCTATTTTTATACCGATATTACCTATTGATGAGTCTAACCCTATAATATCAAGTATATATCCATACAAATCACCTCAAGACAAAAATGAGGACGGATATCGATATAATTTATTACCGTATGAAAAATCATTTTCAACACACGCAGCCACGGGAACTTTACCTTCAAGACTTGATGTTTTAACAGGGAATACTGCTGTTGAAATTTTTGATAGGTATTATAAACTAACTGCAAAAACTAACGAAAGTGGTGACTACATGATTATGGGTGTTCCGTTAGGGAACCAAACTATAGTCATGGATGTTGATTTATCTGATATAGGGGAGTTTTCATTAACACCTCAAGATTTAATCAGAATGGGTTTGGCAACTGAAACTCAAGTTGCTGGTAATACATTTAGAAGTTCAAATGACCTTAACTCTTTACCTCAAATCATTAATTTAGTTAAGACCGTTGAGGTGTCTCCATTATGGGGAGACCCTGCAGTTTGTGATATTGCAATTAACCGAGTTGATTTTGATTTACGTGATGAAGCAAATATTGATATACAACCAACATCAGTATTCATGGGCTCAATTTACTCAACTTCCGACGAATTTAGAGTAAGACAAAGTGCTAAACCAAAAGATAACATGGGGAATCTTTGTTCATTACAATCAGGACCTGGACAAATACTTGCTATAAGACAAACAATTGACCAAGACAATAACGGATACCCAATTTTAGAACAATATGTATTAGAACAATCGGGTAATATTATAGATGGTGATGGAGTTTGGTTAACAGAATTACCAATGAATTTGGATTATGTTGTAACAAACGAATTTGGGGAAAAGATTTTATCTAATGACCCGTCAATAGGGATTCCAACTAAATCAAAATATAGGTTTAAAATTAAGTGGACTCAACCTAATTCTCTTACGGAACAAACCAGAAGACCTTACTTTTTAGTACCAAACATTAGAGAATATGGATGGTCTGATGATATTTCCGACCCGAACTATTCAACATCATCTTCAACACTGGCAAAATTATCAGGTTCATATTACTTTGGTTTAGATTGGTCAGGATATACCAATATAAACGCCGCAGTTAATTGTGAAGACACTTTTTATGAGTTTGAATATAATAGGGTGTACACAGTTGCAGGCCTTATTGATGAATTTAAAAATGGAGATAGAGGTAGGTTTATTGGTATTAAAGAAATTGATAGTCAAGATTGTGATAATACAATAAATAAATTCCCTGTAAATGAGGGTTTTAGGAATTTTGATTTAATTTATTTTCTATTTTCAATATTTTTTACAATCATACAATATGTTGGAACGATATTATTAATTCTGTATCATACTGTTGCGTTATTGGCGAATCTATTTTTGAGTAAGGATAAAGAACTTGGACCAATTAAACTTCCTATGATTACATATCCTGAATGTCAGGCGTGTGATTGTGGAACTACTCAATCCGCACCAATTAATCCTACTCAAACCGCCTCAGTACCTGATTCAGGTTTATTGACTCAAGTTTCAAATCCCGAATTGTATAGTACAAAACTTAGTGAACAATTTGGTAACTCTAATTGGCTTACCACAATTCCACTTGCAATGGCGACAAATAATTTAACACCATCAAACCCATTGTCTTTTAAATGTGCCAAAGGTGCAACCCCGTTTTCATTCTATTCGTCAATTCAAAAACAAACAATACCAATTGGAGAAAGAATTAATATTTTTAATTTAAAGACTAAATATTTTGAAGGTACTAATAGAATTAAAGTTACGTTTGCTTCTGAGAATAATCTAACCTATCATTATGATAATACATTAACAGTTCTTGCAACGCAATCTTTTTCTGCAGGAACATTATTAAGTTTTGTCAACCCAAATAAAAGTACAGATAGTAATTATTTGTGGAGTGGTACAACAAGTGGAGGAAATACAGTAAATGGAATAAATGGTAGAATACAAACAAATGAATTTCCAATTAATGTTGAATACGCCGACCCATCAAACCCATTAAATAATTTAAGTACTTTATACACAATACCTGCAAATCCAAATGTAACTTGTGTTAGTAATATTACTGTGGACGTTACTAGTTTAGGTACAATTACATATGGTGACTGTGTTGGTGATAGTAATACATATAATGCTATAACTTTAGGTATTCAAACAATATCAGATGACGATTGTATAAATTTAGGAACTTTAGGTGGTACTGCAACATACACTTTAATAAACAGCGGTGAGACGTGTCAAAGATACGTCTATCCATCAGATATCGAATATTACCAAGTATTAACTGCGATAACAATAAGCACATCTACCGTCAATGGGGTAACAGTTCCGTTTGTAGAGAACGCTGCAAATACAGGAGGATTTTTTGAAGGTGTATTACAACAAACAAGTATAATAGAAAATTATCTTGATAGAGTAATACCATACCCAACAGGTGCCAAAACTTTGGAAAATACTGTTAATTTAACACCTACAAGTTATCTTGACGGATTCACGAAACAAGTAATTTTAATTTTACAAAGAGGTGTTGACCCTTATTCACCAAAAATACCAAACAAATATTCTATTGGAACATTATTTGGTACAAATGAAAGTGACCCAAATTGGACATTTACTGCAAATACAAGATTAAATATTCCAATACAAAAAGTCCCAACAGGTTCGCAAACATTTGTACCCCAACATAACGTACAGGATAATATATATTTCCAATCATATTTCTTTACTCCAGGTATTGCTGGCTCAACAACACCAGGTTTACAATTTTCTTCTTATACGACAAGTAATGTTGGTTATTATGGGGCATTGGATGGAAATCCAAGAGCGGTCATAGTACCAGGTGCTACGTACAATTCATCTTATTATGTAAATTCCACACCATTATATGGAACCGTTAAGGGTGCATCGACTAAAACAACAAACGTATATTATGAAAGTGCCGTATCAGTTAATGATTATGATACTTCAGAAGATTTATCAGGAGGTGCAATTACGTGGGGTAATCCGTTAACTGTGTATCCTGCTAATAATTCAACAATACCACCAACATTACAAAGTTACGGACCCTTTGGTACAACATACTTTAGTCCTATTTTATATCCTTCACTTACAGGATTAACTCAACTTAATATTACCAATAATGCTAAAAACATCATGAGAACGGATAGATTGCCTTCGTCTGATTTTATTGATAGTGGAAACTTAAGGGGTAGTGTTAGTTTATTACAACAAAACCTTGGATTTGCAACTTACATTTATGATGGTAATGAATTAACATATATTACTCCAGGATATAGCACAGGTGCATCGGAAGTTACACCTGACATTGAAGGTCAAATTGCTTCTGAGAATGTGTTGAATACTTTAGGTAGTTGTGAGAATATGGTTGGATTAGATTGTTATCAGGGATTTGGTACAACC
Organism: uncultured Aquiluna sp.; assembly: GCA_964527155.1. GTDB lineage: Bacteria > Actinomycetota > Actinomycetes > Actinomycetales > Microbacteriaceae > Aquiluna. Next base: position 5,004 of record CAZGNP010000034.1, read on the forward strand.
TTTGGAGTTAAACCTAATTGTACTGATGGGGTTAAAAACGGGTGTTATGTTTTTGTTGAAAAACCGTTCATAACACTTGGGCAAGACATTTCAAATTTTGCTGAATGGGGGTATAGATTTAGATTTTTCTATGGTTTATGTCGAGGAGTATTATCACAAACATTTACTAACAATTGGGTTAATGGTTCGTTATATATGTTCCCAATACAAGTGGACACATATTTTGATAAACAAAATAAACCATTACCTCCTAGATTTGCAAAAGAACTTATATATTTTGACAATAAAACAAATAACTTTTATTATCGAAGTTCACCATACCTAACAGGTTCTACATCTAATAGATTTATAGGTAGACCAACAGGATTACTTAGAAAACCTACAAATGAAAGAAATTTGTTATTCCCGACAACTATTGTTAATTTGGGTATGAAAGATGCGGTTTATCAAGAAATTATTTATGAGCCATCAGCTAAAGCGTATATCATGAATACTTTAAACCCGACAAGTTATTCTGATACATCTGATTTGGTAAATTTATTTGTAATATCAAGAATTGCTAATAGCAGTTTCTTACAACAATTACCTATAAGTAAAGATAATGGTTTAGATTTGTTATTTGGCCGTGATGATAAACGAATTGATGGTGATTTGGCTCAAAGCATGTCAATAAATTCAGAATACGGAGTAATCCCATTTTCACCTGAGTTTTACGTTGCAACTGGTTCTGTTGATGACCCTGTTGTTATTATTGGTTCAAGTCAATCACCGACTATGGGTGTTTTCTTTTCATCTACAACTGTAGATTTACAGAATAAGGATTATTTAAGTCCTGGTGTGATTAATTTTAGACCTAACCCTACCGCAACTGCAATCACATATCCATACGGTATTAAATCTCAATATGTACCATTTTATCAATGGCAATTAAATCAAGGACCTACACAAAATATTTTTGGAAGTCAAACTAATAATTGGAAAACAAACCAATCACCAAATATTAATACCACAGGTATTTTTGGATTTAATTATCAGTCTTTAGATAGAAGAAATATTAATCCGCCAACTTATTTTGTTGGTTCAAATAATACAAATGATATATATCAAAGAGGATATATTTTTAATGTTAATTCAAACGGAGCATACTCATACAGCATGGCAGGTATTCCACTAAGTAAATTCTTGGTTGGCGCACCTAACCACTTTTATTTTGGGGTAATTAAAGGTAACAGTGCTTTGGATAAATTCAAAACAAAATATTCTATAAGTGAATAAATATACCATTATACCTAGTAGTCAAAAATACAAGTCAGCACCTTTTGTTGACCAAGAAATTTCGGTTACGTTAGAAAGTCAATCACAACTTATTGTAGAGTATGACCGAAGTCAAAGTATTAACTTAGCTCAGGTATATAATGATGAAAGACAATCGTGTACTGTATTTAGACCCACGTTTAAGGTTACGTATTTATATGCCAATACTTATACAGGAACCACTCAATACTTACCTTTTAGAGACAATCTATATTATGTTGACCCAATACAATCTACGGTTAATGGAGTTTGGAAAGGATTTCCTCAATATTATGAATTTGATTTTTTCAGACCAAACATTACTGACCAACACATTGATTATAAATCTAAGAGTGCTTATACATACAATTGGACATATTATATTAGTTATCCTTATAGTAATGATGATACTAAGCAATTATCATATAATTTGAACAATAGTTCATTTAATTGGGTTGCATCTCAAGGAATACCATTCTCAATAATTAATAGAACTCAAAACGGTGCAAACGTAATCAGTTTCCAATGTATTGCACCTCACGGATTGACAGTTGGAGAGTACGTTGAGTTATCGTTTTTCTACAATCAAGTAAATCTATTTCAAGTTTATTCTTTAGGTTCAGGTGAATTAGATAGTGGTGAATATATTTTTAACATTTACAATTATGGATACACTGGAACCACATTTGCAAATGGTGTTACTGGTTTATTCAAAAGAGTCATTAATCCTGACAATATAACTGAAACTAAATCTAAATATTATATAAGACGACATAAAATATTAACTGACGTTGACGAAACTATCATTACTAAAAATGGGTTTGAAAAAAATGTTTTTGGTGAAGAAAAGAAATTTGAATATAG
>CAZGNP010000035.1:0-6675 GCA_964527155.1 uncultured Aquiluna sp.
CGAATGGAATTGCAAACAAAATTCCTTCCCAACCAAATGGCAAGAATGCCGTCTGCCCTGGGTCAGGGACGATGTTGAAGAGGTTGTCAAAACTAAATAGTCCTGAGAAGGCTGCCATTAGCGAGAACACCAAGATGATTCCCAGCGAAATGATTGAAACAACAATCGAGAACTGGAAAGAGGTTTGTGATCCCATGCCGTTCAAAATGATGAACGCTGCATAAAGAATCAGCCACCATACCCAAGCAGGGAGTGAAACTCCGAGCAGTGTTGATGTGATGCTGTCTGCATAGCTGGCGGAGAAGAACACCACCACCGCTGTCGTTGCTACATACTCAATAGTTTCAGCAAGACCTGTGATGAATCCACCCCAGGGGCCCATGGCTGTTCTTGCAAATGAGTAAGCACCACCGGTGTGTGGCATGGCTGCTGCCATCTCACTGATTGAAAACATCAAACCGTAGTACATGATGACCAAGATGCCGAATGCAATCAGCAGACCGCCAAAGCCACCAACGTCTAGTCCGAAGTTCCAACCTGAAAAGTCACCGGAGATAACTGCGGCAACCGCAAGACCCCAGAGACCAAAAACACCAGCCGCTCGGCGCAGCTGGCGCTTCTCAAAGTAACCGTCTTCAGGTCGTTTATAGGTAACGCCTGAGACCTTCATGTTGTCCGAAGACATTCATATTCCTATCCGCCGCTCCAGAAAGGCGCCTCGAGGATCGAGGTGCTTCCCACGCACGACATTGTGTATGGTTTTGCGATATTGACTTTAGACCTCCAATAGCCGGATTGACCAACCTTTGGGCAAAAAATTAACCGAGTTTTCTCAGGATTGAAATTGCCCAAAATCCGCCCCAAGAGTAGGTTGGGGTCTAGAAGCCCTCGATAAAGTGGGTTCTAATGGTTGGAAAACCAACCTCAAAGAAGAGGAACGCCTCATGGCCACTACCGGTTACATCAATCTGGAGCAGCTGAAAACCCTTCACTCAAAGGGCGAAATCGACACCGTCATCATGGCCTTCACGGACATGCAGGGTCGACTAATCGGTAAGCGAGTAGCTGCCCGCCACTTCCTAGACAACATTGCCGATCACGGAGCAGAGTGCTGCAACTACCTGCTGGCTGTCGACATTGAAAACAACACCATCCAGGGTTATGAGATTTCGTCCTGGGACACCGGCTACGCAGACATGGCGATGATTCCAGATATGAAGACCATGCGCATGGCGCCCTGGCTACCAGGCAGCGTGATTGTCACCACAGATCTTCACACCACATCTCACGAAGTAATTCCACAATCACCACGCTCAATTTTGAAGCACCAGGTTGAGCGACTTGAGAAACTTGGCATGAAGGCTTTTGTTGGAACTGAACTTGAGTTCATCGTGTTTGATGACACCTTCCGCGATGCTTGGGCCAAGGGCTACAAAGACCTCAAGCCTTCAACCGATTACAACGTTGACTACGACTTACTTGCATCGACTCGAGTGGAACCAATGCTGCGCGAAATTAGAAATGCGATGGATGCAGCTGGGATGTATTGCGAAGGCGTAAAAGGCGAGTGCAATCTAGGTCAACAAGAAATTGCATTTTTGTATGACGAAGTAGTCACTACCTGCGACAACCACAGTATCTATAAAGCCGGCGCCAAGATGATTGCAGACAAGCACGGCAAGAGCCTCACCTTCATGGCGAAATACAACGAGCGCGAAGGAAACTCTTGCCACATTCACATGTCATTCCGGGGAACCGATGGCTCGGCAGTTTTTGCTGACAAATCAGATCCGCGCGGAATGTCTAAGACTTTCAAGCACTTCCTGGCTGGACAAATTGCTTTGATGCGCGAATTTACTTTGCTGTATGCGCCGCAAATCAATTCCTACAAGAGATACGTTGAGGGAAGCTTTGCCCCGACCGCGGTGGCCTGGGGTATTGATAACCGCACAGTTTCACTACGTGTGGTTGGTCAAGGTCACGGATTGCGAGTGGAGAACCGCGTACCGGGTGGCGACGTTAATCAATACCTAGCAACCGCAGCCATGATTGCTGCTGGTATCTACGGCATCGAAAACAAGCTAGAGCTGGAAGAGATTACAACCGGTAACGGCTACGCCTCCAACAAGCCCCACGTTCCTGCAACCATGACCGAGGCGGTTGAGCTATTCAAAAACTCAAAGGTTGCCAGGGAAGTCTTTGGTAAAGCGGTAGTTGACCACTACGTTCACTACGCAAACACCGAGATCAAGGCCTTCTCCAGCGCCATCACTGAGTGGGAAAGAGTGCGCGGCTTTGAGCGAACCTAAACCAAGAATTGGTCTCACCACCTATCGCCAGCGCGGCCAGACCGGCGTCTGGGACACCGAGTTCGCGATGATTCCTGCCTTCTATATAGAGGGTGTCACTAGAGCCGGCGGTCTAGCAGTCATGATTCCTCCGCAGACAGTGACTTTGGAAGACGCCAAGGAAATTCTCAGCGGTGTTGATGCTCTGATGATTTGTGGTGGAAGAGACATTGAGTCTGCCAGATACGGTCAAGCCCCGCACGAAAAAGCAGAAGAACCAGATCGTCTTCGTGACGCACTAGAAGACCAACTGCTAAGTGCAGCGGTTGAGATGAAACTGCCATTTTTAGGAATCTGCAGAGGCGCCCAGATGCTGAACGTCAATCGCGGTGGGACCCTAACCCAGCACCTGCCAGATGTGATTGGCGATAACCGCTATCAACAAGGTGGTGGCGTATTCACACCAATGAAGGTGCAAGTAGCGGCTCAGTCAACGCTGGCCAGATTAGTTGGGGAATCAGTTGATAACGCTGCTTTATATCACCACCAGTCAATCGATCAACTTGGCAAAGGGCTAAAAGTTACTGCCAAAACGGACGACGGTGTGATTGAAGCTATTGAGCTAGAAGACCACCCATTTGGTGTCGCCGTGCAGTGGCACCCGGAACAAACACTGGACGATGTGCGAATTTTCCAAGGACTAGTTAGTGCCGCAAAGAGATATCGAGAGAGTAAATGACTTACACACTTATCAACCCGGCAACCGAAGAGGCAATGGAAACCATTGCTCACGCCACCGTCGAAGAAGTTGACGCGGCAGTTGCTAAGGCTGTGCAAGCGCAAAAGAAGTGGGCTGCGCTAAATCCAGCAGATCGGGCAAGAGCACTGCATGACTTTGCATCGGTTGTTGAATCGCACATCGAAGAACTTGCTCAACTAGAGGTTAGAAATTCAGGTCACCCAATCTCGCAAGCACGCTGGGAGGCAACCCACGTTCGAAATGTTTTGGAATATTACTCAGCATCACCCGAACGACTAAGTGGAAAACAGATTCCAGTTGCAGGCGGAATCGCTATTACCTACAACGATCCGATTGGCGTTGTTGGTGTCATTACTCCTTGGAACTTCCCGATGACAATTGCCAGTTGGGGCTTTGCACCTGCCCTCGCCGCTGGTAACGCCGTTTTACTAAAGCCTGCGGAATGGACGCCCCTTAGCAGCTTGCGATTGGGTGAGCTGGCGCTGGAGGCAGGACTGCCAGAAGGTTTGTTCCAGGTGATTGCTGGTAAGGGGTCGGTGGTTGGAGAGCGATTCATTTCACACCCCAAGGTCGGCAAGATTGTCTTCACCGGTTCCACCGAAGTAGGTAAAGAAGTAATGAAGAAGGCCGCTGACCAGGTCAAGCGAGTAACCCTGGAGCTTGGTGGTAAAAGCGCCAACATTGTCTTTGCCGATGCCGATGTTGAAAAGGCTGCAGCAACTGCTCCAAGTTCTGTGTTTGAAAATGCAGGGCAGGATTGCTGTGCTCGCAGCCGCATCTTGGTTCAAGCATCCGTCTATGACAAGTTCATGGAAGGACTGGAGAAGTCAGTAAAGGCATTCATGGTTGGCGACCCAACTAACGATGCAACTGAAATGGGCCCACTGGTTTCCAAGAAGCACCTTGAATCTGTCAGCAGCTATCTAACCGATGCCAAAGTTGCGTTCCGCGGATCTGCGCCGGAGGGGAAGGGCTACTACTTCGCACCAACCGTTGTTACACCAGATCAACTAAGCGACCGCTGCATGACCGAAGAAATCTTTGGTCCGGTTGTTTCGGTTTATCGCTTCAAGGATGAAGCTGAGGCATTGGAGATTGCTAACAGCACCGAGTATGGGCTCAGTGGATCGATTTGGACTAGAGACCTAGGTAGAGCAATCAGAGTTTCCAGGGCGGTAGAGAGTGGAAACCTGTCGGTCAACTCTCATTCGTCTGTTCGCTTCAACACGCCATTCGGTGGGTTCAAGCAGTCAGGACTGGGTCGTGAACTTGGACCAGATGCTCCGCTGCACTTCACCGAAGAAAAAACTGTCTACTACCCCGCCGACTAGGAGAAAAAATGGCAATAACAAAAATCGATCTGACTCAGCGACTGGCTGGGAAAGTGGCCGTCATCACAGGTGGTGGTTCAGGTATCGGTCTAGCAACCGCAAGGCGCTTCGCAGCTGAAGGAGCAAAGGTTGTGATTGGTGATATGGATCCGGTCTCGGGTGAAAAGGCGGCGGCAGAAGTTGGCGGTAGTTTCGTCAAAGTAAATGTGGCAGACGAAGCTGAAGTAAATAATCTCTTCGACAAAGCAGTTGAGCTCTATGGAAGACTTGACATCGCATTCAATAACGCAGGTATTTCACCACCAGATGATGACTCAATTGAGATTACAGAGTTGCCAGCCTGGCAAAAGGTGCAAGACGTAAACCTCAAGAGCGTTTACCTGTGCTGCCGTGCAGCTCTGAAGCACATGACTAAGCAGGGTTCTGGTTCAATCATCAACACCGCATCATTCGTTGCAGTGATGGGAAGCGCAACCAGTCAAATCTCCTACACCGCCTCAAAGGGTGGCGTGCTTGCCATGAGCCGTGAGCTTGGTGTGCAGTTTGCTCGTCAGGGAATCAGAGTCAACGCTCTGTGCCCAGGACCGGTAAACACCCCGCTATTACAGGAGCTGTTTGCGAAGGATCCAGAGCGAGCCGCCCGCAGACTAATCCACATCCCAATGGGAAGATTTGCTAACCCCGAAGAACTAGCTGCCGCTGTTGCGTTCTTAGCATCAGATGACAGCTCCTTCATAACTGGTTCAACCTTCTTGGTTGATGGCGGTATTTCAGGACACTACGTAACTCCACTATGAAAAACTTCGAGCTGAGTGAGCTGGAGCCAATAGAACTTGGCAACAGCTCACTTCTGCTGAAGAAAATACGAAGTGGCAACGCCTTTGAAGAAACCGTCGAAAGGTTGCTTCAAACTATTCGACTTGGTCTTGCCTCGCCCGGTGATCGACTTCCGGGTGAGAGAGAGTTAGCTTCACTTTTAGATGTTTCAAGAGACACCATTCGAGATGCCACTGCCTCTTTAGCAGAGGCTGGCTATCTCAGCATTCGACGAGGTAGATACGGCGGCACCTTCGTGGCCGAGAAGCTGCCACTTGAAAAAGCAACCGAGACCAAAATCAGTCAGTCCGAAATTGACGACATTTTGGTTTTCCGTGAAGTTGTTGAGTGTGGCGCAGCTTTCGCTGCAGCAGGTGCTGAACTGAGTAAAGAAGTGAGAGTGGCGCTTTGGAAAGCACACGAGGAAACCTCCAAGGCAAAGCCACAAGATTATCGACGGCTCGACTCCCGACTTCACCTGCTGGTAGCTGAAGTAACTGGATCGAGCAAATTGGTCACCGAGGTTGCCTATTCCAGAATGCGCGTAAACGAACTGCTGGATCAAATTCCGCTGCTGCCCCCAAACATTGCTCATTCCAATAAACAGCATGAGGCGATCATTCAGGCGGTGCTGCGAGGTGACTCAGCCGTTGCCAGTGAAGAGATGCGCAAGCATCTGCAGGGATCGGCAGCCTTGCTAAGAGGTTTTTTGGGGTAACAAGCCAGCTATTTGGCTTAGGAAGTTATCCACTAATTCAAATGCTCGTTTGCGAGACAAATCCTCGAGCGCGATGGTTTGGTGCAAGACAACATCCGGATTCTGCCCATCCTCGATCAGTTCTTCCCTGCCGTCCCAAATCAACCAGCCCTCAAGGACTTCGCGGTCAAGTTCTGGGTGAAATTGCAAAGCAAGCGATTTGCGATAGCTGAATGCCTGCGAAGCAATCGGGGATACCGCCAACTCTTTCGCGCCTGGAGGTAGTTGCCATCTGTCGTAGTGGAACTGAAACCAGGGTCCGATTGAAATCAGGTTTGGTTCTTTTGAATGAATAAAGTGCCAGCCAAGTTCTGGTCTGGGTCCTCTTGCGACCGAACCACCAAGTGCTCTCGCCATGAGCTGGCCACCAAAGCAAATTCCCAAAACAGGAATGTCGCTTTCTATTGCTTCTCTGATCCACTTCAGTTCTGGCTGCAACCAGTTGCCGATGCAGCCATCATCCCAGGCACCCCAAGGAGCGCCTAGCGGAATGATTAGGTCATAATTGCTGGCTTCTGGGAACTGAACCGTGACGTTTGGCTCTCGATACTTCTCTTCCGGAACTATCAGCAAAGTTTCGATTTCAAAGCCGTGCTGCTTGAGGCGCTCACCAACTGGGCCCAGTGGAGACACGTGGTCATGCTGAATGAATAGTGCTTTCATTCAGAAACCTCCTGGCTTAGCGAGAAGCGGTTGGACGACCAGCGTAGGGCCAAAGTTCAC
>CAZGNP010000036.1:0-5967 GCA_964527155.1 uncultured Aquiluna sp.
TAAAGATTTCAGCGTACAGGCTTACGATTATGAAACTGCTGCTAAGTATGTTTATGTTCTAACACAAGTATTCAGTGGGTCAAAACCTGAGACTTCAAATTTTATTGACCTTAAAGGGAAATATAAATCAAAATTTCTTACCTTTAGGGATAAGTTATCAAAACCTGATTGGGTTGACCATTTTCTTAAAATTACAGATGTTGAGAACATGGATTTTGCAGATGTGATTGAAAAGTATGACTCACCATCTACATACATCTACTTGGACCCACCTTATTGGAAAACTGAGAACTATTATAATAATCATGATTTTGATAGAGATGACCATGAACGTTTGGCAAAAACACTACACAATATTCATGGTAAATTCTCGTTGTCTTACTATGATTTTGATTTACTTCACGAATGGTTCCCTGAAGACCGATACACTTGGGTGAAAAAAGAGTTTGCTAAAGCGGCATCTGCAAAGAAAGGAGAAAAACAAAATATGGGAGAAGAATTACTAATTATGAATTATTAATCTTCGTTTTTGTAAATTTGTAATATTTATATAAATAAAAAATATCAAAATGGCTATTAGTTTCACTAACATCTTAAAAGACTTAATCGTTGAAAGTTCAAGATTTCAAGTTCTTTTTGACAAATTCGTAAAACCAAAAGAAAAAGGTAAAAAAGGTATGATGCCTTTTCAGACTTTGTTTGCAATTATTGCTGCGGACCCCACATCTAAATTACCTCAAGGTATAGATATTGACACCGCTAAACCTCAAGACATGGATAATGTTAAAATTGGTAAATACACACAATGGTTACTTAAAAACTTTGTGAGTCCAACTACTTTAGATGTGACACCTGAATCTCCAAGATATGAGGGAGCATACAAACAATACCAAGAATTATTTTTGGAAGACCTTTATAAAGTAACGGGTGACCTTCAAAAGTTTGAAAGATTCAAAAATAGATTACCTCAAGAACTTAGAGATATCAATAAGTTAACACCTGAAGCACTTTACGATAATGTTAAAGATTTTAGTTTAGAAAAAACTAAAGCAACTGCAGCTGAAAAAAAAGAAGCGTCTAAAACATATCAACACCCTGGTGCTGATATTGTTTATCGTGGTCAAGATTGGACTATTGCTAGAATTTCTGATACAGGACAACTTGGTAAAGATGCCGCTTGTTTTTACGGAGGTTCTTATCAAGAACCACGTAAAGGTGAAACAAGATGGTGTACATCTTCACCTGGACTTACTTGGTTTGATAAATACATCAAAGATGGACCTTTGTATGTTGTAATGCCAAACACAGGTAAAAAATTCCAAACAGATAAAGAATATGGTGAAGTTTCAGGGCTACCTGCGTATCGTTACCAATTCCACTTCCCATCTAACCAATTTATGGACCCAGATGATAGACAAATTGACTTAATTGACTTTTTGAATACAAATGAAGAAGGAATGAAAGAATTTTTCAAATTTGAATTCATGAAAGGTTTGTCTAGTGGTGGTGGAACAAAAGTTTCTGTTAATTATCCAGGTGATTCAGCATCTAAGTTCATTGCTCTTTACGGGTTTGATGAGTTCTTTGAAACTCTACCAAAAAACATCAACAGATTGGAATTCATTGCAAAATCACAAAACAACTTGAATTTGAATATTCCGGCAACTATTGGTAACTTCCAAGACTTAACAGCACTACACCTTGTAGGATGTGTTGCAAGTTTACCTGATACTATTTGTAACTTGAAAAAACTTCAGTTCTTATCTTTACCTGATAACCCGAATATTCAAATGTTACCAAATTGTATCGCTGAAATGCCAAGACTATCTGTTGTTAACATGAAAGGAAGTAACAAAAATGCAATTCCTGATAGTTTGAAACAAAGGTTGGAAACTGATGACAATTTACACCTTTTTGAATAGTATTTAATTTAATTTTCATTATCTTTGTCCTATGGGAAATGTAGAGATAGAAATTTATATGACAAACTTCATGGGTTTTTTTAAGAAAAATCCTGACCAGTTACAAATTTTGATTGGTGATTTAGATAGTGAAATATTCTATGATGAGATTAGAAATCTAGCTAAACAAAACCTTGAGTCAGAAAAGGAAGTTGCACCAACAAGACAACAAATGATTGACTTACTTGTATCTTTGAACTCAGAACGAAAAAAAGAAGAAATCAAAAAAGTAGTCACTCCATTCATGAACCATCACATGGGTCAAATCTCAATGAATTAGTAAAAAAAACAATAGACCCCCGGTTGATTAACTGGGGGTTTTTATTATCTTTATTCTATGTTACAAGTAGAAGGAAAAACATTTAAGAAACTTGTTGAAAAACGAGAATATCACACACAAACTTACATGGATACTTGCCCCGTTAAAGAACAACGTGGGATTACTACCGCATGGTTAACAAAAAAAGGTGAAAAGTTTTATCCTGAAGATATTTCTTTGGATGAAGAAAGTTTTGTTAAACATTATGGTAATCCTTTAGCGTCAGTTAACTTTACAAGACGAAGAGTTTTTATTGAGGAAGGAGATGATAAAATATCAATTAAATACCAACATTATCATTCATCAAGGAGAGTTGGAAGTAAGTTTTTTGTGATAAGAAAACTCACAAAATTCTTTACGTTTAGTTTCAAAACTAAAATGTTCTATTATGGAACATACACTGGTAAAAAGAAACAAAAAATGGGGTCATCTATGAAAGTTAACCCTAATTGGTATTCTGTAGTAAGTATAATGGATGCTTTAAGAATCGATAAACAAATCGCCCCTGAAACTTATGTTTTTAGTTTTTTAGAAAGTATTTGGGATAGATTAGGTATTGTTGATTCACAAAATTTTGAAACAAATTTACCTGAGTCTTTTTATAGTTTAACCTTATATCTTATAAATGGAGCCAAACTTCCCGATAGTTGGTTACAATTTACAGGCACTTTCATTTCAAAAAAAGAATTGAGAAAGGCTAATTTCAATTTGGTGGATGCCTTTATGAATATGTACAACCTTAAAGGTTCAAAAATAAAAAAATTATTGAACCAACCTGAATGGGTTAATTTTGAAAGGATAGTTTTGTTATATCATATGTTGGGGGTTGATAGAATAAATAGATTAGATGATTGCATTTTCAAGGAAAACTATCATAGTTATGAACGATATGATAATTTACTTACTAAATGCCACGAAGAAAAAGAGAGAAGGGGAGGTCAATTTTGGCATGAACTACATCTTGAAACAAAAAAGCGTTATATTAATTTATTCAAAATACTATCAAATAAAGAAAAAGATAGGATTACAAATCTTAATTTGGATATAGACTTTGAAAGTCTCTCTACAATTATTGACCATATAGAATTTAAACATAAATTAAAAAAGTATGGTGAGAATGTAAAAATGAAGTTTAACGACTTAATAGAACTAAGAACTGAACATGAAGAATGGAGTAGACTAATTGATTCTTACAGAAAAGGTGAGATTGAAAGATACTACGGAGACGTTGATAGTTTAGAAACACCTATCGAACATGAAGGAGAAACTTATTATCCGGTTCTTTTAAGAAAAACACATGATTACGAGAAAGAATCGCAACACCAAAGAAATTGTGTAAGAACTTACTCTGAAAGACCTGATTGTTTAATCTTTTCAATTCGCAAAGGTTCAGTTGACGGACAGGAAAGAATTACCGTTGAATACCAATATAGAAAAAATGAAATACTAAACGTCCAAGAAAGAGCAAGGTTTAATGAGAGACCAAGTCTAACATTTTCTGAAGTTGCAAATATTCAATTAGCAAATATTAACCTTTTATATAAACTTGGCACGTTAAAATTACCAAAGATGATTAAAAAGTTTCGTAATGGTAAAGTAATTGAACAAAATGCTACATTTGAAATGGAAACGAACGTTGTAGGGACCAAAGTAATCCCTATGACTCCAAGATGGGATACTTATACAGACGAATTTAATCATTATGATTATGAACAAGTACCAGTAAATCATTTAGAGTACGATAATTTATTAGATGAATTACCATAATTATATATAATGGAAAAAGAACAAGAAATACCACAACATATTTTAGATTATTATAAATCCACAAATAATAGTGTATTAAACCCAACTACCACAAGAACAAGAAATGTTACAAAAATAGGTGTTGATACGTTAATTGAAAAAAATGGATTGGTGTGGTCATCATCCATTTTTGACGACGCTTATTATTATATGGAAGGACTTATACGTTGGGGTAAAAATCCGGTATGGCTTTATTTTAATAAAATTGATAATGACTCTACTTATAAATTGTATATACTTACAGACAAAGACCAAAACATAACTATGTTAATAAATGGTCTAAATAAATATTTTACAATAGATAGATTATGAAAGTAGCGGTTGTCTACACGATGGAAGGATGTCCGTTCTGTCAACAAATTAAAGAAGAACTTAAAAAAAATAAATTACCTTTTGTTGAAAGAGACATTCACGAACACCAAGATGAATATGATGAGTTTGTTAGGGTAACTGAAAATGAATATGTTCCAGCAATGATGTTGTTAACATTAGATGAAGAAGAAAATGCGTCAAATGTTAAACTTTTAGCCCCCGATAGAGATTATGAAGACATCTTCGAGGGCGTTGAAATGGTTAAAAAGTATTTCTTAAATTAGTAAAAAATCCCTGATATATTTAATATCTTCTAATTGTTCACATTTACCTGTGATAATATAGTCTTGCATATCAACAAGATTTCCAAAAACAGATTCAACTTCTTTATATTCAAAAGGAAAGACATCTAATATTAAAGACTCCAACCATTTTGTCGGAACAATAAAACTATCTTCATTAAGTGTTAAAAACATATCTTCGTTTTCAACATCTTGAGGTAATTTTATTGAATTCAAGTTACAATTAAATTTTTTACCTAATGATAACCTAAAAATGTGATTTTTAATATTAATCATCAATAAGTCATATAATCTTAGATTAGGTGATAACCCGTAGATTCTGTCTGATATAAAACATTCATTACTCATGTCTACTTTTAGTAAAACAGAACCTTCAAATTCGTTTTCTAAAAGTGTTATTACTTGTGATATATTATCATTATCGCAGTCGTAATAAATAATACCCTCATCCTCAACGTATTTGAAATTGAATAATATATTTTTAGAAACACAATCGTTTACAAAACTTTGTAGTTCTTTTTGTTTAATATCGTATAATTTGTTTGATGAAATACTTGTATTAATTGATTCATATTCAATTGATTTGTTGTAAACGATTAAATCGAATACCCTCACATCGTTTACTTTACTTGGAAAATGTTTTGAATAAAAGTTCATCAATAACTCAGATAAATCTATTGTTTTATCATAAGTTGTAGAACCTTTAACAATAAAAAAGTTCCTGACGTTATTAACTGTTATTTCAGTTTTTGCATCAGGAACCTCCGCGTGAATTTTGTTTACTATAAGATTTGCAAAAATATTACATACATTTTTACCATCAAGGTAGTTGTAAATTTCGTAGTAACTCATTTTATTATTTTAAGTGTTTATTTGACTAATTTTACTTAAAAAAAAACTTAGTCTAAACACTTAAATTAAAATTACTTTTTGTTGTAATATTTCTGTACGATTTTAGTAACCGCTTTTTTTACAGACTCATTAGTTTGTTGTTGTTGAGTTTGTACAGTTTGTTGTGTTGCTTGATTTTTTTTACATCCGCATCCCATAATTTCTATAAATTATTTTTTATCTGACTCAGTTGCTGGTTGTTGAGTTTCTGCTACTGGTTGTACTGGTTGTTGGTTTTTTTTACATCCGCATCCCATGACTTTAAAGTTTTTAAGGTTTATTCTATCTATAAATATTTTGTATTATATAATTTATATAGGTCAAAAGATAAATCAATTCTATTTTTAGATATTTATAACATATGTCAATAGAAAAA
>CAZGNP010000037.1:0-5918 GCA_964527155.1 uncultured Aquiluna sp.
TCGGCAGGGGCGTTGGGGTCTTCTTCCACCACGGCACCAGCACCTGGGTTGGCCTTAGCTAATACCAGCTCTTCGTCGGCAATGATCTTTTCGAACAGCAGATTTGCTCGTTCCGTTGATAAACCAACGCGACCGGCGTATTCACCAGTTAGCCCATAAATCGGCAGCTTTAGGAAAACTATCTTGTCCAGGTCTACATCATTGACTTCCCTGGCGATTCCAAACATCACTCCAAGATCAGTGAGAGATCGTGAGAGGGTCATGTTCTCAAGCGCTGCGGTTCCCAACCTGAACATGGTGAATGGATTGGTGAGTGCTCCTTCGTCCTTGAGCTTTCTCACCATTGAGGTTAGATAAACCTGTTGGTTTGAAATTCTTGAAAGATCTGAACCGTCGCCAACTCCGTGACGAGTGCGAAGAAACGCAAGGGCTTGCTTACCCATCAACGTGTGCTCACCGGCTTCTAAATACAACTTGGTGTAATCATCGTTTATGTCTTCCGCAACACAAACTGTCACACCACCAATCTCACTGGTCATCTCAATGACGCCCTTGAAATCAACCATTGCAAGATATGGGATTCGGATGCCAGTTAGTTTCTGCACCGTTAGAAGGGTGCAGGCAGGACCACCGTATTTAATAGTGGAGTTGATCTGAACATATTCCTTCGCAGGATATGGATCCCCGCCTTCTGGGTTTGGACACTCTGGCATTGCAACCATTAGGTCTCTGGGGAAGCTAAGCGCAACGGCGTTAGTTCTGGCCTGGTTGATGTGAAGAAGAATCATCACATCCGCCAGCTCTGCTCCAGCCGGACCGTATTCAGTCGAACCCTGGCCCTCGCGGGTGTCAGAGCCAATCAAAAGCATGTTGATCGGTCCATTGATTTCCTCGGCGGTTGGGATATCAAAGGTCTCGCCATCGGTTGAATAAATGTCAATTCCAGCTGCTGCCAGCCTGGACAAAACCCAAACCACTCCACCGCCAGCCACTGCCAATCCGGCAACCAGGGCTACTACTACCGAGATTACGAGTGGTTTGACCCAACGCCGCTTGGGCTTTTCAGGCTTTAAAAACTGATACTCGGAATTGGTCAAGGGGATCTTCTTTGAAAGGAAATATAAGGATACCGCTAGGCCAAAACCCCGGCCTAGCGGCTCTCAGCAAACTCAGAGCGGAGGCCGTGGGATTCGAACCCACGAGACATTGCTGTCCACTGGTTTTCAAGACCAGCTCCATCGGCCACTCGGACAGACCTCCGTAGGGAAGTTTAGTCGTTAGCCGAGAAACTCAAGTCCCTCCAGAGATGCCAGCACCTGCGCCACCCCGTCCTCGGAAACTGCTGCAGTCACCGCAGTAGCTGCCAGCTTTACCTCATCCGGTGCCTGACCCATCGCGAAGGCATAACCGCCGTGGGCTTTTGCCCACTGAAACATCTCTATATCGTTTCTGCCATCTCCAATTACTAAGACTTTTTTACCTAGCTCGTAGTGATTGCGCAGCAGCTCTAATCCGTGTCCTTTGTCAATTCCCTTGGGGGCAATGTCGAGCCAAGCGGTGTAACCAATTGCATAGCTCACCGAGTGAAGTCCGATTGAATCCATCAGCTGCATAAACTCTGCGACGTCGTGATGCGGCGATAGAACTACTACTCGACTTACCGGGTGGTGCAGCAGCTCTTCCAGCGGGGTTTCGTAGTTTCGATCACCCAGCGAATAGGCAGGAAAAGGTTTGTGAAAGCGGTAGCTGCCATCAACATCTTCTACCGCGAAGTGCGCATCGGGCAAGTTGGCAATTAGTTCTCTTAAGACATCTGCTGGATCAAAAGTCTTGACGGTGTGAGTTTCGTATCCCATCGGCAGTGACTGATCGACTTTAATTGTCACAGCACCGTTAGAACAAACCGCGTGGGAATTATCAATGCCTAAATCTTTGATAACCGGGTATGCATTCCCAGCTGCTCGACCAGTTGCGATGAATACTTCATGGCCCAGTGAGCGAACTCTTTGAACCTGCTCAACTACGGCATCCGACAAAAAGCCATCGTCATGAACTAGCGTGCCATCAATGTCGAGGCCAATCAGCCACTTATCTTCCATTGAGTTATGCCCTGGGGCTAATCACTTCAGCGCCACCGAGATACTGGCGAAGTGCTTTTGGAATTACAACTGAGCCATCTTTTTGCTGGTGATTCTCGAGTATTGCAACTAGCCAACGGGTAGTTGCCAAGGTTCCATTCAGGGTGGCGGCCGTCTGAGTCTTGCCATTTTCATCGCGGTAGCGAGTATTTAGTCTTCTGGCCTGGAAGGTGGTGCAGTTAGAGGTAGAGGTTAGCTCGCGATACTTCTGCTGCGATGGGACCCACGCCTCCACGTCATACTTTCTGGCAGCGGAGGAGCCCAGATCGCCGGCAGCAACATCGATAACTCGATATGGCAGCTCACACTTCTGCAGCATTTCTTCTTGCCAGGCCAGCAGCTTCGCATGCTCTGCTTCTGCTTCGCTTGGCTTGCAGTATGAGAACATCTCCAGTTTGTTGAACTGGTGAACTCGAAGAATGCCTTTGATGTCCTTGCCGTGGCTGCCGGCTTCTCTTCTGTAGCAGGTGGACCAGCCGGCATACCGAATCGGCTCTGCGAAGTTTTCGATGATCTCATCTGCGTGATAGCCAGCCAGTGCGACCTCGCTGGTGCCGGTTAGGTATAGCTCATCGTCGGGAAGGTAGTAAATCTCGGCTGAGTGCTCGCCCAAGAAGCCCGTTCCCTGCATCACCTCTGGCCTGACCAAAGTGGGTGTAATAAGAGGTGTGAATCCTGCTTTGACTGCTTGATCCAGAGCAAGCTGCATCATTGCCAGTTCCAGTCTTGCTCCCCAGCCCTTCAAGAAATAAAAGCGGGAGCCAGAAATCTTAACACCGCGCTCAATGTCAATTACATCTAGCAGCTCCCCCAATTGCGCGTGATCTTTTGCCTCGAAGGAGAAGCCTGGTTTGTTTCCGACTTCCTTGATTACAACAAAGTTCTCTTCGCCACCAGCTGGCACGCCATCGATGACAACATTGTCAATCTTTAGAAGCAGCTGGCTTAGTTTTTCATCGGCCTGATTTGCCTTAGCCTCGGCGGCTTTGACTCCGGCTGCTAACTGCTGCCCGTGCTCAACCAGCTTGGCTTTTTCTTCCTTGGCAGCTGCGGCAACTAGCTTGCCGTGAGCGTTTTGTTCTGCCCTTAGCTTTTCAAATTCAGATAGAGCTGCTCGCTTGGCTTTATCGAGCTCAACCGCTTGATCAACCAGCTCAACACTGGCGCCGCGCTGGCGCTGGGAGACGCGAATCTTTTCAGGGTCTTCGCGAAGCAGATTTAGGTCGATCACGAACTACAGCCTACCTTTAGCAAGGTTAGGCTGATGCGGTGAAGCTCGCTGTGATTTATAACCCGCAGAAAATCACCCTTGCCCAAATCAAAAAACCTTTTCAAAAACTAGCTGTCGAGCCAACCTTCATCCCCACCGACAAATCAAGCCAGGGAGCAAAGGCCGCCAAGGCGGCATTAGCCGATGGCCATAAGAAGATATTGGTGGCGGGAGGCGATGGGACACTGCGTCGAGTGGTGCAGGAGGTTGCTGGCTCAAGTGCTTCCGTCGGAATCTTGCCAATTGGCACTGGCAACATCCTTGCCAGAAATCTAAAACTTTCGCTGTCACTAGAAACTGCGGTGAAAAGAGCGGTGAGTGGCAAGCCGTATGAGATTGATCTTGGTCAGGCCAGACTTGTCAGGCCAGACGGAACACTTGAAGAGTATTTGTTTACAGGCATTGCCGGTGTTGGTATGGACGCCCGCCTGATGGAGAACACCCAGCCCGAGCTAAAGAAAAAGATTGGCTGGATTGCCTATATAGAAGGTGGAATCAGATCCTTGCCGTTGAAGTTTGAAAAATTCGACGTTTCCCTGAATGACCAAACTAGAACCCTCAAGAGCTACTCGCTCTTGGTTGGCAATGTTGGGCTGTTGCCGGGTGCTATCTCGATGATGCCGGATGCTCGCTTAGACGACGGTCAGCTGGACATGGCCGCTATTGGACCAAGAAGAATTTGGAACTGGATTGATTTCTTTTCTCGCATCACCTGGCAAAACCAAGTGGTGAGACCGCTTGCCTTAGGCAGGAAGTGGATGGATGCAACTGCCAATGTAAAGACACTAGAAAATCTCAGCAGCAGTCGAATCAGGATTAGGCCGCATCACCCGGCACCAATTCAATTGGATGGTGACCCGATGGGTGAAGTTATTGAGGTTGAGTTCTCAATCAAACTAAAAGCGCTGAAGATATTGCTTTAGCCGCGCAAATCATCCAGCCACTTGCGTGCTGCGTGATAGCTGGTGTTGGTGTTGTTGCCCTGGTGTTCGCTCACGGACTTATCCGCCTTTGCGTAAGAGCCAAGGAAAATAACTTTGGGGCTGAAGCGGTGAAGACCCATTAGAGCTTCGGCAATTGCTTCGTCTTCGATGTGACCTTCGGCGTCAATGTTGAAGCGGTAGCGACCGAAACGATCGCCAACCGGCCTTGATTCAATTCGAGAAAGATTTACTCCGCGTGCTGCGAACTGCTCGAGCATCTCAAGCAGACCACCAGGTCTGTCATCTGGCAGCTCAACAATCACACTTGTTTTGTCAGCACCTGTTTTTGGTTGCGGCTTTGACCTCTTGCCAATTTCAATAAAGCGGGTTTGTGCTTCTTTGTTCTCGCCGATGTCACTGGCCAAAATCTCCAGTCCATAAAGTTTTGCTGCGCCAGTTGCGGCAATTACAGCATCGGCACCTGCCCCATCAGCCAGAGCTTTGGCGGCAGCGGCAGTTGAAGCAGCTGGAATGTGATTGTGTGAAGAAAGATTTTGCTGCAGCCACTTCCTGCTTTGCGCATAGGCAACCGGATGCGTCAAGACATCTTTAATCTCAGAAAGTTTCGTACCTGGTTTCGCCATCAGATCAAAGCGAACCGGAACCAAATATTCTCCGAAGATCTGAACTCCAGGCATGACGGCAAGTGCGTCAGAGGTGGCAGAGACGCCGCCTTCGATTGAATTTTCAATTGGCACAACTGCTCGATCGGCTTTGCCGGCAAGGACTGCATCCATTGCTTCAGTTACAGATGCAACGGGGTGGAGTTCACTGTCTGCGCCAAGTTGCCTAGCGGCCTGCTCCGTGAAGGTTCCGGCAGGGCCTAGGTAGGCAATTTTTAGCGCTTTTGGCATGGAACAAGATTAGAGGTAAGGCGGATTGTTAGCACCTAATAATCTTCTTTCATGGCAAATACGGGAAAAGTTTCATCACTTCGGCTGGTGCTGCGCGCTGGCGCAAGTGTTTTTGGTCTCAGCGCGGTTTTGCTGATTGCACTCCCCAGATTCTTTACTGACCTGCTTGGCATGGTGGGGTCGAGTGATCTGGATTGGTCAATGCGAATGATTGGTCTAACACTGGTGGCGCTGACTGGAAACATGTTGGTTGTTTCTCTGCACGGATCAGACAAGGGTGTTTTGTTTTCAGCGAGAGTAATGCAAATTGCTGCATTCGGTCTTGGCGCAATCACGCTACTAATTCCTTCTGGCTGGAATTGGTTTGTGATTGTGTATGCACTGGTTGGCTTTGGCTTTTCGCTCGCCTACACATTTTTCTTGCTTCAAAAAGATTGAAATATCAGCCAAACACCAGCAACTATTGCCACCAGCGGGGGCAAGAATACGAACAGAGTTCGACTCCGAGTTGGTTTGGATTTAGGCACCACTCAACCCTATTAGCTACCTCTGTCTTTGAAGCTTTACCCGACAGACACCGAGAGGGTAAACTAAGAATCGAAACACGGGAGTCCGGCTAACCGGACTGAGAGGAAGACTAAAGCGTCTTCGACCGTCGAACCTGATCTGGGTA
>CAZGNP010000038.1:0-5744 GCA_964527155.1 uncultured Aquiluna sp.
GGTGAGACTCGCGAAGACCAGCGGCGGTAATTCTCACGAACTTACCTTTTTCTTTCAGTTCAGCTACTGTGCCGGCTCCGACATATCCCATCGATGCCCGCAGGCCACCTATCAACTGGTGAACAACCGATG
Organism: uncultured Aquiluna sp.; assembly: GCA_964527155.1. GTDB lineage: Bacteria > Actinomycetota > Actinomycetes > Actinomycetales > Microbacteriaceae > Aquiluna. Next base: position 133 of record CAZGNP010000038.1, read on the forward strand.
CGACAGTTCCACGATAGGGAACGCGCCCCTCGACACCCTCGGGCACCAGCTTGTCTTCCCGCAGCACATCATCCTGGAAGTAGCGATCCTTCGAGTAAGACCTGGCCTGCATTGCACCCAGTGATCCCATTCCTCTATATGTCTTGTATTGCTTACCGCCCACATATGTAATGTCGCCAGGAGCCTCGTCGGTTCCAGCCAGCAAAGAGCCCAGCATCACGGAGGATGCCCCTGCTACCAGAGCTTTGGGAATATCGCCGGAATACTGCAAACCACCATCAGCAATCACCGGGATGCCTGCCTTCTTGGCAGCCAGCGAAGCCAGGTGAACGGCGGTGATTTGTGGCACACCAACACCTGCTACTACGCGAGTGGTGCAGATAGAACCTGGTCCAACACCAACCTTGATGCCATCGGCACCCGCATCAATGATTGCCTGGGCGCCCTCGGTGGTTGCGATGTTGCCACCGATGATGTCGGTGTTTTTAGCAAAAGGTTCTTTCTTGAGCTTTTTGATCATTTCCAAAACCGCTGAGTTGTGTCCGTGTGCTGTATCGACAATCAACAAATCAGCACCGGCTTCAATCAGTGCCATCGACCTTTCCCAGGCATCAGTGCCAACACCAACAGCGGCACCGACCAACAATCGACCAGCGCCATCCTTGGCAGCATTTGGATATTTTTCGCTCTTGTCAAAGTCCTTGACCGTGATCAGTCCACGAAGACGGTTGTTGTCATCAACCAGCGGTAGTTTTTCAATTCGGTGCTGCGCCAGTAGCGCCATGGCCTCATCTGGGTTAATGCCAACCTTGCCAACAATCAGCGGCATCGGGGTCATCACATCCTTCACCAAGGTGGTGGTGCGCTGAACCTCCAGCACAAATCTCATGTCGCGGTTAGTAACGATGCCAACCAGCTTCTCTTCATCATCGATGACCGGAAGTCCCGAGACTCGGTATTTCCCGCACAAATCGTCTACTTCTTGGATGGTGGCGTAGGGGGTGGTGGTGACCGGGTGCGAGACCATGCCGGCCTCGCTGCGCTTGACCAGATCGACCTGGCTGGTTTGATCCTCAATGGAAAGGTTGCGATGGATGATTCCCAGGCCACCCTGGCGGGCCATGGCAATGGCCATTCTGGCCTCGGTGACGGTGTCCATCGCCGAGGAAATCAAGGGGATATTGATAGAAATATTGCGGCTTAGCTGGGTGGCAGTATTGACGTTAGATGGCAGGACATCGGACTGCCCGGGTAGCAGCAAGACGTCATCGTAGGTCAGCCCGATTAGTGAAAAAGGGTCCGAAAATTCCACACTGGCCTCGCTTGCTGGGAACTAAGACTCAATCCTACCCAGCAAGCCCGCTTCGCGGCAGGGGGCAGATTGGCTTATTTCAGCCCAATGGCAACCTGTGCGCTGTTAGTCTTTTCTAATCCCCGAGGTGGGGAGGGCAGAGAAGCCCTTAGAAGTATGGAGGACGCGTGAATATCCTCTCTTCCAGTCGTACCAATCGGCTAGCTCGAGGGATTGCAATCAGCTTTCTTTCGTTTATCGCCGTTTTAGGTATTGCAATGCCAGCGAGCGCCGACAGCGTTGGTGAAGAGTATGAAGCCGCAATTTTAGGAAACGTAAAAGTCGATGGTGAGCCCATTCAAGGTGTTCGCATCGTGGTTGATGGAAATGGCTACACCGCCGAAACCGTCACCGACGAAAAGGGCCGCTGGCTCATCGGAGTTCCCCAAACCGGTAAATACAACGTCACACTAGATGAGTCGACTCTCCCTGAGGGAATTGCTGTTTTGGAAGGTGGCGCCACTCAGGAAGTTGAATTTGGTCGAACCGATCGGGTCACCAAAAACTTCTTCATCGGTGAGGGTGTCCGAAATACCACATCTTTATTTGATCAAATAGTCGCCCGCGTGATTTACGGCATCAACTTTGGTTTGATGCTGGGTCTAGCTGCGGTTGGACTTTCGCTGGTGTTTGGAACCACCGGCCTATCGAACTTTGCCCACGGTGAGATGGTTACCTTCGGTGCTGTCTTTGCCCTTTTATTTGGGGTGGTGCTGCAGCTTCCACTCTGGGTAGCCATTCCAATAGCGGTAGCTCTCTCAGCCGGAACTGGTTGGCTGATGGATGTTGGCCTCTGGCGACCGGTGCGCAAGATGGGACTGGGCATAGTTCAGCTGATGATCGTGTCAATCGGGTTATCGCTGGCGCTTCGCTACATCATTCAGTTCTTTGTTGGCGGTGGCACTGAGCAGCTCCCGGGCTTTGACCTGCCTAGAATCACTCTCTTTGGCGCTACCGCCCTGAGCGTTACCGACATGTTCTCGATGGCGCTGTCACTGGTCGTGATTGGTGGATTCGCCTTCTGGCTGCTAAAGACAAAAACCGGTAAGGCAACTCGCGCTATCTCTGACAATCCAGACCTCGCAGCCGCGTCTGGAATTGACGTTGACAAGGTCATTCGTGTGGTCTGGGTAATGGCAGCCGGACTGGCCGGTCTAGCCGGTGTCCTATGGGCCTACTTCCGTCCCGGAATTAAGTGGGACATGGGAACACAGATTTTGCTTCTAATCTTCGCGGCAGTTGTGCTGGGTGGACTAGGAACGGCCTTTGGCGCTTTGGTTGGAGCACTGGTAGTTGGAATCTTGATCGAGACCTCCAGCCTGATCATTCCTGCCGACCTGAAGTACGTCGGTGCTCTGGTTGTTTTGATTTTGGTTCTACTGGTCAGGCCGCAGGGCTTGCTCGGCAAGAAACAGAGAGTCGGGTAGGAGGAAACCATGGACTGGGGATCAATTCTCAATAACACACTGCAGGGACTGCTAACTCCCTCCACCCTCGCTTTCGCGCTTGCCGCACTCGGCCTAGCGATGCACTTCGGATTTGCTGGATTGCTGAACTTCGGTATTGCCGGATTCATGGCCATTGGTGGCTACGGCTATGCAATTTCCGTTCTGACATTTGGTCTGCCTTGGTGGGCTGGCATGTTGGTTGGCATTGTTGGATCGATAGTCTTCGCCTTGCTGCTTGGTATCCCGACTCTTCGTTTGCGCGGCGACTATCTAGCGATTGTGACGATTGCAGCCGCAGAGATCGCAAGACTGCTGTTCCTGACCACTGCCTTTACTGACGTAACCGGTAGCGCCGATGGTCTATTCGGTTTCAATACCCGAACTGATGGCAGCGGCTTCCAGAACGCCAACCCAATTCCGGCCGGCAGTTATGGAACGGGCCCCTTCACCTACAACGAGCAGACCCTCTGGGTTTTGATTTTTGGAATTGCGATGCTGGTCTTGGGCGTGCTGTTGCTGTGGGCTCTAATGCGCTCGCCTTGGGGCCGCGTTATCAAGGGAATTCGCGAGGATGAAGACGCCGTCCGAGCGCTGGGCAAGAACGTTTTCGCCTACAAAATGCAGGCCTTGGTCATCGGTGGTGTATTTGGTGCAATGGGTGGAATCGTTTATGCGACATTCGCTAACGTCTCCCCCGGTGTCTTTGTCACTTCGCTAACCTTCTTCATCTGGACCTCACTGCTGCTGGGTGGTGCTGCAACCATCCTGGGGCCAGTTGTGGGATCCATCATCTTCTGGACGCTGCAGGCGTTCTTGACCAACTTTTTGTCTGAGGCTTCGATTTCGGGAGTTCTTCCGGTTGACACCACTCAGGCATCAACCCTGCGCTTCGTGCTAGTGGGTGTTGGTCTAATGCTGCTGGTGATCTATCGCCCGCAGGGTATCTTCGGAGATAAGAGGGAGTTGACCTTTGTCAAATAACGAGAAACCTCAGAAGTCAACCGATCTACACATCGGAGCAGCTGTTCCTGGCTGTCAGAAAAAAGATCCGATTCTGGTGGCGGACCATGTGAAGAAAACCTTCGGTGGTCTGACAGCCGTGGATGTTGAGCATCTGGAAGTTCCAAAGAACGCCATCACTGCGCTCATTGGACCAAACGGTGCTGGAAAGACAACGCTATTCAATCTCCTTACCGGCTTTGATACTCCTGACACTGGCTCTTGGTCGCTGATGGGAAACTCGCTGTCCGGTGTTCCATCCTTCAAGGTGGCCAAGCTGGGTCAGGTCAGGACCTTCCAGCTGACCAAGGCATTGGGTCTACTGACAGTCTTAGAAAACATGAAGCTCGGAGCCAAAGACCAAAAAGGTGAAAGCCTGCTAGCTGCGCTGGTGCCAAATATTTGGCGCAAGCAAGACAAGCAAATTGAAGAAAAGGCTCTGGAGCTTCTGTCCCGTTTCAAACTTGACACCAAGCGTGATGACTTCGCTGCTTCACTATCGGGAGGTCAGCGCAAACTGTTGGAAATGGCCAGAGCGCTCATGACTGATCCTGTGCTGGTGATGTTGGATGAGCCAATGGCTGGAGTCAATCCAGCGCTAACTCAATCACTGCTTGACCACGTTCTGGACCTTAAGAAGCAGGGCATGACTGTACTGTTCGTCGAACACGATATGCACATGGTGCGTCACATTGCGGACTGGGTGGTTGTCATGGCCGAGGGCAAGATTGTTGCCGAGGGACCACCAGAGACAGTAATGAAAGAGCAGGCAGTTATTGATGCTTATCTCGGAGCCCATCAGGACACTGACCTGGGTGAAGTAACCGGTCGAATCAAGATCGTCAAAGACGGAGGCAACGCGTGACCGAGAAAGTTATTGAAGTAAAGAATCTGGTCGCCGGCTATCTTCCCGGAGTAAACATCCTCAACGGGGTTAACTTCTATGCTGAAAAAGGTGAGTTGATTGGAATCATTGGCCCGAACGGTGCAGGCAAGTCAACGCTGCTGAAGTCCATCTTTGGTCTTGTCAAGGTTCGCGAGGGCTCCATCACCCTTAACGGCGAGAACATTGTTGGTCTCAAGGCCAACAAGCTCGTTAGTAAAGGGGTTGGCTTCATTCCACAGACCAACAACGTTTTTCCCTCTCTAACCATCGAAGAAAACCTCCAAATGGGAATCTTCCAACAGCCAGGAAAATTCAAGGAGCGTCTTGAGTTCGTCTTGTCGATTTTCCCCGAAATGGGTAAGCGCTTGAAGCAACGTGCTGGATCGCTATCCGGTGGAGAGCGGCAAATGGTTTCTATGAGCCGAGCCTTGATGATGGACCCGGCGGTTCTTCTTTTGGATGAGCCATCGGCAGGACTGAGCCCAGTTCGTCAGGACGAAGCCTTTCTGCGTGTAAGCGAAATCAACAAAGCCGGCGTTACCTGCATCATGGTTGAGCAAAATGCTCGCCGCTGCCTGCAAATCTCAGACCGTGGTTACGTGCTGGATCAGGGCAAGGATGCCGTGGTCGGCAAGGGAAGAGAACTGCTAAACGACCCGCAGGTCATTGGCCTCTACCTCGGAACTCTAGGCGCATAGCCCCAAGCTAGTCGGCGCATAAAGAAATCCCCCCGAGTTTCCTCGGGGGGATTTACTTTTGGAACTATTCCTTAGCCACGAATGGTCTTTGGAATGTTGTTCTCGTCGAACTGCTGAATCAGGATGTTGCCTTCAGTTGGGTCTCCGACCTCATTGAAGTTAACACCGCCCGATGGGCCATCGTAGTCGGCTGTTCCGCCGCCATTGATGATGTCAGCACACTCTGCGAA
>CAZGNP010000039.1:0-5548 GCA_964527155.1 uncultured Aquiluna sp.
TAAGCCTGAAATTAAGTGGTTGAGCATCCGTCGTACCAAAAAATTTTGATCCGTCGGTCATGTTAGCGTTACCAGTGGTAGACCACGCAAATCCATTAGCAGGAGATGCAAGTGTACTCATAACATAAGCAGTAGTCGCTAGCTTTGTTGAATTATCATTCGTTGCAGGTGTCGTTCCCGTTGATAAACTATTAAGTGATGCAGCTCCAGTAACTACGAGTGTGCCACCGATACTAGTGTTGCCACCGATATTGGTAGCCCCTCCAATACCAACACCGCCACTAACAATAAGTGCTCCATTACCACTTGCAGTAGATGCCGTCGCATTAGAAACAGTTGTAACACCTGAGATGTTGGTCGTACTAAGCGTTGATACATTACCAACTGTTACATTATTAAGTGTATTAGCCGCTGTACCTGATGATGTAATACCATTCGTAAATGTTGCAAGCCCTCTAATAAAACCACTCCCAGAAATATCATAGTTACCACCAACATAAAGTGCACCGCTGATACCAGCACCTCCACTAACAACGAGTGCTCCCGTACTAGTAGATGATGACGCCGTTCCATTTGTTGTAACAAGCGCACCCGATGTATTTACTTTTACGATACTTGCGTTGCCGAGTTGTATGGTGTTGGCAGTGTTTGTACTAGCGCTAAAACCGAGTGCCATGGAGTTGGTTACGTTACCAGAGACATCAGCGCCATAACCGATAGCAGTGTTGTAGTTACCAGTAGCGTTAGAGGTAAGTGTTGAGTATCCTATTGCGACGTTGCCTGTTCCTGAAGAGTTGCCAGTAAGTATTGAACGTCCAATCGCTGTGTTTTGGCTACCAGTAGTATTATTATTAAGTGTAAGTGCCCCGATAGCAGTATTGTTGTTACCAGTAGTATTAAGTGTAAGCGCTTGGTAACCATTGACAGTGTTGTAATTACCTGTGGTGATATTTTTTAGTGCTTGATAACCCGTTACGGAGTTGTACTTGCCAGTATTTGCAGAAGGTGTTGCGGATCCCATGAGTGCTTGATAACCGATAGCGGTGTTGAAAGTCTCAAAAGAGGTATTGGTATTAGCAAAATCATTAGCGTTCATCATCGCTTGGAAACCGATAGCTGTAGATGAAGATCCACTCGTGTTTGAAAGTAATGATTGATAACCAAGTGCTGTATTTTCTTTACCATATGCAGTATTAAAAATAGATTGATAACCAAAACCACTATTTTTTGTTCCGTAAAGGGTACCCGCCGCTGTTGATCTTATCGTATTTGCTCCAGCTCCATAACCAAGTGTCGATTGACCAATAATAGCATCTACATCAAAACGACCAGATACAACATTGTTAAGCCTGAAATTAAGTGGTTGAGCATCCGTCGTACCAAAAAATTTTGATCCGTCAACAGTACCACTATTGCCAGTTGTACTCCAGCCACCCGCACTACTTATGCTCGCCCAACTTGTATTTGTTCCATTGGTTGTTAAAAATTTGCCTGTATGACCTGATTGTGAAGGTGCTAATGCATTAAATCCATCATTAGCAGTCGTAGCACCCGTTCCACCTTTATTAATAGCGATAGTTGTTCCGTTCCAAACACCTGCTCCAATAGTGCCTAATGTGGTAATTGAACTTTGACCAGCATAGGTAGATGCAATATCAAAAACATTTCCAGTAACTATTATTCGGTTAGCAGTGCCCGTTAATGCTACGGCACCTGTTACGCCATTTACAGATTGTACATTGGTTGCAGCTGGAGAAAAACTAACCCAGTTGGCTAGCGTACTTGCTGGTAATGCCGTTAAAATATAATTGGTAGCATTGTCCGTTCTCACAGCTACGGATCCAACAGTTTGTCCAGTTAGGGCAAGCATATTGGCACTACTGTTTACAACACTTACAGAAGTGATTGAAAAAGAAGGAAGTTGAGTCAGTGGTACTTTACCATCGGCGCCTAAACTTGCAACACCATTGGCCGCAGCAACCAAAGAGGTATTCACTTTTAAATTTAACGCTGTTTGTGTTAAACTACTAATGGGCTTATTAATATCGCTTGTATTTTCAACATTATCTAATCCAAAACTTGTTTTAAAACCAGCAACTGTTGATGCGCCAGTCCCTCCATTTGCTATTGCGACAATCCCTGTAACATTGGTAGCAGTACCTAATAAATTTCCACTGAATTCACCGGTAGCATTTCGTTTTACAATACTGTTGGCCAAATTATTATTCGTTGCATTATTTGCCAATGTCGTTGCAGCAGCAATTTCATCTTTCGTTTTACCACCAACACTCAGCACTAAAGGAACTGCACCTGTACCACCCAAATCACCAGCTAATAATAATTTACCTTTAGTTGTTGTGGTAGCATCAGCTACTGAATTGGTGATTGAGCCAGATGCATCTGCTAATGCATTAGCAACATATTCAGTAGTTGCTAATTTTGTACTATTATCATTGAGTGATTGTGTTACCCCTGTTGCACCTACTGGCAATACGGGAAGTCCCGTAAATGTTGGTGAATTTAAATTTGCCTTTAGATCTAAAGCTGATTGCTGCGCTGTACTAACCGGCTTATCAGCATCACTTGTATTATTTATGTTTCCAATACCTAAGTTTGTTCTTGCGTTGACACTTGTAGTAGCACCTGTACCGCCATTAACCACAGCAACAATACCTGAAACATTCGTAGCATTTCCTGTAACTGTACCTGTTACATTTCCAGTTATATTACCCGTTACATTTCCTGTTACATTTCCAATTAAGTTAGATGAAATAGTACCTGCACTAAAATCACCGTTAGCATCTCGTTTTACAATACTGTTGGCCAAATTATTATTCGTTGCATTATTTGCCAATGTCGTTGCAGCAGCAATTTCATCTTTCGTTTTACCACCAACACTCAGCACTAAAGGAACTGCACCTGTACCACCCAAATCACCAGCTAATAATAATTTACCTTTAGTTGTTGTGGTAGCATCAGCTACTGAATTGGTGATTGAGCCAGATGCATCTGCTAATGCATTAGCAACATATTCAGTAGTTGCTAATTTTGTACTATTATCATTGAGTGATTGTGTTACCCCTGTTGCACCTACTGGCAATACGGGAAGTCCCGTAAATGTTGGTGAATTTAAATTTGCCTTTAGATCTAAAGCTGATTGCTGCGCTGTACTAACCGGCTTATCAGCATCACTTGTATTATTTATGTTTCCAATACCTAAGTTTGTTCTTGCGTTGACACTTGTAGTAGCACCTGTACCGCCATTAACCACAGCAACAATACCTGAAACATTCGTAGCATTTCCTGTAACTGTACCTGTTACATTTCCAGTTATATTACCCGTTACATTTCCTGTTACATTTCCAATTAAGTTAGATGAAATGGTACCTGCACTAAAATCACCATTCGCATCGCGCTTTACAAAAGCATTTGCTAAATTATTAGATGTCCCATTTCCAAAAGCAACTACAGTTGCAGCAATACTATCACTCGTTTTTCCACCTACATTCATAACTAGAGGATTTGCAGCAGTACCACCTAAATCTCCAGCCAATAATATTTTACCCTTCGCTGTTGTAGTTGCATCGGCTACCGAGTTTGTTATTGAACCAGAAGCATCAGAAAGTGCGTTTGCAACATAAGCTGTCGTTGCAATTTTTGAGCTATTATCATTTAAATTTTGCGTCACTCCAGATGTACCAGTTGGCAATACTACAAGTCCTGTAAATGTAGGCGAAGCTAAATTTGCTTTTAAATCAAGTGCGTTTTGTTGTGCTACACTAACAGGCTTATTAATGTCAGAAGTATTATCAACATTACTTAGTCCTAAATTTGTTTTTGCAGATGTGGCAGAATTAGCACCAGTTCCTCCATTAACCAAAGCAACTACACCGTTAACATTGGTTGCATTACCTGTTAAGGTTCCAGTAACATTGCCGGTAAGATTTCCTGTTACATTACCTGTAACATTCCCAACAATATTTCCTCTAAATGTATTAGCCGTAATCGTACTTCCTGAAAAATCGCCAATTGAGCTTCTACGCACCATATAATTTACAATATTATCAGGAGTAGCTGCATTCATTAAATTGACAGCGGCCGCAATAGTGTCTCTAACTATTCCACCTACTGACAATACTTGTGGACTCGCTGCCGTACCGCCTAAATCGCCAGCCAATTGCAGTTTACCTTTGGTTGTAGTAGTTGCGTCTACAACAGTACCAGACGAACCAGATCCTGAAGCAATAGTAGCAGCATTGTTTTCAATATATTTTTTTACAGCTAGTTGAGTAGGAAATAAAACATTGCTAGGCGTAAGTCCTCCCAAACTTGTATCTATAGATTTATTTGCGGCGTTTTCTTTTGTGTGAATATTTGCTAAATAATTCGTTAGCATAGCAGCAGTATCTGAAATATTTAATTTGTTGTTAATCCTATTAGAAAGTGCAACAGTATCCCTTGCAAATCTTTTAGAAAGCATTAATGCGGTATCTGAAATATTTAATTTGTTGTTAATCCTATTAGAAAGTGCAACTGTATCCCTTGCAAATCTGGCTGTTAACATATTAGCCGTATCCGCATACCCTACTTTAGAAGATATTCTATCTGAAAGTGATAAAGTATCTCTACCAATTCTGTTACTAAGCATCTGTGACGTATCACTTAAAGAAAGTTTAGCATTGATCCTGTTTGACAAGGCCAACGTATCTCTTCCAATTCGCTGACTTAACATGTAAGCGGTATCTGCAATATTTAATTTCGTAGCTAAACCATTAGCGAGCTGATAATTTTTTGCATATGGATACAACATGTTGGAAGTGTCGGCAATATTAACCTTTAGCCCAAGTCCTGAGTTAGAAGCATTTATTTGCTGCTGCACATTCCACTTTGTTGCGATATTAGCAACATTATTTCCAGTATCGATACTCAAGATACCCGATGTAGGGTTAAATAATAAAGGGGCATTGACACTTAGTGCTGCCCTTGCTCGTGCATTTGTAAAATACAAATTATTGAGTTCTGAAATTTCACTTGTTTTCAAGTTTACCACACCAACATTACCATTCACACTTTGAACTGGCGCCCCTGGTGTTAATAATTCTACCCAATCAGTTAAAATCGCAGAATAATCATTGTTTAAAATGAACGATTTCGAAACATCGGTTCTAACACAAACAGTTCCTTTGACAGACGTTGATCCTAAGTTTTGCATTTCAGTAGCATTAGCAACAACCGAAATAGACGTGAATGAAATTGGCGGCAATAAAGAGCTTGGGATTTTTGTGTTGGCATCTAAACCAGCAACACCATTGGGCGCATTAACTAAATTAAGATCTATTTTATTTACCAATGCAGCATTTGTTAAAAACGAAATTGGCTTATTCGCATCACTCGTATTATCAACATTACCCAAATTAAGGCTTGCTTTATCGATGACTACATCGCCAGTAAGCGTATTTACAGAAGTAACTGCTCCATTATTATTAGATAAACTTGGCCTATTAATTAAGTCATTGTAATTGCCAGTTATTGCTATAGTACTTAAACT
>CAZGNP010000040.1:0-5447 GCA_964527155.1 uncultured Aquiluna sp.
AAACCGGAAGGTATGGCAAAGCCTAATTGAGTCATAAAAACCCCGCTCTGGGAGTGCTGTTTGCCCTGTCCGCGGCAATCCTGTTCGGCCTAAACGCTTCGACTACCAAAGTGATTATTGGCTCGGGAATTTCGGCCGAGCAAGTTGTTTTCATTAGATCCTTATTCACCGGCGGAATTGCCCTGAGCTGGGTATTGCTGACCTCTCCCAAAGCTCTGAAAGTTCCAGCCCGAATGATTCCCAGGCTGCTCTTGCTTGGAGTGATTGGCGTGGGGCTACTGCAGTGGAGTTATTCGCAGGCTGTCTTCTTCTTACCAATCGGAATCGCACTTCTACTTGAGTACACCGCAGTGCTTTGGGTTCCAATAATCGCGCTGATTATTTTCAAGGAAAGAGTCAAGAAACAAATCTGGTTGGGTGCCGCGTTGGTGCTGGGTGGTCTGGCAGTTGTAGCGCAAATCTGGGACAGCCAGCTAAACGCCCTTGGTGTCTTCTACGCCTTTCTAGCCGCAGCGGCTCTAACTGTTCACCTAATAACCGGTGAGCGAATCCAACGAACTCTTCCGACCAATGTCACTCTCGCCTACGGCATGAGCATTGCAACGCTTTTCTTCTTGCCTTTTGCAAATATTGGAGAACTTGATTTCTCATTGCTAGGTTCTTCAATCAACCTCGAGGGAAATCTGGCAGTGGTAAATGTTCCGCTCTGGCTGGCGCTAACATTCATGGGAATTTTCGGAAGTTTTCTTCCAATGGCACTTACCTATCTTGCACTGAGAAACCTCTCGGCCACGCTGGTTGGGGTCGTTGCAACAGCCGAAACCATTTTGGCGGCGCTGTTTGCACTGCTGTGGTTAGGTGAGCAAATTTCACTTACCCAGTTCCTTGGCAGTATCGTGGTGATTGCTGGTATTTTGCTGGCTCAGACAGCAAGAGAATCCAAAAATGAAAAGGTGGTCGAGTAAGTGGCAACAGTAGAGCTGACGCTGGAAACTTTTGAAAACACCATTGCCAAAGAAGGAATCACAATGGTTGACTTCTGGGCCGAGTGGTGTGGACCATGTCGAATGTTTGGGCCAATCTTTGAAAAAGCTTCCGATCAAAACCCAGAGATCACCTTTGGCAAGGTCGACACCGAGGCCCAGCAAGAACTCGCAGGCATGGCCGGAATCACATCAATTCCAACCCTGATGATTTTCCGCGATGGAATTTTGCTGTTCAACCAGGCAGGTGCCCTGCCAGGACCTGCCCTAGATGAACTGATCGGCAAAGTCAAAGAGCTGGACATGGACCAGGTTCGTGCTGAAATTGCCAAGGAGTCTGGCAACTAAATGCGCAACAACTCCCTGGCGATGCTGGGAACTATCGCTGCGGTTGGTGTGCTTGCCTGGTGGATCGGTTTCTTTGACCCCACCACCTGCACCCCAGGCAACGAACAAGCAGGCTGGACTTCCTGCGAGGCAATCGCTCAAGAGCGAACCGTCGCTCTTTGGCTACTAATCGCAGTAGTCATCACTGCGAGTGTGGTGTGGCTGTTTAGGAAGCGGAAATAACTTCACTAGCTGCTCTATAGGCAAGCTCGGAAAAAGCGTGCTGGACGGCTGGGTGAGTAACCAATCCCTCATGTGCATTTAGGCCTTGTGCAAGTGCAGCATCATCTTGCAATGCCTTCTTCCAACCTTTGCCTGCGATTGCCAACACGTAAGGCAAGGTTGCATTGGTTAGCGCAACCGTAGAAGTTGCTGGCACAGCACCCGGCATATTTGCGACACAGTAATAAATGCTTTGATGAACTTGGAAGGTTGGATCATCGTGAGTAGTTGGTCGAGATCCCTCGAAGCAGCCTCCTTGGTCAATTGCAATATCGACCAGCACGGAGCCTGGCTTCATGGTCTTCACCATTTGGTCAGTAACGAGCTTCGGAGCTTTTTCGCCTGGTATCAGAACTGACCCGATAACCAGATCCGCATCTTTTAGCTGATTAGAAATTTCATAGGAAGTGGAGACTCTGGTCTGCACACCTGGCAACATGTTTTCAATTTCGCGAAGCCTTGGTAGCGAAAGATCAATCACAACAACATCTGCGCCCATGCCATGTGAAACTCGAGCAGCTTCTGTTCCAGCAACGCCGCCTCCAATGACAACAACTTTTGCTCTCGGTGTTCCCGGCACGCCGCCCATCAAAATGCCTCGACCCCCCATCGTCTTCATAAGTTGATTTGCACCGATTTGGGCGCTCAGTCTTCCAGCAACTTCACTCATCGGCTGAAGCAGCGGAAGCATTCGATTAGGTAGCTGAACGGTTTCGTAAGCGATTGCTGTTGTGCCGGATTTCAAAATGGCATCTGTGCAGTCTTTCGAGGCTGCGAGGTGAAGGTATGTGAAGAGAGTCTGACCCTTTCGCATTAGCGGGTACTCAGCAGCGATAGGTTCCTTGACCTTCACAATCATGTCTGCAGCCGACCAAACAGTTTGAGCGTCTTTGGCTATATCTGCGCCAGCTGCTTGGTAATCGGAGTCAGCGAAACCAGATCCAACGCCGGCGGAGGTCTCAACTAATACTTTGTGACCACGGCTAACCAACTCCTGCGCACCGGCAGGCGTCATTGCGACTCGATTTTCGTTGTTCTTTATTTCCTTGGGGACTCCGACCAGCACTGTCTTCTCCTTAGTCAAAACTTGCTTGATTCTGACGCTATCTGCGGAAAAAATCACCAATTGACGAATATAATTCGAACAACTAGCGTTAGGACCCTAGGTAATTCGAAGAAACTGAGATATGTCATGCCAACATCGAAGAAAGTTCATCCTGTAGAGCTAGATCAGCAAGACCGTCAGATGCTGCAGATTCTCTCCAGCAATGGTCGAATCTCTAATGCTGATTTGGCCGCAGCCCTAGACCTTGCCCCCTCCACCACCCTGATGCGCTTGCGCCGCTTGATGGAGCAGGGGGTCATTCAATCCTTCAGTGCCGACATATCCCCTAGTGCCATTGGCCTTGAGCTGCAGGCGCTCATCTCCGTAACTCTGCGAGCTGGCGCAAGAGCAAACCTTGCTGACTTTATGAAGACCATGCGGGAGCATCCGCAAGTTGTCCAAGTTTTCTTTCTTGGAGGCCAAGAGGACTTTATGGTCCATGTAGCAGTAAAGGATTCCGATGAGGTGCGTGAGTTCGTCTTAGAGCAGCTGAGCAACAATCCGGTAGTTGCCAACACCAGGACCAACCTGGTGTTCGACCATTTTCATAAGGGCCCAATTAGCTAGAGTGGTCGGCGGAGCGAAGGAGCCGCGAGTTGACCTCTGAGATGCATAACCCTCAGTCTTCGGACAAACTGCGCAAGGCTATTTTTGACTACGCCTCCCAGCGTTTTGATTACAACCCCCCGCCGCTAGACGGGCCAGCAACTCCTGACGAATTGGCAGCAAACGTTGGCCAGACCATCACCGAAGCAGGCCTAGGTGGCGAAAACGCTCTGAAACTCTTTGCCGACAAGCTGGCACCAGCAACCATCTCAACTGATCACCCTGGATTTTTATCTTTCATCCCCGCTGCACCAACTGAAGCAGCCAGCCTTTTTGATTTGGTAGTTTCTGCAAGCTCCATCTACGGAGGATCTTGGCTGGAGGGCTCCGGTGCTGTTTATGCGGAGAATCAAGTTTTGTCTTTCTTGGCTAAAGAATTCGGACTGCCCGAGGGTTCTGGTGGGGTGTTTGTTCAAGGTGGAACCCTTGGCAATCTTTCAGCCCTAGCAGTTGCCAGAGAAGAAGCGAACAAAAAAGAAGGCATAAAAAACTGGACCATCATTTGCAGCGAAGAGGCCCACTCTTCAATTCAATCTGTTGCAATGGTATTGGGCGTTCAAACCACCAAGGCAGCTAGCGGCGACAAAGGTTTGATTGATTATCAATCTGCCAAACAAGCAGTTGATGAAGCTCTTTCCAAAGGGCTTTCTCCAATGGCGATTGTTGGAACCGCTGGCACAACCAACTTTGGAATCATTGACGACCTAGCTGGTCTTGCCAAGTTGGCTAAAGAGCTAAAAATCTGGTACCACGTCGACGGTGCCTATGGCCTAGCTGGGGCATTGATTCCGGAGTTGCGCGGTAGTTTCAATGGAATTGAACAGGCAGACTCCTTCATAGTTGATCCACACAAATGGCTATTTGCTCCCTTTGATGCGTGTGCCTTGGTTTATCGAAATCCAGCTTTGGCTAAACAAGCTTTCTCGCAACACGGTGAATACCTGGAGCCAATCAATAAATCAATTGAGTGGAACCCGTCGGATTATGCATTCAATCTCTCCAGGCGCGCTCGCGGTTTACCGCTGTGGTTCTCCCTGGCCACGCACGGTGTGGCAAAGTATCGCTCGGCGCTTCGTCAAAACGTTGAACTCGCCCACCAGATTGCCGTTGAAATCGAGAAACGCCCCGGCTTGAAACTGGTGAGAAAACCTCAGTTATCAGTGGTGGTTTTTGAAAAAGAAGGTTGGGAAATGTCGGACTACGAAAAATGGTCTGAAAAACTGCTCGCTGACCAGCTGGCCTTTGTGCTTCCTTCTTCTCTCAGGGGCAAAGCACACACCAGGTTTGCGATTGTCAATCCGCAGACTAGTTTTGAGTTGTTAGTTGAGATCTTGGATTCGATGGACAAATGAAGATAACTTTCGCCCCTGCCCCCGCTTCACTTTCTCGTATTCGTAAGCCAGAGCGAGCAATAGTCACGGTTGCGGCTTTGCAATTTGCCTGGAAAGAAGATGCTGAGCAGCATGCAAGCCAGATTGAGGTGGCTGTAAAGCAAGCCAAAGCAAAAGGCGCACACATTATCTTCCTGCCGGAGCTGACGCTTTCACGCTATCCAGCCGATGTCTGCCCCACTGCCGTGCCAAATCAAACCGCTGAGAAATTAGCCGATGGACCAACTGCTACTTTGCTCAAGCGCTTAGCTCGTGAAAATGAAATCTTTGTTCACGGTTCCCTTTTTGAATATCAGCCCTTTGAAGACGGGCGGGGACTAAACACTGCAATCTTGATTGATCCAAATGGCGAAGTAGTTGGTCGAACCCCAAAGCTGCACATTCCAGTCACCGAAGGTTATTTCGAAGATCAATACTTTCAACCTGGACCAAGTCAAGATCCCTATCCGGTTTATGAACTGAGTCTGGAAGGAAAGCCAAAACTTGGCCTTCCGACTTGCTGGGACGAATGGTTCCCCGAGGTTGCCAGAGCATATGGATTGGCTGGTGCAGACATACTTTGCTACCCAACTGCTATCGGTTCAGAGCCGGATCATCCTGAGTTTGACACTGAGCCGCTGTGGCGATCGGTTATTGTTTCCCATGCCATTGCTAATGGTTTATTCATTGTTGTTCCAAATAGATATGGACACGAGGGTATTTTGAACTTCTACGGAAGCTCATTCATCGTTGACCCTTATGGCCGAATCCTCG
>CAZGNP010000041.1:0-5332 GCA_964527155.1 uncultured Aquiluna sp.
GCAGGTGCTAATCTGTCTCGGTTGCAACGCCCCGATAGCTCAGTGGTAGAGCACTTCCATGGTAAGGAAGGGGTCGACAGTTCAATCCTGTCTCGGGGCTCGATCTTTAGATCTGGCGGGGTAGCTCAGGTGGTCAGAGCGCACGGCTCATAATCGTGAGGTCGCGGGTTCGATCCCCGCCCCCGCTACCAATCAAAAACCCACCCTCAGGTTGGTGAGGTTTTCCAAATACTTAATTCCCTCTACTTCACCAAAGGTTAGTTCGTAGCTTTCTAGCCTGAAGTGAGCCCGCAGAGGCATGAACATCTGCAGGAAAGCTCGAGCTTCATATTCGGCAAGGTTCATTCCCAGACAGGTGTGAGGACCATAGCCGAACGCCATGTGCGGCTTGCGGCCCCTATCTAAGTTAATAACTTCGGGTTCTTCCCACTCCGCCGGATCAAAGTTTGCCGACGCAAAATGAATTCGGTAATACAGCGGGTTCTGTGCATCAAAATTGCTTTTGTCGATTCTTTCAATCGCTGGAAGTGGCGAGAGAAACCTGAGCAATTCGTTGATTAGAGATCTTTCAAGCTCGGGAGTTTTCTCAACCCTTTCCGCGTCTTGCGGGGCGTTGAGTAAATGCCAAAACAAACCAGAAATCAATTTGATTACGGTGTCTCTGCCGCCAGCTAGCAATACGCCTGCGTAGCCCTTGAATTCTTCCTGGGTAAGTTGAGAACCACTTGGCCTGAGGGCCTTGAGCTGTCCCCATATGTCATCGGAGTTAGTTGGCTCATCAAACACTCGCTGCAGGTAGTTGTGGAGCGTTGTACCATCACGCTTTGGTCCTGCTGCCGTCCAAACATCCGGCCCCCAGCTAATCCACTCGGCTTTATCTTGTGGTCTTCCATAAATCACACTTAGACAACCAATTACAAAAGGAAGAGAGAATTCTTCAAACACATCAAAACTTTTTCGTTTTTGAATCAGCTCATTGAGCAGATTCTGCGCGACCGCCTCAAATTGCGGTTTTAGTGATTCAAGTCTTGGACGCAGAAAGACCGATTGGACTGCGTGACGATAGTCGGTGTGCTGCGGCGGGTCAATCTCGAGGGGGAGTTGTCGATAGTCTCGAACGTCTCGATCTCCCTGCAGGTCGCTGGAATACCGCTCGTATTCCTTGGCAGCTGTTCGGACGGCCTCATAGCCGGTGATGTTCTTATAAGACTCCGAAGTAAAAGCTTTCATCCCTTACCACTTTCCCTGACAAGAGATTACCCTTGAGGGGTGGTCAATCTGGCAATTGAAGGAAAGCGCTATCCCCGCACCAACCCTTACTTGGTTGGCAGGGAAAAGCTAAGGGAGTTTGCTCGCTCAACCTTTTTGCCAAGCAAGTTTGAGGAGATCAATACCTCCGTTTCCAATGGCCATGCAGACTTAGTCGCCCCACCAACCTTTGCGGTGGTGATTCAAGAGCAAAGCTTGAAGCAGGTTCTGGCTGACCCAGATGCCAAGCTCGATTTTTCTAGAGTTGTCCACGGAGACCAAAGGTTTATCTATGAAAGGCCGATTGTCGCCGGTGATGAACTCACCAGCGAGCTGCAGGTAGCCAGCATCAAGACCTTAGCCGGCAATCACCTGGTGACTTTTAATACTGAAATATTTGACTCATCCAACAAGCTGGTCTGCACTGCAGTTTCCACATTGGTCGTGCGGGGTGAAAATGCCTAACCTCAGCGATTTATCAGTTGGCCAACAAGTAGCCGAGAGGACTTTTGAGATAACTCGAGATTCACTGGTGAGATATGCCGGTGCGTCGGGGGATTTCAATCCAATTCATTATCGCGATGACATTGCGCAACAGGTTGGACTTCCAGGAGTGCTGGCTCACGGAATGCTAACAATGGGTCTTTCCATCAGTCCCATCGTTGATTGGCTCGGTGATCCAGCCAAGATTGTCGATTATTCGGTTCGCTTCACCAAGCCTGTGGTTGTTCCAGCAGCTGGCGCTGCCACCATAACTGTTGCGGCGGTAGTTGGTGCAGTAGAGGAAAATCGAGCAAGGATTGACATCACCACAACTTTTGAAGGAAGCAATGTGCTTGGCAAAGCGCAAGCGTGGGTAAAGCCTTGACGTCAATCAAACCAGTGGCACTCGCAACTCTCACCACAATGAGAGTTGGTGGCGTACCGAAGTCAATAATCAAATGCGAGTCAACGCAAGAGCTTTATCAAGCTGCACTCGCAGCCGAAAAGTCCGAAGAGAAATTCCAAATTCTTGCAGGGGGCTCCAACACCGTATTTGCTGATGATGTTGCTGATTTGAACGTAATCCTGGTTTCCAATCGAGGCATCGAAGTTCTTGAAGAGAATCAATCGGAAATTGAGCTACGAGTGCAGGCAGGAGAAAACTGGGATGAATTTGTCGCCTGGTGTATTGAGCGAGGCTATGCCGGCCTTGAAGCCATGAGTGGCATTCCAGGGAGTGTTGGGGCGACGCCAGTTCAGAATGTTGGCGCCTACGGACAAGAAGTCTCGCAGGTAATCACCTCAATAGAATTCCTGGATTTTGAAACCCAAGAAGTTTCTCTGAAGCCAGCTAGTTTTTTTGAATTTTCATACCGCAACAGCGCCTTGAAGAGAAATCTGAAGGGAGTCATCGGTTTTGTTGATTTCAAACTACAAAAGCATGGTGGTCTGTCTGTTCCCATGGCATCTGGTCAGATAACCAATCACGTCGGTGCCGCATACGGCTCGCAGCTTCCCATGACGCAGGTTAGAGAGGCCGTGCTCGAATTAAGGTCCTCCAAAGGCATGGTTGTAATGGACAGTGATCCCAACTCAGTTTCCTGCGGAAGTTTCTTCACAAACCCGGTCGTATCGCATGCTAAGTCGCTTGAGTTTCCAAGGGACATGCAGAAATGGGAAATGGAAAACGGTGACATCAAACTCTCCGCTGGTTGGTTGATTGAGCACGCAGAGATACCAAAGGGCTTTTCACTTCCTTTTTCAAAGGCTGCCATTTCTGAAAAGCACGCTCTGGCAATTATCAACAGAGGCGGCGCTAGCTCAAACGAAATCCTTGAACTCGCCCGCTATGTTCAGGAGCGCGTTGCCGCTCGCTGGGGAATTAATTTGATTCCAGAGCCAAATCTGATTGGGTTTTAGGCGAACAGCTTCTGCAGTCGCTGGATACCTTCTAGTAACTGGTCATCACCAAGCGCATAGGACATTCTCAAGAAACCACTGGGTCCAAATGCCTCACCTGGAACAAGTGCAACCTCAGCTGTTTCCAGAATAAAGTCAGCTAACTCCAGTGACGTAGAAAACTTTCTGCCGTTAATCTCTTTACCAAATAGCCCGGTTACATCGGGATAAACATAGAAAGCACCCTGCGGGGTTGGAGTCTTCATGCCTTGAATTTTGCTCAACTCGCTAACCGCAAGTTTTCTTCTGCGGTCAAAGGCTTCGAGCATTTTCTTAATGGGTGCTTGGTCGCCAGTTAGTGCAGCAATTGCTGCGCGCTGAGAAACATTGGAAACGTTAGAGGTTAGGTGTGATTGAAGATTTGCTGCTGCTTTCGCTGCGTCATTAGGAGCAATCATCCAGCCAAGTCGCCAACCCGTCATGGCATAACTCTTAGCAACACCGTTGACCATGATGGTTCGATCAGCTAGCTCTGGGACAACTTCAGTGATTGAGTAAGCCTTTACTCCGTCATAAACCAGGTTCTGATAGATCTCATCGGTGATTACCCAAAGATTTTCTTTAGATAGTGCCCACTTACCAATTTCGGCAATCTCCTCTTTTGAATAGACCGCTCCCGTTGGGTTTGATGGCGAACAAAGCAGAAGAGCCTTGGTTTTATCCGTGTAGTGCTTTTCAAGTTGGTCGACAGTTACTTTGTAGTCTTGCTCGCTGCCTGCGAAAACATCAATCTGCTTACCGCCAGCTAACTTGATTGCTTCTGGATAGGTGGTCCAGTAAGGAGTAGGTACTAAAACCTCATCACCTTTATCAACCACCACCGCGAAAGCCTGATAGACCGCTTGCTTTCCACCATTGGTAACAATTACCTGCGATGCTTCAACTTTGGTTCCAGAATCTTCCAGCGTCTTGGCAACAATTGCTTCTCTTAGCTCTGGAAGTCCAACCGCTTGGGTGTAGCGGTGGTTCTTGGGATCTCTGGCTGCTACTACCGCCGCCTCCACGATGTGTTCAGGGGTCGGAAAATCTGGCTCGCCAGCGGCATAAGTAATAACAGGTCTTCCCTGAGCAATTAGGGCCTTGGCTTTGGCGTCCACCTTCAAAGTGGCGCTTTCAGCGATGGCGGCTATCCGGGAAGAGATTCGATTGGCTGGCATAGAGCCAGAATACTTGTGAAATGGGGTCTGTGGGGACCATCGGCATTGCGCCAAAGCCCCCAAGGGCCTAAAATTTGACCTGTTGACATCTGCCGAAACTAATCTGGCAAAAATTCACAATCCTAGAAAACATACTAGAAGTGTGTCTTGCGCCCGGCTCTTGAAACCAAGCCTCGAGCTAGGTAACGGTTGATGGCGATGGCAACTTTAGGGCGGTAGTTCAATTGGTAGAGCAGCGGTCTCCAAAACCGCAAGTTGCAGGTTCGAGTCCTGTCCGCCCTGCGACTACAGAAAGGTCAAACAGTGGCAGAAGAGATTGAAAGAGCACAAGAGGATCTGGTTGAAAAAGCCAAGGCCGATAGCGCCAAAGCTAAAAACCCATTCCAGCGCCTCTCGCTTTTTATTCGTCAGGTACTGGCTGAACTTGGCAAGGTAACCAAGCCAACCAGATCTGAACTAGTTAAGTTCACCGGTGTCGTACTCGCCTTCGTGGCAGTGGTCATGGTGATCATCTCCCTGCTCGACTGGGTCTTTTTGAACGTTGTAACTTTCGTATTTTCAAACTAAAAGAGGTAAATAGGTGTCAGAACTAAATTTCAGTGATGCTCCAGTCGGTGAGCCACTAGAGATCGCAGAACCAGCGGTTGACGAAAATGTTGACCTGGACTCTGTTGACCTAGCCTCAGCACAGGAAGAAGCAACTCACGAACTCGATGGCTTCCAGGTTGAAGAAGCAACTGAGCTAACTCGCGAAGAAGCCGATGAGATTCCAGCGGTAGCCGAGACGGTTGAATCAGAGACTGCCTCCGATGACCCATACCGCACCTTCCGCGAAGAACTGCGCAAGCAGCCAGGTAAGTGGTATGTCGTTCACTCCTACGCCGGTTACGAGCGTCGCGTGAAGCAGAACATTGAAGTGCGTAAGCAATCTCTTGCTGGTGGCGATCAGGTTTACCAGATCGAAGTGCCAATGGAAGAAAGCATTG
>CAZGNP010000042.1:0-1182 GCA_964527155.1 uncultured Aquiluna sp.
TTAGACTAAAACGAGGTATACAAACATTAACTGATTCTTTAGAAAAGTTAATGATGATTGACACTGTTGAATATGATTGGAATGAAAAATTAAGAGAATATGATTCATTCAAAGAACAAGAAAAATTACATACAATAGGGTTAATTGCTCAGGATGTAAAAGAATACTTCCCTGAAGTTGTTTCATTAAATTCTGATGGTTACTATTGGATAGATTATAGTAAATTAAATGCGGTTTTAGTTGAAGCCATAAAACAACAACAAGTATTTATTGAAGACATTGATAAAGAATTGGAATATATTGAAAGTAAATTAAAATAATGCCATCTAACGTAAAAATATTTCCTTCAGGTACTACTTCAAATACCAATCCACATTTCTTTTTTGATGATGGTACTAACAAGCTACAATTTAATGTAATTACTGATGGATTTAGTAATCCGACATTATCGTTATCATCATCCACAGTTTCTGCTGGATTGTTAATTACTTTAAGTGGTAGTGTTGTTTCTTCAGGTTCAAGTGTAACTGTAGGAGGGGTTTATGTCGGTAACACTCAAATGATTGATTCAACCGCGGTATGGGTCGGTCCCACTGCAGGTATTAAAGGTGCTCAAGGGGCTCAAGGTGCGACAGGTGCTCAAGGTAATATAGGAGTAACAGGTGCTCAAGGTGTACAAGGAGATACTGGTGCTCAAGGAGCTATTGGTGCTCAAGGTTCACAGGGTGCTCAAGGTGCTCAAGGAGGACAAGGGGCTCAAGGTGCTCAAGGGGCTCAAGGATTCCAAGGGGCTCAAGGAGCTCAGGGTGCTAACACAGGTGCACAAGGTTCTCAGGGTAATACAGGAGCTCAGGGCTCACAAGGTGCTCAGGGTGCTAATACAGGTGCTCAGGGTGGTCAAGGTGCTCAGGGAGGCAAAGGTTCTGTTGGTGCTCAAGGTAGTGTTCAAGGTGCTCAAGGGGCTACAGGAGCTCAAGGGTCTCAGGGTTCACAAGGGGCTCAAGGTGCAACTACAGGTGCTCAAGGGTCACAAGGGGCTCAAGGTGCAGTTGGTTCACAAGGGGCTCAAGGTGCTAATACAGGTGCCCAAGGTAATCAAGGAGCTCAAGGTGCTGTCGGTTCTCAAGGTGCTCAAGGTGCTAATACAGGTGCTCAGGGTAATACAGGTGCACAAGGTGCGGT
>CAZGNP010000042.1:1282-3658 GCA_964527155.1 uncultured Aquiluna sp.
CAAGGTGCTCAGGGTTCACAAGGTGCCGTAGGTTCACAAGGTGCTCAAGGTTCAGTTCAAGGTGCTCAAGGGGCAACAGGAGCTCAAGGAGCTCAAGGTTCACAAGGGGCACAGGGAGCTTCTCAAGGTGCTCAGGGTAATCAAGGTGCGCAGGGTAATGTTGGTTCTCAAGGTGCTCAAGGTGCGTCTCAAGGAGCACAGGGTAATACAGGGGCTCAAGGTTCTCAAGGTTCTCAAGGAGCTCAAGGAGGAGTGCAAGGTGCACAAGGAGCCACTGGTTCTCAAGGTAATACAGGTTCTCAGGGTGCCCAAGGAAGTGTTCAAGGTGCACAAGGTGAATTAGGTGGTTCAGGTTCTCAAGGAGCACAGGGTGCACAAGGAAGTGTTCAAGGAGCACAAGGTAACCAAGGTGCACAAGGTGACGTTGGTTCTCAAGGTGCTCAAGGAAGTGTACAAGGAGCTCAAGGAGCTCAAGGATTTCAAGGAGCTACAGGGTCACAAGGGGCTCAAGGTGCTAATACAGGTGCTCAAGGGGGACAAGGAGCTCAAGGTGCTCAGGGTTCTACAGGTGCTCAAGGAAGTGTACAAGGTGCTCAAGGTACCGCAGGTGATACAGGTGCTCAAGGTCCTCAAGGACCTGCATCTATTGTTCAGGGTGCACAGGGTAACCAAGGTGCTCAAGGTTCTAACTTAGGAGGTCCAACAGGTGCTCAAGGTGCTCAAGGTGCACAAGGAGGTAAAGGACCTCAAGGTGCTCAAGGTGCCACAGGTGCTCAAGGGTCAGTAACAGGTGCTCAAGGTGGACAAGGAGCACAAGGTGGACAAGGTTCTCAAGGTGCCACAGGGGTTTCAAACGTACCTGGTGTACAAGGTAGTCAAGGAGCACAAGGTGCTGCAGGAACAAAAGGTGCCGCGGGTGGACAAGGGGCTCAAGGGACTCAAGGTATTGCAGGTCCTGGTGCGGGAGCTCAAGGCGCTCAAGGTGCTACAGGTTCTCAAGGCGCTAAAGGTGCACAAGGTGCACAAGGACCAACAGGTCCTCCATCAGACAGGAGACTAAAAGATAATATTAAAAAACTTGATAACGTTTTAGATATTACCAAAAAAATTGAAGGAGTTACATTTGTTTGGGATTTTGAACATGAAAAATTAAAACACAATAAAAGTATTGCTCGACCTGACGCATTCCAAGGTGAATCTATCGGTGTAATCGCTCAACAAGTTGAGAAAGTATTACCTAATTTAGTATTTACTGATAA
Organism: uncultured Aquiluna sp.; assembly: GCA_964527155.1. Lineage (GTDB taxonomy): Bacteria > Actinomycetota > Actinomycetes > Actinomycetales > Microbacteriaceae > Aquiluna. The sequence goes on from CAZGNP010000042.1 coordinate 2,542, forward strand.
GGATGGTTATAAATCTGTACAATACGACCTAATGGTTAGTTTAGGTGTTGGTAGTGTTAAAGAACAACAATTGAGGATTGATTCAATATATAATAGAATAAATAATTTAAAGGATAAAATAGGTGGCTGAAAATATAGTAATAATACCTTCAGGTGGAACGATTAATTTCTTTGATACTGGTTCAACTCAGACTAATTGGGTGATTGAATCGGGTACTCTTAAATTCAAAAGAGGCGCCACGACTTATCTATCTATAGATAATACTTATCCAAATTACCGCGTCAGTGCTAATTTAAGATTAAGTAAGTTTCTAGTAAATAATTTTGGTAATATAATAGGTTCGAGTGGTTGGTTAGGTAATCCTCAACCAACAGGACCAACAGGTGCTCAAGGAGCTCAAGGAGTTCAAGGTTCCCAAGGTTCACAAGGTGCTAAAGGTAATCAAGGTTCTCAGGGGGCTCAAGGCTCTCAAGGTGCGATAGGTCCAACAGGACCTGGAGGAAATACAGGAGCTCAAGGTGCCCAAGGTTCTAAAGGACCAACAGGTGCTCAAGGTTCTCAGGGTGGACAAGGTTCCCAAGGTGCCACAGGTTCTCAAGGTGCGACGGGTAACCAAGGTGCTCAGGGTGGACAAGGTTCCCAAGGGGCTGTAGGTTCTCAAGGTGCGACGGGTAACCAAGGTGCTCAGGGTGGACAAGGAGCTCAAGGAGCTCAGGGTTCACAAGGTAATGTGGGTAACCAAGGAGCTCAAGGAGGTCAAGGGGCTCAAGGAGCGGTTGGTTCTCAAGGTAATACAGGTAACCAAGGAGCTCAAGGTGGACAAGGAGCTCAAGGTACTCAAGGTTCTCAAGGTAATACAGGTAACCAAGGAGCTCAAGGTGGACAAGGTTCCCAAGGGTCACAAGGTGCTCAGGGATTCAAAGGTAATCAAGGTGCTCAAGGTGGACAAGGTTCTACAGGTGCTCAAGGTGCACAAGGCTCTCAAGGTAACCAAGGAGCTCAAGGTGGACAAGGAGCCCAAGGAGATAGTTTTGCTCAAGGTGGACAAGGCTCTCAAGGGGCACAAGGTGGACAAGGTTCTCAAGGGGCACAAGGTGCTCAGGGTAATACAGGAAA
>CAZGNP010000042.1:3758-5266 GCA_964527155.1 uncultured Aquiluna sp.
GCTCAAGGAGGTCAAGGTTCTCAAGGGGCTCAAGGTGCTCAAGGTAATACTGGTGGACAAGGTGCTCAAGGTGGACAAGGTGCTCAAGGTGGAAAAGGGTCAACAGGTGATACAGGTAACCAAGGAGCTCAAGGAGGACAAGGTTCTCAAGGAGCTCAGGGTGTTCAAGGTAACGTTGGTAACCAAGGTGCTCAAGGTGGTCAAGGTGCTCAAGGAGGAAAAGGGTCTACAGGTGATACAGGTAACCAAGGAGCTCAAGGTGGACAAGGTTCCCAAGGAGCTCAGGGTTCACAAGGAAACGTAGGTGGTCAAGGAGCTCAGGGTGGACAAGGTGCTCAAGGGGTACAAGGTTCACAGGGTAATACTGGTAACCAAGGAGCCCAAGGAGGACAAGGTTCTCAAGGAGGACAAGGTGCTCAAGGAAACGTAGGAGGGCAAGGTGCTCAAGGTGGTCAAGGAGCTCAAGGTGCTCAAGGTTCACAGGGTAACACAGGTAATCAAGGGGCTCAAGGTGGCCAAGGGGCTCAAGGTGGTAAAGGACCTCAAGGAAACCAAGGAGCTCAAGGGGCTCAAGGTGGTCAAGGAGCTCAAGGGTCCCAAGGACCTAAAGGAGCTACAGGTAACCAAGGAGCTCAAGGTGGTCAAGGTGCCCAAGGTAATAAGGGGGGTCAAGGGGCTACAGGTAACCAAGGGGCTCAAGGTGGTCAAGGTTCACAAGGTGGTCAAGGTTCACAAGGAGCAACAGGTAACCAAGGGGCTCAAGGTGGCCAAGGAGCTCAAGGAGCTAAAGGTAACCAAGGAGCTCAAGGCGTCATTGGTAGTAATGGTGGACAAGGGGCTCAAGGTTCTCAAGGTTCTCAAGGAGCAATAGGAGGACAAGGTGTCCAAGGAGCTCAAGGTGCTGCGGGACCTGCAATTGCTACGGGGTCAGTAGGTGCACAAGGTGCTCAAGGAGGCCAGGGTGCTCAGGGAGGTGTTGGTGCACCAGGAGCTGGTGGAGCCACAGGGGCACAAGGATTTCCAGGACTTGGTGCACAAGGTGCTCAAGGAGCTATAGGTGCTCAAGGTAGTAATGGACCTCAAGGTGCACAAGGAACACAAGGTGCTATTGGACCAGTTGGACCTCCAGGTACTGGACCTACAGGTGCACAAGGAGCCACAGGTGCACAAGGTTCCCAAGGACCTACAGGTGATACGGGAGCTACAGGAGCTCCAGGACCTTCAGACCAAAGACTTAAAAAAGATATAAAACCAATCACCGAATCTATTGAAAAAGTTAACAAGATGAGAGGGGTTAGGTATTTTTGGAAAGAAGATGCTTTAGTTGAGTCGAGTAGAAAAAATAGAGAGGAAATTGGATTTATTGCTCAAGAGTTAAATCACGTATTACCTGAAGTAGTATTTGGTAGTGAAGAAACCATATTCCAAGTCAAATATGCTGATATTGTTGCACTATGTATTGAAGCAATCAAAGAACAATCAGTTCTTTTAGATATTAAAGAAGAAAA
>CAZGNP010000043.1:0-5257 GCA_964527155.1 uncultured Aquiluna sp.
GCAGTTGATGTCAGATGCAGAAGGGGCGTCACACAACATCTATATAGAGGTTCGCTCAGCCGCCAGCGAGGAAGATGCCGTTGAGGTCGCCAGGGCAATTGCTCGCAACAATCTTTTCAAAACCGCAATTTATGGCAACGATCCAAACTGGGGGAGAATCTTGGCTGCAATCGGAACTACCGATGCCAGCTTTGATCCCTACAACATAGATGTCTCGATAAACGGGGTATTGGTTTCAGCTAACGGAGCTCCGGCCGAGGACCGTTCAGCAGTTGACTTGAGCCCTAGAGATGTCAGAATCTCAATTGAACTAAATTCTGGCGATAGTAGTGCGACAGTGATGACCAACGATCTTACGGTTGCATATGTGAACGAGAACAGTGAATACTCCAGCTGATGATTGAAGCCAACCCAGACAGCGCCATGGCGCGCGTAAAGGCAGAGACTCTGATTGAGTCTCTGGATTGGTTGCGGCAGTTTCACGACAAGGTAATTGTCATAAAGTTTGGCGGTAATGCCATGGTGGATGAGCAGTTGCAGAGAGCATTCGCTCAAGATGTCTCTTATCTTCGATACGTTGGAATCAAACCAGTAGTAGTCCACGGCGGAGGACCTCAGATAACTGAACGCTTGGCAGAGCTGGGCATCGAAAGCGTTTTTCGGGCGGGAATGCGCGTTACCGACGAGAGGTCGATTCCGGTAATCAGGGACGTCCTAAGGAATCAAATAGGTACTCACCTGGCTGAACTAATCCAAGATGCTGGTGCTGGAGCCAAAGTATTGTCGGGTGAAGACGAGAATTTGTTTAAGGCAGTGAAGGTGCAGGGTCAATCAGCCGATGGGCCTGTCGATTTGGGTTTTGTTGGCGAGGTTAGATCGGTCAATCCTCGTGCGGTTCTAAATGCAATTGAAAACTCAGTGGTGCCAGTTATCTCCTCAATTGCACCAACTGCAGATGGGCAGCTTCTCAATGTGAATGCTGATCTGGCCGCAGCCGCCTTAGCGGTTGCAGTTGGTGCCGAAAAGCTAATGGTTTTGACTGATGTGCAGGGCCTCTACTCAGACTGGCCGAATAAGGATTCACTGATTTCAAGTATCAGTGCCGAGGAATTGAAAGAACTGCTACCTAGGTTAGAAAGCGGAATGATTCCGAAAATGCAAGCGTGCTTGGAGGCAGTTGAAGGAGGAGTTCCAAAGGCTCACATCATTGACGGCAGAACTCCTCACAGCATATTGTTAGAGGTCTTTACTAAATCAGGTGTCGGAACCCAGGTGACGAGGTAGCAATGACTAGACATTTCCTCAAGGATGACGACATCACCCCTGCCGAGCAGGCTGAAATTTTGCAGCTGGCCAAGCGGCTAAAGGCCGACCGATTTGGGCTAAAGCCATTTGCAGGTCCGCAGACAGTGGCCGTGATTTTCGATAAGACTTCCACTAGGACAAGAGTTTCATTTGCCGTGGGAATTGCTGACTTAGGCGGAGTTCCACTGATCATGGACAGCGGAGTCAGCCAACTGGGCAAGAAGGAGTCGGTTTCCGATACTGCCAAAGTGCTAGATCGAATGGTTGCGCAGATTGTGTGGCGAACCTATTCGCAAGCAGGCTTGGAAGACATGGCTGCCAATTCGAGCGTGCCAGTCATTAATGCCTTGAGCGATTCTTGGCATCCGTGTCAACTCTTGGCAGATTTGCTGACCATTCAAGAAAAGCTGGGTACCACTGCTGGAAAAAAGATTGCTTACATTGGCGATGCTGCCAACAACATGGCTAATAGCTATCTGGTTGCCTGTGCGATGGCAGGAATGAGTGTTAGCGTGGCAAGTCCCGCGGGGTTCGAGCCCTCAGCAGATGTGGTAGCCAGAGCACGGGAAATCGCCGCTTTCAATGGTTCAATTATCGAAGTCACCAGTGACCCAATGCAGGCAGCAGCCGAGGCCGATGTCATCGCTACCGACACGTGGATATCCATGGGTATGGAAGCAGAGGCAGAAGAGCGAAAGAAAGCCTTCGCTGGCTTCACGGTTGATAGCCAGCTGATGGCGAAAGCTAAGCCCACGGCAATCTTCCTTCACTGCCTGCCGGCCTATCGAGGCTTCGAAGTGTCGGCCGATGTCTTGGATGGACCGCAGTCTGTGGTTTGGGATCAAGCGGAGAATCGCCTACATGCACAGAAGGCGCTAATGGCTTGGTTGGCTAACCAAAACTAGACTTTAGGGGTTCAAGGAGAGCCATGACCGAAGCTAAAGATGCCCTGTGGGGAGGTCGCTTCGCGAGTGGACCAGCTGATGAGATGGCAGCACTTTCAAAGTCAACCCATTTCGATTGGCGACTAGCAAAGTATGACCTGCAGGGCTCGGCCGCCCACGTCAAGGCCCTTGCCCAAGCGAACATAATCTCCGAGGAAGAACGGGATGTCCTGCTCAGGGCAATAGAAGAGCTCACGAAGCGCATTGGTAATGGCATGTTCACCTTCAAGCCGGAGGATGAGGACGTTCACTCAGCGCTCGAACGAGGACTAATCGAAATTGCCGGCAACGAAGCCGGTGGCAAGGTCAGAGCTGGTCGTAGCCGAAACGATCAGATTGCAACGCTTATTCGCATGTACTCACTCGATGCTTCCCAGGCAATCGAGGAAGGGCTGCTGTCCTATCTGGATGCCCTTTGCGGCAAGGCCGAAGAATATATGGGTGTTGTAATGGCCGGCAGGACTCACTTTCAGCATGCCCAGCCGATTCTTCTTTCGCATCACCTTCTAGCGCATGCCTGGCCGCAAGTTAGAAACTTGCAGCGCCTTGAAGACCTAAGAAAACGCCTAAAGAAATCTCCCTATGGCTCAGCGGCGCTCGCTGGAAACACCTATGGCCTGGATGCCCAGATGGTGGCAGGGGAGCTTGGATTCACAGAGCCCACCGAAAACTCCATTGATGCCACGGCTTCACGGGACCTGGTGGCGGAGTTCAATTTTGTGCTCAGCATGATCGCGATTGACCTTTCAAGGTTTGCCGAAGAAATTATTATTTGGGCCACGGCCGAGTTCGACTACGTCAAGCTCGCGGATCAGTTCTCGACTGGGTCCTCGATTATGCCCCAGAAGAAAAACCCTGATGTGGCGGAGTTGGCCAGAGGAAAGAGTGGTCGTGTCGTGGGAAACCTGACTGGCCTACTCACGACCCTCAAGGGACTGCCCCTTGGCTACAACCGGGACCTGCAGGAAGACAAAGAGCCCCTATTTGATTCCATCGATTCACTGATGCTTTTGTTGCCAGCCTTCACTGGCATGGTTTCCACACTTGTGTTCAACCGTTCAAGACTGCAAGATTTGTCGGTCGCTGGTTTCTCAATGGCCACCGATGTCGCGGACTTTTTGGTTCGACAAGGCGTTGCTTTCAAGGAAGCCCATGAAATTGTTGGCAAGTTAGTGGCTTATTGCGAAAAAAACAATCTTGAAATGGACGAACTTACTAAAGATCAATACGAATCAATTTCTCGTCACTTAAAGCCTGAGCTAAAAGAGGTACTAAATCTGAGCACAGCAATTGAGTCTCGAACTAGCGCTGGAGGAACCTCGTCCAAGCAAGTCATAGAGCAGCTGGTAAAGCTTCGCAAACTCACTGGCAAGGGGAAGCGATAGTGGCAACTAAGGAAACGCTTTTGGCTCAAAAAAATGACGATAGCTTTTCGCACATTCTCGATGAGCTGAAATGGCGCGGATTGGTGGCGCTATCCACAGATGAAAAAGAACTTCGCGCTGCGCTCGATAAAGAAATTACTTACTACTGCGGGTTTGATCCCACTGCACCATCACTTCACCTAGGAAATTTGGTTCAGCTGCTGACGATGCGAAGATTGCAGCTCGCCGGTCACAATCCTTTGGCATTGGTTGGCGGTGCCACAGGTTTAATTGGCGATCCAAAACCAACAGCGGAAAGAACGCTCAATGACAAGGAAACTGTTGCTGAGTGGGTTGACAAGTTAGCTGAGCAAACGAAACGGTTTCTAGATTTTTCTGGTAAGCACGGTGCGAAAATTGTTAATAACTTGGATTGGACTGATAACTACAGTGCGATTGAGTTTCTGCGTGAAGTTGGTAAGCACTATCGGGTTGGCAAGATGCTATCCAAAGATGCCGTTAGTGCCCGATTGAATTCAGATGCTGGAATTTCTTACACGGAATTTAGCTATCAGATTCTTCAGGGATTGGACTTCCTTGAGCTTTATCGCCGATACAACTGCGTAATGCAAACAGGTGGCAGTGATCAATGGGGGAACCTAACTTCTGGCACTGACCTAATACATAAAGTAGAGGGCAAATCAGTCCATCTGATTGCAACTCCACTCATCACCAATGCTGATGGTAAGAAGTTTGGCAAGAGTGAAGGTAACGCGATTTGGCTTGATGCGGAGCTGACTTCACCCTATGCCATGTATCAGTTTTGGCTAAACACCGATGATGCCGACGTTATCGATCGGCTAAAAGTCTTTACTTTCTTGACTAGAAAAGAAATTGAGCAATACGCTCTCGCGGTCAAGGAAGAACCCCAGGCACGTGCTGCGCAGCGCAGACTTGCTCTGGAAGTGACCGAGTTGGTTCACTCCAAAGACGATGCTGATGCGGCTGAAGCTGCATCATCGGCTCTGTTTGGCTCAGGCGATCTCGCTGAACTTTCAGAAAAGTCTCTGCGAGCAGCACTGCAAGAGCTTCCAAATGCCCAGGTACCAAAAGGGACAACAGTTGTTCAAGCCCTTGTCGCAACTGGCTTAGTTGATTCCAATGGCGCCGCTAAGCGGGCTATCCAGCAGGGATCGGTGAGTGTCAACAAGGTTAAAGTCGAGCTTGAGGATGCTGAGGTTGAGTTTGCGCTTGCTGGCCAAATGGCGGTTCTGGCTAGGGGAAAAAAGAACTTGGCTGGGCTGTTCCAGGCCCGGTGACACGCCCGGAACGCGCCCATTTGACGGGGCGGAAACAACTAACTAAGATTTTGCAAGTTGTCCAAAGTCTGCTGAATCATCTTTAGATTCGCAGCTCAAGAACGACAGTCCTAGACCATCAATGAGCCCCTTGTGAGGGGTGATTTTTGCGTCTAAGATTTAGGTCCGCCGAGGCCCGCTTCACCGCGTAATCACTGGGATTCCAGGGATTGACAGGGGTTGTGTAATCGGTAGACTTGGAAAGTTGCTCTGCGGAGGACTCGAAAGAGAAATCGCAGACGCATCCGATCTTTGAGAACTCAACAGCGTGCACAATGTCGATGCC
>CAZGNP010000044.1:0-5240 GCA_964527155.1 uncultured Aquiluna sp.
CTACACAATCACCCTAAACCGCGGTGCCAACGGAACTGGTTCTGATCAAACTCTCACCAAAACCCATGGCCAAGCATTGACCCTTCCCAACTCAGCGACGGCCAATTCTTACTTCACCAGAACCGGCTACACCGTCACTGGTTGGACCACCACCGATGGTGGTTTACAGACTCATGCGCTGGGTGGAAGCTTCACAACTGATTCAGCTACAACCCTTTACCCAGTTTGGACTGGCAACACCTACACCATCACCTACAGTTCAAACGGTGGCTCTTCAGTATCAAACGGTAGCTTCACGGTCGGCGGGTCTGGAATAACCCTTCCAACGGTTACCAGAACTGGCTACACCTTCGCCGGTTGGTTTGAAGCATCAGACCTCAGTGGCAGCCAGCTCACGTCACCATATACTCCTTCGCAAACAAGAACGATTTATGCGAAGTGGACAGCTAATACTTACACCGTCACCTATAACTACAACAACGCCGATGGCGGCGTGAGACCGACTACGAATACCTTTACAACCGGTGGTTCAGCAATAACTTTGCCTACACCTACCCGCCTGGGACACGTATTCGGTGGATGGTATGCAGAGGTTGGCTTGTCGACTCTGATTGGGGCAGGTGGCGCTAGTTACTCTCCTACGGCTGACGCAACCATCTATGCCAAGTGGACTAACACACTCGTCGTTGATCTTGACGCTACCAATTCCTCAAGCTACTCGGGCACAGGAACTGTTTGGAGCAACATAGCTCCAGGCAGCACCCCAGCCAGCGCAACTCTAGATGCCGCCGCAATGTATTCATCACAATTCGGTGGCGTTATGAACACAAGCAGCGGCCGCAAAGCTACAACCGCTTCTCATTCACTAACTTTGGATAACTCTGTCGGATTCACGATGGAAGTTTGGGTGAGGTTCAACCGGGTCGACACCTCCCAGGGCATAGCGAGTTATGACGGCGGAGGAAAGTACATAAACTTCTACAAGGCCGGCAATACCGGAATGCGCTGGGAAGTATCCACTTCCAATTCGATCACCGATACAACCTTGGTTGCCGCAAATACTTGGTACCACTATGTGGGCACTTGCAAGAACAACACGGCTACTTTGTATCGCAACGGTGTTCAGGCTGTGGCCCCCACATCAAAAACTTGTACCACCAGCCAAAGCGCTGCCTTCCTGGTTGGAAACATCCAGGGAATTCAGATGGATGGAAGTGTAAGCCTCTTCCGCTTCTATACCAGCGCACTAACGGCTGATGAAGTGTCAGCAAGATTCAATGCGACCAAGTCTCGTACGACTTACACAGTCACCTACAACTATGACTCCGCTGATGGTGGAAACTCCACAGCATCAGCCACCTACGCCACTGGTGATTCCGCGATTGTCTTGCCGACTCCCACAAAGACAAACAACACCTTTGCCGGCTGGCACTCAGACTCAGGAAAGACTGTTTTAGTGGGTAATGGTGGTGCAAATTACACCCCAACCGGCTCAACCTCATCAATCACGCTGTATGCAAAGTGGACAGGCAACAGCTCAACCGTCACGTTTAACGCCAATGACGGATCGGGATCTCCAGCAACCGCCACCCAATCAATTAACAATGGTGTAGCAACAGCGCTGACTTCGAACTCATTTACTCGCACCGGCTACACCTTTGCTGGTTGGAACACTCTTGCTAACGGAACTGGAACCAACTACACGAACCAACAATCAGTAACGCTGTCTGGCAACCTAACTCTTTATGCAAAGTGGACAGCCGATACCTACACCGTCACCTATACCTACAACAGTGCTGATGGTGGTACTCGCCCAACCACGGATACTTTCACGGTCGGCGGTTCTGCCATTACGCTGCCGACACCAACCAGGACTGGCTACACCTTTGGTGGCTGGTACGCAGAGGTCGGCCTTTCCACTTCAATCGGATCCGCTGGTGCCAGCTATTCCCCAACCAGCAGCGTCACCATTTACGCCAAGTGGACTGCGAATAGCAACACCGTTACTTTCAAGTCAAACTTTGTCGGTGGTGCCAATGACTCAACACAATCAATTGTTACAGCCGTTGCCACTGGTCTAACAGCTAATGGTTTCACCAGAGCTGGCTACACCTTTGCTGGCTGGAACACCCTAGCTAACGGTACTGGCACCAACTACACCGACGGACAATCTGTCACCTTGACCGGTGCGCTGACCCTTTATGCCAAATGGACTGCCGGTACCTACACCGTTACCTACAACTACAACTCCGCTACTGGTGGCAACAGTGTTACCTCCGGCACATTCACCACCGGTGGTGCAAACCTAGTGTTACCCGTTCCAACCAGAACCGGCTACACCTTTGCCGGTTGGTTTGACGACTCGGGCTTTACGGGCAGTGCGCTGGCTAGCAGCATTTCAACCACTACTTCCAAGACTGTTTATGCCAAGTGGACCGCGGCTACCTTCACAGTGCTTTATGAGTACAACGGCGCCACTGGTGGCAATACAACGGCCTCAAACAATTACACAACCGCCTCTACCACCATCACTTTGCCGACTCCGACCAGAACCGGCTACACATTTGCAGGTTGGTATGAGACCAGCAACTTCAGCGGATCTGCCGTTACGACTCCATATACAACTTCCCAAAACAGATCACTTTATGCGAAGTGGACTGCCGTCAACTACACGGTGACATACAACGCCAACTTGGTAGTGAGTGGAAACACCATTGCAGGCACGGGTTCTGTACCGGTCAATAACAACAACTACAACATCGGGCAAAGTTTCTCCGTGGCAGCAAACACTGGACCGCTGACCCGAAGCGGCTACACCTTTGCGGGTTGGGTCACTAATGAAGATGGAACTGGCACGGCAAAGAACTCTGGCGAGACAATCACCTTTGGTGCCGGCAACATAAATCTGTATCCGAAGTGGACAGCCAACACCTACACAATCTCTTACAACCTAAACGGTGGCTCCGGAGACCTAACTACCGCGCCAACTACTTGGACTGTTGGCAATTCCAACGTCACTTTGCCTAGCTCTGGCTTTACCAGAACCGGATATGACTTTGCTGGTTGGTCAAAGACCCAGGGTGGATCAGTAATCAACAACAGCTTTAACAACATCGGGAACGTAACGCTTTACGCAGCCTGGACTCTCAAGAGCATCGCCTACACCTTCGACAAAGGCACGGCTGCCGGGCAAACCGTTGCTTCGTGGCCAAGTGACTCGTCTGCAAACTTCGGAACCACAATCACCCTGCCTACACCTGGTAACACGGTGACAATCAACTCAGTGACTTACCAATTCTTTGGCTGGGAGTATTCAGGCACCACCTATCAGCCAGGCAGCACATTTACTTTGAGTGAAACATCTCCTAATTTCGTTGCTCAATGGGTTCGGTTGTACGACGTTCGCTATGCATACGCCGGTGGAACACACTCGGTTGCTGGTGATACGGACGACGAGTGCGTGACGGGCGGACTCTGTCTTCAAAATCAGGACATTACTCTTCGCACAGCACCGACCAGGGCTGGCCACAACTTCATCGGCTGGAGAGTCCAAGACACGAACACCACAAAGTCAGCAGGCGCAGCACATCGCGTTATTTCAACCGGATACTTGTTCTATGCCAACTGGCAGGCAATTGATTATGACTTCAGCTTTAACTCATCGGGTGGTTCTGAGTCTCACGCCAGCGTGACTGCGAACATTGGCCAGCTTGTAACGATGCCAAACCCAGGCTTTAGGGTCGGCTACACATTTGCTGGTTGGAGTCCAGATAATGGCACAACCAAGTACACAACCGGTTCAACATTTACCGTTGGGACAGCCAGCAAGGCCTTTGTTGCTTACTGGACTCCAAATGTTTATACCGTGGTCTATGACTGGCAGGGTGCCTCTGGCACTCCAACGCCTGATGCCAGTTACACAGTCGGCACTGGAGCATTGACTCTTCCACTGATTGGTGACCGCACCAAGGATGGTTACACCTTTGGCGGTTGGTCAGAAACTCCAGGCGGAACTGCCGTAACCAACTTCACGCCAACCGCAAATGATGTTTTGTATGCGATCTGGAATGACGGTAACTACACCCTCAGCTATGACGGCCGCGGAGCAAGCGCAGGTTCTGGTCAGGGAAGTGTCAACCGAGGCTCCTCCGTAACGTTGCCAACGCCAGTTCGAGCAGGCTTTGTTTTCAATGGTTGGTATGACGATGCAACAGCCGGCAACAAGGTTGGTAATGGTGGTGCGTCACACACCCCTGGGCGGTCAAAGACTCTCTACGCACGTTGGGTGCAGAACTCACTTTACGGCGTTGATCCGGCAACCTTGGAGTCGGCCCAGGAATACACAGCTAGCGACAACACCGCTGTCGACACTACTCTTACGCATAACCCAACCAATACAAGTGCCAGAATTCAGGTACCATCTGGAGCGCTTCCGAACGGCACCAAGGTAAACGTTCAATACTTCAAGGACACTGATCGTCAGTCGAACTTGATCCCAGGAAACAACAGCTACTTCTTCTCTGTTCTTGTTTCCTGGTTGTCAGGCACAGGCACTAGCGCAACTGTGCCCAATACTGCTCCAGGTAAACCAATTACGGTGACTTTGAATAATCCCTCCATCAAGGCCGGTGCCATGGTCTACATGGTGATTGGTGAGCAGGTAACAGAGTTGGGTCGTGCAACCCAAGACGAAACAGTTACCGTTCAGCTGACTCAAGATCCTGAAATTGTTGTGGCCGCTACAGCACCAGGAAACCCCGCTTCAATCGTCGCATCCAGCGGTGATCAGGAGGCAACTGTAAGCTGGGCGGCACCATCCACAAATGGTGGTGCTCAGATTGTTAGTTACACGGTGACTGCAAGTCCAGGAAACGCTAGCTGCACCACTTCTACTACCAGCTGTACCGTTACTGGTCTTACCAATGGAACTGCCTACACCTTCTCGGTTGTGGCAACTAACTCCGTTGGATCCTCAAGTGGAGCAAATTCCTTGTCGATTACTCCAGCGCTAGCCACCTACACTGTGACCTTCAATGCCAATGGTGGAAGCAATGTTTCAAACGGAACCTTCACATCTGGCGGTAGCGTATCGGAACCAACGGCACCTTCTCGCTCCGGTTACACATTTGACGGCTGGTCGACGGTTCAGAACAGTGTTGCATCGAAAGTAACTTTCCCTTACTCGCCTGGAGTTACCAATAACATCACCCTCTACGCCCTTTGGACTCAGGCGCAAAGCA
>CAZGNP010000045.1:0-5186 GCA_964527155.1 uncultured Aquiluna sp.
GAGCTCATGGGCTTTAGGTGCTCAGGCTTCTCGCTTTCGTTAACCTTCTTAACGACTCGCTCGACCAGCTTTCGAAGCTGTTCTGTCTTGGCTTCCCTAGAGCCGCCGATGTCCAAGATCAGCCTGCTTGGCTCGCCGGTCTTGTTTTGAACAGCTAGGCGGGTGATCTCCTGGATGGCCTGGGCGACCTCAGGGTCGGCAACCTTTCCGAGGTTGGAATCCCCTTCGCTAGCTACGGTTAGGTAAACGCGATCATTGCGGAACTCGATCTCCAGGTCGCCATCTAGGTCGGCGGCATCAAGGAACTCTTCGAGGAAGTCTGCTGCGACTTCGCCCTCTTTTTCAAGCAGGTTTTCTTCGGTCATTTCTTCTTCTTTTTCTTGGCACGATTCTTACTTACTGGCTGCTGGCGCTGAGGAGAGGTTTCTCCTGCTTCCTCTTCGGTCTCATCAGATGCGACCGGGGCTGGGGTCTCTTCGACCAGCTTGCCCTTCTTGCGAAGTCTTTCTTGTCTGGCATGGAAAGCAGGGGAGCCGGGTTGTGGCATGTTTCTGATTACAAAGAATTGCTGCCCCATAGTCCAGAAGTTGGAGATTAGCCAGTAGGTCATGACTCCCAGTGGGAAGGTTAGACCGGAGACCAGGAAGACTAGCGGTAGCACATACAAAAGCAGCTTCTGGGTCTGCATGAACTGGCTGTTCATGACCTCTGGGTTTTGGTTCTTGGCCATGATCTGCTTCTGAGTGATGAACTGGCTTGCAGACATCAGGACAATCATGATTCCGGCAATGATTTTGACGTTTAGTTCTGGGCTTCCGAAGAAGGTGTCGGAGAGCTTAGCCCCCCACATCTGGGCCTGGGAGAAGTTGGCTGCTAGCTCAGCGGTTAGCGGACCAACGCCTTTCTTGTTGGCCTGGGCATCATTCAGGGTGAAGAAAAGACCCATGAAAATTGGAGCCTGTAATAGCAGCGGAAGGCAGGAGCTGAAAGGGTTGGAGCCGGTCTTTTTATAGAGGTCCATTTGCTCGCGGGCCATCCGTTCGCGGGACTCGCGATCGGTCTTGCCTTTGTATTTCTTTTGAAGCTTTAAAAGTTCTGGTTGGGCCAGCATCATGTTGCGCTGGCTTTTGATCTGACGAACGAAGATTGGAATCAGGGCTGCTCGAACCACCAACACCATTGCCACAATCGAAAGCACCCATGAGATGCCGGTCTCGTTGCCAAGTCCGATGAAGACAAATAGGTTGTGGAAGTTCACCAGAATAAATTCGATGAGCCACTTAATTGGCCATAACAGATCCACTAATTACCTCGTTTTGATAAGTCAGGACTAACAAATCCTAGTGCGCTGATTGCGATTGGTCTTGGGCTATTTGGAACATCGTCCACGCCACCTTTTGAAAATGGATTGCATCGAAGAATTCGCCAGGCTGTCATGGGCACTCCTCTGATAACACCAAATCTTTGAATGGCAGCAAGACCATAGGTTGAGCAACTCGGGTAATAGCGACAGACATTCCCGTAAAGAGGTGAGATAAATCTTCTCCACAGCAGGATTGGGCCAATCAGAATGTTTCGAGGCAACAACCAGATACTTATCAGGAACTTCACCGGATTTGCCCCAGAATTTCCACAAGTTCGGTATCAACCTGTTGATAACTCATTCGATCGGCACCGGGCCGGACTCGAACCACCCCTGAAATGGCTGGGGAGTGGGTGGTTTGACCTGATAAAACCGCTCTAATTCGGCGTTTTACCTGGTTTCTAACCACCGCACCCCCAACAGCCTTGGAGACAACTATGGCGAAACGGTTGGTTTCGGCTGGTAGGTAGTGCAAAGTAGCCAATTTTGAGCTAATTCGCTTGCCTTTGTTCACAACTTCGCGAATCTCATCGCTTGAACGCAAGCGATTTACGCGGGGGAGCAAAATGCCCCTAGGCGCTGAGTTCGATGCGACCCTTGCGGCGGCGGGCAGCCAGAATCGCACGGCCAGCACGGGTCTTCATGCGGGCACGGAAGCCGTGGGTCTTGGCCCGACGGCGGTTGTTAGGCTGAAAAGTGCGCTTGGTCACTTCGATCTCCTGAAACTTACGGGCATATGCCCTAGACAACCTCAATAATTTACGCTGTCTGGGCGTCCAAGTCAAGGTGGAATTTGGTCCAAAAACCCCTAATTTACGGGCCCGACACGCCGTACCGATTTGATTTCTAAGGCCCAGGGGTATTGAATTACCCAGTCAAAAAATGTGGGCTACTTATCCACAAGTTTTCCACAGCACTCTAAACCCTTTCCACAGGGTTAAGGTCCTGTGCAAAACTCTGTGGATAACTCTGGAAAGGGGTTCTGATGGCCGATGCAGCTCTAGTCAGCTCCTGGAAGGGGCTTGTCGCCAAGGTTGCCTCTGACCCTGTGGTTACCCCCCACCTAAAAGGTCATCTCGATCTTGCTGTTCCAAAGGGTGTTTTGGATGACACTCTCTACATCGAAGTTCCAAATGAAGTAACACGATCGATGTTGCAAGGAAGATTGCGCGATCAAATTCTTCAAGCGCTTTCTGAATTATCTGAACTTGGTGGGCCAAAATCTTTTGTTGCGATTACGAACGAAGATTTGCAAACTGCAATCAAAGTTGATGTTGTTCAAGAACCAGAAATTAAATGGGAAGATGTTGATCCTGCAACTGGACCTGTCTTAACTGCAGTAAATGCATCTGGATTAAATCCAAAATATTCTTTCGACAGTTTTGTTACTGGTGGTTCAAATAGGTTTGCACATGCTGCAGCTTTCGCAGTTGCTGAAGCTCCGGCGGAGGCTTACAACCCACTATTTATCTATGGTTCCAGCGGTCTTGGCAAAACACACTTGCTGCACGCGATTGGTCACTACGCCCTTCATCTGAAGCCAAGACTAAAAGTTAGATATGTGTCCTCTGAAGAATTCACAAACGATTTCATCAACGCAATTCAAAACAACAAGACCGCGGAGTTCCAAGCTCAATACCGCGATGTAGATATTCTGCTTGTTGATGACATTCAGTTCTTGCAAGGAAAAGATCAGACACAAGAAGCCTTCTTCCACACTTTCAACACACTGCACGATCACAACAAACAAGTTGTTATAACTTCTGATCTTCGACCAAAACAGCTTGCTGGTTTCGAAGAGCGAATGCTCTCAAGGTTTGAGTGGGGGCTAATCACTGACATCCAGGCTCCGGAGTTTGAAACTCGCGTTGCGATTCTGAGAAAGAAGGCCGCCCAGGAAAGAATTCAGGTTCCAGATGAAGTAATCGAATATATGGCTGCGAGAATCTCCTCCAATATTCGCGAGCTTGAGGGAACTCTGATTCGTGTCACAGCCTTCGCGAATCTCAACCGCCAGGCCATCGACATGGACCTGGTCCAGGTGGTCCTGAAAGACACCCTGTCTTTTGCTGGAGACAGCAATGTTTCCCCGATGGCAATAATTACTGCCACCGCTGAGTACTACAAGCTAAGCCCGGACGACATAACAGGCAGCGGTCGCCAACAGGCAGTCGCGCTGGCGAGGCAGATCGCCATGCACATCTGTAGGGAGCTCACGGACCTTTCGTTGCCGAAAATCGGCATGTATTTTGGGAACCGAGACCACACCACGGTCATGTATGCCACCAAGAAGATCAGCGAGCAAATGCGGGAAAGACGCTATATCTACAATCAGGTGTCTGAAATTATCCAAAAAATCAAGGACTCTGCTCGCTAAAGCTGTGGATAACTACCCGAAAATCTGTGGAAAACTCTTCACATTTTGTCCACAATCAACCCCTTTTACCCCCTTGGTTGCAGGGTTTCCACAAGGTCAATAGTTATCAACAGAGTTATCCACAGATCCATTTACAACTTACAAGGATGTAGTTTTTAGGTTTTTTGCTATCAAGCGCCACTTATCCCATATTCCACAGGGACTTATTGTTGTTATTACAAGGACTTTAAATAGCTGGGGGTTGTGGGGAAAAGACCCGGCTGTGAAGAAGAACGAATCTTGTGCCAAGATAAGAGCCCCGATTGAGGAAAAACATGAAATTCCAGGCCGACAGAGACATTCTTACAGATGCTATTTCTTTTGTAGTGAGGCTTGTTTCTCCAAGGCCCCAGCTTCCACAACTATCTGGGGTGGTAATTGAGGCAAATGGAAAAGAAGTTACTTTTTCAGTGTTTGATTACGAAGTTTCAGCAAAGGCAACAATCACAGCAAATGTTGAAAAACCAGGAAAAGTCTTAGTTCAGGCAAAGCTGTTATCCGACATTGTTTCAAAATTGCCATCTGAAGCTGTATCGATTGATCACTCAGAGTCGAGGGTTCAGATAATGTCCGGATCTAGCAAATTTTCTCTCTCCGCAATGAGTATGAGTGAGTACCCTGCAACACCGTTGACACCAGCAGGCTCTGGAAAGGTTGATGGAACCCTATTTGCGGATGCAACCAATCAGGTTTCCGTCGCTGCTTCTAGAGAAGAAGTTACACCAGTACTTACCGCTGTAATGATTTCATCAAACAGCAAGGAACTGTCTTTGATAGCGACAGACAGGTTTAGGGTCGCCACAAGAACCATTGCTTGGCAAGGTAGCGGCAGTGACCGTGAAATTCTGATTCCAGCGAGGGTTGTGGGTGAAATTGCAAAAACATTTGCACACGAAAAAGAGATCACCATAGGTATCGCAGATGGCGACAAAGAAATGGTTGGTTTTTCCTCGGGCAGCAAGTCCGTAACCACCTCAACCATCAAAGGAAAATACCCAGCAGTCCTAAGTCTTTTCCCGGCCGACACCCCTCATTTCGCTGTTGCTAACACCCAAGATCTAGTGAATGCAACCAAACGAGTGGGGCTAGTAGTAGATAGAGACAAGCCCCTACGATTTAGATTTAGCTCAAATGAAGTAACGCTGGAATCAATCGGCTCAGATGTTGCTGATGCAACAGAGCAGGTTGCTTGTTCACTAACTGGCGAAGAAACCACTGTTTCCCTAAAACCTCAATACCTGCTTGACGCTCTAGCTGGAATCGACACCGAAATGGTTTCGCTTGGTTTCACCTCAAACCCAAACAACCCAAACAAGCCCGGACCGGTTCTAATTACTCCGGTCGGCTCCGCCCAGCACTACAAGTACCTACTGCAGCCAAACCTGCTGGTTTCCTAGGCGGTCTAAG
>CAZGNP010000046.1:0-4989 GCA_964527155.1 uncultured Aquiluna sp.
GAACAAATAATTGGCTCAGGTGTCATCAAACCACCTGCAGTGTATGGCTCGTATTGGAGAAGCTGTCTAATGTCGTCGGCTTCCTCGACATCCATCATTTCGAGCAATGCTTCCGTTCGTTCCGCTGGCAGATTGGCCATCAGATCCGCAGCATCGTCTGGACCCATCAAATCCAAGACTTCTGCAGCTCGCTCATCTTCAAGATCATTTATGATTTCAAGCTGTTCTTCTTCGGGCAGCTCTTCCAGCAATTCAGCTAGTCGCTCATCATCAAGTTCTTCAGCGATTGCAAGCATGCGTTCCTCCGGAAGATCCATCATTGCGCTAGCTAAGTCTGCTGGCTTGAGGTCTTCGACCGTGCTAAGCAGTTGCTTGGCATCTGCTGAAGTGACATCCTCTTCATGATCGGTAATGTCACTCCACATCACAAATTCGGTTGGCCCTTTCTTGAAAGGGTTTCCGGCCTTGGTTTGCTTGCGAATGTAAAGCTCTGTCATGTTCCACTCGCCACGCTTGTTTCGCTCAATGGCAAAATCTTCAATCTTTCCGAAGCGGTTTGGACTAGTCAGCTTTACTTTTCTACCCAGCATTTCAGCTACGGCCCGGAACTCTTGACCATGAGCAGAGAAACGTCGAAGGTCAATTAGTCCATTGGTAATTACCTGACCGGGAGAGATCGCGGTGACTCGGGCCATTGGCAAAAAGACTCTTCTGCGGCCAGAAATTTCAATCAATAAACCTTTGGCCCTTGGAGCAAGCTTTTGACGGTAGGACATAACCACGTCCACTACCTTGCCAACCCGGTCGCCCACTGGATCGAATACTCCGCAGCCAACTAGGCGAGCTACGAAAACCCTTGTTGCGCTCATAGAGATACCCCGCTCTCACGGTGAAAGTCATGCCAAAATCTTCGTTATGACTGATGCTCGGAACAATGCTAAACGGAACCAGTTGGGACCGACTATCCCTAGGGGATTTGTCCTAGGAGAATTTACCAACTATTCCGATGCCACGGCAATGGTGGAAAAGCTATTGGCGGGCGAATTCAAACCGGATCAGGTTTCGCTAATTGGACATTCACCAGTCCTGGTCGAGCGCATCAAGGCCCGTTTGGGATATGGCCGAGTGGCACTATCAGGAGCGATGACTGGATTCTGGATTGGATTGATCTTTGCTCTGTTGGTTGGTGCTGGAATTACGGTTGGCCCAGAGGGTGCGATTTCCTATAACGCTCAACAATTCTTTGCGGTGGTTTTGCTGTCTGCGGGCATTGGAATGCTATTCAACGTAACCCGATTTTCACTCAGTAAATCAAAGCGTGGATTCTTGTCTACTCAAATGCCAGTTGCGAGCAAATGGGAAGTCGTTGTTCCCGAATCAGAGGCAGCTAACGCTAAGCGCCTTTTAGGTTCAGCCAGCGACGCCTAGTTGATTTGCGGCAAACCAACTTTCAATTTCTGAAACAGTCCTTGGCAGCGCCTTGCTCAGATTTTCACAACCATCGTCGGTTACTAAGACATCATCTTCAATTCTCACACCAATCCCGCGGTATTTTTCTGGCACGGTGAGATCATCGGCGTGAAAATAAAGTCCCGGTTCAATTGTGAAAACCATTCCCGGCTTTAGAATTCCATCTTGGTAGTGCTCCCTGCGGGCTTGCGCGCAGTCATGAACATCCAAACCTAGGTGGTGGCTGGTTCCGTGCACCATGTACCGTCTGTGATGCTGATTTTCTTCTTTCAGAGCTTCTTCAGCGGTAATCGGTATCAGTCCAAGCTCTGCTACCTTCTTGGCGATAACTGCGATGGCTGCGTTGTGCACTTCACGGAATTTGATTCCAGGCTTGGCAACCGCAAAAGCAGCATCTGCTGCTTCCAATACCGCCTCATAAACCCACTTTTGCTCTGGTGAGAATTTTCCGGACGCTGGAATTGTTCTTGTGATGTCAGCGGTGTAAAGCGAGTTCAACTCGCAACCAGCGTCCAGTAAAACCAAATCCCGCTTGTCGACTGACCCCGAGTTTTTAGTCCAGTGCAGAATGCATGCGTGTGAGCCGCTGGCTGCGATAGTTTCGTAGCCAATGTCATACGCCTCTTCGCGGGCTCTGGCAAAAAAAGTCGTTTCAATCACTCGCTCACCCCGAGTTGAGCTGATTGCCCTTGGCATGTTTTTGGCAACATCGGCAAAGCCTCGGGATGTAATCTCGATTGCTTTGCGCATTTCGCCTATCTCGTAGGCATCTTTGATAAAGCGCATCTCGGAGACAAACTCGGCAAACTTGGCATTTTTTAAAGTCAGTGGCTTCGGCCAGTCCTTGAGTTTCTTGGCGAGTTTCTTTAAATCGTGGGTTTCAATCCCCAGTTGGATTTCAATGTCTTCAAGGGTGGGTCGGGGACCAGTCCAAAACTCACCAATCATGGGGTTAGCGAAGAATTCGGTGGAATCTCTTCCAGCGGTGGGTCTGAGAAATAGCAGAGTCTTAGTTTTTTTCTTTCGAGTGTCGATAATCAGGACAGAGTCTGGGACAGTTTCACTTCCCCAGCCAGTGAAATAGGTAAAGGCGGTGTCGGGTCGATAGCGATACTCCGTGTCGTTGGCACGAACCTTCATCCCGCCCGCTTCCAACAGAAGTATTTTTCCTCGAAACTTCTTGGCTAGCTGATCCCTGCGCTTTTGCGCATAATCAGCAACCTCCCAGCGCCTGGCCTCGGAGGGGCCTTTTTCCTCCCAGTTTGATGAAACGAATTCGAGAAACTTCTTGCTGTGAGGGGTTCTGGACCGGTTGGAACTTGCCTTCTTAGTCATGGGACTATTCTGCTCCTGTGATTGATTTGCATGCGCACTCTAACCAATCTGATGGCAAAGATTCACCATCTGAATTGGTTCGCAAGGCAAAGTTGGCCGGAGTGACGACCCTTGCCATTACCGACCATGACACAACCGATGGCTGGCAAGAAGCCATGGACGCTGCGCGCTCCGAGCGGATTAGCCTGGTTCCAGGTATTGAAGTTTCGACCAGAGCGAAAGTTGGCTTTCGCTCAATTTCGGTCCACATTCTCGCCTATCTGCCAGACCCTCAACATCCAGCGCTTTCGCAAGAACTCGCTAAGACCAGAAACTCCAGAATAGGTAGAGCCAAGGAGATGGTTGCTCGCCTGTCAGCTGACTATCCAATTTCGTGGCAGGACATTCAAGACCAGCTCAAGCCCGGCGCAACGGTTGGTAGACCGGCGCTCGCTGACGCACTGGTTGCTAAGGGAATTGTTCCAACTCGCTCGGCTGCCTTCGATTCCATATTGCATAAGGCAAGTCCCTACTACGTTTCGGACTATTCCGTTGAAACCGAGCAAGCGATTCGGCTGATTCATGAAGCTGGCGGCGTCTCGGTAATGGCGCATCCGCTCATTGACTTTCCAGCCGGCAGATCTGAACTTGATTTACCAACCAAGCACTTTGAGCAAATGATTGCTGCGGGGCTCAATGGTTTGGAGGTTGATCACCGTTCGGTACCGGAATTTGCCAAGAGCTGGCTTAGAGAGCTTGCACTGAAACACAATTTGATTGTTACTGGCTCATCTGATTACCACGGTGATGGGGCCAAAGAAAATCAACTAGGTGAGAACACAACCCACCCAGCACAGTTGCAGCGGATACTGGATCAGGCTTGGGGCTTTGAAGCCTTCTTGTAATTGCGTTGACGTTGTCTTGCCCTTGGCTTGGCTGGCTCTGCCGATTTTGTCTTTGACTCTGAAGTTTTCGGTTTAGGTTCAGCTGCAGGTTTTTTGTTGAGTCGGCCTTTCGTGCCGGCAGGAATTCCCAGATCCGCAAACAGGTGCTCGCTGGACGAGTAGGTCTCCACTGGTTCCGGGATTCCCAGTTCCAATTCCTTGTTGATGTTCTGCCAACGGGTCATGTCTTCCCAGTCGACGAATGTCACGGCAACTCCCAGCTTGCCGGCCCGGCCAGTTCTGCCGGTGCGATGCAGATAAGCCTTCTCGTCTTCGGGCACCGAATAGTTAATAACGTGCGTCACATCGTCCACATCGATCCCGCGGGCAGCCACTTCGGTAGCCACCAAAATATCCTTTTTGCCAGCGCGGAATGCTGCCATGGAACGCTCTCTTGCGGTTTGAGCCATATCACCGTGAAGGGGAGCAGCCTTAAATCCTCGATCAATAAGTTCATCGGCTAACTTCGCGCTCATTCGTTTGGTTTTGACGAAGATGACTGTCTTGCCACGGCCTTCGGCTTGCAAAATTCTTCCCACCACTTCGTCTTTGTCTAGGGCGTGAGCGCGATAGACCACCTGTTTGATATCGGCTTTGGTTTTCCCTTCGTCGGGATCGCTTACACGAATGTGAACTGGACGGTTCAGATAGCGCTTAGTCAGCATCAGAATTTCACTTGGCATGGTGGCCGAAAACATTAGGGTTTGCTTTTCCTTTGGAAGAATGGAAAAAATCTTTTCGACATCCGGTAAGAAACCTAGATCAAGCATTCGATCAGCCTCATCTAGTACCAGGTAATTTATGGCCGTGAAATCAATCAGCTTTTGATTGTGTAGATCAATCAGGCGTCCTGGTGTCCCAACCACAACGTCTGCACCCTTGGCAAGATCTGCCAACTGGCCTTCATAGGCCTTTCCGCCATATATCTCTACCACTCGGGTGGTGCGGTTTTTGCAGGCAAGTCGCAAATCCTCGGTTACCTGCAGCGCCAGCTCTCTGGTTGGAACTACTACCAGGGCGCGTGGGAGGTGTTCTGGGTTGGCACCAAGTTTTTGAAGCAGCGGCAAACCAAACCCAAATGTTTTCCCGGTTCCCGTCTTCGCCTGACCAATCAGGTCGGTGCCGGCTAGCGCGAGCGGAATAGCTTGTTGCTGAATAGGGAATGGACTCAGGATAGAGGCGGATTCCAGGGCCTGGACGATGTCTTCGTCTATGCCTAAGTCACGAAAGGTCAATTACTTCTCCAGAATGTAAAAATTGC
>CAZGNP010000047.1:0-4953 GCA_964527155.1 uncultured Aquiluna sp.
TCTGGCCGATATCTGCGGTAGAGGGCGGTGGTCACTAGGTAAGGATAATCAACTAGTACACCATTTTGACCAGCCAGGCCAAAACAGTCCTGCTAGTCGTCATCCCCTTCTTCACCATAAACAACCTTGGTACTGGGCAAGCTGGACTGGCCCTCAAGCGTTCCGATTGCCATTGCCGCTAAAACGTTGGCAGGAGTTCCAGCAAAACCGTGTTGGCCTGCAAATGCCGAAGTTGCATCCTTGCCGCAAAGGGCAGCTATGTTGGCAGCTCCACCCGGATGCGCCTGGCCATAACCAGATAAGTCATAAACAGTTTTTTCAATCACTGTCCAGCAATCACTGCCTGTGGAATGTGCTGCGACTTGGTTAGAAGTAAAAGTCGCAGATGTTCCTTGACCACCTGCTGCATCGCCCGAGGATGACTGAGTTGAACCAGACGCAGTGGCAAAAGCTCCAATGTAAAGCTTTGCTAATTCTGAATTGGGAAGAGCTTGTCTTGCATGTTGATTAGCAAATGCCTTACTGCCATCTTTGCCACAGAGTGACGTTAGGACGGCTTTACCGCCAGGATGTTGAGACATGTATTTGTCTAACTGATAAACAGACCCGTCGATAACCACCCAACAATCATTTGCTGTGTTGTGGCTGGCCACCTCGCTTGCTGACATCCCTGAAGTGCCGCCGCCACCAGCTCCGTTCTGATCCAAGCTTTCGCCCGATGGAAGTGAGTCGACCTGCTCCTGATTGGTTGGCACCTTTCCACCCCAGACTGCCTCGGCACCGGAGTGACCGACAACAAAAGTCATTGCAATAGAGGCAACCGCTAACGATACGGTCGCAACGCCCAGCAGCTGGGAAATGACCTTCTTCCAGTTCTGACGCAGACTGAGCCAGAGTGCCGCCGCAGCAGCTGCAGTGACGGAAGCCAATGGCATGAGCATTTCACCGTATTCAGAGTGTGGCTGCGGCTCATACAAAACCTCAGAAAGCGACTCACCCGATTGCTGGGCTATGAACACCAGCGGAAGGGTGAGAATCACGGCAACCACAGATGCTGTTAGGTACTTCTCTCTCAGTTTTTTTACGCAGATAACTGCAATAAGTGCAAGGAGTGCAACCGGGAAAAGTGCTACTGCAAAGTGAACTGCTAGCGGGTGAAGTGGCAAACCACCGATACCTAAAAATAAATCTTTCATTGAGCTCAGCCTAGCCAGTTGGATTTTAATAACACTTCACTCTCAGCTAACTCAAGGCAATTACAGCCCAAACTCAAATAATTGCTAAAGCATTAGGTTTACCTAAGTTAGTGCAGGTGTAAAGGATTGCGAATAAAAAGTGACCCCTCGCGCACCCGCCAGAGCTCAGTTACCCTTGCTACCTTTCGGTCCTGGGGGATTTAGCCAAGGTGACGCCACGCGAGGAGTCGAAATGATTCTAAGTCCGAATTAGTTTTGTGGGAAACCGAGGTTGATGCCGCCGTGCGATGGATCTAGCCAACGCGAGGTAATCACCTTGGTTTGAGTGAAGAAGCGGAATCCCTCTTCGCCGTGAGCGCGAGAGTCTCCAAACAGCGAGTGCTTCCAACCACCAAAAGAGAAGTAGGACACAGGCACTGGAATCGGAACATTGATTCCAATCATTCCAACCTCAACCTCATGTTGGAACCTTCTGGCTGCTCCGCCATCATTGGTGAAGATGGCAGTTCCATTTCCAAATGGCGAGGAATTAATCAGCCTTAGTCCCTCTTCGTAGCTCTTCACTCGAACAACAGAAAGCACTGGTCCAAAGATTTCGTCTTGGTAAACCTTGGAGGAAGTCGGAACTTTGTCAATCAGTGTTGGGCCCAGCCAGTAACCCCTGGCATCGCCATCTGGATTTACATCCCTGCCATCCACTACTACTGACGCACCGTCCTGCTTAGCTATATCGATGTAGCTGGCAACCTTGTCTCGATGCTGCTTTGTGACCAGCGGTCCCATGTCACAGGCTCTTCTGCCATCACCAACCTTGATGGTTGCCATTCTTTCTTTGATCTTTGCAATCAGTGAATCAGCAACCGGCTCAACGGCAACAACCACCGAGATTGCCATGCATCGCTCGCCCGCTGATCCAAAGCCAGCATTGACAGCAGAGTCAGCAACCAAATCTAGATCTGCATCGGGCAAGACCAGCATGTGGTTCTTTGCTCCACCCAGCGCCTGCACGCGCTTGCCGCTCTTGGCGGATGTTTCGTAAATGTATTGTGCGATTGGAGTTGAGCCAACGAAAGATATTGACTTGACCAGCGGGTGGTTTAGCAGTCCATCTACAGCCACTTTGTCGCCGTGCACCACGTTGAAAACGCCATCCGGCAGCCCAGCTTCTTTCAGCAGTGCCGCAGTCCACATTGCACTCGATGGATCTTTCTCGCTTGGCTTAACTACCACCGTGTTGCCAGCTGCTATCGCAACCGGGAAAAACCACATCGGAACCATCGCCGGGAAGTTGAATGGGCTGATAATGCCAACTACGCCTAGTGGTTGCTTCATGGAATATACGTCAATTGAGGTGGATGCATTTTCGGAATACTCACCCTTAAGAAGGTGCGGAAGGCCGCAAGCAAAATCAACTACTTCTAGGCCGCGAGCTATTTCACCCAGCGCATCAGAGATGACCTTGCCATGTTCGGTGGTGATGATTTCAGCAAGTTCTCCCTTGCGCTGATCCAGCAGCTCACGGAACTTAAACATGATGGAAGCTCTCTTGGCAAGCGAGGTTTCCTTCCAGGCTGGAAAGGCTGCCTGCGCAGCTCTAACAGCGACATCTATATCGCTATCCTCGGCGAAAACAACCTCTGCTACTTGTTCACCAAGGGCTGGGTTATAAACCTCACCGCGGCGAGCGCCGCTGCCTTTGGTCTCAGAGCCATTGATCCAGTGGGAAATTAGCTTCATCGTCCACCTCTTCCTAGAAAAGACTACTCTTAGCCGGTAAGGCAAAAAGGGCTCAAAGATGCAAGAAATCACCACTCTTATCAAGCGCCACCCCACCAATCAGGCCAAGGTCCTATCTGAACTCCGAGCACTAATCAAGAAACTGGTGCCAGGCGCCACCGAAAAGATCTTTTACCAAATGCCCTCATTTGAACTAAGTGGAGTCATACTGCTCAGCTACGAGGGATTCAAGGAACACAGCAGCATATTTCCTGGACCAGAGGCCATCAAGCTACTTGAGAAAGACCTAGCAAAATACAAGACATCCAAAGGCGCTATTCAGTTTGACAAAGACAAGCTGCCACCTGAGTCACTGATCAAGAAGATCATAAAAACAAGAATTCAACTCATTAATGCCAGCTATCCCAAGAGCTCGGGCGAGTTTATGGAGTTCTATGACAATGGCTATCTCAAAGCAAAGGGCAAATACCGTGAGGGTGAAATGCATGGCTACTGGGAGTTTTATCGAAAAGATGGCTCAATCATGCGAAGTGGAAAACTCAGCCATGGTGAGCCAATTGGTGAGTGGCAGACCCATATAAGAAGTTAGTTTTGGCCAATTGGTCATTCGCAACTAAACTGCTCGAGGAGAATTCGCCTAGTGGCCTATGGCGCACGCTTGGAAAGCGTGTTGGGTGAAAGCCCTCGGGGGTTCGAATCCCCCATTCTCCGCCAGCAACTCCCTTGATTTAGAGCCTCGAGAGGCTCTTTTGAGAGGGAGTTTTTGTTTGATTGTGCAAGTGTGTGTGCAAATGGATTGAATTTCGCTATAGGTCAATTGCGGCGAGCACTTCCCCGTCCATCATCTCGCCGGTTTCTTTGAACCCAAGTTTTTGGTAGAAGCCTGATGGGTTGTTTGCCTGTGGCTTCCAGCTAACCAAAACTCGCCTAATGTCCATGCTCAAGAAGCGAGCAATAGCTTCGTTCACTGCGAACGTTCCAACTCCAAAACCCTGATGATTTTTGTCAACAAGAAGACGCCATATCCAGGCATCTTTTTGAGTTTCGGTTGGATCAGCGCACATTATGAATCCTGCAGGTTCACCATTTCGTGTGACACCTCGGAGCCAGGGCTTTACCGGTCCGAATCCGTAATCTGGGGGAAAGAGCGCATCTGCATAACTTTCAGCCATAGTTGCAACAAGGCCGTGCTGGATGTCAGAAACCTCCAAAGCAAGAAAATCTCTGGCCTTAGATCCAATCTCAACAAGCTCAAGTTGGTTTTCCATTTGGCCAATTTACAACGAAGGCAGCCAAACATTCTCCAAGTTAGTGCGTTCGAATCTCCCAATCTCCGCCAGTTACTGCCTTGATTCAAGCCCGCAAATTAGTATCTAACGGTGGCGAAACCCAGGAAAGCGCAATTGATGGAGACTGAAGCAAAGAAATCTGGTTGGGAGTTGGCGCAAGTCAACATCGCTCGACTGCGAGAGCCTCTGGATAGTGACCTACTAAAGGATTTCGTAGCAAACATAGAGCCAGTCAATGCTGAGGCAGACAGGGCATCTGGGTTTATTTGGAGACTCAAGGGCGAAGATGGTGATGCCACTCCCATTAGGGCATTTGAGTGGGACGCCAATGGAAGTGCCGGAGTTACTGTGAATCTTTCAACGTGGGATTCAATCGAAAGCCTAAGAAATTTTGTGTTTAGCGGAGATCACATCAAAATCATGCGACGTCGATTTGAGTGGTTTCACAAAGTGTCCGAGATGACGACGGTTTTATGGTGGGTACCCAAAGGGCACATTCCAACCACAGCCGAAGCAGAGGCAAAGCTAATAGAAATCAGGAATTCGGGTCCGACTCCCAATGCGTTCACTCTTCAAATTTGCTTCAATCACCTTGGC
Source organism: uncultured Aquiluna sp. (assembly GCA_964527155.1). Classification (GTDB taxonomy): domain Bacteria; phylum Actinomycetota; class Actinomycetes; order Actinomycetales; family Microbacteriaceae; genus Aquiluna. The sequence continues at coordinate 4,820 of CAZGNP010000047.1, forward strand.
GAGCGAATAAATCACTAGTTTTCAAACTCGCTGTACCAAAATCTGCTGCAGATACCCGAAATGAATTGCTGAGTTCGATTCCCCCATTCTCCGCCAGGATTTAGGCTTATGCAGTGAGCGATTACATTGGCCTT
>CAZGNP010000048.1:0-4820 GCA_964527155.1 uncultured Aquiluna sp.
CAAGTTTCTCCACCACTCGAATGCTCGGAGCATTCTCTGGGCGAATGTCTATCTCCACTCGGTGCAGGGCTAGGGCGTCAAAAAGGTAGTCAATAGCCAGCGCAACCGCGTAAGGAGTGATGTTTCTGCCGGCATAGTCCTTGGCGATCCAGTAGCCAATGGTCGCCGATGAGACAGATCCGTGCAGGATGTTTGCCACGTTGAGCTGGCCCACCACCTTCCCCTCGTAGAGGATCACAAAGGCCAGCCCGGTCTGCTTTCGTTGGTGATGAAGAAGATTAGAAACCATCGATCTGGCATTGACTGGATATCTAATCCCCGGGGTCGACGCTTCCCAGGGTCTCAACCACTGTCGATCAGCTTCAAGTAAATGTTGAAGGATCCGCCAGTCGCGCCGGGCGAGTGGACGCAGTTTTACTTTGCCAAAACTAGGAGCCGCGAATGCCTGCACGCTGGCAAGATTACGCTATGGAAAACCCAAAGGAAGTATTGCGAGAAAACCTGCAATCGCTTCGCCCGCACTCTTCAATCGGACTGACCCAGCAGCTGCGCCAACTGGTTCAAAAACTATCGCCCGCTACCATCGCCAGCTACCAACCGATGCCGGTCGAGCCCGATGTTGATGAGTTCAACCACTGGGCTGCCAATCACTCTCGACTGGTTTTTCCAAGAGTGATCGCCGATGACCTGGAGTTTGCCCAAGGACCCTTCAGTCCTGGACGATTCGGAATCGCAGAACCAATCGGTCCAAGAGTTGAGCAAATCGATTTGGTCTTAGTGCCAGCTCTGGCTATCGATTTGAAGGGCAATCGCCTGGGCAAGGGCAAGGGTTTTTATGATCGCTTCCTCGCCAGGTTCACTGGGGACTGTTTTGCCGTTGTCTTTGATGAAGAGGTGCTGGAGCAAATTCCAGTTGAAGGCCACGACCAAAGAGTCTCGGGCGTCATCACCCCTAAGAGGACAATTCTTTTTGATTAGACTTGGCTTCTAAATGCCTACCTATTCTTATGTCTGTAAAAGCTGCGAGCACCAGTTGGAAGCTCAGCAGTCTTTTCAAGACCAGCCGCTGACCACCTGCCCCGAGTGCGGCGGCGAGTTAAGAAAACTCTTTGGAAATCTTGGGGTGACCTTCAAGGGCAGTGGTTTTTACAGAACCGACTCGGCTCCCAAAACAGAGGGTTCTGGTGACTAACCCCAGTGCGGGGGCTTGTCGTCTCGGAGGCGATCGTCGTTTGAGTTATCGCCATCTCCCCAGCTCTGTGGTTTGTCCTCACTAGCGATCTCATCAAATAGCTTCTCTGGCTTTCCCTGCAGATTCATGCCCAGCTTTACCGCGATGCGGTTGGCCACCTCCTGTGGGCGGGCAAAAATTTCAAATGCGTGAACGCGCAGGTATTGCCAGCCCATGGCTCGAAGCAGTCCAGGTCGCAACCGCAGCCGCTCATCCAAGTTATCTCCGACCAGTGACCAGTCAGCGTCAACCACCACCGCTTGCGAACCAAAGCTGGCCGCTAAACCAATCCGCGATGCGAAATTGAGCACAACCTTGATGCCGAGTTTTTCCAATCGCTTGGCTAGATCCTGCAGCAGTGGATCTGGCTTTCCATCGGGGGTTTCCTGCAGGAAGCTAGGAGCGACCAGGTCCTTCAACCAGCGCTGGTTTTCCGGCAATGACATGCCAGCAAAATCCTCAAAGTTATAGCAGGACACAGCCGTCATGCGCTTGCGAGCGCAGACGATCTGGTTGACCATCCAGCGCGAAGCGCTAGCGGAATTGAAGTCACCCAAACTGCCCGAGATTCGCCCCTCGCTGTTTCTGCCAAATCCGACGCTGAAAATTACACGATCGGCCAGTCGGTGAGTTAGCTCGCTCATACTGACTGACTCGAATCGCTCTCGGCCATGGGCATCAAAGAATTCAGCTAGCTCCGGCTGTTTCGCAACTTCCTGGGCGACCCGCTCCTCAATCCGATCAGCATGAAGCTTCGATGCACTGACCACTAGGAGCGACTCATCCGGAGTCCAGCGAGCATGCGACAAGACAAGCTGCACAACCTGCTCCACCTCAGACGGCAAGGATTCAGCCGAGCCATCGGCTGAGGTTGCCATCACGTTTTCCTTAATCTCGAAATGCTCAAAGTTGTGTTCGCCAAACAGGACTGCCGGGGTTGGCTCCAGCACCAGCTGGTTGTCGTAGAAGGTTTGGTTGAGATACTTACCCAACACCTGCCCACTGGTTCGCCAGTTGCGATTAATTGCCAGCACGTCGAATTCCTGGGCAATCAGCTCATAGGCGCTATCTCGAAGAGCTGGTTCTTTTTCACTGGTGGTGCGGGAAATTGTTTCAAAGTTTTCTGGTGCAGCAATGACAGGGTCGCCAAAGGCAATCACCTGCTCGGCCAGGGACAGCGCAGGCAGGACTTCGGCAACCCCGGTGGAAGCGGCATCCAAAATCACTAGCGTGTCAAAGCTTTCGGATCTCGCCAGCTGACCTATTCGATAGGGCGATAACGCGACCGAGCTGGCCAAGACTTTCCAGAGTTCGGAGCCTGCCATAGCACCATCCCTGAGCGAGAGGACTCGGCTCCTCAATTGAGCGCGAAGTTTGTCTGCACTAGCGGGGTGACGAGCAATTGCCTGCTTCCATCGCTCGGCCAGTGCATGCTGAGTGCTCAGCACACCCTGTTCGATCAGCTCATTGCCGGCTTGCTCAAAGTTCAATTCCAGAAGAGCTAACTTCTCGGCAGAGTACTCCAGCAGCTCGGGGCTTCTGGCAACTATTGCCTCCAGCGCCGACTGCCAATAAGAAAGCTCAAACTCTCGTCTTACCTGTTCAAGCGTCGGGGCTGATTCGCTGACTTCCCGAACGAAATTGTCCAGTCCGAGCGATGCCAGCTTTTCACTGATTGGTCGGCGCTCCTCTAGACGGCTCAGCAATTCGGTATTGGTGGCAAGCAGCTCCAACTTCTTACCCAGCTCTTCCAGTGGCAGTCTGGTCAACAGTGGCAGGTCAGGGTTTGGATCGAGATGCTGCTGAAGTTTCTTGAGCACCTCCACTACCGATTCAAACTTGCTCTGCACATCTGCCAACCCCAGCGGAACCGTTGGCGGGGCACCGGTTTGGTTGTAACGCTCCCAAGTCTCGCGCTGCTCTTTGGCAGCCACTAATGCCTGATGCAGATTTGGAACCGATGAGCCAGGTCGAATGAATTCCTTGGCGAGCTTTTTGAATCGCCTGCGCTGGGCTCCGCTTAGTTCAGCTGCGACTGCCCTCGGGGCGGTGGCAGCGATCAGTTCGCTGAGCGGGTGGTCGAAGATGGTAGGTAGAAAGCGATCGAGGGTGTAGCGAATCCCCAGTAGCAGTCGCAATTGCTCGGACCACTGTTCAACATTGTCACTCTTGGCAAGGTCTAAATCGGTCAGATATTTGGAGATCTGATAACTGATCACTCGCCAGTTTTCACCGGCCAGTGAGCGAGCTGCCTGCAGAGCACTATCTATTTCTGATTGATTGGCAAAGCGAGCGCCGAACCACGGATTGGATTTTGGTTGGAAGCTGAAAAGGCCCGCCTCGTGCGCTTGGGCCAGCAGCGGATCAATCACGTGTTTGATCTTTGGTAAAAGTTCTAACTTGATTCGAGCTGAATTGGTGGGGGGTTGGCTGCTTGCCGCTAGCTCTGCCAGCTTGCTGATGCAGTCCATCAGGCTGATTCCCAGCTCGCCATCTGGCTGGGATATTGCGGTGAAGTATTGACTCACCTCTTTAGTTACTTGCTGGGACCGCGCCCGGGCAGAGATCAAATCACCCGCAACCGCCTTCTCATTTCTAGAGATTGCCGCAACCGCATCACCCCAGCTATCACTTTCTCGAATTGCCAGACCAGCCAAGCCAGCCTGGCTCAGCCGCTCTGAAAGCTCATCCAAAGTTTGTCTCCTGGGGGCTACCACTAGTGCTCGCTTACCATCTAGGGCAAGGTTGGCTAAAAGATTGACAACGGTTTGCAGGTAGCCACAACCTGGCAGTGTCTGCACCGCAAAGGACTTACCGCTTCCCGCTTTTTCTAGAACCGCCACCTGAGACGAGTCGGCATTTTGCACCAAAGTCAAAGGAGTGACCGCTGGCTGAATGCCAACTGGGCGCTGCTGCAAGAGATAGCCGGCGACTCCCGCAGACAGATCAATTGGTTGCAACTGCAACCTAACTAAATCGGGCACGAAGTTACCCAGCACCAAAAGCTTTTCCAGTTCACTTTCGGATTCACTCAAGTACTCAGCCAAGAGCGACATCACACCCACTGGCAAAAGATCAGACTGCCCGGCGCAAATTGCCAGTAAATCGCTCTCTCTAAAATCTGCTCGATACTTTCTGACAATCTCGGCCACCGCTGGATTTATCTCGGGAAGGCTTGCCAGCCTCAGTTCAAATTCGGTGCCGTGCCTGAGGATGTGGGTTCGCCACAGCAGTATCGGCAATCCGCGGCCTTGATAGCGAAGGAGACCAGCTGCTACATAGGCAGCTGGAATCCCAAAGTTGTCTTCGATTCGGTCGGCTTTGCGCTTGATTTTTTTTGTGGCAGCGAGCGCTCTGGAAAGTGCAATTTCCTCCCTTACCAAGCTGGAAAGATTGGCTGTCTTCGAAGTGCTCAGTTGGGCAAGCCCAGACGGGTGGGCGCGAAATAGATCCAGCTGGCCAAGGGTCGAGAGCTCAAATTGCAGAAGTGGATTGGTGCCACCGATATCTGCCAGCTGTCTTTGCCAGCTTTCGTATTTCGATTCATCCACGCCCAAAGCCTAAAAGTGATGGGGCCAAAGGCTAGGTA
>CAZGNP010000049.1:0-3118 GCA_964527155.1 uncultured Aquiluna sp.
CTGGTTGACCGTATGCGCCGCGAGTTTAAGGTGGAGGCAAACGTAGGTAAGCCACAGGTTGCCTACCGCGAGACCATTAAGCGCCCAGTTGAGCGATACGACTACACCCACAAGAAGCAGACCGGTGGTTCCGGTCAGTTTGCCAAGATCCAGATCAAGCTGGAGCCACTGGCAGTTGAGGGTGACAAGACTTATGAGTTCGTCGATGCCATCACCGGAGGTCGTGTTCCACGTGAATACATTCCATCGGTTGACGCAGGTATCAAGGACGCCATGACCGGTGGTGTACTAGCCGGTTACCCAGTGGTTGGTGTGAAAGCCACCCTGGTGGATGGTGCCTACCACGACGTTGACTCTTCTGAAATGGCATTTAAGATTGCCGGCTCGATGGCCTTCAAGGAGGCCGCGCGTCAGGCTCAACCAGTTCTGCTCGAGCCGATTATGGCGGTCGAGGTTAGAACCCCTGAGCAATACATGGGGGATGTAATCGGTGACCTAAATTCTCGTCGTGGGCAGATCCAATCGATGGACGACGCAACCGGTGTGAAGGTAATTCGCGCCCAAGTGCCGCTATCGGAAATGTTCGGTTACGTAGGTGACCTGCGCTCCAAGACCTCCGGTCGAGCCGTCTATTCAATGACGTTTGAGACCTATGCAGAGGTTCCAAAGGCAGTTGCCGAAGAAATCGTGCAGAAAGCAAAGGGCGAGTAGAAGAAACCTTCTACCCGCTAGGATAGAAAGTCTGTCAAACCCAATCAGAGTCGGCCACCCGGTCGATGAGTAACTACGGATCCATCAGGAGGACCCATAATGGCTAAGGCGAAATTCGAGCGCACAAAGCCGCACGTCAACATCGGAACCATTGGTCACGTCGACCACGGAAAGACCACTCTGACTGCGGCAATCACCAAAGTGCTGCATGACAAATACCCAACACTGAACACGAGCTACGCGTTCGATCAGATCGACAACTCCCCAGAGGAGAAGCAGCGCGGTATTACTATCAACATCTCTCACGTTGAGTACCAGACCGAGAAGCGTCACTACGCACACGTAGACGCCCCAGGTCACGCTGACTACATCAAGAACATGATTACCGGTGCTGCTCAGATGGACGGCGCAATCCTCGTGGTTGCTGCTACTGACGGCCCAATGCCACAGACCAAGGAGCACGTACTACTTGCTCGTCAGGTCGGTGTTCCTTACATCGTTGTCGCCCTAAACAAGGCTGACATGGTTGATGACGAGGAAATCTTGGAGCTTGTAGAGGTTGAGGTCCGCGACCTACTAAACACCTACGAATTCCCAGGTGACACCACTCCAGTTATCCGCGTTTCAGGTCTAAAGGCCCTAGAAGGCGACGCTAAGTGGGGCGAGGCAGTTCTAAACCTTATGAACGCTTGCGACGAGTTCATCCCAGAACCAGTTCGTGACCTAGAGAAGCCATTCCTAATGCCAGTGGAAGACGTATTCACCATCACTGGTCGTGGAACAGTTATCACTGGAAAGATCGAGCGTGGCAAGATCAACGTGAACGACGAAGTCGAGATCGTTGGTATTCGCGACAAGCAGAAGACCACCGTTACCGGTATCGAAATGTTCCGCAAGCTACTTGACTACGCAGAGGCCGGAGAAAACGTCGGTCTACTACTGCGTGGTACCAAGCGTGAAGAAGTTGAGCGCGGTCAGGTTGTTGTGAAGCCAGGTTCTGTAACCCCTCACACCAACTTCAACGCCAACGTTTACATCCTTTCCAAGGAAGAGGGTGGACGTCACAACCCGTTCTACGCGAACTACCGTCCTCAGTTCTACATCCGTACCACTGACGTAACAGGTGTTATCACCCTGCCAAGCGGTACCGAGATGGTTATGCCTGGTGACACCACCGAGATGACCGTTGACCTAATCCAGCCAATTGCTCTGGAAGAGGGACAGCGCTTCGCTATCCGTGAGGGTGGCCGCACCGTAGGTGCCGGTACCGTCACCAAGATCAACAAGTAAGTCTTCTTACTCAAAACCCCCAGGGAAACCTGGGGGTTTTGCTTTAAGCACTCAGTGGAACTTTAGCGACTACCTTGAGGCCGCCGAGGTTGCTTCTATCTAGCCTCAGCACACCACCGTGCTTTGTGATGATTCCTTGCATTATCGACAGACCCAGACCAGAGCCAGACTCACTTCGATTTGCATTAAAACGCGCGCCGGTAGTTTTTGAAATCTGTTCTGAAATGCCAGGGCCTGAGTCTTCAATAATGATCCGAAAATTCTCAGGTGAAGTTTCCAAGCTAATCTGCGCCGAAGTTTGAGACGGAGTATGGAGCCGAATATTTGAAATGGCATTCGCCAAAAACCTTCTCATCAACCGCTGGTCTGCGACAATGGTGGCACCTGAGGGAACATCAATCTCAAAGTTGCGCTCACCCAAAAGAATCTGTTGTGAGGCAATTTCCTCATTTACGGTGTCAAAGAGATTAAATTCCGCGAGAGCAAGGGGTGCTTGTGATTCAATTTCTGCCAAAAGCAATAGGTCCGAGATGAGATTTTGCATTTTTAGAGCCTCGCTGCGCATAGTATGAAGTCTTATTTGGGACTGCTCATCCTTTAGATCACGCTGCAGTATCTCTATGTGACCCCTAATTACAGTTAGAGGGGTCTTGAGCTCGTGCGAGGAATCGGAGAGAAAATTGCGAAGATTCTCTTCATTTGCCTCCAGTTGGTTCACCATGGCAACCAAAGAGTCGGCAAGTTGCCCTATTTCGCCACTGAGCTGTTTCGGCATTTTTTCATAATCAAAACTGCTTGTGGGATTCTGGGTGAATTTTGCTAGAGAGCGAATGGCAACCACATCGCTTCTAAGAACCCAGTAGAGAACAGCACTGCTTGCGGCGGAAAATATGAATGCGCTCAAGAAAACTAGTGGAATTAGATTTGATACTAGGGTCTGAAGTTCCAGGGTTGAACTAGCTACTATGAGTTTTTCACCAAATCCTAGATCTAAAGATTCGCTCACTTCACTTCCAGCGCTACCCGATTCAAAGCTTTGCTGCAGGACGGTGATTGACCCGTCCTCTTGCTGGTAACTCACGTTGACCTCAGCATAGGTGAACTCATAAAACGCAGC
>CAZGNP010000049.1:3218-4598 GCA_964527155.1 uncultured Aquiluna sp.
TATGAAATGTAAGTGTCAACGACAGTTGCGGAATCCGCAAAGCCCATATCCCAGACAGCATCCAAAAGAAATTGTCTCGACAGCACACGGTTTCTGTTCTCAACCAACGTAATTAGCAGTCGATACTCCGTGGGGGATAGCACTACTCGGTTACCTGCAACCGTTACCTCAATGGTTTCTGGATCAATAGAAATTGGTCCAATTGAAATCTTTTCCGTGCTTTTATCTTTTGGTTGCACCCGTCTCAGAACCGCCCCCACCCTCAGCACAAGTTCTTCAATCCCGAATGGTTTTGAAATGTAGTCATCAGCTCCAACTCGAAAACCTCGGCTGACATCCGGCTTATCACTCCTGGCTGTCAGAAAAATAATTGGCGTTGAATCTCCAAGGTCTCTTAGTTTCTGAGCCAGTTGATAGCCATCGAGCTTTGGCATGTTTACATCTGAAACAATTAGGTCAGACGGGTTCTTCTTTTGAATCGATAAAGCGACCAGCCCATCTTGAGCAGATTGCGTTTGGTAGCCAGCCAGTACGAGAGCATCGCAGACCAACTCGCGAACTGACGCGTCATCATCAACAACTAGGACCTGTGTCGACACGCCTTCATCGTATTCCGACCCAAACCAAGCCGTAGAAGCTGAAGGGAATCCAGACGTTTTTCACATGAAATTCCAAAGGTCAACCGGCAATCTTTGTCTACCGGCAGAAAAAGAGGAACAATGAAAAAGCTAGTAGCGATCGCCACCCTGACAGCAGCCCTGCTTTCAGTAAGTGCCATTCCAAGCTTTGCAGTGGATGAACCAGCGCCATCGCCAACCGTTGCGCCTAGAGACAACAGCGCAATTCAAGCATTCAAATCAGCAATGACAACTTATAAGGCTGACCTCGCAGCATATAAAGCTGCCAGGGAAGACTATGCCGTGCAAATGACTGCCTATCGTGAGGCCATGGCAACTCTCAAGCCAGCACTTACTGCCTACGGCACTGCCAAGCGCCAGATAGCCCAGACTTTTGCGGCAGCAGTTCAGACCGCTAGAACTGCTTATCAATCCGCGATTGCCGGAGAGGCGACGGCAGAGGAAAAGCTAGCTGCCAAAAACACCTTCGAAGAGGCAAAAGCGTCTGCCTTGGCGACCCGTAATGCCGCCATTGCAGCACTGGGGGTAGCCCCAGTAAAACCAGTAGCACCCGTGAAGCCGACTAAGCCGACTAAGCCGGTTAGGCCGTAATCGGCTAGCGATACTGCGTAGAGGCGAAATACCCCCTGTCCTCCTTAACACGGGGGTATTTTGCATATCTGGGGCTTGCCTTGAAGACCCCGCTTATGGCAGGATTGGGAAGTTCTAAAGAAGCGGGGTAACCCGCCCACTGCAGGCATTG
>CAZGNP010000050.1:0-4460 GCA_964527155.1 uncultured Aquiluna sp.
AGAGGTAAGCAAATCCGATGGGGTAGCCAAGGGTTGGCGAGAGCACTCCCGAGGTAATTTCCCCGATTGGGCTGTCGCTGCCCGGCAAAAATACTGGGTAGCCAGCTCTGGCAGCTCTTTTTCCTTCACCAACCAAGCCGTAGAGCTTTGGACCTGTGTGTGGCTGCTCGAGTGCTGCTTTACCAACAAAGTCGCCTCGTTCAAGATTCACTGAGCGGCCAAGGTTGGCTGAGAACGGTGTTGTCTCAAGAGTTAGTTCGTGCCCATATAGAGGCATACCTGCTTCTAGTCGCAAAGTGTCACGAGCGGCCAGTCCACAGGGAGTCAGCTCTTCGCCGCCTGCCCTAATCAGTTCTTTCCAAAGCTTTACTGCATCTTTTGACTGAACCAGGATTTCAAAGCCATCTTCACCGGTGTAGCCGGTTCTTGCAATCAGCGCTGTCAGGCCTGCTACTTCGGCGCTCGCAATTGAGTAATACTTCAAAGGAGCAATCTCGATGCTGGAAACTTTCTGCAAGATAGCTGCAGACTTTGGTCCCTGAAGTGCAACCAGTGCTGTGTCATCGGAGTTGTCGGTTACTTTGACATTGAAGTTTTTAGCGCGCTCTTGTAGTTCTTTTGCCACGACAGCTCGGTTAGCAGCATTTGCGATTACCAGGTAATCAACCTCTGCTAGGCGATAGATGATGACGTCATCGAGTGACTTGCCATCCTGATTGCAAAGAATTGAATACTTAGCTCGGCCTGGTGCAATTTTTGATACTTCGGTTACAAATGCATAGTCCAAAAACTTTGCGGCGTCATCGCCAACCACTGAAAACTCCGACATGTGAGAGATGTCAAATAGCCCAGCTGAATTTCTAACTGCGTGGTGTTCCGTAAGGTCAGATCCATAGCGGACAGGCATTTCCCAGCCACCAAAGTCAGTAAAGGTCGCACCGAGCGCTTGATGTTCGTCATATAAAGGGGTTTTCAGCACCCCAACACTCTATTGCTATTTTGAGAGCAGTCTTTCCCGCAGCTCTTGGTAGCGCTGGGCGGAAAGAGCCACAATCTCAGGACTCAGAACTGGCGGCTCACCCCTCTGGTCCCAGTGCTCGCTTAGCCAGTTTCGAACCATCTGCTTGTCAAAGCTCTGGTCCCGAACCCCTTGCTCCCACTGCTCTTTGTCCCAATAGCGGGAGCTGTCTGGAGTCAAAACCTCATCGCCCAATGTCAGCTCATTCGTTGTCGGGTTATTGCCAAACTCAAATTTGGTGTCGGCAAGAATCAAGCCTGCTTTTTCTGCAACTCCTGCTGCATAGGAGTAAATCCCTAGCGAGGCAGCCCTGAGCTTTTCAGCGATTTCTGGTCCGACCAGTTCAACCACTTTTTCAAAAGTGATGTTTTCATCCTTCTCCCCCTGGGGCGCTTTGTAGGCGGGGGTGAAGATCGGCTCAGGCAGCTTGTCACCAAACGCTAGTCCTGCCGGGAGTTGAATTCCGCAAATGGCTTGGGTCTGCTGATATTCCTTCCAGCCAGAGCCAGATATATAGCCGCGGACTACGCATTCGACCGGATACATCTGCAGATTTTTCACAACAACTGAGCGCTCTGAAATTTCTGCTGGTGGTGAGAGCTCGCTACTGCGGTGGTTTGGGAAATCAATTTGATCAAACCACCAGTTGGTGATCTTGGTAAGTTCGATTCCTTTTCCTGGAATCTCCGGAGAAAGAATGTGATCAAAAGCACTGATGCGATCAGTTGCAACGATCAGTGCTAGGTGGGAAAACTTTGGATCGTTTGGCACAAACAACTCTCGGACTTTCCCCGAGTAGATGTGTTTGTAGCCTGGAATTTCCATCAGCTGACCTTGAGAGCAATATCGTTGCGGAAGTGCCCACCCTCTAAATGAATTCGGCTCATGCCTTCATAGGCCAGAGTTCGCGCTTCTTGGAAACTCTCGCCATATCCAACTACCGATAAAACTCTTCCAACTGCGCTTGCTTTGCAGACTTCAACATCATCGATGCTTTCAGCCGATTCAATTCCAGTTACGGCCCTCACTTCAGCGCTTGACGTCGGATAACCTTCCGAGGCCAGCACCACTGTCACTGCTTTTTTCTTCGAAAACTCAGGCGATAACCCAACTGCCAACTTTCCCGTTGCAGATCTATATAAGAGGTCTGCCAAATTGGAAGTGAGTCTTCTAAGAACAACTTGGGTTTCTGGATCGCCAAATCTTGCATTGAACTCAATCACCCTGGTTCCGCGCTCTGTCACAATCAATCCGCAATAAAGAAGCCCAACAAATTTTGCATTTCTTCTTGCCAGCTCGCGAATGGTTGGAAGTGCAACTTTTTCAGTTACCTCTTCAACAAAACCTTCTGGCAACCAGGGAACCGGTGAGTAGGCGCCCATTCCTCCCGTGTTAGGCCCATGGTCATTATCAAAGGCTCGTTTGTAATCCTGTGCGGGGGAGAGAGGAACAACGGTTTCGCCGTCAGAAAGAAAAAACAAACTGACTTCTTGGCCAGCTAGATACTCTTCAACCAAGATGCCACCTGCGATGAAGTTCTTGGCGTGAGCAAGAGCAGCTTCCCTGTCCTCGGTGACAATCACGCCTTTGCCTGCTGCTAGACCATCAGCCTTCACGACATACGGGGCACCGAACTGATCCAGAGCAGATTCCACCTCTTCGATGGTTGTGCACTGCCGCGCCATTCCGGTTGGCACATCAGCCGCTGCCATCACTTCTTTCGCAAATGCTTTAGAGCCCTCCAGTTGGGCTGCCTTTTGATTTGGTCCAAATACTGCAATTCCCTGCTCGCGCAAAGCATCGGCAACACCATTTACCAGCGGAGCCTCCGGGCCAATTACCACTAGCTCTGCTCTTTCTTCGAGGGCGATTTTGGTGACCGCAAGTCGATCATTGATATCAACTGCTCGAATCTCTACCTCTTTGGCAATGCCTTCATTACCTGGCGCGCAAACTATGTCTGTGGCGGGCGTGCCAGTGCGGATGAGGGCTTTGACTATTGCGTGCTCTCTAGCGCCGGAACCAACTACCAGGATTCTCATTGAGGCGAGTTTACCCCCGGGCATAATTGCCCTGTGAGCAACAAGAAGATTCCAACCTCAATTGGCGAGGCAGCGCTTGCGAGCCCGGAACAGGATCTTGCCACCAGCGTTCGCTATCTGCTCCAGCTGATTGCAGAGCAGGCGCCTGGCCACTCAGTTGAACTTCGCATTCCACCCTATGGCGCAATTCAGTGCATAGCTGGGCTGAACCATCGAAGGGGAACCCCACCAAATGTTGTGGAGATTAGTCCCGAAGTATTTCTCTCAATTTGTTTAGGTAAAAGTAGCTGGCAAGAAGAAATGGAAAACGGCAAAATCCTTGCTAGCGGAGAGCTAGCTAAAGATTTGGTTTCGCTGTTTCCGCTACGCCGCGATTAGTTCTGAATCGCCCAGCTCAATAAAGAGTCGCTGGTTTAGCTTGAAGGCAGTTCTAACTTCAGCAACCAACAGCAATAGTTCATCATCGGTCATCACGAGATCGTCAACAGCTGCACGGTAGCCCTCTTTGAAGGGAACCACTGCTTCAATTTGAGCGAAGTGGTAAAAGCTAGTTTGCTCTTCAGTTAGGCCGTAGTGGCGACGAACCAGTGCACCAATTGCCTGACCACCGGAGAGATCTCCGAGGTAGCGGGTGTAGTGGTGAGCAAGCAGGCGAACATCTTCGATTCCGCCAATTGCTTCAATTCTTGCTACATACTCAGCTGTAGCTGGAAGCATTGGGGTCTCGCTCCAGTTTTCCACTCCAAGCTTTGCAAGATCTGCAACCATCGAGTCGAAGCGCTTTAGTTCTGGGGCGAATGGCAGTGGCGCTGCATCGGGAAGTTTCTTTTCCATTGCCTGGTAGACGTAAACCATCTGGTTTAGGTACCTGGTGTAATCAGCAGCGGAGAGCTCTCCAGCCATCAGGTCCTTGATGAAAGATGCATTCTCGGCGGTCTTGTGGTCCGACATCGAGGACTCTCGCATCAGTTGGGAGATGGTGGTCATGTTGCCCCTTACTAAGGTTCGCCTTACCAGTTCAGACTAGGACAGTTTCAGGGGGCTCGCAACCCCCGAAACTACTGGATAATTGGGGCATGGCCGAAGAAATCGAGATTAGAAGAGCTCCTAAAATCTTGCCATTCATGCTCACCTTCGCAGGTCTTGGAATGCTGATTGCAGTTGTTTTTCTCCTACTCACTCCAGCCGATGCGCAGCTTCCTGAGAACTTTTTTGGTCTAACTTTGATCGCTTTTGGCTCGCTTGGCCTGGGGGCCGGCGCTGTTTTTGCAATTGCATACGATCTGATTTCTGCTCGCCGTGCCAAGCGCGCTCTAGCCAATAGGGTTACAGAGTGAGACGCGGAGATGGACTTCTAAATCACGACCTGATGCCGGGCGAAAAAGGCCCGCAAGACCAAT
>CAZGNP010000051.1:0-4330 GCA_964527155.1 uncultured Aquiluna sp.
CAAGGCCAGTGAATAAGAGGTCTATGGGGCAAAATGGGCGCGTGAGCAATCTTTCGCCGCAACCACTCAGCCCGCTCGACGGGCGCTACCGCGCAGCGGTTGCAGCGCTCTCCGACTACTTCTCAGAAGCGGCACTGAACAGAGCAAGAATCAGAATTGAAGTTGAGTGGCTTATTTGGCTGACCGATAAAGACTTACTCAAAATCAACAGACCACTAACAGACGCGGAGAAACAAAATCTCCATAAGTTGCACGAGCAGTTTGATGATTCAACGGTTAGCAAGCTGCAAGAGCTTGAAAAGAAAACTAGACACGATGTAAAGGCAATTGAATACCTGATTCGCGAAAAGCTATCTCACATAGGCAGAGGCGATCTCAACGAACTGGTTCACTTCGCTCTCACCTCTGAGGATGTCAACAACCTCAGCTATGCAATAAATATTCGCGATGGATTCGATAATGTCTGGATCCCGGCAGCTAGAGCGCTGACCGATCAGTTGCGAGCCCTATCTAGAGAGCATGCCGATGTTGCCATGCTCTCTAGAACCCATGGCCAACCAGCCACTCCAACCACACTTGGTAAAGAGCTGGCTGTCTTTGTTCACAGATTCGATCGACAACTAAGCCGCATCGATGCTCAGCCGCTACTTGGAAAATTCTCCGGAGCAACCGGCACCTTTGCCGCCCACGTCGCTGTCGACGAAAGTGTCGATTGGCAAAAGCAGTCGGCTGGCTTCCTCGAGAGCCTCGGGATTGAACTGAACGCATTCACAACTCAGATTGAGTCGCACGACTGGCAGTCAGAGTTGTTCCAGAAGGTTTCTCACTTCAACCGCATTGCCCACAACCTGGCAACCGACATCTGGACCTACATCTCCCTGGGATATTTCAGGCAGAACCCGCCGGCCGGTTCAACCGGTTCTTCCACCATGCCTCACAAAATCAATCCGATTCGATTTGAAAATGCGGAGTCTAATCTTGAGCTATCCAATGCAATCTTGGACTCCCTTGCCTCCACGCTCACCACTTCCAGAATGCAAAGAGACCTGACTGACTCATCGGCCCAACGCAACATTGGTGTTGGAGTTGGTCACTCACTACTTGCGATTGAAAACATTCGGGCTGGGCTCAAGGAGTTAGCCGTTGCTCACTCATCCATGCTCACTGATCTGCTGGATAACTGGGAAGTATTAGCCGAAGCAATTCAAACCGTCATTCGGGCCGAGGTTGCAAAAGGCCACTCCAAGATTGAAGACCCTTACGCTCAGCTAAAAGAACTGACTCGCGGAAAGCGAGTTGGTCAAGAAGAAATTCTGGCCTTCATAAACAATCTAGATATTTCGCAAGAAGCGAAAGATAGATTGATGCGGCTGAAGCCGCAGGAGTACTTGGGAATAGCAGCGAAGCTAGCTAGGGATATTTAGCGCAGTCTCGGTTTGTTCGGATCCTGCTCATCCGGCTTAAAGCTCAGATCAAGCGTTGCCACAATCACAATCGAAACAATGAAGGCAACCAGCGCACCAATAATTGCATTCTCAAGTTTGCGAGTTCCAAAGGCAACAATGAAGCCTGTAAAAATCGCGGCTGAAAAGGAAAAAACTAAATAGGACTTGAGATTTGCAAAACGACGCATTTGCCTAGCCTAACTTCTTTCCCTCGCCAAAGGCGGCGATGCCCCAGTGAACGCCAAGCAGAATCAGATAGGCACCAAAGAAACCAACGCTGGAGACAACATCGGGTGCGACCAGCAGAAACAGGGCTGCCAGTGCCAGTGAGAAGAAGGCGCTGATTAGAAAGTCTCTGCCGCTTCGCTCACTAAAACCCTCTTTGCTGGCCAGGTAAATCTCAAGTGCTCCAACTACCAGTGCCCAACCGGCGACGATTGTTAGCAGCAGCCCCAGCTGCGAGCTGGCAGCTGAATAGGTTGCTGCGGATTGCGCCGCCGCATACCAATCAGTTCCAAAGCCACCGGATTGAATAAATGCAACCAGTCCAAACAGCCCACCAATCAAATTGACAATCGACAACGGGAGAAGTTTTTTCTGGCCAGCTCTAGTGTCAACCAACAAAGTGGTAATGGCGGTTAGAAGTGCAAACGCAATGAAGACGCTAAGGCCAATAACTGCTGCGTGCGATTGGCTGAAAGTAATGAAGAGCCCGCCAGCGAGCGCAAAGATTGCTCTAGGAAAATGGGAGATCCGCACGAAGCTAGCTTGGCATATTTACAAAGCGCGAGTACTGCCCCTGGAAGGCAACGGTGACGGTGCCGGTAGGTCCATTTCTCTGCTTGGCAAGAATTAAGTCTGCTTCACCAGCTCTAGGGTGATCCTTTTCAAAGAGGCCTTCGCGATGGAGCAGGATGACAACGTCGGCATCCTGCTCCAGCGATCCGGACTCACGGAGCTGTGAAAGCTCCGGCCTTTTGTCCTTGGTCTGTTCCGCCTGTCGATTTAGCTGCGACAGTGCAACGACCGGGACGCCGAGCTCTTTTGAAAGCAGCTTTAGTGCTCGGGAGAACTCGGACACCTCCTGCTGCCTGGACTCGACCTTCTTACCGCTCGTCATTAGCTGGATGTAGTCGATCACAACCATCTTCAGCTGAACCTGCTGCGCGAGACGACGACACTTGGCTCTGATTTCCACCAGCGACATGTTTGGGCTGTCGTCGATGTAGAGAGGTGCGTCGTTGATCTTTCCTCTTACCGCAGCAAGTTTCGCCCAGTCACCTTCGGTAAGTGTTCCCTTACGCATGCTCTGCAAATAAATTCCGCTCTCTGCAGAGAGCATGCGCATTGCGATTTCTGAGCGACCCATTTCGAGTGAGAAGAAGATTGTGGCTTGGTTGTGTTTGATTGCCGCATTGCGAGCAATGTCCAGAGCAAAAGTTGACTTACCAACTGATGGACGAGCAGCAACGATTACTAGCTGTCCTGAGTGAAGACCGTGTGTATAGGTATCAAGGTTTGTGAAACCGGTTGGAATACCAGTTAGATCACCGCCGCGATTTTGTGCAGCTTCGATATCGCGAATTGCAAAATCAATTGATTCGCTCAGGCCAACGTAATCATCCTTGGCAGTTTGACTTACGACGGCGAAGACTTCGGATTGGGCTTGGTTAACCAGATCCTCAACTTCTCCCTGGCTCTCATAGCCAGACTGAGCAATTCTTGTTCCAGCATCAATTAGTCGGCGAAGAATTGCTTTGTCGGAAACAATCTTTGCGTAGTAGCCAGCGTTAGCTGCAGTTGGAACAAAGCTTGAAAGGGAGTGAAGATAATCAGCGCCACCAGCTTTTAGAAGGTTGCCTTGTTTGTTCAAGTAATCAGTAACTGCAATAACGTCAGTTGGTTCTCCGCGACCAAACAAATAAATGATTGCGTTAAAAATAAGTTCGTGTTTTGGTGCGTAGAAATCAGATCCTGTTACAACTTCCAAAACATCTGCGATGGCTTCTTGAGACAAAAGCATTCCACCGAGGGCCGACTGTTCTGCTTCGATGTTGTGCGGAATTACCCTGGCATCACCCATGGGTACCGGTGCCAACATCGACATTCTTTGCCCTCCAAACGCTCAGAACCTGTATAGCTTGGGACTAGGACATCTATCTTTCAAATTAGCCTGTGGAAAACTGTGGATAAGTCTGTGTAAACACGCCGCTATAGGTTGTGGATAACCTGTGGATAACTCTAATAACTTCTGCTGAGGCCTGTATTTTCAAGGGTTTTTATGTGAATAAAAATTCGTAGAAAACTTTCAACGAAGAGCTGAAGGTTGTGGATAACTAGGACAAAGTAGCAAAAAGGCCGACACGCCCTGGGGCGAATCGGCCTCATGCCTACTTCTAATTACTTGGCGCTAACCACCTGGATGGTGGCCTTGGCCACGATCTCGCTAGTTAGGCGGATGGTCACTTCGTAGCGACCGATGGTGCGGATGGTAGTTCCAAGCTCGATCTTGCGCTTGTCTAGCTCGCCATAGCCAAGTGCTGCAACAGCAGCAGCTACATCAGCGGTCTTCACGGCACCGAATAGGCGGCCGTTGATACCTGAGCGCATGGTGATCTTGATAGGAGCCTGCTCCAGCTTCGCCTTTAGAGACTTAGCCTCTTCTTCGCTGGCAATTGCACGAGCGTTGCGAGCTGCACGAATCGAGGAAACCTGCTTCTCTCCACCCTTGGTCCAAGCAACTGCAAGGCCGTTTGGGATCAGGTAGTTACGTGCGTAGCCGTCCTTCACCTCAACAACATCGCCAGCGCTTCCAAGACCGGAGACTTCATTAGTCAGAATTAGTTTTGACATTTATTTCTCCCTAGCGTCCTGCGCCTGCGTAT
>CAZGNP010000052.1:0-4262 GCA_964527155.1 uncultured Aquiluna sp.
TAGTTAGTCTTATAAACTCTTGGGGAAACCCAACCCACTTGGCCTTCAGCGCCCCTGACCAGGAGAGCTAACCTGATTACAGCACTGAGCATTTTCTTGGCCGAGGATGGTCAATTTAAGCCTCCTACAATCTATGAGTTTTACCCAGAGGTTTTCCTTTTTGAAGGCACGCCGTTTGCAATAAACCGAATCATGATGATTCGACTGATCGTCATGACTCTATTGATTGTGCTGTTCTTACTCTGGACCAGGAAATTCAACCAGGCTGTCAAAACTGGAAACGTAGTACCCGGCAAATTCCAGCTCCTGGGTGAGATGGCCCTGAATTTTGTTCGAAAATCAATTGCCCATGATCAACTTGGTGAAAAAGACGGAGAGAGGTTCCTGCCACTTCTCACGACCATTTTCTTTATGGTCCTGGGGATGAACATCACAGGAATCATCCCGTTTGCAAACATCGCGGGCACCTCAGTGATTGGTATTCCGCTGGTGCTGGCCGCCGCTGCCTACGTAACATTCATCTACGCTGGTATTAAGCGTCACGGACTAAAGTTCTTTAAGAACTCTTTGTTCCCATCTGGTGTCCCGGTTTACTTCTACACCCTTGTGACGCCGATTGAGTTCCTGTCAACCTTTATTCTTCGACCGGTTACCTTGGCCCTTCGTCTTCTGATGAACATGATTGCCGGTCACCTATTGCTAGTGCTTTGCTTCTCGGCAACGCACTTTTTCTTTTTCCAAGCCGATGGTCTTTTCAAAGCCTTCGGGGCGGGGACGTTCCTGTTCGGATTTGCCTTTACTCTCTTTGAGATTTTGGTGTCGGTCCTCCAGGCTTACGTATTCACTCTTCTGACCACTGTCTACATTCAGTTGGCATTGGCAGACGAACACTAAACCACCACGGAAGGAAATAAAGTGGACGCAGTAAACCTTGCCGAACTATCCGGCAACATCGCAGTAGTTGGTTACGGTCTAGCGGCAATTGGACCAGGAATTGGTGTGGGCTTGGTTGTTTCCAAGACCATCGAGTCAATTGCACGTCAGCCAGAACTAGCAGGTCGCCTTCAGGTAACAATGTGGCTAGGTATCGCCTTTACCGAGGCTCTAGCGCTGATCGGTCTAGCAACCCCATTCATCTTCGGCTAATCCCAGATCATGATTAGCAAGATTTTGGCAGCGACTGCACCCGAGGGCGGTGAACAACCAAATCCACTGCTTCCGGCTGACTACGACATCATCTGGTCATCCGTAATCTTTGTGACTTTGCTCACCTTCTTCTGGTTCAAGGTGCTACCTGGATTCAAGAAGATGCTCGATGAGCGTGCGAAGGCAATTGAAGGACGCTTAGCTGAAGCTGAAGAGGCTCAGAAGGCTGCCGAGCACCGCACTGCCACCGTTTTGGCCGAGCAAGAAAAGCTGCGCGCAGAAGCATCCAGCATTCGAGAGGAAGCTAGGAGCGAAGGCGCGACCATTCTTGCCGAGCTCAAGGAGCAGGCAGCTCGCGAAGCCGAGAGACTAATCGAAAGTGGTAAGTCGTCTTTGGTCGCCGAGCGTGACGCTGCCTCCAGGGCATTGAAGGCAGAAATCGGAGCGTTAGCTCTTGAGCTCGCATCCCGAATTGTGAACGAGAAGTTGCAGAACGACAAGGTAGCAAACCAAGTTGTTGACGACTTCATCGCAGAACTTGAAGGCAAGAAAGTCAAGTAATGGCATCTAGTACGCGGCAATCAACCCAGGCTTTGCAGGAAAAACTGCACAGTCAGTCTGGTGTTGACCTCAAGCTGGCAGGGGAGCTGTTTGCATTTGCGAACGCTCTGCAGTCGAGCGCACAGTTGCGCTCGTTGCTCTCGGATCCTTCCGCCGAGGCTGCTGGCAAAGATAAGGTCATTGAGTCTGTCTTTGCCGCTGCGAGTGCCAAAGCAAAAGAGCTAGTCAAGTTTGCAGCGAACCTTCGGTGGTCTTCGGCCAAAGACATGGCCGCTGCTCTCGAACTGGTTGGCGTCCGCTCGATTGCATCCCAAAGCAAGTCGCTAGATTCCCTTCAGGCAGAGCTCTTTGAGATTCAGCAACTTGTCTCTCAGGACACCGAGCTGGAGCTTACGCTCTCAACCACTCGCTTTAGCTCTCTAGCCAAGCAAGACCTAGTGGAAAAGTTATTCAGTGGCAAAGTCAATTCGGATGCATTGGCGCTTGCCCGACAAGCGGTTTTCTCTAAAACGTATAAGCGATTCGCGGAAGTGATTGAGCAGTACGGACTTTGGATCGCCGAGTTCGCCGGTGAGTCGGTGGCCCACGTCAAGGTTGCGAGACCTATCAGTAAAGAGCAGCTCAGCAGATTGTCCGGCGCATTAGCAAAGGCGTTCGGCCGCGAGCTTCAGTTAAATGTCGAAATCGATCCTGAAATTATTGGCGGTGTTCACGTGACCGTGAATGGCGAAGTGATGGACGGGACCGTATTAACCAAGTTGGTAAACGCAAGATTGCAGCTCAACTGAGCTGATAAATAAGGAAAAGGAAAAGCAATGTCAGAGCTCAAGATCAGTCCGAATGAGATTCGGGATGCGCTGAAGGACTTCGTTTCGTCCTACGAGCCCAAGTCATCTTCGAAGCAGGAAGTCGGTTACGTCACAGATGCAGCCGATGGAATTGCTCACGTTGAGGGGCTTCCGAGTGCCATGGCCAATGAGCTACTGAAGTTTGCCGATGGAACGATTGGTCTTGCACTGAACTTGGATGAACGCGAGATAGGTGTCGTTATCCTCGGTGAGTTCTCCTCGATTGAAGAGGGCATGGAGGTCTATCGAACCGGTGAAGTTCTATCTGTGCCAGTAGGAGATGCTTTCTTGGGTCGCGTCGTTGACCCACTTGGAAATCCAATTGATGGTCTGGGAGAGATCAAGAGCGAAGGAAGCCGTGAGCTTGAGCTGCAGGCACCAGGTGTAATGCAGCGTAAGAGCGTGCACGAGCCGCTGCAGACCGGAATCAAGGCAATCGATGCCATGATTCCAGTCGGTCGTGGGCAGCGTCAGCTAATCATCGGTGACCGACAGACCGGTAAGACTGCAATCGCCGTCGACACAATCATCAATCAGCGAAGCAACTGGGAGAGCGGCGACGTAAACAAGCAGGTGCGCTGTATTTATGTAGCGATTGGGCAGAAGGGTTCCACCATTGCTGGAGTTAAGGCTGCCTTGGAAGAAGCGGGGGCAATGGCCTACACCACCATCGTGGCTTCTCCCGCATCCGACCCAGCTGGTTTCAAGTATCTAGCTCCTTACACAGGCTCTGCAATTGGACAGCACTGGATGTATGGCGGCAAGCACGTTTTGATTATTTTTGATGACCTCAGCAAGCAGGCTGAGGCCTACCGCGCTGTGTCACTACTGCTTCGTCGCCCACCGGGACGTGAGGCCTACCCAGGTGACGTCTTCTACTTACACTCTCGTTTGCTAGAGCGTTGTGCGAAGCTCTCCGATGAGATGGGTGCTGGTTCAATGACGGGACTGCCAATTATTGAGACCAAGGCTAACGACGTCTCCGCCTTCATTCCAACCAACGTTATTTCCATTACAGACGGACAGATCTTCTTGCAGTCAGACCTGTTTAACGCCAACCAACGTCCTGCTATCGATGTGGGTATCTCGGTTTCGCGTGTGGGTGGCGCGGCTCAGGTGAAAGGCATTAAGAAGGTTTCCGGAACATTAAAGTTGGAACTTGCTCAATACCGTGCGCTGGAAGCCTTTGCCATGTTTGCGTCAGACCTTGATGCGGCATCACGCAAACAGCTTGAGCGAGGAGCACGCCTAACTGAGCTGCTAAAGCAGCCACAGTTCTCGCCTTACCCAGTTGAAGAACAAACTGTCTCGATCTGGGCTGGCACCACCGGAAAGCTTGATGATGTCCCGAAGGAAGACATTTTGAAGTTCGAGCGTGAATTCCTAGACCACCTAGCACGCAAGACTCAAGTTCTGACCACAATTCGCGAGACCAACAACCTCGAGGACGACACCATTGCAGCTCTTGAGAAAGAGATTTCAGCGTTCAAGAGACTCTTCCAGACTTCTAAGGGCCTGTCCTTGGTCAGTGAAGATGTTTCCAAGGTCGAAGCTCTGGCTGAGTCAGAGATCGACCAAGAAAAGATTGTCAAGCAGAAGCGATAGTTAGGAAAGATTGAATGGGAGCGCAACTTCGGGTCTATCGGCAGAAGATTAAGTCTGCCAAGACGACCAAGAAGATTACTCGTGCAATGGAGCTGATTTCGG
>CAZGNP010000053.1:0-4151 GCA_964527155.1 uncultured Aquiluna sp.
TATGACACTTTGGTGCGATTAGTTCAAGAGTGGAACATGCGTTACCCGCTGGTTTGGGGTCAGGGAAACTTTGGTGGACCCGGTAATGACGCAGCGGCTGCTCCTCGTTACACCGAGTGCAAGATGGCACCACTTGCGATGGAGATGGTTCGCGACATCGATGAAGAGACTGTCGACTTCCAGGACAACTACGACGGAAGAACGCAAGAGCCAACCATTCTTCCTTCGCGCTTTCCAAATCTTTTGGTTAATGGATCAATTGGTATTGCTGTTGGTATGGCAACGAACATCCCGCCCCACAATCTTCGTGAGATTGCAGCTGCAGCAAAGTTTGTTTTAGAAAACCCTGACAAGAGCGGGGAGAAACTTCTAAGCGAGCTTCTAAAGATTGTTAGAGGACCAGACTTCCCAACCGGTGCCCAGATTCTTGGCCGCTCTGGAATTGAAGACGCCTACCGCACCGGGCGTGGCTCAATTACCATGCGGGCTGTTGTCACCGTTGAAGAACTGCAGGGCAGAACCTGCCTGGTTGTTACAGAGCTGCCCTATCAGGTAAACCCAGACAACCTGGCTCTTCGAATCGCTGAGCTGGTCAAGGAGGGCAAGCTAACTGGCATTGCAGATATACGCGATGAGACATCGGGCCGAACCGGTCAGCGACTTGTAGTTGTCCTGAAGAAAGATGCAGTTGCCAGGGTCGTTCTAAACAACCTCTACAAATACACCCAGCTGCAGGAAAACTTCGGTGCCAACATGTTGGCCCTGGTCGACGGTGTTCCCAGAACCCTCACCTTGGATGCATTCATCACGCACTGGATTGATCACCAGATCGAGATTATTCTTCGCAGAACAAAGTTCCGCCTAAAGAAGGCCGAAGAGCGTGCCCACATCCTCCGTGGATATCTCAAAGCACTTGATGCATTAGATGCAGTTATCAAACTGATTCGTAAGAGCCAAACCGTTGATGATGCACGTGATGGTCTGATGAAGCTACTGCAGATTGATGATCTGCAGGCTCGAGCCATCTTGAACATGCAGCTAAGACAGCTGGCAGCTCTTGAGCGCCAAAAAATCATCGACGAGGCTGCCGCCCTGGAAGCAGAGATCAAGGGCTATAAGAAGATCATCAAGGATGAGGGCCTGCAGCGAAAGATTGTTGGCGAAGAGCTAGCCGAGATTACCGAGAAGTATGGCGATGAACGAAAGACCCAGATTGTTGCTGCCGACGGCGATGTTTCAGTTGAGGACCTAATCCCCGAAGAGGGAATGGTTGTCACACTCACTGCCGGTGGCTACATCAAGCGCACGAGAAGCAACAGTTACCGAGTGCAGCACCGCGGAGGTAAGGGCGTGAAGGGAACTTCTCTTCGAGCAGACGATGTAGTACAAAACTTCATCGTCTCAACCACTCACCACTGGTTAATGTTTTTCACCAACATGGGCCGCGTTTACAGAGCCAAGGTTCACGAGATTCAAGAAGGCTCGCGCGAGGCAAAGGGGCAGCACGTTGCTAACCTGCTTGCGCTGCAACCAGACGAGCGAGTGGTCGAGGTAATTGATTTGAAGGACTACAAGCAAGCGCCCTACTTGGTAATTGCGACCAAGGACGGACTTGTCAAGAAAACCGACCTTGAACTTTATGACACCTCCCGCACCGGCGGCATCATCGCAATCAAGCTGCGCAAGGGAGACGAGGTTGTCAATGCGATGCTGGTTGGCAAAAAAGATCGCTTGCTAATGGTTAGCAAGAAGGGAATGTCAATTTGCTTCGCTGCTGACAATGAATCTCTTCGCCCGATGGGCAGAGACACCTCAGGCGTGACAGGCATGAAGTTCAGAAAGGGCGACGAACTGCTCTCCGCCAGAGTCATTGGCAAAGCAGGATTCGTCTTTGTGGTGACCGAGGGCGGCTATGCCAAGCGAACCTCAGTTGACCAATACCGCGTCCAGGGTCGAGGCGGCCTAGGAATCAAGGTGGCCAAGCTGGATGAGAAGCGTGGCGACCTAGTGGGATCAGAAATTGTTGACGAAAACGATGAAGTACTAGTTGTATTAGCTTCCGGAAAGGTCATGCGAACAGCGGCCAATGAGGTCCCGGCTAAAGGCCGCGACACCTTAGGTGTAGTGTTTGCTAGGTTCGAAGACGGGGACGCAGTTCTCTCTTTGGCCAAAAACTCGGAGCGAAATCTAGAGACGAGTGAAGGAGCCTAAATTGGCAAGCATGTTTAATCGAGGCGCGGCGTCATCATCGGAGCCACGCAAGCAGATCAAGCTCAAGCTAAGAGGAATAGATGTTCTTTCTGCTACCAAAGCCGGCTTCTTTGTTGCATTAGCAGCAGCGATTGGAATTCTGGTTGGAGCTCTTCTGCTTTGGGTCGTTCTGACATTCTCAGGACTGCTGGGCCAGCTGGGTGGAATATTCGGATCACTACTTGGAGCGGAGGGCGATCTTGCCTCCAGCTTTTCATTTGGTTCTGTCATGGGAACAGCCCTAACCATCTCTCTTTTGAACATGGTTCTAACAACCTCCCTAGCGGCGGTTTATGCGGCACTGTTCAACGTAATTGCCAAGCTTTCAGGGGGTATTTCTCTCACCTTCACCAATAACTAGGTGGGGGTTTGTTTGAGCAGGCAATCTCTAGTAAGGTTTTGTTTGCTCTACGGGCCTATAGCTCAGGTGGTTAGAGCGCTTCACTGATAATGAAGAGGTCGGAGGTTCAAGTCCTCCTAGGCCCACGGTGAGCTCTTCATCAGTAGGAGCACACTTTGGGGACTTAGCTCAGTTGGTAGAGCACCTGCTTTGCAAGCAGGGGGTCAGGGGTTCGACCCCCCTAGTCTCCACAAAGAAAATCTCCCTCCAGAAATGGGGGGAGATTTCTTTTTGGACAGCAAGCAAATTACAACTCGATGTCCAATTGCTTGGCAATCTTCTTACATCTGTTTTGAATAGATTTAGCGCCAGTCTTATTGGCTTTTCTGATTCTAGGAATGAAATCCTGAAGCAATGTCTGGTCGATCTCGGCAAAATCCGCCGCTGCTTGGAAACCGTAATATCCAACTATTTTGCTTTTGTCGGTTTCCGCCCACTCCATGATTACCTCATAAGCCCTCTTTCGCTGGGGCTTTGTTAGATCAAGATGCACAAGTAGTTGTGGAATGTGCCATCGAACTTCTTGCTGAGTGTACTTCTCAAGGTTCTTCAATAAGTCTTTAGCAAATGGCTTGACAGATTCTGGACTCTGCTCCGCTACCCGCATCGCCACATAGCTAGCTCGCATCGCAACTACTGGATCACCATCCAAAAACAGTTTGTATATTTCAGCCAGACCGGAGGGAGCTTTGAGAAGTTTGCGAATGACCTGATCTGCTTCCCCAACCGACGTTCTGTTTCCACCCGATAGCGTTTCCTTAAACCCACCCACAACAAACCCCCAAACGGCTAATTGAACTGACATATAGCTTAGGAATGTTCTCTGGGAAAAGCTCAGGATTTCAAACGCCTGTCTATTTTCAAGCTTCAGTGGGCCGAGATTGGACTCCACTGTTTTTCGAGTCACTCATTATTGTTATTCCATGACGCCAATTGCGGATCTGGTGAAGCTGTTCTATGAGCAGCTCTGGAATCAAAAGAACCTCGAAATTGCCAATCAGATTTTGGATGAGCAAATTAATTTCAGGGGCTCTTTGGGTTCTGCAATGTTGGGCCGGGTAAAGGTTTGTGATTACGTGAAGGACGTCACCTCTTCACTTACTGATTACCACTGTGAAATTCAGGCTCTAGTTGCTGAAGGCGATAAAGCTTCAGCGAAGGTTTTATTCAAAGGCATTCATGTTGGCGAATTCATGGGCTATGAACCAACCAAAAAAGAAGTCTCCTGGATGGGCACAGCCTTTTTTGAAAGCTCTAACGGTGTGCTAACGAACATCTGGGTCCTGGGAGACTTGGCTGGTCTGAGAAGCAAGTTAGAGCAAAACGAGCAAAACAGCTAGCCAGTTACTTTGGTTTGGAGGTAGCTTTTCTTCGTGAGTGAAAAAGTAAAAGGCCCTCAGAGCTACTTCCCCTCTATCGAGGCAAAGTATGGAAAGCCAGTCGAGCACTGGTTCAAGATCTTGAATAAACACAAATCAAAACCACACATGGAAATGGTTGC
>CAZGNP010000054.1:0-4125 GCA_964527155.1 uncultured Aquiluna sp.
CGCGGGTTACTTCGCCTTTTCGAGAATCTCGACTAGACGCCAGTTCTTGGTGGCTGAGAGTGGACGGGTCTCGTGGATTAGCACGAGGTCGCCTACACCAGCTGAGTTGTTCTCGTCATGCGCTTTGATCTTCTTAGATGTGCGCAGAACCTTGCCATATAGAGGGTGCTTCTTGCGATCCTCCACCATGACCACGATGGTCTTGTCCATCTTGTCGGAGACGACATAGCCCCTACGAGCCTTGCGGTAACCGCGCTCCTCGGTTGTGTTCTCTGCCATTTCTTATTTCTCCTTGGTTGACTTCTCAGAAGTCTTCTTAGCGGTCTTGGCTTCGGTAGCAACTGGCACGGCACGAATGCCGAGCTCACGCTCACGTAGCACGGTGTTGATGCGAGAGATGTCGCGCTTGACGGCCTTGAGACGGCCGTGGTTGTCAAGCTGACCGGTTGCGCTCTGGAAGCGAAGGTTGAATAGTTCTTCCTTAGCTTTCCTTAGCTCTTCGACCAGCAGCGAATCCTCGATCTTGTCCAGTTCCTGTGGCTTTAGATTCTTTGATCCGATCATTTTTACGCGTCACCTTCCTCACGCTTGATGATGCGAGCCTTGATTGGCAGCTTGTGGATTGCACGGCCTAGGGCTTCGTGTGCAATCTGCTCGCTGACACCGGCTAGCTCAAATAGAACTCGTCCAGGCTTGACCATTACTACCCAGAACTCAGGTGAACCCTTACCGCTACCCATACGAGTTTCGGCAGGCTTCTTGGTTAGGGAGCGGTCAGGGAAAATGTTGATCCAAACTTTTCCACCACGCTTGATGTAACGGGTCATAGCAATACGAGCAGCTTCGATCTGTCGGTTGGTGATGTAAGCACCAGTGATTGCCTGCACGCCGTATTCACCAAAGTTAACCTTGGTGCCACCGGTTGCGTGACCACCACGACCTGGCTTGTGTTGCTTACGGTATTTGACTCTGCGAGGTACCAGCATTTGTCTAGCCTTCCGATCCAGCTGCTTGAGCTTCACGACGACGGCCACCACCGCGAGGAGCACGTGGCGCAGCTGCCTGCTGTGCCGCAAGTTCCTTAGCGGTTAGGTCGCCCTTGTAGATCCAAACCTTCACACCGATGCGACCAAAGGTGGTCTTAGCCTCATAGAAGCCGTACTCGATGTTTGAGCGAAGAGTGTGTAGTGGAACTCGTCCTTCGCGATAGAACTCGCTTCTGGACATTTCAGCGCCGCCTAGTCGGCCAGAGCACTGAACACGAATACCCTTGGCACCGCTTCGTAGCGCTCCCTGCATTCCCTTGCGCATTGCGCGACGGAAAGCAACACGAGCTGCTAGCTGCTCAGCAACACCCTGTGCTACCAGCTGGGCATCTGCCTCTGGGTTCTTCACCTCAAGGATGTTTAGTAGAACCTGCTTGCCGGTTAGCTTCTCTAGCTCTGCGCGCAGAGTCTCAGCCTCAGCACCACGGCGGCCAATTACTAGGCCTGGGCGAGCGGCAAAGATGTCAACGCGAACACGGTCGCGAGTTCTTTCGATCTCAATCTTCGAAACACCAGCGCGGTCTAGCTTCTCCTGCAGGTAGCGACGAACTTTGACGTCCTCTACCAGGTAGTCGCTGTAGCGCTGACCCTTCTTGGTTGAGTCTGCGAACCAGCGTGAGCGGTGCTCACTGGTGATTCCTAGGCGGAAGCCGTAGGGATTGACTTTCTGACCCATTACTTACCTGCCTTCTTTGCAAACTCGTCCGGGGTTGCAACCACCACGGTGATGTGGCTGGTGCGCTTGTTGATTCGGAATGCTCTTCCCTGCGCGCGTGGTCTAAAGCGCTTCAGGGTTACTCCCTCGTCAACAAAAGCTTCTGAGATCACTAGATCGTCTTCGTCGATCACAGCGCCTGCGTTCTCGCCCTTGATCTTGGCGTTAGCAACTGCGGAGGCAACTACCTTGTAGATCGGCTCCGATGCTGCCTGTGGCTGGAACTTCAAAATTCCAAGTGCCTCAGTGGCCTGCTTGCCGCGGATCAGGTTGACGACGCGACGAGCCTTCTGAGGGGTGATGCGGATGTTCCGCAACTTAGCGATGGCTTCCATCTTCTTCTCCTCTGCCGGCCCTTAGGCGCGGCGTCCCTTCTTGTCGTCCTTCACGTGTCCACGGAAGGTTCTGGTTGGTGCGAATTCGCCAAGCTTGTGGCCAACCATGGCCTCAGTGACGAAAACTGGAATGTGCTTCTTACCGTCGTGTACCGCGATGGTGTGTCCGAGCATTGCTGGAACGATCATCGAGCGACGTGACCAGGTCTTGATCACATTCTTGGTGTTGGCCTCGTTCTGAACTCGCACCTTCTTGATTAGGTGCTCGTCTACGAATGGACCCTTCTTAAGACTGCGTGGCATCTAGCGCTCTCCTACTTCTTTCCAACGTAACGACGACGAACAATTTGCTTGTCAGATGGCAGGTTCGGCTTACGAGTTCTGCCTTCCTTCTGACCCCATGGGGTTACAGGGTTTCTTCCACCGGAAGTCTTACCCTCACCACCACCGTGTGGGTGGTCAACCGGGTTCATAGCAACACCACGAACGGTTGGGCGAACACCCTTCCAGCGCTTACGTCCCGCCTTACCCCAGTTGAGGTTGGACTGCTCAGCATTTCCAACTTCACCGATGGTGGCGCGGCAGTTCGCGTCAACGTTTCTGATTTCGCCCGATGGCAAACGAAGCTGTGCCCAGGAGCCTTCCTTAGCAACCAAACGGATTGCAGCACCAGCGGAGCGGCCTAGCTTTGCTCCACCGCCTGGCTTTAGTTCGATTGCGTGGATAACAGTTCCAACTGGGATGTTGCGAAGAGGCAGGTTGTTACCTGGCTTGATGTCAGCCTTTGGTCCCTGCTCAATTGCATCGCCCTGGCTTAGCTTGTTTGGAGCAATGATGTAACGCTTGGTGCCATCTACGTAGTGCAGAAGAGCAATGCGAGCGGTACGGTTCGGGTCGTATTCGATGTGTGCAACGGTGGCTGGAATTCCATCCTTGTCGTTGCGACGGAAGTCGATTACGCGGTACTGGCGCTTGTGTCCACCACCGATGTGACGAGTGGTGATGCGGCCAGCCGAGTTACGACCACCGGTCTTGGTTAGCGGCCGAAGTAGCGACTTCTCAGGAGTAGAGCGAGTGATCTCGGAAAAGTCCGAGACCGAAGCTCCACGACGTCCTGGAGTCGTTGGCTTGTATTTTCTGATAGCCATTTGTTTTCCCCTTAGCCGATGTAGGTAAAGATGTCGATGGTGCCGGACTTCAAGGTCACGATTGCTCGCTTTGAGTCCTTGCGCTTTCCTAGGCCGTAGCGCGTGCGGCGTTCCTTACCCTCGCGGTTGAGGGTGTTGACGGAAGAAACAGAAACATTGAAGATCTTCTCCACTGCCTGCTTGATCTCAGTCTTGTTGGAGCGTGGGTCCACCTCGAAGGTGTACTTGCCCTCGTCGATCAGTGCGTAAGACTTCTCTGACACAACTGGTCTGAGAATTACGTCTCTTGGGTCTTTCTTTAGGTTCATCGCCTTACTCCCCTGCAACCTGTGACTCAACGAACTGAGCAAGTGCTGCCTTAGTGAACACAACGTCCTCAGCCTTCAACACGTCATAGGCGTTGAGCTGGTCAACTGCGATGACGTGAACATCTCTGATGTTGCGAAGGCTTCTTAGGCTGACCTCGTCGGTGCGGTCAAGCACTACCAAAACCTTGGACAGCTGAGAAATGCCGGATAGCAATTCGCTGGCTGCCTTAGTTGATGGGGTGTCCTTGATGCCGAACTGGTCAACGATGAAGACCTTGCCATTACGTGCACGGTCAGAAAGAGCTCCGCGGAGAGCTGCAGCAATCATCTTCTTAGGAGTGCGCTCTGCGTAATCGCGTGGCTTTGGACCGTGAATAATTCCACCACCGCGGTGCTGAGGCATACGGATCGAACCCTGACGAGCACGACCGGTTCCCTTCTGCTTGAACGGCTTCTTACCGGTACCGGAAACTTCACCTCTGCGAAGAGTTGACTGAGTTCCCTGGCGAGCAGCTGCTAGCTGAGCAGTTACTACCTGGTGGATAAGTGGAACGTTGGTGGTTGCGTCAAACA
>CAZGNP010000055.1:0-4030 GCA_964527155.1 uncultured Aquiluna sp.
GATGGACTTCTAAATCACGACCTGATGCCGGGCGAAAAAGGCCCGCAAGACCAATGCGGTGTTTTTGGCGTATGGGCGCCTGGTGAAGAGGTAGCGAAACTCTCTTTCTTTGGTCTCTACGCTCTTCAACACCGCGGACAAGAATCAGCCGGCATTGCAACAGCCGATGGCGAAAAGATTTTAGTTTTCAAAGACATGGGACTTGTTTCCCAAGTTTTCAATGAAGCAGCACTCGAATCACTGCAGGGGCACATCGCAGTTGGTCACACCCGTTACTCAACCACCGGCTCCTCACACTGGCGCAATGCTCAGCCAACGCTTGGCAGAACTGCCTACGGAACAGTTGCGCTCGGTCACAACGGGAATCTCACCAACACCGCCGAGCTAATGGAACTTTTGGAAAAAAGATATCCAAATCACGAGGGCGATCTGCGATCTGGAAACACAACTGACACGGCAGTTCTAACGGCTCTGCTAGCGGGCAATGCCGATAGCTCTTTGGAGGCAACAGCACTTGAACTGCTTCCGCAGGTCAAAGGCGCTTACTGCCTTGTCTTCATGGACGAATCAACGCTTTATGCAGCTCGTGATCCGCAGGGAGTTAGACCACTGGTGCTGGGAAGACTTGAGCGCGGCTGGGTGGTAGCGAGTGAATCGGCAGCCCTGGATATCGTCGGCGCTTCGTTTGTTCGCGAAATTGAACCGGGCGAGCTGATTGCGATTGATGAAAACGGGCTTCGCTCAACCAAATTTGCACCAACCAAGCGGGCTGGCTGCGTCTTTGAATATGTCTATCTAGCCAGACCTGACACCGCCATTAACGGTCAGGTTGTTTATGAGGCAAGAGTTGAGATGGGTAGAACGCTGGCTAAGGAGTACCCGGTTGATGCTGATCTTGTAATGCCAACGCCGGAGTCCGGCACACCAGCGGCCATTGGCTTCAGCGAGCAAAGTGGTATCCCGTTTGGTCACGGACTGGTTAAGAATGCCTATGTTGGCAGAACCTTCATTCAACCCTCGCAAACAATTCGTCAACTCGGAATTCGACTAAAACTAAACCCACTGCGGGAGGCAATTGCTGGAAAGCGATTGATTGTTGTCGATGACTCGATTGTTCGAGGCAACACTCAAAGAGCACTTGTAAAGATGCTGAAGGAGGCGGGGGCAGCCGAGGTCCATGTTCGCATTTCTTCCCCTCCAATCACCTGGCCATGTTTCTATGGTGTCGACTTCGCATCACGCGCAGAACTGATTGCATCGGGACTCGGTGTTGAAGAAGTGCGCCAGTCAATTGGCGCTGACTCGCTTGGCTATTTATCTCGCGAGGGAATGATTGCTGCAACCAGGCAATCAGAGGACTCACTCTGCACAGCTTGCTTTAGTGGCCAGTATCCAATTGAACTGCCGGCTGCTGATCGACTTGGGAAGAATCTTTTAGAGCGAGGCGTTGCTTCCATCAAAGAAGAAGGTCACGTTCACATCAATGACTGATCCATACGCATCCTCTGGAGTTGACACAGCCGCTGGCGATAGAGCGGTTGAGCTAATGAAGAAAGCGGTTAGCGCAACTCACGGTGATCTTGTGCTGACAGGCGTCGGCGGTTTTGCAGGATTAGTCGATGCTGGTTTTTTGAAAAACTATCGTCACCCCGTGCTCGCAACATCAACCGATGGAGTTGGCACCAAAGTCTTGATTGCGCAGGCGATTGACAAACATGACACCATCGGCCAGGACCTGGTGGGCATGGTGGTCGATGACATTGTGGTTTGCGGAGCGAAGAGTCTTTTCATGACCGATTACATCGCTTGCGGAAGAGTAGAACCAAGCAGGATTGCCGAGATTGTTGCGGGAATCGCCGGTGCTTGCAAGGCGGTTGATGTCGCACTGGTTGGCGGCGAGACAGCCGAACATCCGGGCGTAATGCGGGAAGACGAGTATGACCTGGCTGGCGCCGCGGTGGGGGTTGTGGAAAAAGACCTACTACTTTCGCGGGACAGGGTAGAGGTTGGCGATGTCGTCATAGCGCTCGAATCATCTGGCCTTCACGCCAATGGCTACTCGCTAGTTCGCAAGATTGTTGCCGACGCAAGACTTGATTACAAAGCCAAGTTGGCGGATTTTGAAAGGCCACTTGGTGAAGAGCTGCTTGAGCCAACTCGCCTTTATTCCAAACTGGTTGGTCAGCTGCTGAGCGCATTTCCGGATGAGGTTAGTTCACTAAGCCACATCACCGGAGGCGGCATTGCTGCAAACCTTTCACGCATTTTGCCCGAAACAGTTTCGCTGGATGTTGATCGTTCAACTTGGAAACCACAAGCAGTCTTTAGTGTTTTGGCTGAAATTGCCAAACACAAACTGACTGATCTTGAGGGCACCTGGAATCTCGGGATTGGTTTTGCGATGGTGGTTAGAAAATCTTCAGCCGATGCACTCATCGCTAAATCAAAATCATTGGGAATTGCTGCCTGGCAAGTTGGAGTTATCGAATCAAGCGCTTTGGATAACAAGGGGTATGTCACCGAAGCTAAGGGTGTGCGCGGCGGAGCTGTTCGACTGGTAGGAAGCTATGCGCAATAAAGCAGCCGTTGTGATTGCAGTGGTTGGATTACTGGCTGCTTCTGGCGCCTTCATGCTCGGCACGGTGACCGGTGCAAATACCGCAACCGTCAGTGTCGTAAGGGATGTTCCCAATGAACTTTGCTTCCGTGATACCGCAAGTGATCAGTTCAGCCAGAAGCACGTAGAGACTAAGTTGCTGGCCTGCCAAGTCGTTGGGATGACCAAGCAGGCAGCCATCGACTACTTGGAGGGCAATAACATAGCGGTCCGAATTGCCTATGAAGACGGCGAATACTTTGCTTTGACTGAAGATTACCGGGATGACCGGGTCAACCTTGAAATCTTGGTTGGGATTGTGGTGGGCGCAAGCGCCTGGTAATTATTTGTCGTCGTCTAGTTCGACTACGCGCTCGTCATCACTTGGTGCGTAATCGTCTTCTTCCTCATCATTAGCCCAGCGGTCAACGTATTCTTCGTTCTCACTACCGGCTTTTTGATTGAGTTCAGCCTCCAGCGCAGAGTAATCAGTGTTTGGACTGAAGTACTTAAGTTCGCGCGCGACTTTAGTGTTCTTTGCTTTTTGACGGCCACGCCCCATGGCGAGCCCCCTTATTCTCTTGCAATCTTGGGCCTTAGCCCCGGTTACAGGATCGAAACCTGGCTAAATAATAGCAAAGGCTACAAAGCCCACATCACAAGGCGCATCGCCAGCACTGGCATCAAAATGTTGACCGCTAGGGTCAACGACATTTGGGCGAGCCGGCCGCGGTGGTAATAGGCAAAGGCCTCTTTCGCTACCCCGGCGAATGTTGATAGTCCACCAGCGAGACCGATTGAGGCAACCAGGATCATTTCATAAGGCCAGTTGTGGGTGTAGATGTAACCAGCAATTGCTCCAGCCAAAATGTTGACCAGGAAAAGTCCGAATGGAAGTACGCCTTGCCAGCGCATCAAAATCCATCGAAGCACTGCTCCTGCACCACCGGCGGCTCCGATGGCAAGCGTCAGAACTAGATCACTCACTGCGCCACCTTCTTCCGGGCGGCTCTTCTACCTTGGTGCCAACCCGCGGCGAAGGTGATGACAGCACCAAACAGCATGAGTGCGATATCAGATGTCAGGTCCTCGGCAACGATGAAAATAGTGATGGCGCTCATGGTGGTGAAACCACCGGCTAGGCCGGTAGCAAAGAAAGCTTGCTTGTAATCAGATTGAAAAATTGGATGACGAATCACCAGGCCCAAGAAATAGGAACCCAGCAGATTGATAAATCCAAGCGAGATTACCTCGCTTGTTGGGTATGCATAAAAAGAGGCAACCCAATCATGAACAACATGACGCAGCATGGAGCCAATCGCGCCACCGAAAAACACCAGGCCAGCCACTCTCCAGTTGGCTAACACTCTTTCAGGCTAGTGGGTTTCTAGGAAATTACTAGCTACTTTCGCTTCCCCTATTCGGTAGCCTTTG
>CAZGNP010000056.1:0-3985 GCA_964527155.1 uncultured Aquiluna sp.
GAACGCGAGTTATAAAACCGTTACCTGAAAATGTTGGTTTCTGCCCGATTTCATCGGTTTTCGGGCAATTTCCTGCTAGTTTCTCTCGAAATACCTTCAAACGGACAATTTCGGAGGCTGACAAGGGTGTTAGCAGAGGAACGCAGGCTCAAGCTAATTGAGTGGACCAGAGAAGATGGCCGACTGGACGCCAATCTGGCCGCCTCCAAGCTCGACGTCGCCGTTGAGACCGTCCGCAGAGATCTGGATGTTCTGCAGAGAAGGGGAGCCCTTCGCAGAGTTCACGGCGGAGCTATCGCCCTTGAAAAGTTTGCTCACGAATACACCATCCCTGAGCGCTACAACCGCAACCCACAGCAAAAGCAATTGGTAGCGGATATTGCAGCTGCCTACATTCCGGAAGAGGGTTGCATATTTGTGGATGGCGGAACGACTACCGAATGTCTCGCACCACATCTTCGTGATAAGCCAAAGCTGACAGTTGTTACCAACAACATCACACTTGCATCCAAACTTGGTGACAGCTCTACTCAGGTGAATATTCTTGGCGGACGAATTCGTCCCGCAACTCTTACGGCGGTTGGTGCAAAGACCGTTGCAGACCTGATGGACTTCAACGCAGTTGTTAGTTTCATCGGAGCCAATGGTATTGGTCTTGAAGCTGGTGCTACTGCTTACGACATTGATGAAGCGCTGGTAAAGAAAACCATGATGGCTCGATCTGCTGAGCGAATTCTTTTGGCTGACAGCAGCAAGTTTGGTCCAACCTATCCAGCTAGCTTTGCTGGTTTTGCAGATTTTGATCGTGTAGTTACAAACGTTGATGCTGATCCAACACTGGTTGAAGCATTTAGTTCGGCGGGAGTAGAAGTTGCTCTCGCGTAATAGGTTTCCTCGGTTCTTTGCCGAAACCGAGGGAAAAAGGGTGAGGCCGCTTGCGGTTTCGCTTGTTGTATACAACCCCCTAATAGGAAGGTAGTACCCATGGCTAACTTTATTCCCGCAGGCACTGGCGGCCACACTGGCTGGCGTGCAGCGGTACAAAAGCTAGGTGGAAACCTAGCAGGCATGGTGATCCCAAACATCGGTGCATTCATCGCTTGGGGTCTTCTGACTGCTCTGTTCATTCCAACTGGCTGGCTACCAAATGAGCAACTTGCTGCAATGGTCGGCCCAATGATTATCAACCTGCTACCAATTCTGATCGGTTACACCGGTGGACGTTTGGTGCACGGTCAGCGTGGAGCGGTGATTGGTGCCGTTGCAACAGTCGGTGTGATTGTTGGAACCTCCATCCCAATGTTCCTTGGCGCAATGATTATTGGTCCATTGGCAGCTTGGGTTCTAAAGCGCATTGACGCGGTTTTGGACCCAATCACCCCTCCAGGATTCGAAATGCTAATCGGAAACTTCTCCCTTGGTATTGCGGGTCTATTGATGGCAATTCTTGGATTCTTGGGAATTGGTCCAACAGTTAACGCTCTATCGGATGTACTCGGTGCTGGTGTTCAGACTCTGATCGATACAGGTCTGCTTCCACTAGCCTCACTTCTGGTTGAGCCTGCCAAGATTCTGTTCCTAAACAACGCTATTAACCACGGTGTGCTTGCACCAATTGGTGTTGTTCAGGCAGAAGAAATGGGCAAGTCAATCATGTTCATGCTAGAAACCAACCCAGGTCCAGGTCTTGGAATCTTGGTTGCGTTCTGGCTAGCTGGAAACAGCGTGCTACGCGGAAGCGCACCTGGTGCGATCGTGATCCACTTCCTTGGTGGAATCCACGAGATCTACTTCCCATACGTACTGCTACGTCCAGTATTGGTTCTAGCTGCTATTGCTGGTGGTGCAACTGGTGTTGCAACCTTCCTAGTAACTGGCGTTGGACTGGTGGCAACACCATCCCCAGGATCAATCTTTGCTTACCTTGCAGTAACCCCTCCTGGTAACCACTTTGGTGTGCTCCTAGGTATCCTCCTTTCGGCCACCGTCTCCTTCCTCGTAGCATGGGTCATCCTCAAGGCAACTAAGTCTGGCGATGACGACCTCGCGGCTGCTCAAGCCAAGAGCCAGGCTATGAAGACCGGCGGTGCGGAGTAAGCATGGCGAGCATATCTGGAGCCAACGTCAAGCACGTAGTTGTTGCTTGCGAGGCTGGAATGGGATCTTCGGTAATGGTTGCCAAAATGTTGGCCAAGCAGCTGAAGGACAACGGCGTTACCGTTTCTCATTCCCCCGTGAATCAATTAGCAGAAACCCAGCATGATGTTGTGCTGTGTCATCGCGGATTATCGGCTCGCGCTAAGCAGGCCGTACCAAATTCCCCAGTAATTGTCTTTGACATGTTCTTGGGTGATTTGCGGATTGCTCAGCTGGTCGATGAGATCAAGCGTGGAGCAACCATCAGCGATGAGTAACTTGATTCAAAGGGCCGGGATACTCCTAGATGCCACGGCCTCCTCACCCGAGGAGGCCGTGCGCATCTGCGGTCAACTGCTAGTGCAGTTGGGTGCAGTAACTGAAGAGTACGCGCAGGCGATGTGGGAGCGGGAGAATGCCTTTTCTTCCGCAATCGGACTGGGATTCGCAATCCCACACGGCACCGACGCCTCGCGCAAATATGTGAAGTTTGATCAGTTGGTCTTTCTCAGACTGATTTCCGAGATTCAATGGGGAGACGAGCAGGTCAGGGCAGTGCTAGGAATAGCCTCCCAAGGGGACGGGCATGTTGAGATTCTGGGCAATTTCGCAGAGCTAGTCCAGGAAGATGCAGAGCGCGAGGTACTACTCTCTACCGGAGACACCGAGCAAGTTCTGAATCTTCTAAGCAGAGCAGGCTAGAGGAGAAAAAGTGAGCCAGCAGCCAATTGCTGTGCACTTCGGTGCCGGCAACATTGGTAGAGGTCTAATTGGCGCTCGCCTGCAAGAGGCCGGTTACTTTGTGGTCTTCGCCGACATCAACCAAGTGCTGATTGATCAGCTCAACTCAGCCGGCCACTATGCCATCACCGAGCTGGGCACTAATCAAAAGCAACAAACCTATGACAGCTATCGCGCACTGCACTCTGCAGCCGATGCCGATGAGCTAATTGAATTTATTGCGAAGGCCGAAATAATCACGGCTTCTGTGGGAGCTGGCACGCTCAGCCGGATTGCCCCGGTGATTGAGAAAGGCCTGTTGAAAAGGAAGGCTGACCAGCCAGCGGTTGTGATGGCGTGTGAAAATGCCATCAATGCATCAGATCTTTTGCATTCATTTATTGAAAACAAGAAAGCAGTTTCCAAAAAAGCCGTGTTTTTGAATACAGCGGTCGATCGCATCATTCCAATTCAGCGCTCTGATTCTCCAGTCGACGTTGCCGTCGAATCATTTAGTGAATGGGTGATTGATGTTTCAAGATTGCGCGGAACCTTGCCAATCCCTGGCACCATTCAGGTTGATGATCTTGAGCCTTTCATTGAGCGCAAGTTATATACCGTAAACACCGCACACCTGGCGGCGGCATATTTTGGTCAGCGAGCAGGTCATGAAACTATCGTCGCCTCGCTGCAAGACCCCGAGGTTTTAGAACTCACCCGCAAGGTGCTCTCCGAAACCTCAGCGGTGATCAGAGCGAAGCACTCAATCTCGGCGGGTAACCAGGAAAACTATGTTGCCAAGACTTTGGAGCGCATCTCCAATCCCTCTATCGATGACTATGTGGTGAGAGTGGGAAGAGAACCGCTGCGCAAACTTTCAAGGTCGGAGCGACTGATTGGCCCAGCGGCCTACTTCGCAGAACACATCGGGGAACCCACCGCACTTCTTTCGCTAATTGACGCAGCACTTAGCTTTACCTCCGCGGAGGATAAGGAGGTTGGCCAGCTTCGCGTAATGCTCAGTGAGCACGAGCCGCGGGATTTGGCCTTGGAAGTATGTGGGATTCCAGCGGACCACCCGCTAGCGGCAGGGCTGATTCGACTTTTCGATCTGCACAAAAGTGCAGTG
>CAZGNP010000057.1:0-3894 GCA_964527155.1 uncultured Aquiluna sp.
CTAAAAATGGGTTTGAAAAAAATGTTTTTGGTGAAGAAAAGAAATTTGAATATAGTTCAATTACGCCAAACCAAGTTTCAAGGATTTCACAAAAAACTAGTAGTAACTCTTATAATATTACTGCGGCCAAAGACTTGAATCTACTAAATGTTTTAGATAATCAAAATAGACCTGTAAGTGAATTGTTTTTAACCATAATTAACAAAGGGTATTCGGGATATTTTAATCAACCTAATAATGGTATTGGTCTTAAACAAGGATGGGAGTTTAATTTAACATCCCCTGTAAGTCCTTGGTGGGATTTATTAAATAATGAATCGGACACTAACATTCCAACATCCGCATATACTTTAACTAATGGGGTGACTAAAACTTTCTACTACAATCAAGACCTTAAAAAAGATGATGTCATTGATGGAGATTTTTGTGAATGGAATGACTACGACCAATTGGAAAGAGTCGTCTCACTATACTACCAAAAGATAAACTATAATCAGAATGTCTTTCAAACTACAAGTTTATATGATACGAATAGTCCAGGTTTCTATTACAAGTCTCACCACTCAATGACCATTAGAGTTTTTTCAGATTATGTTGAGACTGCTAATGTTGGGGAGGTAGATAATGTTCCTTCATATTCATATTACTCGGCTTCTGACCAACAATTCAGATGGAGAGATTTATATAGTTATGGATTTAAAGACAATCTTAACAGAGGTGTTGATTACCCATTTTTGAATAGTGCCCAATATCCTTTCAAAGACCTAATTTTTAGGTTAATCCCTGAAGGTATAAACTATAACACACTTGGTGTGGCATACCCAATTAAACCATTGATAGATGAATGTGAATAAACTTACAATTCGAAACAACGGATTTGTTGATAATCAACTTACAATTCCTGTGCAGTTTACTTGGGATAACTTAGGTCAAGACCAAAGTATTGAAGCTTTTGAGTCTGAGATTATTACTGAAGTTATTGGTGTTGGTCGAGATTTTGAAGTTAGTAGATTTGCTCACTCACCATTAACGGGTACAACATCTGAACCAACAGATATTAAATATGAGTTTTATTTTTGGTCAGGAAGTTCATTAGATGTTGAATCTAATTGGATTACTGACTATAGGGCCGAAGGATTCTCAACACAAGAAATTTACTACTATACTAATAATTTTTCAAATTCGTTTTTTAAACTTGACTTGTATGATAATTTTGATGAAAAGAGACAGAAAAATTACATTACACTAATCATACCAACCCAACAAGGTTTAAAAATGAATGCTATTATGCAAACCACTGATGTAACAATCAAAAAACCTTCATTTATTTTGGATTATGTAGGAGATAAAGAAGGTTTCTTTATTTATTGGTTAAAGAAAAGAAACTTTTTGGATATTGATACATTTTATATGACCGCTAAGTTTTATGATGCTGAACGTGGGATTTTTGTTAAAATGATGAACATGCCACAATCATCTTTATCGGGTAATAAATATGTTTTTGATAATTCACAGTATTTCTATTATAAGGTTCATCTTGATTATGACAAACAAGAATACCAAGTATTCAATATGAACCCAAATCAAACCATCTATTTGAATGATGGTGAAAGAGCGGGAACTCTACAACCCATAAAATGGTATGAATATGTTAACCCATAATGGAAGATTTTTATAATATTATAATTTCCCCCGAAACAATTAAGGGTGATATTTTTACCGTTAACATGCAGGGTCAAAATGTTGGACCAAGTTATACAGGTGAAACAACAGGGGTTTATTCTGCGATGACTCAAATTTTGAGCGGAGGTACCAATGGTAGTTCTTTATTGACAGGAGTAACAATTCCGATATTGTTTAGACAGACTGCCGTAGACTTTGGATACTATAGTCCTTTTGACGGTGCGGTGTTACAAAAAGATGTTGTTGTTAATTTTATATTTTCATCGACAACTTCTAACCCATATGTTTATAATGTGTACAACACATCAAGTGAGTTTAGAAAGTTTTTAGAATTATCAAATTATACTATAAATTGGGGGGATGGTACTCCTGACCAAATTATTACGACTCTTACGCCAAACTCAGTTTCACACACATATCCTGTGGCTGATGCAAAATATGTTATTACTTTAAAACAAACAAATCCTTGGGGTGTTACAAAGGTTCAAAAAACCATAACAACGCCTTATTCTGATGTTGTAATAAATAACCCAAACGGTGAAGCGTTTTTTATTCCCGCTGGTGGTAACTGGTTTGAAACACCAATTAGTTACGACTATATCTTTTCGGGTGATGCGGTTAACGTGGTTTCTGCTCAAACATCAAATAATTTTACAACGGTTCCT
The DNA here is from genome assembly GCA_964527155.1 of uncultured Aquiluna sp. Lineage (GTDB taxonomy): Bacteria > Actinomycetota > Actinomycetes > Actinomycetales > Microbacteriaceae > Aquiluna. The sequence continues at coordinate 2,349 of CAZGNP010000057.1, forward strand.
TTTACGGTTTCAGGACTGACCAAATCTAAATTGAATGAACTATCAATGTACGGACCAAATAAATTTCAAGTTGGGGTTCCTGTAATTAAGAATGGCCAAATATGGGGTGCAATTACCAATACTGCAACGACCTTCACTGCCTATACAGTTAATTCAGTTGATTACTATGATTACATTGATGGAACAACAATATTCTTTGAACAATCATCAGGATTTACTGAAAATAATTTAACGTCAAGACCTATAACAAAGGAGGAAAGTCTGATTAAGGTTATTGACCAACCACAAATACAAACAGATGTTTTTGTTGAAAGAGGTAAGAACTCGGCATATGAAAGAATTCAACGAATGGGTGAGGTTGACAATTTAGGTGATATGATTAACTACGGATATGGATTTTTTAACGTTGAAAAAAAGAACTAAACTATTTATAAGATAAAAAGATATGGCAATAGGTTCATACGGCACAATACGACCAAGTGATGTCTCACCAGAAGACGTTCAGATTATTATGAATTATACACCATCAAGGGATGTTACGGATAACTTTACCTTAACACAACTTGATGCACAAACAATTCTTAAGCCTTACTTCAATAACACTCAAACAGGTGGAAATGCTGGTGTTGAGGTGTTAGGAGGGTTATACAATTTAACATTACCTGCGGAACAATTTAATGCTCTTGGGATTTATACTCTCTATTTAAGACCTGCTCAAATTAGAACATTAATCACTGACTGTGGTGTGTTAAATGCTTTACCAAACGTAAAAGGGATTGTGATTGACATTACAAATGTACCAACACAATATCAAAACAAATTTGTTCCTCAAGGATTGGTTGGATTTAGAATTGAATATTTAAACCCTGACGGTTCAAAGATTCCAAATTTCTTTAGAGTTGTAACTTCATCATTCTTCTGTGAACCTGTAGTGACAAACGAAACAAATACCACACAAAAAAGTATTAGATACCGATATGTTGAAGGAAATTCAAATTTAATTTTCCTAACACTATCACCATCTTCATCGCCAACAAACAACCCTAACTCAACTCCGTTTATTGGTCAACCAAATCAGAATATTATTATATCAAATACATTCTTCAATCCAATTACGTTAGAAATTGAAATGGTAGAGTACGATGTATCATCTCTTGCAATTGCTCTTTACGGTAATCAGACCAAATCAATTGATGATGGTATCTACACTATCTACGATTCTCAAAATAACATTTATAGACAGTACAACTTGTACGAAATTAGAGACCAATTTAACGCATTACTTTATGAGGTTAGACAGAGTAGAGGTAATAATATTGACTTCAGTAAAAACTTCACAAACATAACAACTTAATGGCGGTAAACACAAAAAATACTAAGTTCTTTTACCCACCGAGACCAGGAAATGGTGCGGGTACTTTTTCCGACAACATTGTAGGTCTACAAACTGTTGAGGGTGGAGGACTTACGCAAGGTAATTTTGAATTTACCACAGGTGTAACTGAAAAAGTTAATAGAACATTTAACGTCGGGGCGTTCTCTGAAC
>CAZGNP010000058.1:0-3893 GCA_964527155.1 uncultured Aquiluna sp.
ATCGGTGCGGCATCTGCCCAGCCAGTCAGTGCGGGGCAAAGTGGGCCTCGATCAGGGTTTGCAGATCGTGAACGGGTCGCCGGGTGGCCGCAGCCATGGCCTCGCGATAGGGGGGCAGGTTGGTGCACTCGAGCACGATGTGTTGCACTGCGGGGTGGCGCTCGACCAGCTCGCAAGCCGCCGCGACGGCCTCGGCCTGGGCGAGTTGCAGGTCCAGGTGATCCAGGTCATGGAGGATGACGCGCCGCAATTCCCCTTGCGGCAATCCCACGATGGGCGTGCCAGCGGGCACGCCAGCACCCTGGCATTCCGCAGGGCCAAGGTGGCGCGCATCAAAGGTGAGGATGCCGGGTTGGCTGAGCTGGCGGCACCACAGCAGCGCCGAGCTCAGCACGGGCACGCGCACTGCTGCTTGCAAGGCGGCTTGGTAGCGCGCCAGAAAACCGCAGCTGGTGGTGATGAGGTCCACGCCCCTGGCCTCCAGCGTGCGGGCGGCCTCCACAAAGGGGTGTAAGAGGGCGGGGTCAGCCTCTTCGATCACGCGGCGCGCACTCGCCTGAGGGACGGTGAGCACCTCGGCATGCAAACCCATGTGCGCATAGGTTTGAGGCTGACCCATGTCGCCCAAGGGGCGAGGAAAGTGGGTGTCGAGTCGGATGAGCCCCACCCTGGGTCTGCATTGGTCTGGACCCACAGGGCGCATGCAACGCTGCCTTAGCCCATGCGGGCAGGCAACCAGGTCACCAGCGATGGAAAGTAATAAATCACCAGCACAGCCATCACCATGACAAAAAACATGGGCAAGGTCACGCGGGCGATGTAGGTCAATTGCTTGCCGGTCATGCCCTGCAACACAAAGAGGTTGAAGCCAACGGGTGGTGTGATCTGCGCCATTTCAACCACCAAGACAATGAAGATGCCGAACCACAGGGGATCTATCCCGGCGGCCTGAATCGTGGGCGTGATCACGCCCATGGTGAGCACCACCATTGAGATGCCGTCCAGAAAGCATCCCAGCACGATGTAAAAGAGGGAAAGAGCAAGGATGAGTTGACCCGGCGTGAGGCCCAGCGACCCAATCCATTCAGCCAAGTGACGTGGCAGGCCGATGTAACCCATGCTCAGGGTCAGGAATGCAGCCCCCGCAAGAATGAGGGCGATCATGCAGTAGAGGCGTGTGGCACCCATCAAGGCATCACGAAAACTGACCCAATTGAGCGACCCCTGAAGCCCCGACAACACCAGTGAACCGACCACGCCCACAGCGGCTGCTTCGGTGGCCGTGGCCAATCCGGTGTAAATGGAGCCCAAAACACTGATGATGAGCAACACAACAGGGATGAGATGGCGCGAGGCCTGAAGGCGAGCCATCAGGCTGGGGCGCTCGTCATCATGCGGGATTTGGTTTGGATGGAGCAAAGACCAGCCCACCAAATAGCCAGAGAACATCATGCCAAGCAAGATGCCAGGGATGACTCCGGCAATGAAAAGTTTGGCGATGGAGATTTCGGCGGCCACACCATAGACGATCATGATGATGGAAGGTGGGATCAGCAAGCCCAACGTACTCGCGCCTGCCAAGGATCCAATCACCAAGTGCTCGGGGTAGCCCCGGCGCATCAACTCGGGCAAGGTCATCTTGCCTATCGTTGCGCAAGTGGCTGCACTGGAGCCCGAGACCGCCGCAAAAATCATGCTGCCCACCACATTGGTGTGCAGCAAGCGCCCAGGAATGCGGTGCATCCAGGGGGCAAGCCCTTTGAACATGTCTTCACTCAGGCGGGTGCGAAAGAGGATTTCACCCATCCAGATGAACAAGGGCAAGGCAGTGAGGGTCCAGCTTGAAGAAGACCCCCAAATCGTCACTGCCATGGCATCTCCTGCGGGGCGCGAGGAAAACAACTCCATGCCGATCCAAGCCACGCCCGAGAGCGCCAAACCAATCCACACGCCACTGCCCAGAATCAGGAACAACGAAACCACCAGCAATCCGGTGATGGCCAAATCACTCATGTCGTTTCACTCCACGTGTTGAATTTCGCTGCTGGCTGCATCGCTTTTGCCTTGCCAATGAAGCCACCATTCATCCAGGCAGGCCACCGTGAAGAGCAAGGCACCGACGGCCATGCTCAGCTGGGGAATCCATAAGGGGCTGGCATCGTTGCTGGTGGAAATGTCATTGAACGTGTGAGATTGCCAAGCCAGTCGGATGCTGTAGAAGGTGAACAAGCCGCTCAGAGCAGCGGAGGCTCCAATCGCCCACAGGGTCAGGCGGCGTTGGGCTGCCCCTTTGAGTGAGGCCAGGATCAGGGTGACTCGGATGTGCTCACCATGCTTGAGGGTGTGAGCCAGAGCCAGAAAGCCTGAACCCGCCATCAGGTAGCCCGCATAAGCATCGGTGCCGGGCACGTAAAAGCCAAATTGGCGACCCAGCACGGACAACAGGACCATCACGAGCAGGCCCAGCATGAAAACGGCCGCCAAGGCGGCCGCGCTCAAATAAAGTTGATCGAGCAATTTGCGCAAGATGAAGCCCTTGACTTACTTGTTAAAGGCATCCACCAAGCTTTGGCCCTCGGGACCTGCCTTCTCAAGCCATTCCTTGAGCAATGTTTCGCCGACTTTTTTCATGTCGGACGACAGCGTGGCCGATGGAGGCAGGATTTGCATGCCACCTTTGCGCAGGACGTCCAGAGAATCGCCATTGGCTTTTTTGCTGGCTTCAAGCCCTCGAGCCTCGGCTGCGGCGCCCGCTTTGAGCAAGGCATCCTGGGTGGGTTTGTCCAGGGCGTCAAAGGCCTTTTTATTGACGATCACCAGGTTTTTGGGCAACCAGGCCTGGGTGTCATACCAGTACTTGATGTGCTCATAGATCTTGGCATCCGCTCCGGTGGAGCCGCTGGACATCATGCTCTCAGCCACACCCGTGGCAAAGGCCTGCGAGACTTCGGCGGCTTGCACAGTCACGGGCTGTGCGCCCACGAGTTGGGCGATGCGCGATGTGGCCGGGCTGTAAGCACGCCACTTGATGCCCTTGAGGTCGGCAGCGGAGTTCAAAGGTTTTTTGCTGTAGATGCCCTGGGGCGGCCAAGCCACGGCATACAAGGCCATCATGCCTTGTTCGGCCAGTTTTTTCTCGACCAAGGGGCGTTGGACTTTCCACAGCTTCATGGCATCGTCATAACTGGTGGCCAGGAAGGGGATGCCATCTGCGCCCCAGATTTGCCATTCGTTCTGGAAGTTCACCATCAGGACTTCGCCGATTTGAGCCTGGCCACCTTGCACAGCGCGCTTGATTTCTGGCGCTTTAAAGAGCGAGGCATTGGCATGGATGGTGATCTTGAGTTTGCCGGATGTGGCCTTGTCCACGTCATCGGCGAACTGCTGCAAGTTCACGCTGTGGAAGTTGTTGGCTGGATATGCTGCGGGCAAATCCCATTTGGTTTGAGCTTGTGCAGCAAAGGGTGATGCCAACACGATAGACACCATGCCCAATTCAAAAAGACGACGTTTCATTGAAGAGACCTCCGCGAATGCAAGGGTGGAAAGAACGGCAACTTTAGTGGACTTCCTCCAATTGCCGATGCGTATTTCCCCTTGTTGAGAAACCTACACGACACCGGCCCGGGTGAAATCCTCTAGACTGAGCCGCCTATGAGCAAGCAAGCATGGCAATTCTGGATTGATCGAGGGGGCACTTTCACGGATGTGGTGGCCAGGCGACCCGATGGTCAGCTCGTCACCCACAAGCTGCTGAGCGACAACCCGCAGCAGTACCGCGATGCGGCGGTGGCGGGCATCCGCACCTTATTGGGGCTCAAGCCCAACGCCCCCATCCCCGTGGACCAGATCGAGTGCGTCAAGATGGGCACCACGGTGGCCACCAATGCCTT
>CAZGNP010000059.1:0-1232 GCA_964527155.1 uncultured Aquiluna sp.
GTCAAGGCAGCACCAATCTCAACCGCAATTCCGGTATCAATGGTCAGAGCGGCCGTTGCAGCAGATTCTGCAATGGCAAAACCACCGATTAGAAAACTTGCCAAGGAACTCGGTGTTGAACTAGCAAACGTCACGGGCACTGGATTGCATGGAGAAATTACTCGCGAAGATGTAATTGGTGCTGCATCACAAGCATCGGTGTTTAAAAACCTCACCACCCCCGCTCAGCCCACTGAGCGAGAAGAAAGAATTCCAGTCAAGGGGGTTCGCAAGGCAATTGCAACGGCCATGGTGAAGAGTGCCTTTGCTGCTCCTCACGTAAGCATCTTTGTTGATGTTGATGCAACCAGAACCATGGAATATGTAAAGCGACTGAAGAACTCAGTAGATTTTGCAGGCATCAAGGTCACACCACTTTTGATAATGGCCAAAGCAATCATCTGGGCCGTTCGAAGAAACCGAATGGTGAATTCAACTTGGACCGATAGTGAAATCATCATTCACAACTTCGTCAACCTTGGAATTGCCGCTGCAACACCAAGAGGACTGATTGTTCCCAACATCAAAGATGCGGACAAGATGAATTTGCTGGAGCTTGCTCAAGCAATCGAACAACTGGCAGCAACGGCTCGAGACGGCAAGACCACACCAGAAGACATGTCTAACGGAACCATCACCATCACCAACATCGGCGTCTTTGGTGTTGACACGGGAACCCCAATTTTGAACCCGGGCGAAGTATCGATTGTTGCCCTAGGTTCGATCCGCAAGAAGCCCTGGGTGGTTGATGATGAGATCGTGGTCAGACATGTCACCACCATCGGCGCCACCTTTGACCACCGGGTGGTGGATGGGGATGTGGCCTCCAGATTCGTGCAAGACGTGGCCAGCGTGATTGAAGAGCCAGCCCTGCTGCTGGACTAGTTATTGACAATCATTTTCAATAAGCCATAGACTGTTGCTATGCGCTCATGGATTAAATCAATAGGTGCGGCACTGGTAGTTGCCTTCATGGCAGCCGGTCTCTACACCCTCTACATCAATTGGACCAACAGCGGCGATCCGCTAAACCCGACCCCAACCCTCACTCGCGAAGGCGAGATGGGAAAGATCAAGGTGGTGACCTCCACCAACGTCTGGGCATCGGTAGTAGAGATTGTTGGTGGCGAGTGGGTTGAGGTGACAGCGATTATCAGTGATCCAATGCAAGACCCACACTCATATGAAGCAAG
>CAZGNP010000059.1:1332-3866 GCA_964527155.1 uncultured Aquiluna sp.
TCAATTGTTGAACTAAGACCCGAAAGTGCAGCTGCAATCTCAGAGAAGCTGGCTTTCTTTAATTCCGAACTGCAGAACCTAGAGATTCGAATTGAAGCAGTTCGAGAAAGACTGCAGGGTACTGGCTTTTTGGCAACCGAAGGTGTTGGCAATTTGTTACTGGAGGACGCCGGCTTCACCAACCTGACCCCCGAAGCACTCGCTGATGCAATTGAAGAAGAAACCGAAGTTCCTGCGTCTGCTCTCAAGCGCGCACAAGATCTCATTAGAAACGGTCTGGTGGCGGTGCTGGTAGTCAATCAGCAAACTGCTGATCAGGTGAGTGAGCAACTTGAGAAGCTAGCGGTTCGAGAGGGTGTTGCAGTGCTGAAACTAAGCGAGCTAATTACTGAGCCGAACCAGGACTATCTGGACTGGATGGCCAGTATTTTGGATCAGATTCAAGAAGCTGTTTATTAGTGTCACTGCTGCAAATCCAAAACGCTTCGCTCGCTTTTGGTGAGCGGACGCTTTGGTCCAATCTGAGTCTGAGCGTTGAAAGCGGCGAATTCATCGCCCTGATCGGCGCCAATGGCTCGGGCAAATCGATGCTGCTAAAGACCATCATTGGTTCTCAACCACTTAGCGGTGGCAGTATCAGTTTGTTTGGCGAGGCACCCGGCAAACACAGCAACCAAATTGGCTATGTCCCCCAGCACCGCGCTAGTGATCAGGGGCTACCGCTACTGGTGAAAGATGCCGTCCGATTTGGTTTAGACGGCCATCGCTTTGGCTTTTCTGGCGAGAAGGCAGCTGAAGAGAAAGTGTCGGCGGCGCTCGCCGAAGTCGATGCCACACACCTTTCAAATAAGCGAGTTGGTTCGCTCTCGGGCGGTGAGATGCAGCGGGTGAGGGTGGCGCAGGCGATTATTTCAAGGCCCAAGCTGCTGCTGGCCGATGAGCCCCTGAGTGCCCTGGATCTAAATCACCAGCAGCGCATCAGCGAACTGATAAACGAGCAGCGCAAGCGTCTGGATTCAGCGGTGATATTCGTGGCGCACGATCTGAACCCCATCATCGAATATGTTGACCGAGTTATTTATCTGGCGCAGGGCAAGCACTCAATTGGAACAACCGATGAGGTCATGCGCAGCGAAGTTCTTTCCAAGCTCTATGGCACAGAAATCGATGTCGTTAGAAACCAAGGACGAATCGTTGTTCTAGGAGCACACGATCAGCAACACCATGATGAGGAGCACTGGTCATGATTGACTTCTCTGACATCATCAATTTTTCTGATTACGACCAATTGATTCCTTTGGTGTTCAATTCCATTTTGGCTGGTGCGCTGCTAGCAATAATTGGAGGATTAGTCGGTGTCTTTGTTATGCACCGCGAGCTTTCTTTTGCTGTGCACGGAATCTCCGAACTCTCATTTGCTGGAGCAGCAGTCTTTTTGCTGATTGGTCTTGATGTTGTCTTTGGCTCGGTCTTCGGATCGTTCCTGGCAGCACTCATCATTGCTTTCCTTGGCGATAAGGCCAGAGACAGAAATTCAATCGTTGCGGTGTTGATGCCGTTTGGTTTGGGAATTGGAATCCTGGCGCTTGCTCTTTATCCAGGAAGAGCCGCCAACAAGTTTGGTCTGCTAACCGGACAGATTGTTGCGGTGGATGATCCCAAGCTGGGGGCGATGGCAGCAATTGCATTGGTTGTGATAACGACCCTGCTCATCATCTGGCGACCACTGAGCTTTGCATCGCTCGATCAGGAGGTGGCGCTGGCAAGAGGAGTAAAGACTCGCCTGCTGGGCATCGTATTCATTTTGCTGCTGGGGCTGGCAGTTGCAGCAGCCGTACAAATTGTTGGAGCCCTGTTGGTCTTGGCGCTACTGGTAACTCCCGCGGCAGCTGCCCTTCGGCTTTCCTCCTCGCAGGTATTGGTTCCAATCCTGAGCGTTAGTTTTGCGCTGATTGCGATGGTGGGCGGAACGCTCTTGGCCCTGGGGGGAACATTGCCGATTAGCCCCTACGTCACAACCATCTCCTTCCTTATCTACCTGATTGCCAGGGGTATTGCCTGGGTTAGGGTCAGAGCATGATCCAGAAGCGAAACACCTGGCAGAAAACTGCAGTGATAGATCAGCTGAGCAAGACCGAGGAGTTCCTATCGGCCCAGCAGCTTCACCAGAAGATTGAACGAACCGGTAAGAAGCTTGGCCTAACAACCGTCTATCGCGCCCTCACCGAACTGGTCGAGCAGGGAGTAGCGGATAGCCTGCTGGCCGATGGCGAGGCTAGGTATCGAATCTGCCAGCCCGAGCACCACCATCACCTCACCTGTTTGAGCTGCGGAAAAGCAGTGGAATTTGAGCTGTCTGGCTTTGAAGAGCAGATTGAGAAAATGGCCAAAAAACATGGCTTTTCCGGGGTCTCCCACCAGGTCGAACTAACTGGCGTCTGCGCTCGCTGCCGCTAACTGGGACTTGCCCCAGGGGCCCGCTTTCACCTAAACTTGGGGGGTTGTCGGGGCCTAGCCCCAAAACAATCCCAAAT
>CAZGNP010000060.1:0-3784 GCA_964527155.1 uncultured Aquiluna sp.
GCTAGAACGGGGACTCCGTATTGTTCGAATAAATCGCGTGCTTGATACTCAAATAAATCCACAGTGAATTCGTTTCCTAGAGAAGAACGGGGTAAGTCTAGCGAAACGGCAGGGGTGATTCAGGGACTACAGCCTGGTTATTGGTGCCATTTTGGTGAGCAAGCGCTTGGTCAGGCCACTGTCAAAGCGAACCTCTGCTACCTGCTTCGGTCCTTCCCCGCTGACAGAAAAAACGCTGCCTTCGCCAAAGCTTTCATGGGAAATGCGATCGCCGACCACCAACTGTAGATCCTGGTTGTCCCGAATGCTGGTGGCGGTGATGGCACCCTGCCATTTTCTAGTGGGAGCCTCACTAACACTGCGCTGCTGTCCCTGCTGCTGAATTAGCTCGGCTGGGATGTCAGATAAAAATGATGAAGGTAGGAAATTGGAAGTGTTTCCAAAGAGGGTCCGCTGAAGAGCGTGTGAGAGATGCAGCTTTTTCTTTGCACGCGTCATGCCCACATACATCAATCTGCGCTCTTCGTGCAGTCCTCCTGGTTCATCAAAGGCTCGAATATGTGGAAGCGTTCCCTGCTCGCAACCGATTATGAAAACATTGTCGAACTCTAGGCCCTTTGCAGTGTGAAGTGTCATCAGGGAAAGATTGCCAGATGCATCATCCAATTCGTCCTGCGCACTGGCGAGGGTAATCTCAGCAAGATAATCAACAACGGTTCCCTGCGGAAAATCTTTTTGCCAGTCATAGAGCTGGCCAAGAAGCGCATCAAGGTTTTCAATTCTCGCTTCATCCTGTGGATCTCGACTTAGTTCTAACTCTGTTCGATAGCCGCTTCGAATCAGAGCCTGCTTTAGTACATCCGCTGGACCTTCAGTTGCACTCATGGCATCTAGGTCATTTAGTAGCGTGCCAAACTGCTCGACAGCGCCAGTAATCTTCGGACCCAAACCAAGTTCCCCGACCCGCAGCAGTGCCTGCCTGAGGGAAATCTCATTTTTCCTGGCAAACTGCGCAATTTTTGCTTCAGTTTTTTCGCCAATTCCTCTAGCAGGGGTGTTGATTATTCTTCGAATCGCCTCGTCGTCGCTGACGTTGGCTATGGCGGCTAGGTAGGAGAGGGCATCCTTGATTTCTTTTCGCTCAAAGAACTTCAAGCCACCAACAACAATGTAGGGAACCCGCTGAGCCTTTAGCTCGTTTTCCAGCGAAAGCGTTAGCGCATTGGTCCGATACAGCACCGCCATGTCCCTGTAATTAATGCCTTGCTCATGGGCAGTTTTTATCTCATCTACGACAAAGGCGGCTTCATTGCGCTCATCGAATGCTGTGAAGAGAGTGATTAGATCTCCACTACCCGAGTCCGTCCAAAGATTTTTTGCAGGGCGATATGGGTTTTGAGCAATCACCGCATTAGCAGCTGACAAAATGTTTTGAGTTGACCGATAATTCTGCTCCAACAGAATTGTGCTTGCGCCAACGAAATCTCTTTCAAACTCGGTTATGTTTCTTATGTCCGCACCGCGGAAGGCATAGATTGATTGATCTGAGTCTCCAACCACCGTCAGGTCTGCCGGCGCTAATTGTTCACCCGTCTTTTCATCGAAGATTGCATGTTCTTTCGGAAGGGGCTTGGTCAGCTCGCGAATCAGCGCGTATTGGGCATGGTTGGTGTCTTGATACTCGTCAATCAGAATGTGGCGGAACTTCTTTTGGTATCTGGCTCTTACTTCGGGGAAAGCCCTAAATAAATGAACCGTCTCGCCAATTAGATCATCAAAATCGAAAGCGTTATTACGCAGTAGCTCTGCCTGATATGCGGAGTAAACATCTGCAATGATTCGCTCTCTTGGGTTGGAACGGTCAATGTTGCGTGCAAAGTCATCGGCATCTTTTAGTTCATTTTTAGCATTGGAAATAACGGCTGCTGCTGCCTGCGGTTTAACATCTCCATCATCCGCACCAGCTTCGCGCAGCAAGCGACGCAGCAGCGCCCTACTATCTCCGGTGTCATAAACAGTAAAGCTGGAGCTGTGGCCAAGTCGCTCGGCCTCTCGTCGAAGAATCTGCAAACAGGCTGAGTGAAAAGTTCGAATCCACATTCCCTCACTTACCTGTCCGAGTAATTCCTCTACTCTCTGCTTCATTTCATTGGCAGCCTTGTTGGTGAAGGTGATGGCAAGAATTTGGGATGGCCAAAGCTCTTTGGTTGCAAGCAGGTGTGCTATGCGATGAGTGAGCACCCTGGTCTTCCCTGACCCGGCACCGGCAACAATTAGCAGTGCAGGGCCACGGTGCAGGACGGCTGCTCGCTGCTGAGGATTTAGATTCTCCAGCAGCTCGTCAGGTGTTGCATTACCGAGCATCCAAGAAGCCTAGGTCAGCGATCGGACGACATTGATCAGCAGATCTGGCTGGTCACAAAAGATGCCATCGACACCGGTTCTGGCAAGTTTCTCAAACCATTGCCTAACATCACCCTCGGCAGTTTCAATGCGGGCGGTGTAGGTAAACATGCTCAGACCGCGCTGCTTGGCTCTTTCAACTAAATCACTTCCCAGCACCATTGAATAGTGCACCGATAGGCCATCGAAATTGCTTGCTATTTCATCCAGCAATTCATCATTCAACTGCTCAAATCCGACCGGCAACATATCCGGCGCCGAGAGAAAGACATAGCTAACCTGTCCACCAATCCGCTCTTTGGCTTCTCGGAGCACGGAGAATTCAAATGCCTCGATGGTTAGCTTGAGCTTTCGTTCAGTTGGGTTGCAATTGTCTATTACCGACTTCACTGCTCCAACTAAATCCATACCGGCTTCCCGGTAATGCTTGCCATACTTCAGTTCAATGATTAGATGCTTGCCATCGAACCGCGGGTTATTCAAAACTTCCGACAATGTCGGAATCTTGTATTTACCGTTATGACTGGTTGATTCTTTTCGATTCGGATAACGCTCTGTCGCTCTGACGGAGACTAATTCAGCCAGAGTGAGCTCATCGACAATCACCGAGGACACCTTACGCTCAGCGATGTCGGTAGTTAGAGAAAAATCTCGATCATGCCGGATGATTGGAACTAAATCTCGGGTCAGCACAACATCAAACTCAATAGCGCTGCAGCCCAGCTCAAAGGCCAGCTCGAAGGACTCCATTGTGTTTTCTGGCAGATAGCCACAGGCGCCGCGGTGACCAAAAACTTCCAAAGCTACTCCCACTCGATGGTGCCCGGTGGCTTAGAGGTAACGTCCAAAACGACTCGATTGACTCCCTCAACCTCGTTTGTAATGCGATTCGAAATCCTGGCTAGCAGCTCATAGTCGAGTCTGGACCAGTCTGCGGTCATGGCGTCTTCAGAGGAAACTGGTCTTAGAACAATTGGGTGCCCATAGCTTCTGCCATCGCCCTGCACGCCAACCGATCTCACATCCGCTAGAAGAACTACTGGACACTGCCAAATCAATTTGTCTTGCCCTGCCTTAGTCAACTCTTCTCTCACAATTGCATCAGCCTTGCGCAGCAGATCCAACCGTTCTTTTGTAACCTCACCAACAATTCGAATTCCAAGACCAGGACCCGGGAAGGGCTGGCGAGAAACAATTTCCGCCGGCAGTCCCAGTTCCGCACCGATCGCGCGAACCTCATCCTTGAAGAGTGTGCGCAGCGGCTCCACCAGTTCAAATTGCAAATCATCTGGCAAGCCACCAACGTTGTGGTGGCTCTTGATTCCGGCCGTTACCCCGCCGCCCGATTCCACCACATCTGGATACAAAGTTCCCTGCACCA
>CAZGNP010000061.1:0-3748 GCA_964527155.1 uncultured Aquiluna sp.
CAGCAAATGCAGAGGACAAAGTTATTACTGTCTGGGCAGACGAGACACGCGGTCCTGCACTATCAAAGGCTCTTGGAAGCCTTGCTGATCAAACAGAGGGAGAGTGGGCAACCGGTTACAAGATCAAGGTTGTTACATACTCGAGCTTTGATGCTTTGAAGGAAGCACTAGACAAAGCAACCGCCAGCACTGGACCTGATGTAATCATCGGAGCAAATGACTGGGTTGCAACTGGTGTTAAGAATGGAAAAGTTGCTCCGCTAACTCTTCCAGCTACTGTACGCAGAAATTACACAACGGAAGCACTGAACGACTTGAGCTACCAGGGCAAGCTGTACGGTATTCCAATTTCTATGAACAACACAGCTATGTTGGTCAACACCACATTGACTGGTGGCAAGAAGCCTGCAACATTTGCAGAAATGGTTGACTTCTATAAGAAGAACAAGACTTCTAAGAAGCTGACTGCAGGTCTCTGCGTTGCTGGTGGTGGAATGTCATTCGGAGCGATTGGTGTTTTCAACGCTCTCGGCGGATCACCTTATGTCGTTGATGCCAAGGGTGTGGTTTCAACCACTAAAGACCCAATCAATGTTTCTGCTATGACTGCAAATGTCAAGAAGTTCCTTCTTGACAGCAGAGGAAAGAGCAACGGCTTCTTCCCAGCAAGCGACACGGGCTGCAAGGAAAATTTCCTAGCTGGAAAAGTTCCATACGCCGTAATCGGTAACTGGGAATGGAAGTCCTACGTTGACAAGGGCTTCAGCATGAACAACCTTGTTTCAGTCCCTGGACTAACCAGCAAGACCTATGGAAAGTCATTTGCCAGCGTATCTGGTGCAATGCTGACCACTTTTGCTGAGACCAACGGAAACGCAACCGGAGCGAAGTCGTTCCTTAACAACTTCTTCGGATCTGCAACCGGTGTTGTCCTTTATGCCCGTCACGAGCAGCGCCCACCAGCCCACAAGGGTGGAGCCGGCGCCGTATCTGATGGAGCAAAGGCATTCTCCAGAACAGGAAACCAGGCAGGTATGCCACAGATTGGTGACATCCTCGGCAATTCAGCTGGTGGAAAGAACTACTGGGATGCACTTCCTGCTTACTGGACCGCAATCCTGACCGAAGGTAAGGACGTAGCGGCTGAGACAAAGAAACTCAACACTCTTCTGAAGAAGAACGTAGTTGAGGGCGCTAAGTCACTTAAGTAAGTAAAGAATGTTTGGTGTGCTGTCGGATTGTTCCGGCAGCACACCAACATCTTTATAAAGAGAATTAAATGAAACTAATCAGCGGCAGGCCCCTAGCGGTAGTGGCAAAGGTAATCTTTGTATCTATTGCCTTGGCTGTCTTAGGCATGCTTGCAATTAGTGCTTTAGCAGCAAATGAATGGGCGATTGCCGGTTTTCTAGCGCTGAGCATGGCAGCGATAGCAATCGTCTATCTAACAAATATTTCAATTCCATTAAAGTTCTTCGTTCCAGGCCTGATTTTCTTAGTTGGCTTTGTAGTAGTGCCAATTGTCTACACGGTAGTCATGTCAGGCTTCCAGTATCGAACTGGAAACTACATCTCTAAACCAGAAGCTCTTGAAAGAGTGCGTGCTTTAGGTGTAGTGCAGGATGAGTCGATGACTACCTATGACGTAACCATAGGAAGAACAGAGTCCGGGGATCTTGCCCTTCTAGCAACTGACTATATGGCGGGAACGTACTTCGTATCAGATCAAAACTCGAAGACGGATGTTCCAGCTGAATCAGTCGAACTAAATGAGTACGAAGTCGCAATTTCCGCACCTGGATTTGAAGCTTTACCACCAGACGAACTTGCTCAACTCGACTCTGAGCTTTCGTCTTTAAGGTTCTTTGCCGAAGACAACTACTATCTTGTTCTTGAAGGCTTTGAAGTTGCCTCTCTCTACACCCAAGTATTGAACTACGATTCCGCCAATGATGAATTGGTCAACATTCAAACTGGCGCAATCTATAAAGACAATGGCCGAGGCAATTACGCCAACATTGATAATCCGGAAGACATTCTGATTCCAGGCTGGCGATCGCCAGTTTGGTTTGAAAATTACATCAAACTTTTTTCCGACCCCAAGGTGCGCGATCCATTTATTGGAGTTTTCATCTGGACAGTCACATTCGCGTTTTTGACGGTCTTAACCCAATTTGCCTTTGGCCTACTTTTGGCTTTAGCACTAAACAAGCCGATTCGAGGTCGCAGGGCATACAGAATAATTTTGATTTTGCCCTATGCAATTCCTAGCATCATGAGCATCTTGGTTTGGGCGGGTATGTTCAACACCGAATTCGGTGCAATCAACGCTCTTCTGGGTCAGCAAATTGCCTGGTTCTTAGACCCCAACTTCGCGAGGGCGGCCGTGATTGTCGTGAATCTTTGGCTAGGTTTCCCTTATTTCTATCTGGTTTCCAGTGGTTCACTCCAAGCTATTCCATCCGATTATGCAGAGGCAGCCGCAATTGACGGAGCATCGCCTCGGAAAATCTTCTGGCAGATTACTCTCCCACTTTTGCTAAAGATATTGACCCCACTTCTTATTGCGTCCTTTGCATTCAATTTCAATAATTTCAACTTAATTTATTTGCTGACAGGGGGCGGTCCACGAGCGGCGCTTGATGGTGAAATTGCTGGTGCAACAGACATATTGATTAGCTACACCTATCAAATAGCTTTTGGTTCTAACATTCAAGACCTTGGTTTGGCCAGTGCGATATCTGTCGTTATCTTCTTGATTGTTGCCACGATTTCTTTGTATGGGGTTAGAAAATCAAAAGTATTGGATGAATTCGCATGAAAAATTGGCTACGAGATAATTTGTGGCGGCATGCAGTCGCTCTATTTGCGGTTGTGTTTGCGCTTTTCCCAATCTACATGGTGATCATTTCATCATTTAATTCATCGGGAAGCTTGCAGGTAACTTCATTTATTCCAACGGAAATTTCATTTATTAACTACACCCAGCTGTTTACTGATCCGGCAATACCTTTTATGCGTTGGATGCTTAATTCACTTTATATTGCGGGCCTTGTTTCAATACTTTCCGTAGTAATAGGCGCAGCGTCTGCATTCGCATTTAGTCGATTGAGATTCAAAGGCAAGAGAATAGGTCTCCAGACGTTGCTTCTAGTCCAGATGTTCCCTGCGATTCTCGCGCTTGCCGCAGTCTTTGTAATCATGGAACGTGTCTATAACTTCGCACCTGAAATAGGAATTGGAACCCAGGCGGGCCTGATGCTTGTCTATTTAGGCGGGTCAATGGGCGTAAACATCTGGCTGTTGAAGGGCTTCGTTGACTCAATTCCGCTTGAACTTGACGAGGCGGCCAGGATTGATGGCGCATCTCCTATGCAGATCTACTGGCAAATCTTCGTCCCACTTGCCGCGCCAGTGTTAGCGGTAGTCGCACTCCTTACTTTCATCGGAACCTTCAACGAGTACATTTTGGCTCGACTGTTCCTGGTTGAGATGGAAACTCGTACCGTTGCGGTTGGTTTGCAGCAATTCATCGGCGGTCAGTTCTCCACCAACTGGGGAGCCTTTGCCGCGGGTTCGATACTTGCTTCAATACCGATCGTCATTATCTTCTTATCGCTTCAGCGCTACATTATTGCCGGCCTGACAGCCGGGTCAGTTAAGGGCTAAGTAAACGTTTGCTCGAGGCAGTTAGCAGGTGCTAATCTGTCTCGGTTGCAACGCCCCGATAGCTCAGTGGTAGAGCACT
>CAZGNP010000062.1:0-3410 GCA_964527155.1 uncultured Aquiluna sp.
CCCTCACAATTGCTATCATCCCTAGGGACCAAGGAGTTTTTATGGCAACTATTTCCGGCATCGTCACAATTGAGGACCCGATCGGCTTTCACGCTCGCCCAGCTGGTCAGATTGTGAAATTGGTGAAGGACTCCGGTTTAGAAATAAGGATGGGCCGCGTGGGAGAGAGCCTAGTCAAGGCAAATTCTCCACTTAGCCTGATGTCGCTCAAGGGTAAGACAGGTGAGCAGTTGAGCGTCGAAGTTGACACCGACGATGAGTCGAAGGCTCAAACGATTATTGATTCGATTCAGCAATTCCTAAAGGGCTAAAGTGCTGGCAAGTGGAGCGGTCCTTACTGGGTTAGGTGTTGGCCTTTCGGCAGTCTCTGGAGAAGTTTTTAGAGTAAAGCCGCACCAACCGCTGCCCATTCCTGCCAAGCACCAGGGCGACAAGCCAGCGGAAACAGTGAAACTCACCGGTGCAATTGGGAATGTTTCAGCCGAGCTCAAGAAACTTGCTGAGAAGGCGGGGGAAACTTCTGCTGAAATTTTTGAAGCACTTGAGATGATTTTGCAAGACGAAAGTCTCTTTGATGCCGCAGTTGCCGAAATTGATGCTGGTTGGGAAGCTGCCACAGCGTTTGTCAATGCCGTCGAGACTTTTGCTGAACTACTAAGTGGTGATCCAACTTTCGAAGAGCGCCTGGCGGATATTCGGGATCTCGCTAAGCGAGTGGCGGCCAATATCCATGGCATCTCTCTTGGATTGAATCTGCCAGCTGAGGGTCGATACGTAATTGTTGGTGAGGACTTTTCTCCTGCTGATACTGCACAGTTCACCAAGGCGGTGGTGGGCGTTATCACCATTCAAGGTGGACCTACCTCTCACACCGCAATTATTTGCCGATCGAAATCAATTCCGGCGGTAGTGTCCTGCGGCGCTGCTGCAGATTTGGTGGATGGCGTGCAGGTGTTGGTGGATCCGGTAGGCGATCGGGTAGTTGTTGAGGGTAAGGAATCCGATGCCACTCAGGCAATCACCTTTGTTGCCAAATCAAGCCAACCCATCATTCCGGTGCGAGCAAATATTGGCTCCTTGGAAGATGCCATCGCTGCGTCAACGACAGCGGCTGAGGGTGTCGGTCTGTTCAGAACTGAACTTCTTTATCTGCAGAGCACTGCCAAGCCAAGCAAGGAAAAGCAGATTGCTTCCTACACCGAAATCCTAAAAGCGGCCCCGGAGGGTCCAATCGTGGTTAGAACGATTGACGCTGGAAGTGACAAGCCAGTGCCATTTTTGGAAATGCCCAAAGAAGAAAACCCAGCACTTGGTGTCCGCGGATTTAGGTTGGTAGTCCCTCACCGCGAATTCATTATTGATCAGCTTGAGTCGCTGGAAGAGGCAAGAAAACAATCCGGCAGGGAAGTCTGGGTGATGGCTCCGATGGTGGCACTGGCAACGGAAGCCGCAGAGTTTGCTGATCTGGCTCGCAAGGCAGGAAACTTCAAGGTGGGCATTATGGTGGAGACACCCTCCATCATTTATGAGATTCCAAGTCTTAAGGGAGTAGTTGATTTTATTTCGGTCGGCACCAACGACCTTTCGCAGTACTTGTTTGCTTCCGATCGCCTGCATCCAAGTTTGGGCAGTTTGCTCAATCCCTGGCAACCGGCGCTGATTCGTGCGCTCAGTGAAATTGCCAAGGAGTGTAAAGCTGTTTCGATTTACTCCGGCGTGTGCGGTGAGAGTGCATCTGACCCAGCCTTTGCTGTTGTGTTGGCTGGCATGGGATTCGATTCAGTTTCTTCTTCTCGCTCACAGGTAGGAGCTGTTAGAACTGCTCTTTCTTCTTTGGATGCAGCGCAGGCGCAGGACATTTATCAGGCAGTTTTAGGCGCAAGGACCTCAGACGAGGCAAAGTCGATTGCCCTGGCAAAGCTGAGCTTGCTAGCTGGCTAGACTTTGCCTTATGTCGGCACCGCTTCCCTCCCAAATCCCTCAGATTCGCTCGACCCTGCGCTTTTATAAGGTTTCCTCTTATATAACTGGGGTTTTTCTGCTGCTTCTGATGGTCACCTGGGGCATCAGAAGACTTCCCTTCTTGGGATTTGATTTGTGGCTGATGGGACCCAACGGGTTCATTACTTTTGAAAGCTACGGTGTTGAGGGGGAAGGTTTACCCACCACTGGCATCAATTTGACTGTTTTGATTTTGATCGTCCACGGCTGGCTCTATGTTGTCTATTTGTTGGCTGACTTTAGGCTTTGGACTTTGATGCGCTGGCCAGTTACTCGATTCCTCTTCATAGCGCTCGGTGGCATCGTGCCATTCTTGAGCTTCTACACAGAGGCCAAGTTTGCCAAGTTGGCGGAAGCTCAGCTAAGGGAGCTAGAGAAGTGAAGCCAGTCCTAGTCGTTGATTTTGGTGCTCAGTATGCCCAATTGATTGCTAGGCGAGTTCGCGAAGCAAACGTTTATTCAGAGATTGTCCATCACAATATTTCAGCTGATGAAGTTAGGGCCAAAGATCCAGCGGCCATTATTCTCTCTGGTGGTCCGGCCAGTGTTTATGAAGATGGTTCTCCGAAGCTAGATCCCAAGATTTTGGAATTGGGAATTCCCGTGCTTGGAATTTGCTACGGCTTTCAGATTCTCGCCCAAACTCTGGGTGGCAGAGTCGATAAGACAGGGAAGCGCGAATTCGGCGCGACCACGTTGACAATTTCTAGTGGGGGCGTTTTGCTCTCAGGACAGCCAGATCTGCAGGTTTGTTGGATGAGCCATGGTGATCAAGTGATGCAGGAGCCGAAGGGCTTTACTGTCTTGGCTTCAACCGAAACCACACCGGTTGCAGCATTTGAGTCAACAGAGAAAAAGATTTATGGCGTGCAGTGGCACCCAGAAGTAAAGCACTCCGAGCAGGGACAGCGGGTGCTGGAAAACTTCCTATATCAAGGCGCTGGCATAAAGCCTGCTTGGACATCTGGAAATGTGATAGCTGAGCAGGTGGAAAAGATTCGCGCACAGGTTGGTTCGGCACGAGTAATTTGCGGCCTCTCCGGCGGCGTCGACTCAGCGGTTGCGGCCGCGCTTGTTCACAAAGCCGTTGGCGACCAACTGACGGCTGTCTTTGTCGATCACGGACTGCTGCGAGCTGGTGAGGCTGAGCAAGTTGAGCGTGATTACGTAGCGGCAACGGGCATCCGATTAGTTGTGGTGAATGCCGAGGATAAGTTTCTCTCCGCTTTGAAGGGGGTCAGTGATCCGGAGGAGAAGCGGAAAATCATTGGCCGAGAATTCATCCGAACCTTTGAAGAAGCAGAACGAAAGCTGGTTGCTGAAGCGGCTAAAGATAATACGCCTATCAGGTTCTTGGTGCAGGGAACTTTGTATCCAGATGTGGTGGAATCGGGCGGCGGGGTAACGGC
>CAZGNP010000063.1:0-3405 GCA_964527155.1 uncultured Aquiluna sp.
CACCGTAGATCTCACCGGCTTGAAAGACGAAGCCCCTTCGCTTGGCTAGCGAAATCACAGCATCGAGCTTTTGGGTAGACATAAACCAACCTCTGGCATGGAAAACGCTAGTTTATCGGCCTATCTTCCGCAGCGCCGAAACGTCGGTCTCGGCCCTGCATTATCGCAATAGCCTCCCAAAGGGTTTCCCGCGTGAAATCTGGCCAGAGCTTGTCCAAAAACACCATTTCCGCATAGCTCGACTCCCAGAGCAAGAAGTTGCTCAGTCGCATCTCACCGCTGGAGCGAAGAAACAAATCCACATCAGGCATGCTTGGAACATACAACTCTTTTGCAAATCGAGCCTCTGTGACCCTGCCGCTGAACTCCCCCGCAGCCGCCTTGTCAACCAAGCTTTGAGTGGCGTCAAGTATTTCTTGTCTGCCCCCGTAGTTGACCGCCATGTTTAGAACCAGCCCTTTGTTTTTGGCGGTAAGTCGTTCAGCCTCTTTGAGTTCACTCAGCACCGAGGGCCAAAGTTTGCGCTCTGAACCAGTCCAACGAATTCTCACTCCCCACTCCATCAGGAGATCTCGTCTTGCACGAAGAGTCTCGATGTTGTAGGTCATCAAGAATTTGACTTCCTCTGGTGAGCGTTTCCAATTTTCAGTGGAGAACGCGAATGCCGTCAGATTCTTAACTCCAACTTCTATCGCACCCGCCACCACCTCGAGCAGCGCCAATTCGCCAGCTTTGTGTCCTTCAGTACGCTTTAGGCCTCGTTGATTCGCCCATCGCCCATTTCCATCCATCACAATTGCAATGTGATTTGGAACTTCCTTGAATTTTGGGGGCTTTCTAGCTGGATCAAAGAGCTTCATGATCTCTCCACGAAATTCATCGACTTCAAGCCTTTTTCAAGTTGCCACTGAGTGTAACCAGCAATAGAACCGCTAACACTCTTCCTAATCTGCTCGCTAGATCTAGCTACTTCTTCCCAGTTACCTGCCAGCAGATTCTTCATGTGACTGATGCCGGCTGCTCCCAGAGAAATCGAACCAGGGACAGAGCAGCTCGTGCATGTCACGGCACCAGTCTGTACAGAAAAAACTGTTGGCTCGGATCCGCAATTAACGCAGGCGACAAGCGACGGTACCCAACCTGACAAAGACAGGGACCTTAGCAAATAGGAGTCAAGAATCTGATCTGGATCAATTTCGGATTGCGCAAGTGAGCGCAGCGCTCCAACTACAAGAAGATAGTGCTTTTCACTCGAGACTTCGCGCGTAAGCCTTTCGGCGACCTCCACGATTGCGGAGCCTATGGTGTAGCGCTGGTAGTCCTCAATAATTTTCGTCCCATATGAAGCCAGCTGCTCTGCCTGGGTGACCGTATCAAGATTTTTTCCCTCGAAGAGTTGCAGGTCAACAATTGTGAAAGGCTCCAATCGACCACCGAACCTACTCGAGGTCTTTCTGACTCCTTTAGCGACCGCACGAATTTGACCATGCTGACGAGTCAGCAAAGTCAAGATGCGATCTACTTCACCCAACTTGTGGGTTCGGAGAACAACCGCTTCATCTCGGTAGTTAGGCACCTGATTAGTATTCCAGCGTTAGCTGGCGTTGGATGGAACGGCAAGCCGCAGCGCTCTATTGACGGAGCTAATAATCGCCTTCAGAGAAGCGACAGCTATGTCACCGTCGATACCAACGCCCCACAGAGTCTTCCCCGCAACCTCTAACTCCACATAAGCGGCTGCATTGGCATCGCTGCCCGTGCTCATGGTGTGCTCAATGTAGTCGAGCAACCGAATCTTTACCCCTTGTTGACTTAGCACATCAATAAAGGCGGAAACAGGACCGTTTCCCTGACCTACAGCTGATAATTCGCCATCACCATCGCGTAGGACTATGTCAATCTTTACGACACCGTCCATCTCGCTCTCACTGCGAAGTCTCTTTAGTTCGAATCTTCCCCACTTCAGTTCTTCGATTGTTGCTGGTAGATACTCATCTTGGAAAATTTCCCAAAGTTGCTCTGAGGAAACTTCTCCGCCTAGGGTGTCGGTGTGGGCCTGGACAACCTTTGAAAATTCAATTTGAAGCCTTCTGGGTAAATCAAGCTTGTGATCAGCTTTCATTAGATAGGCAACTCCACCCTTGCCCGATTGAGAATTAACTCGAATAACGGCTTCATAGCTTCTGCCGACGTCCTTGGGGTCAATTGGAAGGTACGGGACCGCCCAGGTGAATTCAGCGACAGGTTTGCCCGCTGCTTTGGCGTCCTTCTCAAGATGCTCAAAGCCCTTTTTGATGGCATCTTGATGGCTACCTGAGAAGGCGGTGTAAACCAAATCGCCACCATAGGGGCTGCGCTCAGGAACTGGCAACTGATTACAAAACTCAACGGTTCGCTTGATTTCATCAATGTTGCTGAAGTCAATCATCGGGTCGACACCTTGGCTAAACAAATTTAGACCAAGCGTAACTAAATCGACATTGCCGGTGCGCTCGCCATTTCCAAACAAACATCCCTCAATGCGATCAGCTCCCGCCATGTAGCCGAGCTCAGCCGCAGCCACGGCTGTGCCGCGGTCGTTGTGAGGATGAAGGGAAAGAATGATTGAGTCTCTCGGGTGAAGTCTGCGCGACATCCATTCGATGCTGTCTGCATAAACATTTGGAGTAATCATCTCTACCGTAGCCGGCAGATTAATAATCATTTTTCGCTCAGGCGTTGGCTTTATAACATCGATAACGGCGTTGCAGACTTCCAAAGCAAACTCAAGTTCAGTCCCTGTATAGGATTCGGGCGAGTACTCATAGAAAACATTCGTGCCGGGCAATTTAGATTCAAATGACAGGCAAAGCTCCGCTGCATCGGTCGCAATCTTTTTGATTCCCTCTTTATCTTGACCGAATACAACTCTTCTTTGCAGAACCGATGTTGAGTTGTAAAAATGCACAATGGCGTTCTTGGCGCCCTTCAGTGACTCGTAGGTTCTTTCAATCAAGTGATCTCTGGACTGCGTGAGGACTTGGATAGTGACGTCATCTGGGATTAGGTTGTCCTCAATCAAAAGACGAACGAAGTCAAAATCTGTCTGAGACGCGGATGGGAAACCTACTTCGATCTCTTTATATCCCATTCGTACTAGAAGCTTGAACATTTCCAGCTTTCGCTCCGGACTCATCGGGTCTATAAGGGCTTGGTTGCCGTCTCGCAAATCAACGGCGCACCAGCGTGGTGCCGTAGTTATTTTCTTGTTTGGCCAGGTTCTATCTATTAGTTCAATCTGGATTTGCTCATGAAACGATTTGTAGCGGCCAAAAGGCATTTTTGATGACTGCTGATTGTTTTTCATTCTGTCTGCTCCTGAATATTGGGAATTGGCCGCAACTGGGCTCCGCGACGAGAATGGGC
>CAZGNP010000064.1:0-3311 GCA_964527155.1 uncultured Aquiluna sp.
CCAACCATGGCGTAAATCTTGACCACTCAGTGTTTGCGAAGGAGCAAACAACGCTTGCGGTTGCCACTATCGATTCGGCTGGAGTTGCTTCATACAGCTTTTATACAAACCAAACTGCTGACTGGGGTTGGACAAAAGAAGAATTACCATCTATTTCAAAACTGAATGAACTGGGTGTGCAGGCCATACAATACGGCTGCCTAACTATGGCGATGGAACCCGGAAACAAAGTGATTGAGCAATGGCTGAGTGAAATTTATCAAACTCAATCGATAACACTTTCACACGACTTGAATATTCGCCCCGCTTTGGGTTTTGATCGGGAATCAGAGCTGGCCCGAGTTGAAAAGCTCAACAGAATTAGTCACATCATCAAAGCATCTGATGCGGATGTTGAGTGGTTGTATGACCTACCCACCGGAAGCAATCTTGACGGAATTGCCAAAAAATGGTCCGTGGGTAAATTGGTCGTAATAACCCGTGGAGCCGAAGGTGTCAGTATTTACCGAGACGAAAACCGATTGGATGTAGCGGGCTTTCCGGTCAACCTTGTCGACACCGTAGGTGCTGGCGATACGTTTATTGCAACCCTCTTGTCGGAGTTGATGTCAGCAGGTTCACTTGGTGCGGGTCCCAGCGAAAAGATTTCGCAACTGACAGAAACCAAATTGATTGAGTTCTCAAAAACTGCAAATGCAGCGGCGGCTATTGTTTGCGAACGAACCGGCTGCCAGCCGCCTACTAAACCAGAGATTCTTGCAAGGATTGCGGACTGAGCGCTAGCTCCGCTTCGAGGACAACCTGGTTATCAATTTGTCGCAGGCTTCGATTCAGGCAAAGTTGGTCCATAAGCTCTGAGCCAAGCGAAGCCTCGCGAACTTCGGCAATTGAGCCGTTGTTTGCAATCCTGAGACGCAGAAAATAGTCAGCTAACGAAATGACAATCATGATTTCGCTCGCAGATCCGTGCTTTACAGCATTAGTTACAGACTCTCGAATGACTTCAAATGCGCAGCGAGCTAGACCTGGGTCTTTTTCGAGAGCAAGCTCAGCTTCGGCTGAAATCTCCCAATCGATGCTCGCTGTTCCCTCCCACAGTTCTTTGAGCTCGGTTAGCAAAGACTCAAATTGCTGCCCAGCAAGATACTCCTGGTTTTCAATTCGACTCAAGGCCTTTCGGACCTGCTCCAACACCTGACTAATTTCGACAAGGTTAACCTCCTGCATTCGTGCAAGACGAAGAGCAAGAGCCTGAAGGGTTGCTTGGACCGACCCGTGCAGTTCCATGGCAAGCGCTTTTTGACCCAGCCATAATTGTTGGCGGAGTCGGGAATTGATTGTTCTTTGTTGCCCGTTTACCTCCGCCAGTTGCACAAGACTTTGGCGCCAGCCTTCCAAGAAGATTCCGTAGATCAAGTTCGTAGTCTTGACTACCAGGGTGAAAGAGATGACTTGCCACCAAAAGATTTCTGACGCAGGCAGATTCAAAACAGTTGCCAAAGCACCACCAATAATGCTGCCAATCAGGCCCATGGCCGTAGAAACAACAATTGCAGCCCATGCAGTTAGTGGGATGTTCCTGAAGAGCTTTTTCTCCAACCAAAACAGAACAACTACGGGGGAAAACGAAACTGCAACAATTTGAATACCTTGCCAAAATGACGTGAGAGCAATTTGTGAGTTGAGGCCCAAAACCAAAACAACTCCAAAAAATAGCCAAGCTGGCTGAGTCTCAGACAATTTAACTTTCTTTGGCCACCGGATTCTCGAAACAGAGTCCGGACTGTAGCCTTCTTGCCGATCTGTGGGGTCTGCGACGGTGGCGGATAGCTCGTGAGAGAGCGGCCTAATCACCTCGGTGTTGATGGACTTCATGGTCAATAGAGCATCCTGCAGCTTGATTGGATCATCTGCTGTCTCAAGTTTTTTCTGAAGTTCCCACATGGGCGCAGATAAAAGCTCCCTGACGCGGTTTCTCTGCTGTTGATTTACAAATTGCAAGTCTGACTCATAGGCGCTGCGGGATTCATTGAGTTTTTGTAAATCCAGCGCCAGTCTCCTGGCTTCTGCTCGATAGCTCAAAAAAGATGCGACTAAGGCATTTGATAGAACGTAGGACGTAAGCACAAATAAAGGGGCACTGACTGCACGGTAAAGCAGCTCTGAGTCGGGTATGAGATTTAGAAGAAAACCGACTTCATAAACAACTAAGCCCCTTATAACTCCAGTTACAACGAGTGTCAGTAAGAGATAAACGGCTTTGATTGATGGAGCTTTGAATCTCTTAGCTTGTCGCTTGCCAACTTCAATGATCAATACCGTCGCAGAAAAACCAGCAACAAAAACCATAAACCAACTCGCAAAGTTTCCACCGAGACGATCAATGTCAAAAAAACCAAGGGAGAGAAGTGCTAGAACCAGAAAAACTATGTGATTTTGCCAGCTCAGTGCATACGGGCCTGCTAGCAAATTAAACGGATTGAGTGACTTTGCTCGCAAAACTAGTTTGCTTTCAGTTTGTGATACAAAGCAACAGCCTCAACTCGCTGATTGCTGCTCGAAGGATCAAGGCCGAGCGCTTGAAAAATTCTTGTAATCATGGCTTCAACTGCCCGGACACTTGTGCCTCGCAGTGTGGCTATTTGCTGGTTGGTTTTTCCTTCAGCAACGAGTTTGAGAGTCGCTAGTTGTCGTTGAGATAATTCAGCGAGCGGTCTATTGGAAGCCAGATCATGACGATATTCTTTTGTCACGCCATCTTTCAAGACTGCTTCAATTGCATCAATTAGTTCTGAGCCGGAATTAATTGCTGTCTTTCGGATGTAGGCCTGGTTCTTCAGGACTGCTTTGGCATCTTTGCCCGAGAATCTCGGATCTGGAAGATTGGTAAGAAAGACAACACCGATGTCTGGCCTTTGACGGGAAATTACTTCGGCTAAATCCAATCCAGTTGGTCCGGGGCCAAGTTCAATATCCACCAACATTGCATCCGGATCAGCAGTCTTTACCGCACGCTTAGCGTCAGCCGCGTTGGCTGCCGTTGTCACTTCGAAGCCGAGAGCTTCCAGGGTCCGAGCCAACAAGTCTCTGAGTAGGTGCTCATCCTCCACAACCAGAATGTGTCGGGAGTACTTGGCTGAAGCTTTAGTCATGGACAAAGTTTTGTGCTTTCTGTACGAATAGCAATTCAAATATACGGTCAGCCGAATGTCCAGTTTTGCCCAGGCCAAGCGGCTAAATGACCCTTGGGCATGGCAAGGTTTAGGTGTGAAACGCAAGGGCAGCTCCTTCAGCTTTGATTCCCGCGACCT
>CAZGNP010000065.1:0-3298 GCA_964527155.1 uncultured Aquiluna sp.
GGTGAAAACTTATTCTTTTGTTGCGCCAAAGCACTTGGCGGGAAGTTGCTTTCGCAACTGATAAATCGAAAGGAAATGACACTATGTCAGTAATGCGTCGTCGTGCTCTTGGTTTTACCGGAGTCGCCATCGCTTCTGCACTGGTTCTGAGCGGCTGTGCTGCGTCAGAGACAGACAGCGGATCTGCTAGTTGTGATGTTGTTACCGAAGTTACCTGGCTAAACACAATCAAGATTGAAATCCAGGAGCAGTTCGTAGCAGCAGTTGATGACTACAACGCAACAAACACCGACTGCGTGAAGATCTCCATCATTGAGTACCCACAGGGCGAGCCATTCTTCTCGGTAGCGACTCCTCTATATGAGGCAGGCAACGCACCAGTAGTAATGACTGTTCTGCAGGAGCTACCTGACATGGCAGACCGCGTAATGGACTGGACTGGAACTGAGCTTGCAGGTTTGGCAGCAGAGGGAACTCTGGACAAGGCAAACATCAATGGCAAGCAGGTTGGTATTCCTGTTACCGCTGAGGCATTCGGTCTTCTATACAACAAGGCAGTTTTGGACGAAGCTGGCGTAGATCCAACTGCAATCAAGACTCGTAGCGATCTAGAGGCTGCATTCAAGGCTGTTGAAGCAACTGGCCGCAAGGCTGTTCACTTCTCCGGTCTATGGTGGTCACTAGGTGCTCACTTCACCAACATCTACCACACAACCGCTGCAGCTGACCAGGCTGGTCGTCTTGCAGTGCTAGACGAGCTAACTGGTGGCAGCAAGGACCTACTTGCTGACCCAGCATTCGTCAACTGGCTAGACACCTTCGACCTACTCAAGAAGTACTCAATTGACAGCGCAACCATCGCTGACACTGACTACGACCAGGGTGTTGAGAACCTAGCAACCGGTGAGGTTGGATTCTGGTTCATGGGTAACTGGGCAGAGCCAAACCTTCTGCAGACCACTCCAGATGGATCATTTGGTGTAATGCCAGTACCAACCAGCAACGATGCAGCTTCCTATGGAAACGATGGCATCAGCGTTGGTGTTCCTTTCTACATCATCATTGATGAGGAGCAGTCAACTCCAGAAGAGCGTGATGGCGCTATCGCCTTCATCACCTGGTTGCTAACTACTCCTGAGGGACAGCAGCACTGGTCAGGCCCAATCGAAGAGAACGGAATGAACTTCATTCCTGTCTACGATGGCTTCACCGTGCAGCCAACCACTTACATGTCACAGGACATTGCTAAGTACATTGCAGCTGGAAAGTCCCTAGCTTGGATCAACAGCTACTACCCAACCGGTCTTCAGGACGTATACGGTGCTGCTGCGCAGAAGTACTACGACGGTGTTTCTAACCGTGCTACTTTTGCTAAGGAGCTAGCCGCCGCCTGGGCTGAGTAATTGAGCGGATTTACCCAGTAAATCCAATCAACTAGAAGCATCGAGTCGCCTGGGGGCCTTGGCTCCCAGGCGACTTGCTTCAAAGGAGGTTTCATGGCACGAACTACTGCAAAGCGAATTGCGAATGTAAAGAATTTCGCAATCTTTGGGCTAATTCCCTTGATGATTTTTGCGCTTGTGCTCGTGACCCCTTTTATTAGAGGTATTTTCTACACCTTCACCGACTGGAACGGTTTCGAATACGAAGAGTTCGTCGGTTTTGCTAACTACGAAGCATCGCTAGCGGATGAGACTTTCTGGAAAGCCATCTGGATGACTTTTGGTTATGTTGGCGCATCGCTTGTTTTAGTCAATTTGGTTGGCTTTGGGCTGGCGCTGCTGGTGACAATCCCAATGCGCGGAGCCAACATTCTTCGCACAGCCTTCTTTGTTCCAAACCTGATTGGTGGTGTGATTCTCGGACTGATCTGGCAGTTCCTATTTGATCAAGCTCTCCCCACCATCTCAGAGAATTTGAGTTTGCCAATCTTCCAGGAAAACTGGCTGTTGACTCCAGAGACCGCCTTCTGGTCGCTGGTAATTGTGACGGTTTGGCAGATGTCTGGCTACATGATGATCATCTATGTAACAGGACTTATGAGCATTGAGAAGGATGTCCTAGAGGCTGCTTTGATTGATGGTTCAACCGGTTGGAGAACCCTCACTCAGATCAAGATTCCACTGATGGCATCTGCTTTCACAATTTCTTTGTTCTTGACTCTGCGCAATACATTCATGGCCTACGACGTCAACTTGGCGCTAACCGGCGGCGGCCCCTACCGCTCGACCGAGTTGATTTCGCTGCACGTCTTCAAGGAAGCCTTTGGCTTTGGTTTCTTTGGGACTGGTCAAGCTCAAGCTGTCTTGATGTTCTTGATTATTGCGGTTGCCGCTATCACCCAGGTGATTATTTCTAAGCGGACAGAGGTGCAGCGATGAAGCGCCAAAGAGCCATCAATCGTGTGCTGTTTGCAATCGGTGCAGTTTTTGCACTGCTATATGCGTTTCCGTTCTTCATGGTCTTGCTCAACTCATTCAAAGAAAAAAGAGCGATTAGAAATGACCCGCTAGCGCTTCCTGAGGAGTGGCTATTTGAGAACTACCTCGAAGCTGCCCAGAAGATGGACTACTGGATCTCGCTCGGGAATTCAATCTTGATTACGGTCTTGTCGGTCAGTGCAATCATCATCGTCTCGTCCATGCTTGCTTACTACCTGGCCCGCACCAAGACCAAGTTCTCAGCCGTTACCTTCCTGATTCTGGTCTCTTCGATGATTGTTCCGTTCCAGGCACTGATGATCCCATTCGTCGGTCTATTTGGTTCTCTAGGAATGTTGGCATCGCAACCAGCACTGGTGTTCTTTTATGTTGGCTTTGGTGTCGCCATGTCGACTTTTCTGTATCACGGCTTTATCAAGAACATCCCGACTGAGCTGGATGAAGCGGCTGCCATCGACGGGGCATCTGCTTTCGCAACCTTTAGACGCATCATTTTCCCGATGCTTAATCCAGTAACCGCAACAGTTGCGATTATCAATGCACTTTGGATTTGGAACGACTATCTACTGCCATCGCTGGTATTAACCCAGGAGCAGAGAACACTGCCACTTAGAACCTATGTGTTCTATGGCACCTACACCTCTGACTACGGTCTTGCTATGGCGGGACTTGTGATTTCAATCATCCCGATCATCGCCTTCTACTTCCTGATGCAGAAGCAAATCATCGCTGGTGTTTCAGCGGGTGCGGTGAAGTAAAAATAGACAATTTCCCTTTGCCTCTTTTCAGATAAGCTTGGGGAGCACTGGAGACGTCGCATAGCCCGGTCGAGTGCGCCCGCCTGCTAAGTGGGTAGG
>CAZGNP010000066.1:0-3296 GCA_964527155.1 uncultured Aquiluna sp.
AAGGTTTAGGTGTGAAACGCAAGGGCAGCTCCTTCAGCTTTGATTCCCGCGACCTGATGCGCTCGAAATGCGAGCATTGCGTTCGCCTTGCAGTAGCCCGGGAGCTTGGCGTCTCTGACCTAGCAGACCTATTGGCCCAGTTTTATGAAAAGCCAGACAACATCGCCATTCGCTACGGACTTCGGTTTGAAGAGAAACTTGAACAAGACCTGATTCGCTCGCTAGGAGATCAAGTAGCTCAACCCTCCGAGCGAACAATGGAGGCAACGCTAGAACTGATGACCGAGGGTTTCCCCGTGATCTACCAGGGCGTTCTGCGCGGTGGTTCAGGAGCACTGGAGTTTTCTGGCAGACCGGATTTTCTGCTCAGGAGCGACTGGCGTTTTGAATTTACGGATAAGGGTTTCACAGCCAAGCAAGTAGATGGTTGGTCTGGTGGCTATACCGCCTGGGATGCAAAGCTGTCGTCAACGGCAAAACCTGAGTATCAAATGCAGGTTGGTCTTTATGTTGATGTTTTGAAACAACTCGAGCTGGCTTCCGATCACAATCACGGATTGATACTGGGTTCAGGCGAACTAGCAACTTTTGATTCAGACGTTTTGGTTGCCCAGATGATTGAAGTCAGAAACTCCTTTATTAAGTCCGTTTTCCAAATTGTCGATGAAGCGCCACAAAGAATCGAAGACATTGGTTCGCTGGTTTGTGATGCATCAAGCTACTGCGAAATCTGCGAGTATCCAAGGCTCTGTCAGCACATGCGTCATGAAACTAATCACTTGCAGTTAGTAGCTGGAATTACAAGAGCCAACATAGAGTCTCTGCATCGTTCAGGCGTCAAGACAGTCAAGGAACTTTCCCACTTTGACTCGGCAACCGACAAGCTGTCAAAGAATCAGATTGAAAAACTTGCTCTGCAGGCAAGGCTGCAGCAAAGCATGTATGAAACCGGTGAGAGCAGTTATCAGATCATTAGCCCAGAGGACCTAGCCAAATTGCCCCCTCCCAGCGATGGTGACATCTTTTTTGACTTAGAGGGATTTACTTTCTATGAGGAGCCTGGCGGACTTGAGTATTTGTTTGGCTTTACCTCAGTCAACGAAGGTGAGCAGTTCCACTTCACCTGGGCTGATAACCGAAAAGAAGAGAAGGCCTCTTTCGATAAGTTCATGCACGATTTACTCAATCGCATACAGAGATTCCCGGCTGCCAGGATTTATCACTATGCGGCCTATGAGCAAATCGCTCTCAAGCGCCTGGCTGAGCGCTACCAGATTTATCAAACGGCTGTTGAGGAGCTGATTGCTGGTGAATACTTTGTGGATCTCTACAAGGTAGTAAAAAACTCTCTAATGATTTCCCAGGAGAGCTACTCAATTAAGAGCCTTGAAAACTACTACAGCTTCAAACGCGTATCTGAAGTCAAAGAGGCTAAGGGTTCAATGGAGTATTACGACCAGTACCTGACAGCCCTGAAAGAAGATCCGGCGAGCGCCGAAAAGCTAAAGCGCCAGGTGATTGCATACAACCAAGATGATTGCGCAAGCACGCTGGCGCTTTGCCGTTGGCTTAGGTCTTTAGTAGATCGAAACGTCTAGTGGGATACCAGGACCGAAGGTTGTTGAAACTGCACCCTTCTGGATGTATTTACCCTTAGCGGTCGATGGCTTTAGACGAACTACTTCCTCCATTGCGGTGGTGAGGTTCTCCGCCAGCTTGTCAGCTGAGAAGTGAGCCTTACCGATAATGAAGTGAAGGTTTGACTGCTTATCAATGCGGAACTCAATACGTCCACCCTTGATGTCAGTCACAGCCTTAGCGGTGTCCATGGTGACGGTTCCGGTCTTTGGGTTTGGCATCAGGTTACGAGGACCCAATACCTTTCCAAGCTTTCCGACCTTACCCATCAGATCTGGGGTAGCAACCGCTGCATCGAAGTCGGTCCAACCGGCTTCAACCTTGGCGATTAGTTCGTCGCTGCCAACCTCATCGGCACCAGCTGCTCGAGCTGCATCTGCTGCGGCACCATTTGCAAACACAATGACGCGAGCTGTTTTTCCGGTTCCGTGTGGCAGAGATACTGTGCCACGGATCATTTGGTCGGCTTTCTTAGGGTCGACACCGAGCTTCAGAGCAACCTCAATGGTTGAGTTGGTCTTCTTGCCGGCGGTCTCAACTGCCAAGGCTGCTGCCTCAGCTACTGAGTAGAAGCGACCCGCTTCTAGTTTGTTTACGGCCTCTTGATAGGCCCTTGAGCGCTTTGACATCGCTGCTTTTCCTTTCGGTCACAGTCCGTGGTTTATGGGGAAGCGACCCCACCCACGAGCTATTTAGTTGTTAGTTCTTTTCTACGGTGATGCCCATTGAGCGAGCGGTGCCCGCGATGATGTGGGCGGCTGCTTGTAGGTCATTTGCATTTAGGTCAGACATCTTGGTCTGTGCAATTGACTCAACCTGCTGCCAGGACAGCTTTGCCACCTTGTCGGTGTGAGGAGTTGCGCTCCCCTTCTTAACTCCCGCTGCCTTCTTGATTAGCTCAGATGCAGGTGGGGTCTTAAGAACAAAGGTGAATGATCGGTCTTCATAAACGGTGATCTCCACTGGTACAACATTGCCTCGCTGGTCGGCGGTGGCGTTGTTGTAGGCGGTGCAGAACTCCATGATGTTTACACCATGCTGACCTAGCGCAGGACCAATTGGAGGTGCTGGGTTAGCAGCGCCTGCCTGGATCTGCAGTTTGATCAGACCGGTGACTTTCTTCTTGGGTGCCATTTCCTTTTCTTTCCTTAGTTCAGTGGACCGACTTGGTCAAAAGACAGTTCCACTGGTGTTTCTCGCTCGAAGAGCGAAACCAATACGGTGACCTTGCCAGACTCTGGCTTGATCTCCGAGATAGTGCCGGGCAGTCCTGCGAAGGAGCCATCCTTGATCAGGATGCTCTCGCCAACTGCGAAATCGATCTTGACTGGTATCGACTTAGCCTTTGCGCCGCCGCTGCTCTTGCCGCTGGCCTTGACCTGGGCAACTTCTTCGCTCTCTTGCGGAGTGAATAGTGGCTTAAGCATTTCAAAAGCTTCGTTTGGTCTTAGCGGAGTTGGGTTTTGTGAGTTGCCAACGAATCCGGTGACGGCGGGGGTGTGGCGAACCAGTGCCCAGCTGTCTTCGGTCATATCCATGCGCACTAGCACGTAACCAGGAATGCGAACCTTGGTAACAAGTTTGCGCTGACCGTTCTTGATCTCAATGCTTTCTTCCATTGGCACTTCGATCTGGTAAACCTGATCGCCACCAGCAAG
>CAZGNP010000067.1:0-3288 GCA_964527155.1 uncultured Aquiluna sp.
TGGGCTCTGGTGCGGGGTGTATCGCACCGCAGACGACTCACGCCGCGCCTTCCCTGTTGATACAGGTACACGCCGCGGCACCGTGGCAGCCGCCGGGATGCCATACGGAGGGGATCAGCAGGTCTCGAGCGTTCGATGCGCGTGGGACAGTGCTAGCCGAATGCCCAAGCCCAGGAGAGCACGTTCTCGTGCTGGCGGGGATATGACACCTTCCGACTAATTCGCGAGTGGGCTTATCGGGTACGCCGATAACCGAAGAGCCCTGCCTCAACAGGCTCCCAATGCCCGAGCACCAGCCTTTGCCGTTAGATTATGCACGATCCCCTCCGATCGACTGTTGTTGCAAATACCAGTTTGCGACTTCCTCGCGCGTCGTCCACCAAACACCAGGCAACGTTTTAGCGTGACGGATGAACTCGCGTAGAGCCCGTATCCGATACGCACGGCCACTCACATGCGGATGCAAACCGACGTTCATAATTCGACCAGTCTTCTCGCCTTCGCGATACAACTCGTTCAACTCCTCAAGGAGAATGTCTCGAAACTCGTCAGTCGTAT
This sequence comes from uncultured Aquiluna sp., assembly GCA_964527155.1. GTDB lineage: Bacteria > Actinomycetota > Actinomycetes > Actinomycetales > Microbacteriaceae > Aquiluna. The sequence continues at coordinate 559 of CAZGNP010000067.1, forward strand.
GATTGCGGCGCGTTAGCAAGGTAAAGTCGTTGATCTCATTCGTGTAAGGCGTCGATACGATAGATCCGTGCGGAGTGTCGATCAGATAGGGCTGATCGTCATTCATGAGATCGCAATAAAAGAGCAGACCATGCTCCGCCAGAATATCGGCTGTGTTGAGCGTGCCTCGGAGCGATGACGATAGCCATCCGCGCGCTTTACGGCCTACCGCTTGCTCATACACGGCAAGCGAGCGCACGATGACATCCCGCTCTCGCTCAGGCTGCTTGGCGAAGTCCGTCAGGAGCTCACCCTGTTCGTAGTTGTGAGCCAGAATCTCACATCCGCGGCTGATCGCCGCATCTAGCATTGGACGTCGACGCAGTGCTGTCGCAGCGTTGATGGTGCAAGACGGTTTGACGCCCTCCTCGTCAAACATGTCGAACAGGCGAAAGGCACCTACCCGTTGGCCATACTCGCGCCAAGTAAAATTCGGGAAATCCGGTGTATCCCCAGGCAATACATCGGGGAGTATGGCGGGCCCGCCAGCATAGTAAGGCTTATCGGTATCTTTGACTAAATCCCAGGTTTCGAGATTGAGCGTAATGATCAGTGCAACCCGTTTGTCATCGGGCCATCGTAAGGGTGGCCGCAGGTTTATTGGTATGTAGTCGTAGTGCATATTGATGTTCGTATCTGGCGCGACGATTATTCGCCGCTTAATTTTTGACTGGAGCGGGTTTTGGTGTCTACACATCATTCGTGAGGCGAGGAACTATCATCCGAGTACTTCCCATTGCGTCGATTCCGATGCACCCTGTGATCCTATGCAGATTTCGGGGGTCTAGATGCGATCATTAGCAGGCACTATCACTTACTTCGGCCCTAGCGGCGAAAGCGGCCGAGAATGGTTCGAAATGATTCCTCACGCAGCCGGCCGAACGCTGCGCGCGCTCTGCAGAATGGACGACGTCGACGTCTGGCGCGACGTGAGCATTTGGCTGGACGCGGACTCGCGCCCACGAGACGCGCATATCCGTGTCGTGCAAGGAGGCGTCGTACGTGGCTCTATGAGCTACTCGGTCACACCGACTGCACTCATCTACCACGGCATGACTGAAGAGCACGGTAGCGTGGACGAGCGTATTTCATTATCAAAACCACTCGATCATCTCAGCCTTCATCCGCTCGTCAGTGACGCGATCATCAGCTGTCAAAGAGGTCGCGACGAGCCCGGTGTATTTCACACCGTATATGGCTATACGAACTCGAAGTCGGCGAATGGCGAAACGGGACTGCTCGCGTATCCGTCGGCAATCGAAGCCGCCTTCGTCGGAACCGAGTCCATCCGGACTGCAGCGGGCACTTTCGAAGGCCACCACTACCAACTGCGCTGGCAACCGCAGTGGCCGGTCGCTGATCTTTGGGTCAACGGGGACGATGGCCTTTTTCTTCGACTGGCCTGGGATCTCAATCAATCGCGTTATGAACTCACCGAACTTCGCTCGCTGGCTTGAGCCGTTGATATCCTAAATCAAAGTTGCAATTCGCTCGCGCAGCCAAACTTTTCTCATGCCCTCTGTCGCACTTGTAGTTATCGCCAAAAACGAGGAGCGTTCGATCGGGCGTTTGCTCGAGAGCGCAACCCGTTTAGTCGATGAGATCATAGTGGTCGATACAGGGTCTCACGACAATACTATTGAGATCGCACGCGCGGCCGGAGCGAGAGTCAGCCATCTCGATTGGATAGACGATTTTTCGGCGGCCAGAAACAGCGCCCTAGAACTCACGAACGCACCCTGGAGATTGGTGCTAGACGCCGACGAATGGATTGCCCCGGAGACCAACGATATTCGAGAAATCTGTAACCGCGAGGAAAAGTTTGTCGGCAGAGTCAACATCTCCAATAGTTTCAATGCAGACATTGCTGGGCGTCGGCAAGTTTTGAAATCTCGTGATTGGATCTCTCGGCTCTTACCGATTGGCGTGCGCTATGTTGGCGTAATACATGAGCAGCCGAGGCATGATCTGCCAATCCGCAATGTTCCGATTTATGTTTTACATGACGGCTATGAAGACGCGCAGCTGCAACTTAAGGGAGATCGAAATTTATTGTTACTAGAGCAACTGATGGCGTCGGGTTGTGACGATGAATATTATCGTTATCAATATGCAAAAGAGTTGATTAGAAAAGCAAGATTCGAAGACGCTGCAGCGCAGCTTACTATTGTCCTGAGTCGAATCGCGGGAGCCGCACCATGGCGAGAAGAGGCGGTCTGCTCGGCCCTGCAATCCTTCGGTAACTCTAAGTGGTTTGACACCGGAGTCGAACTCATCGAGAACGAGCGCACGAGATACTCCGCCTCAACGGATTTTTGGTTTTGCGTTGGCTGCTTTTATATTGAGTTAGCTCGAGCTGCGCCGCAGATCGGCGGACAAGCACTCGAGCTGATCGAGCTATCGTTTCTTCGGTGTATCAAAATTGGAGAACACGAGACCAAATCGAAAGTTGTCGGCCGCGGGAGTTTTCTCGCAGCGCAGAATTTATACGCCTTCTATGTTGCGACCCATCAACCTGATAAAGCGAATCGATTTAAGCGGCTCGCTAACGAGCCCGCACATCACTCGGCATCACATGACTCGGCATCACATGAGAATCACTGGTGAGCACGGGCCGAGTAAAGTCGTAATTTGAGAATGGTGGCCGGAGTCGGAATCGAACCAACGACACGCGGATTTTCAAACCCCGCG
>CAZGNP010000068.1:0-3158 GCA_964527155.1 uncultured Aquiluna sp.
GAAACACAGTAAAATATATATCACGTGCAGGAAAAAAAGGAAAAGATAAAGAACTTGAAGACCTCAGAAAAGCCCTCTGGTATCTCCAACACCACATCGAAACAATCGAAAAAGACGGGACTAGATAAAGAAATTAGTGTCTTAGATGCTATTACAACACCAAATGAATTAATCCGTGAAACCCTCATTAACTTTATGTGGGGGTTTCTTGGAAATTCAATAGTTGTTTTTGCATCAAAAGAACTGGACTTTTTAGTTTTAATTAACTATATTGTTTATTACATACTAATTTCTTATATTGTAAACAGGAAGAAATATGAAACTATGTTAGGTAAGTTTATAGTACTCCCTGGTTCGGCAGCAATTGGAGCATTTACAGGATATAAATTAGCACAAATAATCGCACAAATAATTTGATTATGGAAGAAGAATGGAACTCAAATGATTTTCAAGGAAGGTCAAAAGACCATGTCCAAAGAAATTATAGAATTTTTGCCTTATTATTAGGAATGTCATGGTTCATCGGGACATTCATTTTATTTTACACAATAATAAAAAGTATTTTCGAATAAAAATGGAATTAACTAAAACACAAACAAAAGAAATTGATGAAATCCTATCTTTAATTGAAGAAGGTTTATCGTTTGAAGAAAAACATGAAGAGGTCATGGACGTCTGTTTAGATAACGGAGTATTCGATTTAGAAGATGACGAAGATGGAGATTTATACGAAGAATATTCAAATTTGGTTTGGGATTATTTAGAAGACAAGGAGAAATAATGATAGAAACAGGAAAAATAATAAATGGAGATTGTGTTGAGGTAATGAAAGATTTACCAGAATCAACAGTAGACTTGATTGTAACATCACCTCCATACGGAGTGGGTATCGATTATGATGTACATGAAGATGATGTAGAATTTGAGGAATACAAAGTATTTGCTAGAGATTGGTTATCAGAAGCATACCGATTACTAAAAGACGATGGTAGAATTGCTTTGAATATACCCTATGAAATCAATCGTCAAAAGAAAGGTGGACGTATCTTTTTTGTGTCTGAAATGTGGCAGATTATGAAAGAGATTGGTTATGGATTCTTTGGGATTGTTGACCTTGAGGAACAATCACCACATAGAAGTAAAACCACGGCTTGGGGTTCTTGGATGAGCCCGTCATCACCATACATATATAACCCCAAAGAATGTGTGATTTTGGCTTACAAAAAACACCACATCAAAAAAGTTAAAGGAGAACCACAATGGACTGGAACCATGACAGACATTGAACAGGAAGATGGTTCTATAAAAAAGAAAAATGTTTATGAGGAGAAAGATAAAAAAGAGTTTATGGAACTTGTGTTTGGTCAGTGGAATTACTTTGCAGATACTAAATCACTCACCAAGGCTACGTTCTCGATGGACATACCGACCAAGGCAATCAAAATTTTATCCTACAAGAATGATATAGTTTTAGACCCATTTGCGGGTAGTGGTACAAGTTTAGTTGCTGCTGAAGTTTTGAACCGAAGATGGTTAGGAATTGAACTTAGTGAAAACTACGCAAAGATTGCGCAAACGAGGGTTGATTATTTCAAAACACTCGACACTATAAATGAAATCCCACAATAGTGGGATTTTTTATTTTACGAGGTATTTATAATTATGAAAATTATTATCACCGAGAGCCAATATAAAATGCTGATTAAAGAATCAGGTATTAGAGACATTAAAAATCTTGCAAAAAGATATGATAAGGCTAAGATTTATTTTCACCAAGATTTGGATGGTGTTACTACCGCAATAGCAATGAAGGAGTACTTAGAACAAAATGGAATCAAAGTAGTTGATTGTGAAGTTATTCAATATGGTACTAAAGAATTTGCAATCAAAAAACCAGAAGGTGAAGGTAATATCATGCCGGTATTAGTGGATTTTGCTCACGGTAAACCAATGTTTGTTATCCATACAGACCACCACGATAGTCAAGCTGGTGTTGAAGATGATACGGCAACTAACTTCAGACCATCAAGGTCAAATGTAGAAACAATCTCTCAGATAATTTCACCAAAAGAAATATTCCCATCCGACGATATCATGTTAATATCAACGGTTGACTCAGCAAACTTTGCGGTTAATAAGATAACACCAGAAATGGTGATGAACTTTTTATATAAGTTTGATAAAGATAGTTCTTTGAAACAAAACAAAATGTTAATGGGACTTGTTGTAAACAAGTTATTATTAGCTTACAAAAACAACGCAAACTTCTTGGAGGATTTGGTTATGAAATCAAAACCATCTTTGTTGAGTATATTAAACAACATCAAAAAATTAGCTAAAGAACAAGGTTTTGCTAGTACTGAAACAATGATTCAAAACCAAGAAAAATTCTTACAAGCAAGACAAAAAGAAGGTGTGTTAGAAAAAACGGGTAATGTCATTTCTCAGTTTGGACTTGGTAGTATGAAAAAAGGGTCATACGATAGATATGTACCATTTAGACTACATCCTGATGCCGATTTCTTAGTGACAGGTCTTGGAGGTCAAGTTGGTATGGTACAAGCATCATGCAACCCATTCAAAGAAGAAAGAGCTCTTAAAGGTATTAATTTAGGTGAAATCAAAGACGAAATTTTAGAGTTGTTCAAACCTGAATTAGAAAAACAAGTTTTAAGTTTTAGAGTAATTAAAAAGATTGCAGAAAGAGAAGCAACACCAGAATCAGTTGGATTCACTTCAAAAGATATGATGGCTCTTTATGGAAAAATGCCATCATTCGATTCAGAAAAACAATCAATTAATGGTTATGACTTCCTAAAAGCAAATTCAGGAGGACACAAATGTATCACAAATATATCTGGTATTAACTTCCTTTATAGTGGATATGATAAACCATACACTAAAGATTTACCTGCCGAAGTATTACCAATAGCATTTTATGAAGGTAATAACAACTTTGTTAAAGATATTAGACAAAAACTTTTAAGATTTAGAAAATTATCTGAAAAGCAAATTGAAGTGGCACTTAACCAAATGAAAAGAGAAGGTATTGATGTTTCAGTTACACCTAACAAAGAAAATCAAAGAACTTATTCTGACTTAGTTAGAGATATGAAAGATGCTTTTGTTGATATTTTGAACAAAAGAATTGAAAACGC
>CAZGNP010000069.1:0-3049 GCA_964527155.1 uncultured Aquiluna sp.
TAATTCGTCTAATCATTCGCGATGAGGCCATCCACGGCTACTACATCGGATACAAGTTCCAGCTCGGTTACAACGAAGCATCAACTGAGCGCAAGGCAGATCTAAAGAGCTACACCTACGACCTGCTGCTAGAGCTGTATGAGAACGAAGTGAAGTACACCGCTGACCTCTATGACGAGATTGGTCTTACTCACGACGTCAAGCAGTTCCTGCACTACAACGGAAACAAGGCTCTGATGAACCTAGGCTTTGACCCGCTGTTCCCGAAGGATGACTGCGATGTTTCTCCTGCCATTCTTTCGGCCCTTAGCCCTGCCAGCGATGAGAACCACGACTTCTTCTCCGGCAGCGGATCTTCATACGTTATTGGTAAGCACGAGTCCACCAAGGACGAGGACTGGGACTTCTAAGGAGGAAAAATGGACTGCAACTGCGGAAAAGATTCATGTAACTGCGGCAAGCACTAGTTACAAAAGAAGACCGGGTGAGAAATCACCCGGTTTTGCTTTAACCGCTTAGGTTCGCCCCGCACTGATAGAAGCGATAAACCAAATTGTCCATGGCATTTCTCTGCCGAAGCGTGGCTTTCTCGCTGAGGTTATAGACAGTAAAGATAAGTTCTGTGCCATCTCTTGCTTTCAAAAAGCCAGCCAGCGAATAGCCAGAGGAGATATAGCCAGTCTTCGCTGCCACCAATCCCCTGGCCTGAGCAAGATTGCCAGTTGCAAAACGAGTTCGCAGCGATCCCCGCTCGCCTGATACTGGCATTCCCGCCTCGATTACTTCGTAGTCGCCGATTCCCTGATTGACCAAGGCCAAAACGTCATTCACCAAAGCCACCGGCACCGCATTGTCTCGCGACAAACCTGAGGCATCGATAATTTTCAGCTTCGAAACATCCAGACCACGACCAGCCAGCACACGCTTGAACAAGGGATTGAGCGATTGCATGCTGCCATCAAACCCAAGCTTGAGAGAAGAAAGACGGCCTAGGGCCTCAGCCAAAGAGTTGTCGGACACCCTGAGCATGTTGGTGACCCACTCGCTCATCGGTCGAGATTGAACGGAGGCGATTGAGTTGGCATTGGCGGGAACTTTCCCCTCGCTCGCCACCAATCCCACCGCAATTCCTCGCTTGTTGAGGGATTCAATAAACAGCTGCCCGGCTTGCGTTACGGGCTTATCAGTTCTTCTGGCAAGCCAAACCATATTATTTCTGCTGGATGTTAGTCGAGCGGCATCAATCTGCAAAGCAGAGACTGGGGCCATATAGCCATCGGATAACCCTCGCCTGCTCCAGGTTGAGTGCCATTCATCATTGGAACCAAACAAGGAGCTGTCAACAAATACCTCAGTTACGACGTTTCCGGTTCGCTGACTCCAATCAAATATTTGCTTTGTCAACGTGTCCAATTTGGGTGCCTTGGCGTAATAAGAAGTTACGTTTCCTGGCATCCGGGAAAGCGTGACGTCGCCCGCTCCCACCAAATAAATTCTTCCCGGATTGGAAGGATCTGAATAAACATTGGTTGTCACCTGGTGATTCGGTCCCAAAACATCCAATGCCACCGCTGCCGTTAGAACCTTCATCACCGAAGCCGATCTTTCAGCTGCTGTTTCATTTCTTGCAAAGAGGGTCTGGCCAGTTGCGGCGTTCAAGACCTCAACGTGCAGCTGAGCGATGTGGCTTGAGGAAAGTTGTTTGGTCGGCTGACAACTGGTGGCGTGAGCGGTAGTTGGAAAAGCCGTTGCAACCAGCAGGGCGGAAGTAAGAAAGATAGCTTTGGATTTCAAAAACATCGTCCTGCCATCCTAAATTGGAAGCCTGAAAACTCGGCTTTACGGGCAGTGATTTGAGGTAACCTATGGGAAATCACTGCTCTCAAGGCAGTTTCTATTGGTAAAGGACCCTCATGGATAGCGCGCTTTTATTAGCCTTCGCTGTCACTTTGGGAGCCGGTCTTGCCACCGGAATTGGCTCTACCATCGCCTTTTTTGCCAAGACCACCAACAAGGGTTTCTTCGCTCTTTCAATGGGATTCTCCGCCGGTGTGATGATCTATCTGAGCTTTGTGGAGATTCTTCCAAAGGCCACTGGCTACATCTCTGAGTACTTCACAGAGGTTCAAGCCGCTGCCCTAGCAGCGGCTGCCCTGGTCGGAGGATTGGTGCTGATGGCGCTGATTGATGCGGTGGTCCCGTCAGGTGCCAATCCTCACGAAAACACCCAGGTTGAGCTGATGAACGAATCATCAGCTGCTGAAGTTGAAAAACAAAACAAGGCGCTGTTGCGAATGGGTCTTTTTGTTGCACTGGCAATTGCCATTCACAACTTCCCAGAAGGTCTTGCCACATTCCTTTTGGTCCTTGATGACCCAGAAATTGGAATTGCGCTAGCGGTTGCCGTTGCAATGCACAACATTCCAGAAGGAATCGCAGTTTCTGTTCCTGTTTACTACGCAACCAAGAGCAAGCTAAAGGCTTTCAGGCTTAGTTTCCTTTCGGGACTTGCAGAACCAGCAGGCGCAGTGATTGGTTACTTGATTCTTGCTCAGTTCCTAAATCACCTTGTACTTGGAGTGATTTTTGCGATGGTTGCTGGGGTGATGATTTTCCTAGCAATCGATACCTTGCTTCCAACCGCCAGAAACTCAGCCAGAGGCCACCTAACTGTTTATGGCGTGATTGCTGGAATGGCCGTAATGGCAGCAAGCCTAATTCTGCTCAGACTCTAACGAGTTCGAGTGGTGTATCGCTTATAGAACTTCTTGTTGATGTAGACATCAATCGCGATGTCGTAGCCAGCACCCGTGAGTCTCACCAATCTCGAGTAGCTAAAGTTCTTAAATTTACGGACAGGATTTTGTCTAATCCACTTTCCAGCAATCTTGGCAGTTAACTCTTGACCCTCAAGGTCTTTTGTGAAGACTGCGACAAAGCCTCTGAACGTTCCCACGGAAACCGATCCCTTAATGCTTATTGGGATTGAGATCGTGACCAGTCGACCCTGAGAGTTCAAGGAGCCAATCTGCAGGGTGTGCTGACCTGG
>CAZGNP010000070.1:0-3018 GCA_964527155.1 uncultured Aquiluna sp.
GAACTTTTTTTCAAGTATTCAATAAATTTTGGGTTATGTTCTCTTGTTGAATATCCTACTGTAATCATTTATTATATTTTAAATTCCTGTACTTCCGAAACCATTATCTCCTCGGTCTTTATCTTCGATAGAATCTACCGATTCAAATCTAACATAATCACCATTGACAACAGGACACAACACAGCTTGACCTACTTTCATACCTTTAGGTATCATCACTGTGTAATTATTTGTGTTAAAAACAATAACTTGAATTTCACCTGTATATCCTTGGTCAACAGTTCCTGGTGTGTTAAGAACGGTAAGTCCTTGTTTAATCGCTAAACCACTTTTTGGTCTTACCTGTATTTCATATCCTTTAGGGAATGAAACTTTTAAACCTGTTGGGACTAATATTCTACCAAATGGTCCAACTGATAAATCTTGTGTGGAGTGTAAATCGAAACCTGAGTCAGACGGATACGCGTACTTTGGAAAAACTGCATCAGGATGAGTTAATTCCACCTCAACAGTTCTCATCATTGAGCTTTTGTAAATCTCTTCTTCCAAATCGTCAAATCCCATACCCAATAAATCCTCAAGTTCATGTTCATAGTCTTCATCAGGTTCAATACCAGCTTCAGTTTTAATTTTTTCAAACTGTTTTAAAATTTGTTCATACATGTTTGGGTCAAAGCCCATTTGATTTGAGTTTTCCATTATCTTAAATTCATTAATTTTCTTACAACATCTATTAATACGGATACATCCTTTTCACAATATTTGACAATCCCTTCAATATCTTTTTTAACCCAAAAAGCTTCGTGAACTTTATTACCCGTAACTTCCATGGTTTTAGAGGATTCAACACCTAAACAAACACACATCAACTCAAGTGATGCGATTGAACCATATCCACCATATTGCCAAACTTCTTTTGTATCCAAAGCTTTAATTTCCCAAGGTTTTGTATCATGACCTGGTAAAATCTTAGGTGGCATAATTCCATTCATAATCATACGTTTAGCCAACATTGGAATATCGAACCCTTTAACATTATGTCCGCATAAGAAGAAACCAAGTTCACCGACTCTATGAAGAAGTTTCTGAACCTCTAATAACATTGTTTTTTCGTCAGGGTTACTGAATGATTGCATTTTAACTTCACCTTTTTCAGTGACAAACGCAACACTAACACAAGCAATGCGTGCAAATTCAGGTACTAATGCAGACCTGTTAACAAACATTTGTGCAACACCCTTATCTGCATCTTCAGGGAATCTTTTTTGGAACCAATCAAAATAGTGTTCAAACTGAAATGAAAGCGGTTCATTTTCTTTAACTAAAGTTTCCCAATCAGGATATACCCCAACTGTTTCAATGTCTAAGAATAAAATTTTTGGTAAAGGAATGTTAATCATTTTTTGATAAATTAATTATTTCAGGATTTTGTTTTAAAGTTTGTATCGTAATTAAGTCTTTGATTTTTGTGGTTGACCATCCGTGTGAACGAGTAGTATAAACAACCTCAATAGGTAGATGGTCACCTGTAAATCTTTTTCCAATATAATCATCTCCAAGGATTCTTACATCAGGTTTGTAGAATTCAATCATTCTCAATAAATCATCTTCATCATCATAACAAACAACTTCGTCAATGTATTTGATTGACATCAATGTTTTGTATCGTTCATACAATGGAACAACAGGTTTATATTTTGTGAACCTTGTTAATGATGGGTCTCTCTGTAAGAACACGATGAAATAATCACAATGCTCTTTAGCTGCTTCGAATGTGTATATGTAACCAGGATGTAATAAATCAAAGTTACCTGCGGTGAATCCTATTCTACCTTTTTTTGAATCCATATTATTTAATTAAAGATTTATAAAATTCTGCTCTGTTTTTGGTTACCACAGTTAAGTCGTAAGTGTCTTTAACTGTTTCGTATAATCTTTCACCCATGTCTTTAACCATGTTAGGGTTTTCAACAAGTTTCTTGATATACTTTGCCCAATCAGAGTGATTTCTGTTTTCATCAACCAATAGTGCGTTACCGTCAACAAAATTACCATGATTCAAACAATGTTTCAAATCTATGGTATATGGTCCTAAATCGGAAGCAATTATTGCTTTTTTATAGAAACCTGCTTCAATAACTTTAAGTTGTGATTTCATACGGTTAAACATTGTGTTTTTGATAGGTGCTAATGACACGTCAAATTTTGAATAATTTTTAGCGTATGATGTTACAGGTTGAGTCCAAACCCTAACGTATGATTCGTTAAGTTCGTTTGGATATTTTTCTTGAGAATACTTTAACAAGTATTTTTTATAGTCTTCAGAAATTAAAGAGTGATTTTGAGTAAAGATTTTTTCGTACTGAGCCCAAACAGTTTCGTGTGGAAGAATATCTCTTTTTTTGTGTTCACCTGTTTGTTGGTTGATTTCAGTTACGGTACCTCGTGTATCGAAACCACAAAGAACAAATTGTAATTTATCTTTTAAGTGTGTGATTTTACCTAAAGGTGAATCCAACAATTGTAAATCGTGTAAGTGTGAAGAACCACCTAACCAACCAACTCTAAGTCTATCTGACTCTAATGTTGGTTCTTTAAATTGAGGTTCGTTTGGATTAATTGCGTTTGGAAAAACAATAACATTTTTATTAAACTTTTTGATTTCGTCTGCAAACAAAGTTGTTGTAGTTGTAACGTATGATGCAACTTTTAAGTTGGCAACAATCTTTTCGTTAATTTTGTTAAAACGAATAATGTCGTGGATTGGGTGTTCTTTACCTGGCATCCAATAGTCGTCAATATCTACAATGACAATAATTCCTGACTCGGTTAATTTCTTAATTAATTCGTTTGCCTTTTCAAAATCAGGACCTATACTTCTGTGACATGCAACAATTTGGTATTCAGACCAAAAAGACATATCATCGTAAGGTGGTTCATAGACGATGTCCACATGGAAATCATCACCATAAATATTTTGTAAGAATACGTGAGGGTCAACAGACCTGAATTTACCCA
>CAZGNP010000071.1:0-2871 GCA_964527155.1 uncultured Aquiluna sp.
AACCTCCTGGCTTAGCGAGAAGCGGTTGGACGACCAGCGTAGGGCCAAAGTTCACCATAGCGAACCGGCACAATTCTCACAGTTCTGGCTGGGTTCGGAGCCTCCAACATCATGCCATCACCCAGATAAATAGCAACGTGGTACTTGTCGCCAGAGAATGCTTCCTCTTCGCTCCACCAAATCAAATCGCCTCGTTGAGCATCCTGGAATGGAACTAATTTTCTCTGGGCAGCCAGCACGTTGTATTGCGCAGTTGCTGAGTGCCAGCCGATGTAAACGCCAACCGATGCATAACTCTTCATGGTAATTCCGCTGCAGTCCCAAACGTTTGGCCCTGCACCCCCAAGCACATATCTTTCACCGAGTTGTTCTTTGGCAAAGTCGATTGCCCTTTCGACCAAGTCAGTATTTGGTGGTCCAACGGTATAGAGCTCAGGCGCAGTTGGTGCTGTCTTGACTGCATTCTGTCGGCGTTCAGCCTCTAGCCCTTCACGACGCTGGCGCTCTAAATCCTCTGCATTGTCTTGCAAGCTCGCCAGCTGGCTCATCATGGTTGCTCGTTCGCGCTCAGTCGATCGAACCTTTGCAATCACCGCATCCGCAGCTGCTTGTGCTTCATCAAAAAGTTTTTTGGCCTCTGCCTCTACTGCCTCAAGTTGCTTCTTCGCTTCTTCCAGTTCAAGCTCTAAAGCTTGTGCTTGAGCTTGCTGATCAAGGGCAGACTGATAAATGGATTCAGTTCGTTGAGCAACAATTTCCTGCATGCTCATTTCAAATAGTAAGTCTTCAGCGCTCTCTGGATTAAAGAACAGCTCCAGTGTGATGTCATTGGCTGAGCGGTCACGGAACATCTGAGCAACCAGTTGACCCAGTTGAACTCGAGCAGTTTCCGCTTTGTTAGCAGAGGCTTTTGCTTGATCCTGAAGTGACTTAACCTTTTCGCGCATATCATCTGCGCGCTTTAGTGCCCTGATGTATTGCTCGCTCTTTTCAAGCGCAACTGCCTCAAGTTCGCGAGCCTCCGACTCAAGGGTGTTTAGGATTCCCTCGATTCGGGTAATCATCTTCCTTTTTTCGGTGACGCTGCGCTTGGCTGCGGCAACTTCCGCCGCCGAAGGGTAGTTCGGGACTGCCCAGGCCGGGGTTAGTAGAAGGGAAGTGACCAGGATGCCAGCGGCCGTAACACTGGCTATTAGCCCTTTGCGCATGCTTCACCTCCCTTTTAAATATCGAGGAAACATTAAAGTATTGCCTGAGAGTTGGCTATGTGTTGCGCAACTTGCCGAGCGGCGGGTAGTCTTGGTCCTCGGTGCCAGCCTTAGGCCCCATCGTCTAGCGGCCTAGGACGCCGCCCTTTCACGGCGGTAGCACGGGTTCGAATCCCGTTGGGGTCACCATAAGGCCAGCAGTATTGGCCCTGTAGCGCAGTTGGTTAGCGCGCCGCCCTGTCACGGCGGAGGTCGCGGGTTCAAGTCCCGTCAGGGTCGCGGTCGCGAAAGCGACTTGGTTGGGGGTAATGCCCCAAGGCTCTGTAGCTCAGTTGGTAGAGCGAACGACTGAAAATCGTTAGGTCACCGGATCGATGCCGGTCGGAGCCACCGGGAGGCGGATAGTGACCATACTGTTTGGATTGCTATCCGCTTTTTCTTATGGTTATGCGGACTTTGTTGGGGCAATTGCTTCAAAAAAAGTAAGACCGCTGACTGTCACCACCATTGCATTTATTTTTGGGCTTTTGCTAGCCCTCCTATTCAGCATCCCGCTCGGGGCAAGCTTCGAGCCTTCAGTTGTTCAGATTGGTATCTTTGCTGGGTTTTGTTCAGCCGCGGCAATCACATTTCTTTATGCGGCGCTCGCCCTTGGGCCAATTTCAATCACCTCACCCCTCACGGCGGTTCTTTCGGCAGTTGTGCCAGTAATAATTGATATTGCAAACGGCCAGCAGCTCAGCGAGCTTTCACTGGTTGCCCTTGCCCTGATTTTGATTGCAGTTGTCTTGGTTGCGTTTGTGCCGGGTAATGATGTGAGGTTGCCTAGCCTGCAAGCGACGCTTTACTCGGTGGGAGCTGGTTTTGGTTTCGCCGGCATCTTTATTTTTCTAGACATGTCCCCTGCTGATTCAGGGCTCGGGGTATTGGTTGTGATGAGAGTAGTTGGCATCACGATTTTGTTGGCGGGGTTGATCTTGCTATTCCTGGCTGGCAAGAGCAAGGTCGTGATTGAGAAGACAGTCTTTAGCGCCGGCACAATCTGGCTGGTTTTACTGGCTGGGCTTGGCGACGTGACAGGAAATGTCTTCTTCATCATCGCCACTCGCGAGGGTGCTTTGGCAGTGGCAGCGGTCCTGACATCTTTATATCCGGTTGGCACCATTTTGTTGGCGAGAATTTTCCTCAAAGAAAAAATTGCTATCAGCCAAAACATTGGCATCGCAATGGCAATTGGAGCTTGTGCCCTGCTAGCTCTTAGCTAAGTTCTCGATCCGCAAACTCAACTACAGCGTTGTAAATGTATTGGCCAAGGCCCTCTCGATAGCCCTCGTATGTGTCTCGATAAGCACCCGGCAGGATGTAGCTCAGAGCTAGAGATTTATAACTTTCTCGATTTGGCTGCCAAAACTGCAAACAGAATTCGTAATGGGCTCGAACAGCCTGCTGCATGAGCTCGGATTCGGCAGGTAGTTGCTGATCTAAACAGGCCACCATTTGCTGGGTAATTGCATCAAACTGCGAAGCAAATTTCTGGTTTTCCTCTTGGCTGTAGTTATTTTGGTAATAACTTCCAGTAATCAAGTTGTCTTTGGAATCAAACACATCCAAAGGCTACCGAATAGGGGAAGCGAAAGTAGCTAGTAATTTCCTAGAAACCCAC
>CAZGNP010000072.1:0-2850 GCA_964527155.1 uncultured Aquiluna sp.
TTATAAAAAAAAGATTATGAAACAACCAAAATACAGCCCACAAGAAGCTCTAAATAGAGTAAAATTAATGATGGGATACGACACATCAAAAACTTTAACTGAGAATAAATCTTCAATTAAATTGATTAAGGAAGATAGTATTGATACTGATACTGAAAAGTCAATCAAAAAAATGTTAGATTCTTGTAGGTCTAGAGCTGAAGGTGAGGGTACACTTGATGCCGCATCAATTGCAAGTAATTTCAATAGAGCATTTAACTACCAAACACTTGGATTTATGGGTGGTACTGACGATAGTCTTTGGAGAGCTCAGGCAAACATAATGAGAAAAGGTAATTTGGATGATTTGTGTAATATTAAAACTGAATTTGAAGAATTAGGTTATGGTGAGTTCGCTCAGAAATTAGTTGATGAGTTAGATGATGAAGAGTTGGCAGAATTGATGGACACATTTTCTGCAATGAATTATAGAACCAAAAAAGAGTCTAAATTGAGAGTTGATAGTACCGAACAAAAAAATATTAACCAATTTAAATCAAAATTCCGTTGTGTTTTTGATTCTGATTCAAATGTGGACCAAAAAGTTTATATAAATGCTAATAGATACACATATATTAAAGTGAGAGGTACTTCAGGTAGAGTTTACCAATTGTTCTATGATGGTGCAGTAAAAGATTGGAACGGTAGTAAATGGGTTGATACAGGTAAATCATTAACTTGTGAAGGTAGACAAGTTGTAGTTGAATCTAAAACAAAAAGATTAGTTGAAGATTTTGACGATAGCTCACTTCGTGTTAAAACACCTTCACCAACTCCAACTGGAGGAACACCAGTACCAAGAGTATCAAAATACAAACCATGTACAGGAACTTACAAATATCTTTGTAGTGCAAAACCTATTGAAACGGTTCAGGCATGTTTAGGTATGACTCCTGATGGTAAGTATGGTCCAAAAACACAAGAAAAATTAAAATCTTTAGGATATGAGTCTTTTACAGATGCTGACATAGATAAAATCTGTGGTAAAAAAACTACAGTAGTAAATCCTGATATTGAGGACGTGGATGCATTAGACCCTAACGCAATTTAATAACTAGATAAAATGAAATTCAATATTAGTAACGAAGAAGTTAAAACTATATTAGAAATGCATTCTAATGAAAAAAAGAATACATTTTTAATTAAAGAAGATGCTACAAGTGATTTAGAAAGGCTTAGAATTGCGATTAGTGCGGGATGTTTAAAAGGTGGTTCATTAAAAAGAAGTAAATCTACTGGTAATGTTTTTTATCGTAAACCAAGTGCAAAAGACCCAAGCAAAGAAGTTGACTTTTTTGCTGACATGACATTTAAATTTGTTGACGGTAGTCAAAGCGGTAAATGGAAGTGTGATGCAATTGAGACTACATTGGCAAGTGCAACTAATAAAGCTGCTCAAGATGCTGCAGCGTTGGCAAAAAATGCAGCATCATTAAGTGCGTCAACTGAAAACATTAATAAAATTAAACAAGAAGGGGGATGGAAATCATATGAAGAGTTAATTCAAATTGATACTAAAGAAAATATTTCTAACCCTGCAATGTACGAGAAAAAAGTAATTGATGGTATTGATTTGTATAGAAGAAAGGGTAGTAATTTAGAAAAAGGTCTTGGAGATAAAGCTCAATCAATTATTGATGAATATAAATCCAAAGGTTATAAATTAAAATCTGAACTTACACCTGAAGAAATTAAAACTTTCAAGTCTCAAGTTGTTAGTCCCGCATCTGATGGTTATTTCCCTCAAGATTTAGTAATGTATTTTGACCCATCTACAGTACAAGGTGTTGGTCAACTAGGTGATGAAAAAACTAACATTACAACTGTAATTCAAAATGCAGTTGAAAGTAGAATACCTACGGATAAAAAAGATTGTAAAGATACTATAGAAGCATATTACATTTCATGGAAGAAAAAGAGACCTTTAAAACCAAATGAATTTAACGCTTTAAAGTCGAAGGCTCAGGCATGTAAAAATGAATTCTATGGTGATTGGGGACCTATGGGTGGAGGTAAAGTAGATGAAATTATAGATATTATGACTGGCGTTAAAATGGGTGGACCAACTGCTAATGATAAAGATTCTGTTTGGAGATTAATGTAATTTATCGATATGTTAGAAAAAAGAGTAAGAAAAACTTTAGTTGAAGCTAAAGAAGAAAAACAAAAACAAATCATTCAAGAACGTTTAGTTAAAACAAGACTATCGGTTCTTGTTGAACATATTCAAGATGAAGATGACTTCAACAATCTAACTGAGGATAAAAAAGCTCAATTATCATATAATATATTGAGTGAATTATCATATCTACAGTCAAATGGGTTGATATCTGAAGTAGATTTAAGTAGTGCTTTCAAATCTCTTTTTGGTGGTTTTTTTGGGAATGTAACTCAAACAATTTTTGAACCTTTAATTGGTAAAATAGTTAAACCATTATTTGGTGAAGGATTCATGTCAAACTTTATTATATCTTATTTAACTTCAAGACCCTCAGAAGTAATTAAGTCAATGTCTGATTGTAAACTAATGACTAAATTAGTTGCTGAGAGTATTGTTGAAGGTATGGTTATGTCATTACAGAGACAAAAAGGTTTTGATGCACCAGGTTATTCTTTTTTAAGAAATACATTAGCGGATGCCATCACAGGTACTGGATTTGTATCAGGTATTGAAAACAGTATTTCTAATACAGTTTGTGAGCTATTTGGGAAATTTGCCAACAACGCTAAAAAAGTTGAAGCTAAATTAAAAACTACTTAATTTAGGTAAAAGGGATTCATCGAGCGAAAGCTCTTGAATATAAATGAGAA
>CAZGNP010000073.1:0-2776 GCA_964527155.1 uncultured Aquiluna sp.
CTTCGTTTGATTTTCCTTGGGCCAGTAACCTGATGACATCGAGTTGAGAACGAGATAGCTCTGAGAGTGGATTGAGGATCGGGGAGTCGTCCCTGTATTGAGAGCCTTTGCCACGAGAAACTTCGCGAATGATCAAATCGAGTTTCGCAGTATCACCCATTCTGCTTTTTAAGAGATAGGCGTAACCTACGGGTAAATCTTTGTTTGATTGACCGGCCAACTTAGGTTCAATCAGATTTGTGAGAAAAATCACGGCTAGCGCTGGATTAATGGCTCTGAGATTCACTGCCAGATCAAAGCCATTTGGCCCTGGACCTAGGTCAACGTCAATAATTGCGACATCGGCATCAAATGACTGACAAATTTTTCTAGCTTCGGCGGCGGATTCAGCCGCCTTCGCTTCGTAACCAAGTGACTTAATCACCTCTGTTAGCAAGGAGCGCACCAGGGGCTCATCATCAACGATCAGCACCCGAAGCTTGAATTCCATTGGACTAGAATGCCAGATACGGAAACACGAACATTTAGGCCCAGTTCCCCCTTGGGAACATCTCTAAATGGTGAGTTTCTAGCTGTTGCAGACTTACCCAACTGAGCCGGAGACCAAGGATGTCCTTTAGCTTTTTTTCAAACCCATTGGGTGGAAAGCTCAATGATGCCTATCCCAGCCATATCCAGAGCTGGGCTAATCGCCTCAAGTCCTCAGTCGAAACCGACGATCTGGCAGATCTAAAGAAGAAATACGAAAACACGCCTCTGCGCAGGACTAACGCCAAGCCATCTCCCGCTAAGAAGCCCAAAAAACGCCGTTAATTGGATGTTTCCTAAGCAGAATATTTCTGACCGAGGGTCCCCTGTCTGGGGTAGCCTAGAACTTCCTTCACCGAAGTAGCCCGAAGGGGATCCATGAACCAAGCTGACTCGTCCCTAGTAGTCCCAGCTCTGCTAGCCGTCGCTGGCTTTTTGGTTTACCTGGTTTTCTTCACAGGTGATGGATATAAAGGGATTCTTGAAGACCTAAAGAGTCTTTCCAACAAAAAGAAGGAAAGATTCCCGGTTCCAGTCTTTGACAGATCCAAAATCGAACTTCCTAGACCCAAAAAACCAAAGATTCAAGATCCTGTTCGTGAACCCATTAACTTCAATGAACAACAGCTAAGAGACTGGGCAGAACAGCTTCAGCAATCCATCAAGGAGATTCGCAAAGAAGCAAGTGAGCTAGCCAAGGCCTATAACGCCATGCCACCATCCCTGATTGAAGATCCAAGCAAGCCAAAGCGCAAGTCTGCAGTCAAAAAGACCACCAAGAAGGTGGGGGCGAAGAAGACTGCCAAGAAGCCAGTGGCCAAGAAAACCTCAGCCACGAAGCCTAAGAAGAAGCCAGCTGCCAAGAAGAAAGGTAGGTAGGTTCCAAATCGAGAAGGTTTGGGCTACCCTTTAGAAGATGAGCGAGCCAACCAAGAAGGTCTTTTCAACCGCTGTCGGCGGATACAGCCGCACCGAAGTTGACGAATACATTGCTTGGCTTAGAAAGACCATGGCTGAGCTCGAGTCATACAACTCGCTTGCGGTTCGTGAGCAGAACTCACTTCGAGAAAGAGTTGTTCAACTAGAAGAATCTCTGAAGCTTGCCAAATCACCTGGTTATGCGCAACTCGGAGCGCAGTTCGAGCAGACCCTTCGTCTTGCAGAATCCGAAGCCGCGAAGCTTGTAAACGATGCCGGCAAAGACGCAGTTCGCATCAGAGAAACCGCTAAAGCGGAAGCTGAGCGAATTAAGTTTGAAGCAGAAGAATTTGCAAAGCCTGTTGTTGACGGCGCTAACCGTGAAGCTCGCCGACTTGTAATGCAGGCAAGAAAGCAGTCAGAAGAAATTCTGGAGCAGGCGCAAGATGAACTTCGTAAAGTTCAGGCAGAGCGCGCCCAGCTTCAAAAGGAAGCAAACGTTATCAAGTCTGAGGCTGACAACCACGTTGCCATAGTTAAGGCGGATCTTCAAACTGAAGTTGAGCGCATTCAAACCGAGAACGCCAGACTTCTCAAGCGAAACGCTGACATCGAAGCTGAGATCAGAACCAAGATTGATGACGGCGAGAAGCAAGCACTAGAGCTTTTCCGCAAGATCCAAAGCGAATCACAACAGATGCACGACAAGGCAGAGCGTGAGCTTAGAGCTGCCACTGCTGAAGCTGCCTCGTTGATTGAGAACGCAGAACTAACTCTGGAGAACGCTCGTAAAGAAGCGGACCGAATTGCTCAAGAGTCACAGTCAATGGCAGCAGCTCTGCTTGCCGATGCTCGTGCTCGCGCTGAAAAGCTTGCTGTTAGATCACTAGACATCACTCGCGAGGCGATTGCTGAAGCTGAATACCGTCTAGCAAAACTTCCTTCGCAGCAAAACTCAATTCAGGACTTCCTAGCAGAAACTCGCTCGATGCTAACTCCCGAGCAGGAGGTTCTAATTTCAAGAAGAAAGAGCTTGGATCAGGCAGTTTCACAACCCCTTGAAGCTGAGCTAATCGAAGAGTCTGACGACAAGTAATTAGAGCAAGGCTCTAATTGCGTTCATCGCTCCACCCATTACAGCTGGCATCCCGCCGCCCGGATGAACCGATGCCCCCACTCGATAAAGCCACGGCCTAAATACAGAGTGGTAGCTGGGGGAGTGGAACGGACCTGATTGCCAAAGTGGATTCTTTTTTCCATAAATAGCTCCAAGCGGCCCACCAATTGACGCAAAGTACTGCGGATGCAGAATTTCGTAACTTTCAAACAG
>CAZGNP010000074.1:0-2745 GCA_964527155.1 uncultured Aquiluna sp.
CTCAGTTTGGGTTCTGATTCGAACCGGAGTCATACCCCAACTCTACTTGGGGGCCTATGGCAAGCTAATCCCATGCAAGAGGTGGCGAAAGCGCTAGCGCAGCTAGCCGAAAACACCCAGCAGCCAGTGGTTGAAACACTCGCTGCCGCATTCTCCAAAGCAGGTTATGAACTAGCACTGGTTGGCGGCCCGGTGCGAGATGCTCTGCTTGGAAAGAAGACCACCGACCTCGACTTCACCACCAACGCTCACCCCGATGACATTCTCAAGGTTGTCAAACCACTAGCCGATGCAACCTGGGACGTCGGAAGAGAATTCGGAACAATCGCTGCTGAGATAAAGGGCGAGCGCGTAGAGATCACCACTTATCGAGCAGATTCCTATGATCCAAAAACCCGAAAGCCCACCGTTGAATTCGGGGACAACCTAGAAGACGATCTGAAGCGCAGAGATTTCACAATCAACTCAATGGCGCTGCGTTTACCGGAGCGAGTCTTTGTTGATCCGCATGAGGGCCTGCGCGATTTACACCTAAAGACGCTTAGAACACCATCGGCTGCGGAAGTAAGTTTTTCTGATGACCCGCTGCGCATGCTGCGGGCCGCCAGGTTCTCTTCGCAATTAAATCTTTCAATTGAACCTGCAGCTTTTGATGCGATGGTTGAACTAAGGGACCGAATCAGAATTATTTCTGCAGAGCGCATTCGAGATGAACTCACAAAGCTTCTGCTGACCGACAATCCAACCATTGGTCTTGAACTGCTGGTTGACTCAGGTCTAGCGGCAATTATTCTTCCCGAGCTAACAGCTCTGAAACTTGAAACCGATGAGCACATGCGTCACAAAGACGTTTATCAGCACACCCTCACAGTCTTGATGCAGGCGATTGACTACGAAAAGAAATACAAACTAGAAAAAGATATTGTTGTCCGCCTTGCCTCGCTGCTGCACGACATCGGAAAACCCGCAACCAGAAAACTTGATGGCAAACTTGTCACCTTCTATCACCACGACGTGGTTGGGGCAAAGCTCGCCAAGAAGCGACTAAGTGAACTTCGCTTTTCCAATGACCAGGTTGATTCAGTTGCAAAATTGATTGAGCTTCACCTTCGCTTCTTTGGATACTCAGATTCGCAGTGGACAGACAGCGCTGTAAGAAGGTATGTCAGAGATGCGGGAGAAGAACTAGATCGTCTGCACATCCTGACTAGGTCCGATGTCACAACCAGAAACCAGAAAAAGGCAGAGCGACTAGCTCATGCCTATGACGATCTGGAACTAAGAATTGCTCAGCTCAGAGAGCAAGAGGAACTGGATTCAATTCGCCCAGAACTTGACGGCAATCAGATCATGGAGATTCTTGGAATCGGACCATCTCGAGAAGTCGGTCTGGCTTATGACTACTTATTAGAGGTAAGACTCGATGAAGGCGAGATAGGCCCGGAAGCCGCTAAAAACCGCTTGCTTAGCTGGTGGCAAGCCCGTTAGAGTAGTGCGGTTGCCCTGGGCAACCATGCATTTACCCTCCTGTCACGGAAAGGCCGTGACCGTTTAGTCCGAAGGAGGTGGGTTAGCTATGCATAGCTATGAACTGATGGTGATTTTTGACCCATCATATGACGAGAAATCAATCACAACCAGCCTGACCAACTACCTCAAAGTCATCACCACTGGTGGCGGAACTGTAGACAAGGTTGACGTCTGGGGTCGTCGCAAGATGACATACGAAATCAAAAAGCACGCCGAAGGTATCTACGCGGTGATTAACGTCACCTCTGGTTATGAGGCAGTAGTTGAGCTTGATCGCCAGCTAAAGCTTTCTGAGAGCGTTCTAAGAACCAAGGTATTGAAGTTGGAAGACGCAGTCTTCAGCATCAACCCAATTGAGTTCGTGCCAGACGCCAGAGCACCACGTGCTCCACGTCCATCCGGCAAGCGCCCAGCTAGGACCAAATAATGGCCGGCGAAGTTAACGTAACGATTGTTGGCAACCTCGCTGACGATCCAGAACTTCGCTACACCCAAAATGGAATTGCAGTTGTTTCTGTTCGAGTAGGTTCAACTCCTCGCACCTTCAACCGCACCACCAACGAATGGGTAGACGGCGACACCGTTTGGGTTCGCTGCACCGCTTGGCGCGAAGCTGCTGAAAACATCGCACAATCTCTAACTAAGGGATCACGTGTTGTTGTTACCGGCCGCCTAAAAGCCCCATCCGCATATCAGACAGCACAGGGTGAAGCACGCGCTTCGCTTGAGCTAGAGATTGACGAGATTGGTCCAAGCCTTCGCTACGCAACTGCTGCGGTTACTCGCAGAGCACGCGAAGCTGCAATCGAATCACCATGGGCAGGCGAGAAGCCAGCAGCCAACAATCCAGCCGATGCTTGGGCAAACCCAGCAGAGACTGCAGTGGACGAAGCACCGTTCTAAAGACTTAGGAGAGAAAGAAAAATGGCAGGAAAAGGACAAGACCGTCGCAAGAAGATGATGTCTTCAAAGTACGCAAAACTTGCACCGGTTAAAACAATCAAGATTGAAGTTATCGACTACAAAGACGTCGCAACACTTCGCAAGTTCATTTCAGATCGTGGCAAGATCCGCGCTCGTCGCATCACTGGTGCAACTGTGCAGGATCAGCGCAAGATCGCTAAGGCAATCAAGAACGCACGTGAGATGGCACTTCTGCCATACGCAGGCGCAGGACGCTAGGGAGAAATAAATGTCAAAACTAATTCTGACTAA
>CAZGNP010000075.1:0-2697 GCA_964527155.1 uncultured Aquiluna sp.
CTTGGTCCTGGTGGTATTGCCAGAGAGCGTGCTCAGATGGAGGTGCGTGACGTTCACCCATCTCACTACGGAAGAATGTGTCCGGTTGAGACTCCGGAAGGACCAAACATTGGTCTGATTGGATCTCTAACCGCATTCAGCCGCATCAACGCATTTGGTTTCATTGAGACCCCATACCGCCCTGTCAAAAACGGCAAGGTTGCTAAGAGCGTTGAGTACTTAGACGCAGCTTCTGAAGACGGCAAGGTTATTGCTGGTGCTGACACTCCTTTGAATGACGACGGCACCCTAAAGGGACCAAAGGCCTTCGCTCGTTTCCGCGGAGACATCGTTGAGGTGGATGCAGCCGATGTTGATTACATCGATGTTTCCCCTCGTCAGTTGGCCTCTGTATCAACCTCGCTGATTCCATTCCTTGAGCACGATGACTCATCACGTGCTCTGATGGGTGCAAACATGCAGCGTCAGGCTGTTCCACTGCTCAGAAGCGAAAGCCCCTATGTCGGAACCGGCATGGAGCGAATCGCAGCCGTTGACTCAGGTGCTGTTGTGACAGCTAGCGAGCCAGGAGTAGTTGAGAAGATGGACGCCGACGAGATCGTTATTCACAACGACAACGGCAAGCGCTCCACCTACAAGGTCCGTAAGTTTGACCGCTCGAACCAGGGAACTGCAATCAACCAGAAGGTGATTGTTGAGCTTGGTCAGAGAGTTGAGGCAGGCCACGTGCTAGCCGATGGTCCTTCCACCGAAGATGGCGAACTAGCACTGGGTAAGAACCTGCTGGTTGCCTTCATGCCATGGGAGGGTTACAACTTCGAAGACGCGATCATTTTGAGCCAGGAGATTGTCAAGAACGACACTCTTTCTTCGATTCACATCGAAGAGTATGAGGTGGATGCTCGTGACACCAAGCTTGGTCCAGAAGAGATCACTGCAGACCTTCCAAACATTTCTGCTGAAGCACTAGCAAACCTAGATGCTATGGGAATCATTCGCATCGGTGCTGAGGTAAGACCAGGTGACATTCTGGTTGGAAAGGTAACACCAAAGGGTGAGACCGAGCTCAGTGCGGAAGAGCGACTACTGCGTGCAATCTTCAACGAGAAGAGCCGAGAGGTTAGAGACACCTCTTTGAAGGTTCCTCACGGTGAGGGTGGAACAGTTATTGCCGTCAAGGTCTTTGATGCTGAAGAGGGTGACGAACTAGGTGCTGGTGTTAACAAGCGCGTAGTTGTTTACATCGCTCAGAAGAGAAAGATCACTGAAGGTGACAAGCTAGCTGGTCGCCACGGAAACAAGGGTGTTATTGCAAAGATCCTGCCAGTTGAAGACATGCCATTCATGGAAGATGGAACTCCGGTTGACATCATCCTGAACCCACTTGGTATTCCAGGTCGTATGAACTTCGGTCAGGTATTGGAGGCTCACCTTGGTTGGTCATGTAAGCAGGGCTGGGATGTCACCGGCACCGCTGAGTGGGTCAACGACATGGCGAAGGAGCTTCTAAAGGCCGAGCCAGGCACCAAGGTTGCAACTCCAGTCTTTGATGGAGCAACTAAGGACCAGGTTGCAGGACTACTTGAGTACACCAAGCCAAGCGAAGATGGAAGACGTCTGATTGACGGATCCGGTAAGGCAACCCTGTTTGATGGAAGAAGCGGAGAGCCATTCCCAAACAAGATTGCAGTTGGTGTGAAGTACATGCTGAAGCTGCACCACCTTGTTGATGACAAGATTCACGCTCGTTCCACCGGTCCTTACTCCATGATCACTCAGCAGCCGCTGGGTGGTAAGGCACAGTTCGGTGGTCAGCGCTTTGGTGAGATGGAGGTGTGGGCACTGCAGGCTTATGGTGCAGCGCACACCCTGCAGGAGCTTCTAACCATCAAGTCTGACGACATCGCAGGACGTGTTCGCACCTACGAAGCAATTGTTAAGGGCGACAACATCCAGCCACCGGGAATCCCAGAATCCTTCCGAGTTCTAGCCAAGGAAATGCAGTCGCTTGGTCTGAACGTCGAGGTACTGGACGACACCGGTCGAGTGGTTGTTCTGAAGGACGAAGAGTTTGAGTCCGACCGCGCAGCTGAAGAGCTGGGCATCAACCTAAGCCGCAACGAGCAGCTTTCCGCCGAAACCGACTTCAACACCTACCAGTAAGCCAAGAGGATAAAAAACTATGTCAATTAGAGTAGAAAACTTCAGCGCTCTTCGCGTTGGCCTTGCTACCAGCGAGGATATTCGTTCTTGGTCATCTGGTGAAGTAAAGAAGCCTGAGACCATCAACTACCGAACCCTCAAGCCTGAGAAGGACGGACTCTTCTGCGAGAAGATCTTTGGTCCAACTAAGGACTGGGAGTGTTCTTGTGGAAAGTACAAGCGCGTTCGCTTCAAGGGCATCGTTTGTGAGCGATGCGGTGTTGAGGTAACCAAGAGCTCCGTTCGTCGTGAGCGCATGGGTCACATCGAGCTAGCTGCTCCTGTCACCCACATCTGGTACTTCAAGGGCGTTCCATCACGTCTTGGATATCTATTGAACATGGCACCAAAGGATCTAGAAAAGATCATTTACTTTGCTGCCTACCGCGTCATGGGTATCGACAAGGAACTAAGAGACGGCGACTACGACCTAGTTCGCGAAGAATACGTAGAGCGCATTCGTGCCCTCGTTGTTTCTCGCGAAGAAGAGTTCGA
>CAZGNP010000076.1:0-2676 GCA_964527155.1 uncultured Aquiluna sp.
CGTGTAGGTGGTGTCGAGCGACAAACCTGTCGCGGTGCACGATCCGGCCTGCGTTGTCACACTGACGGTCACCGTCCCGCAGGTTGCCCCGCCGCTGAGAGTCACCGTGTAGGCGGTGATCGGCGCACCACCGTTGCTTGCCGGCACCGACCATGACACCAGAACACCTCTTGGTGTCGTGCGAGAGGCCGTGAGTTCTCGCGGTGACGACGGCACTCGCCGCGGTATCGACACCACGACGGCGGTGTTGCCCTCGTACGACTCGGCATTGGCCGAAGTGATCGTCACGACCTGCACTTCGTATTCGGTGCCGTTGTCGAGACCGGTCAAGGTGGCCAACGTCGTCGATGATGACGTCACGCTTTGGGTTGCAACGCCTGGCCACGAACCACCCGTTGCGCGGATTCGCACCTCGTAGCGCGTGAAAGTGCCACCACCCAGATCAGCCGGCGTCGTCCACGAAACGGCAAGCGTCGTGTCGCCTGCCGCGGCAACGAGAGCCTGAACCGCCATTGCGTTCGTCACGGGCGTCAACGCCGGCGACGGGGTCGAGGAGGAGCCGGTCCCCGCTTCGTTCAATGCAGCAACCGTCACCGTGTATTCGGTGCCGTTCGCCAATCCGTTGATCGTGCAGGGTGACGTCACGCACGAGTTGTCCGTCACCACGGTCCCGCCACCGGTCGGTGTCGCAGTCAATCGATAGCCGAGGATCGCCGCACCACCATCGAAACTTGGCGCGACGAACTTCACCGTGATCGCACCGCTCGATGCGGAAGCCGAACTGATCGTCGGCGAGTTCGGTACCACCGCGATGATGTCGAACACCCGAACTTCGTCACTTGCTGCGGCATACCGCGTGTCTCCCGACTGCGTTGCCTTCAACTCACAGCGCCCGACGGTCACGATCGAAACCTTGTTTGCACTCACCGTGCATACCGTCGCCGTCTCCGACGTCACCGTCACCGGCAGACCCGACGATGCCGTCGGCGCCACCACCACATCGGGGTCGCCGAACTCCATGTTCGCCGGCTGGGCAAAGGTGATCGCCTGGTTCAACGAACCCACGACGATGGTCTGCGTATCCTCGGGGTCGGCTGCCAGATAATTGCCGTTGCCTGCCTGCGTTGCTATCACCACGCACGTGCCCGCGGCCAGGAACGAGACCTTCGATCCTGTCAGCGAACAAACCGTTCCCGTGCCCGACAACACAGCAACAGTCGCTGTCAAACCTGACGACGCAGTCGCTGTCACCGTGTAATCCCCGCCCGGCAGTGGCTTGGCCGGTACCGATGATGTGATCGAGGTCGTCTGCGGAGCCTTTGCCACCGTCAGCACCTGCGTCGACGATTGGATGCTCGTGTAGTTCGTGTCCGCTGCTTTCGTCGCGCGGACGCTGCAGGTACCCGCCGCACCGAACGTCATCGCACCGGACGTCGGGTTCAGGCTGCACTGCGCCGTGCCCGCGCCACCCACCAACGCATAGGACACCGCACCGGTGCCGGAGCCGCCCGAGGTCTTCAGCGTCAACGTGTCGCCGAACGTCACCGATGAGGCGTTCGTCAATGTCAAAGCAGCCTGCGCTGCGGCGTTCACCGTGAATGACTGCGTCTGCTGCCCTGCCGCCGAATAAACATGGTTTCCAGCTTGGTTGGTCGCAATCGTGCACGTCCCCGCACCCAACAGAGTGACAACCGCACCCGTGGACCCTGCGCTCGCTGTCGTGTTCCCCGTGACCGAACACACCGACGGCGTCGTCGACGAGAAGGCAATCACGAGGTTCGACGTCGACGATGCTGAAACGCCGAAGGCAGCGCTTCCGAAAGTCATGTTTGTCAACGGACCGAAGGTGATCGCCTGCGATGTGAGGTTGATACTGAACGATGACGACGTCACCGATGCAAGGCCGGGTGCCGAGAACGTCATGGTGAAGTTCCCGCCCGCGCCGTTCACCTTCAGGCCGGAGAATGTCGCCACACCGGATGACGCGGTCGCAGTGTTGCTGGCCAAACTTCCGAACGAAGACCCGGTCGCGATTGCCGCGGTGACGACCGTCGACGAGTCGGATGTACGAACGTTGCCCGCCGAGTCGACCACACGCACCACCGGCTGCGTCGCCAATGCCGTTCCGATCGCCACTCCACCCACGGGTTGGGTGGCGATCGACAATGCCGATGCCGAACCCGTGGTGATGTTGAACGTCGATGACGTCACACTCGCCAGACCGGACGAAGAAAACGTCAAGGTGTGGTTCGTGCTTATCAGACCGGCAAGCGTCGCAGCGGTGAACGTTGCAACACCCGAGGCGGTGTTCGCCGACGTCGTGCCGCCGATGGTTCCTGTTGCCGACGTCACCGTCACTGCGGTCGCCGGATGACTCGTCACGGCGTTGCCACCTGCGTCGACCACCGTCACCGCGGGCGAACCGGTGACTACGCCACCTGACACGCCACCGGTCGGCTGGGTCGACACCTTCAACGCGGACGCGGCACCCACAGTCAACGTGAAACTGTTGCTTGTCGCCGTTGGATAGCCCGATGCCGTGAACGTGAGGGTGTAACTTCCCGTCGGCCCGTTGATCTTCAGATCCGTGAACGTCGCAACACCACTGCCGTTCGTCGTGGCCGTCAAGGTTCCGGCAAGAACCGGTGAAATCTGGAGACCCGATGCCGACGGCGA
>CAZGNP010000077.1:0-2591 GCA_964527155.1 uncultured Aquiluna sp.
GGTGTCATAGACTCAGTAGGTGTTGGTGTCATTGACTGTGTTGGTGTTTGTGTGATTGTAGGTGTTTGAGTCAACGTAGGTGTTGGTGTCATTGTCTCCGTAGGAGTTTGAGTAATAGTAGGAGTAACTGTTTGTGACGCAGTTATTGAAGGTGTTGGTGTATTAGTTGGAGTCTCGGTTGGAGTCTCAGTCGCAGTTAAAGTTGTAGTTGTTGTTGGAGTTGGTGTCTCAGTATTTGTTGGTGTTAAAGTAGGTGTAGGCGTTTCACTTGCAGTGTTACTTGGTGTAACCGTAGGAGTTTGAGTCTCAGTTGGAGTTTGAGTTGCTGTAAGTGTAGTAGTTGTGGTTGGCGTAAGTGTTGGTGTCTCAGTTACTGTTGGAGTTTGAGTTGCAGTCTCAGTCGGTGTCTGAGTCGCAGTTAATGTAGTTGTTGTAGTAGGTGTGAGTGTTGGTGTCTCAGTTACTGTTGGAGTTTGAGTTGCAGTCTCAGTCGGTGTAACCGAAGGTGTATTTGTAGGTGTCTCTGTCACTGTTGGAGTTTGAGTTGCAGTTTCAGTAGGCGTATTTGTAGGAGTCTCACTAGGAGTTGTTGTTGGAGTTTCAGTTACCGTTGGAGTTTGAGTCGCAGTTTCAGTAGGAGTTACGCTAGGAGTTTGAGTAGGTGTTTCGGTTACTGTTGGTGTTGGTGTTTCAGTCTCAGTAGGAGTATTTGTAGGTGTCTCAGTTGGAGTCACTGAAGGTGTATTTGTTGGCGTTTCAGTTACTGTTGGAGTAGGTGTTTGAGTTTCAGTAGGCGTGTTAGTTGGAGTCTCACTTGGAGTTGTTGTTGGAGTTTCGTTTGGAGTTCCTGAAGGCGTATTTGTTGGAGTTTCAGTTACTGTTGGTGTTGGTGTCTCATTTGGTGTGCCTGATGGGGTAGATGTTAGGGTAGGTGTTGGAGTAGGTGTTTCACTACTTGTTATTGTCGCGGTTGGAGTTGGAGTTGCACCTGTTAATGGGTCAGTCGCGCTCGGAGTTGGCGTCATTGTTGGCGTTGTTGTTGGTGATGGTGTAACACAAGCAAGTGTAACCACAACACCGTTTAACATTTCAGTTCTTGTTTGGGCTGAATAATAAATTACGTTGTCAACGTAAACATTAAATGGACCTAATGCGTTCGAATTTGAAGACAATCGAACAATATATGAAGTACAACCTGTTACTGTTAATTGTTGTTCAATTTCAGTATCACATCCAGGTGCATTATTTGTAACTAATATAGAGTATGTGGACATTCGATGTTTTTTATTTAATAAATACCACGAGAATACTATTTCAGTTATTCTATTTTAAAATATTACTAAACAAGTGTGAAAACACAGCCAGCTTCTTGGGTATCGATAGAAAATAAACAACTCGATTCTTGGATATCGATGTTAACAACACATGAAGCCATTTCAATTGTAATCTGAAATGAACATCCAAAAGTACATTGTAATAATTTAAAAATACTACAACCATTACTGTCTGTTAACGTCAACATAATTTCAGGTGCGGTATTGAATATTGGAGGAATTACAGTGTTATATTCAAGAACAGGAGGCACAGGTCCTGTGGCAATTGTGCCTAACAAGGTTTGATTGTTTCCATACACATCTGAAATGTATACTTGAATCGGGTATGTCCCGCCTGATATTTCGGTTATTCTTACCTGTGTCATGTTAAACAAATAGTATCATAAACGATTAATAACTCTACGATAATTTCTTGACCATTCAAACTATTATCATTTGGATTAGTTTCTATTTTAATTTGGTTATTAACCGCATCTACCGTAACATTACCTATACCAGGTATTGTTTGTAGTAAACTAACAACCGTATCATAATAATCATTATCAGATGGCGCAACTACTAAAGACGTTGTTGTAAAGAAAGTATCTGATGTTGTA
The DNA here is from genome assembly GCA_964527155.1 of uncultured Aquiluna sp. Classification (GTDB taxonomy): domain Bacteria; phylum Actinomycetota; class Actinomycetes; order Actinomycetales; family Microbacteriaceae; genus Aquiluna. The sequence goes on from CAZGNP010000077.1 coordinate 1,931, forward strand.
ATACCCAATGGATTTACAGAAACATTAACAGTAAATGTTGCAGAAATTAAACTACAACTTGTATTACCTGATGTTAAGTCATCAAATCCGTCATTTAACATTTGTATTAAACCATATTTTGTTTGTGATTGAATGTTAAATACTTCAGAACCCATAACATAAGTTTGATATGAGGCATAACTTGCATCACAAGTTATATCCGTAAATCTTTGTAATGAACATCCATTACTATCTATGATTGTAACATTATAAGTTCCTGCAGTTAACCCACTCACTTTAATTTCTTGTGGGTTGTTAGGTACGTTATCAGACCAATCAAAAGTAAACGGTGGTTCACCTGAAGAAATAAATGCGGTAATTGTTCCGTCAGAACCTGTACCACATGATGTGGTATATAAACTATAGTTTAATGTTGGGCTTTGGTCCACGTAAACTTGTAAAGTTTGGGTACACCCTGTATTATCTGTAACCGTTATGGTGTGTTGACCTGATGATACATTATTGAATGTTACTGAAGATAAAGATGTGTCTAATACGTTAAACAAACCATCCAACGAATAATCATATGGAGGTTCTCCTCCGCTTGTTTTAATCACATTAATTAACCCATTATTTTGATTACATGTGGTACCTGTAACTTGTGTTGAAATTGTAAATGTGT
>CAZGNP010000078.1:0-2570 GCA_964527155.1 uncultured Aquiluna sp.
AATACATCTAAAATTGCTGATGTCAAAACCTCATCAACATTTTGTTGTGAATTTAAAACTGAGAACGATGGTTCACCATATTCATTTTTATTTGTTGATAAATTGAATGTTAAACTATTGATAGGGTATGATGATGGTATGTTATAAAAAATGTGTTTACCATAATAATATAATAGTCTACCTTGAGAAAGAGAATGACCGTGAGGAAATTGAGAAATATAAACTAAATCATTGTCAGTTATTTCTTTAATGAATTCACTATGTTCATAAGACTTTGAAGGGTCCTCACTATAATGTTTAGTTTGTAATGTTGTGTAAGAACAATTGTCAGAGCCATAATAATATTTGAAAGTTAAATTATCTGTTGAAATTAATTTAGAATCATAATCAATTAAGTCTATAATGTGAGACAACTTTCTTTCACCCAAAAAATCCTCATATTTAGAAACAAACTCATCCCTAACTGTTGATAGATTTAAAGGTTCGTTGTAAGTTGATTTACCTTTAACAACGTAAAAGTTAAAACAATCCACAACTTGAATAATAGTTTCTTCTTCTTTTGGTATTTTATTTAATATGAAGTCTGCAAATAAGTTTACAATTGATAATTTACTCGTTGGTGATTTTAAAACCATGTTATTTCTCTTTAATGTTTATTGTTTTGTGAATTATAGTAAATTTTATTTGAAAAACGAACATAATATAATACATAAACAATAACCAAGGTATTTATAGGATAAAGAAAAATCTTTGAATGGCGAAGAACATAACAATATACCCAAGTAATAGTACTCAGTTAGCCAACAGAATTCCACATATGGATTTTCTTGGTACAGGAAACAACAACATTTTATCGATTAGTGTTTTAGGTACTGCGGCTCTTGCCTTCAGTGGGAATAGTGCGAGTCCTACGTTTATATCAATATATGTTGACCCAACTAACAATGTTATTTCAGGTGATACTTTAAATGTTAAAGATTTCTTTTCTGTTGGAGGAACTCAAGTAATTAACGGTACTGCGAATTGGGTTGGACCAACTACAAATATTGCGGGTGCTCAAGGTGCTACGGGACCACAAGGTGCTACGGGACCACAAGGTGCTCAAGGTAATCAAGGTGCTCAAGGTAATACGGGTGCAGCCAACGTAACAGGTGCTCAAGGTAATACAGGACCACAAGGTAATCAGGGTTCCCAAGGAGCAACTAACGCCGCAGGTGCCACAGGAGCTCAAGGTGATGTTGGACATACAGGTGCTCAAGGTAGTGTAGGTGCTCAAGGTGCTCAAGGTAGTACGGGAGCTCAAGGTAATACTGGTGCTCAAGGTGCCACAGGTAATACAGGGGCTCAAGGTGCTCAAGGTTCACAAGGCAGTGTTGGACCACAAGGTAATACAGGACCTCAAGGTGCACAAGGTAACACAGGCGCTCAAGGTAATGTTGGTCCACAAGGTGCCACAGGTAATACAGGTGCTCAAGGTTCTCAGGGTAATACGGGTAACACAGGAGCACAAGGTGCCACAGGTAATACAGGAGCCCAAGGTTCTCAAGGGAATACGGGTAATACAGGTGCTCAAGGAGCAGTCGGTTCACAGGGTGCTCAAGGTAATCAAGGACAAACAGGAAATACAGGAGCTCAAGGGGCTCAAGGAACTCAAGGTGCTCAAGGTGCTCAAGGTTCTCAAGGTGCAGTAGGACCTAAAGGTAATTTAGGACCAACAGGTGCTCAAGGTAATACAGGTGCTCAAGGTAATACAGGTGCTCAAGGTAACATAGGTCCACAAGGGGCTCAAGGTAATCAAGGGCCAACAGGAAACGTAGGACCACAAGGTGCTCAAGGTAATCAAGGGGCTCAAGGTTCTCAGGGTAATACTGGTCATACAGGAGCTCAAGGTAATACAGGTGCGACAGGAGATAAGGGTAACCAAGGTGCTGTTGGGCACACAGGTGCTCAAGGTGCCCAAGGTAATACAGGTGCTCAAGGTTCCCAAGGAGCGACAGGAAATACTGGGGCTCAAGGAAATACAGGTGCCACAGGGGATAAGGGTAATCAAGGGGCGACAGGAAATACAGGAGCTCAAGGGGCTCAAGGTCATGTTGGAGCTCAGGGTTCTCAAGGGGCTATTGGACATACAGGGGCTCAAGGAAACACAGGTGCAACAGGAGATAAGGGTAATCAAGGAGCGACAGGAAATACAGGAGCTCAAGGGGCTCAAGGTGCAACAGGTGCTCAAGGTGCTCAAGGTAATACTGGTCACACAGGTGCTCAAGGTAACACTGGTCCTCAAGGGTCTCAGGGTAATACAGGGCCAACAGGAAACGTAGGACCACAAGGTGCTACAGGTAATACAGGAGCTCAAGGTTCACAAGGTCCTACAGGTAATATAGGTCCACAAGGTAATACGGGACCACAAGGTGCTCAAGGTAATACAGGTGCGGTTGGTCATACAGGTGCACAAGGAAATATTGGACCACAAGGAGCTCAAGGTTCACAAGGTAATACAGGTAACACAGGTGCCCAAGGAAATACAGGACCTCAGGGTGCTCAAGGTAACGTTGGTGCTCAAGGTAATG
>CAZGNP010000079.1:0-2555 GCA_964527155.1 uncultured Aquiluna sp.
ATTTGTTTGCTGGGTCAGGTCCGCTAGAACCATCACCATTATAACCACCTCTTAATACTTTTTGTAATTTTGGATTTATTGTAACACCAATTGCAGATAATTTTTGTGTAATTAAGTTGTAAACTTTTTCACCTCTATCTTTTGATAATTCATTCCAAGTTTTTCCTTCGTAATCGCCAGTATTTCTTAATCTTGAACAACTTGATGCAATTTCAATAGATACTAACTCAGCAACCGCATTAGGATTTTCAGCTTTAACTTGGTTTATTGTTGCAACTGCATTACTTATCCAATTATCCATCGCTTGAATTAACGACAAATCAGGTTCAGTTGAATTTTCTTTATAAACTGTTTTACCTGCAACTTCAAAAGGGATTTCAAATTCGATTGAGTCTTCACCCTGAGGTGATTGTTGACCAGGTATTTCAGTTTTTACAACATCTCCTTGTGTTAAATCGGCACCCCAGTCATAAAGATTATCTTCACCAGTATAATCTTCGTCTTTTTTGACTTCTCTTTCTAATTTTCTTCTTTTAGTAAATGAACGTAAAAATTCTAAAGTTTGGTTTAAAAATTGTATACGACTCACCTGAGTTAAGTAAAGGTAGAAAATTCTTTTTTCATCCTCATCCAATTTTTCCATTAAAGGTTTGTAAGCTGGATTTTTTATCAATTCATTAAGCTGTGCATCAAAATTAGGATTATTACTCTTAACTTTAGTTTGCTCTTTATTGTTAATTGATGTAGTTTCTAAATAAGTAACATCAAATAACGCATCAACATTTACATCTTTAGAAGTACTCGCCTGCATAACTTGTCCTGAACTACTTTTAGGGTCTTGCTCAGACATTAAAGGTTTAACTATTCCATGTTCTGCAAGGAATAAATCCTTCATCCTTTTAATATGTTCATTTAAATCCATCATAAATATAAATACCATTCACCATGGAAAAATATGACAATTTAATGTGTATTAAACGTATTTTAAAAATATGTTTTTAAGTGTTTCCTCGTCTTCAGGAGATAAATTATAGTATTTTGACTTTAGTTTGTCTAGCTTTTCATGGAATTCCTGTTCCATTAAACTAATTTTTTCTTTGTCAATTAAACTATCACTTTGGTTAATGTAACCGTGAATAACCAACTCATCAATCAGTTCTTTGATTTCACTTTTTGAACACTCGTCAACATATTCTGACGGGTCGATGTCGATGTAAGTACTAAACTCTGGCATGTTATTTATTTTTTAATTGTTCGATAATTTCTTTGAATTTGAGCATGTAATCATAATTTTCATTTTCACCATGAACATTGGACATTCTATCGTATATCCATTGTAGATGGTTAATATCCTTATCACTACACATTTGTTCTTTCTTCCATTCGGCACCAGCAATAAATGAACCATAGTTATCACCTGCGGTGTCATCATTGTTTGACCATTTGTGTGAGTTGGTTTCAAACACCCATTTATCTGCTGCGTCGTGCAATAGTTCTTGATTCATATTATCTATTTTTCTTATAAAGTATTGTCAATGTTTCTTTATATGGATTACAACCTGGTAATCTATCGTATCCATTAGAAATTACTTCTTGATACATTTCATCCATTTCACAAATGTATGCCAATTCACCATTGTAATAAACACAAGCAAAACCGAATCCATTTTCGATGATAACCGTATATGCCTTAGTCATTGCGGAACCACCAATACCTTGCCACCCACCTGAAGTATTACCCCAAGTTTGTGGAACCACGTGTAAATCAATCTCTTTCCATTGAACATACTCACCATGAGTAAGATGCGTTGATGTCTCACGTTTAACAACGTTCTTATTCCAAAACGCTTGTAAACGTTCATTTTGTTCTTTATTTCCCAAATGTTGGAAAATATTTGGTAAGTACTCATAATCAGAGATTGCTCTTGTGATGTTTGAGATTTCTTGGATGTCTATACTAATCGTTCCCATAATTTTATTTTTTGTTTAGACATTGTGTGTTAATTCATCCATCGTTGGTGTGAACCTATGTGCTGCTTCTCGTAAAATTGAAACCTGAACCATCGTTAGGTGTTCATAAGTGTTTCCACCCACAATATCATGAACCATTTTACATTTAGAACGAACAATACCGTTCTCACGGATAATACCCAGTGGGTCGTCTTCTCTCATTTCATCAATTACCAGAACCAATTCTTCATCGGTCATATCGGAGAATATTTTTGTTACCTCGTTTACCATTGTCTTTTATTTTAGAATACAAAGATAATACTTTTTATTCTTCCAACCTATGTTCGGGATAAGTTTTTTTGATTATTTGTTCTAATTCTGATACAAACTTTCTTCTTTGACCGATTCTACCTTCATTCATATAAATGGTAACTCTATTTCGTTCAAATGATTTACTCAATACTTCATTCTCGGCACAGTATTGTGCAATTTCTTCGTTGGTAATTCTTAAATCCTCCAACATTTCTTCTAATGGTATATTCGAATTTTCCATTATTACTCAATAATTTTATAAGTCGTTGATTTTACGTTTTCACCTCTTTTTT
>CAZGNP010000080.1:0-2526 GCA_964527155.1 uncultured Aquiluna sp.
GCTATCAAATAGTTATAATCTTGGCTTGGAAGTCCAAGTGAGTATTTCGGAGGATTCCTTTTGATTTCACAATCAACGAGCCCAGCCTCGCGCAAGCAATTGCGTAAGTTGGAACGCAGCTCTGCCAAGGCAGCTGGTCGTAGCTCGATTCGTGCATTCATGACCTTTCTCTCGACTACTGGTCTGATGGCCACCGTTGCACTTCCTTCATATGGTTTCTCTCCAGAGATCACGGCCGTTGCCGGTCTGACAGTTGACAATGAATTAGTTCAGATCTCCGCTCCGTCGCAGGGCCTGGCCGTGGCAACCGTTCGAGCAGTTGAGTTCTCCAGAGGAAACTACGAACCGGCCGACGCCGAAGACTTTGCAGAGCAGCCCAGGGTTAGCAGCTACACCGGACCGCTAGCCGAGGACTACCTGGCAAGACCAAGATTTAGTGAAATCACCAGCTCCAACATCATGCAGGCATCAGCTGAGCTGGTTGGGACGCCATACGTCCACGGCGGCAGAACCCCTGCCGGCATCGACTGCTCCGGCTACACACTCTTTGTCTATGCCCAGTTCGGAGTCAAGCTCCCACACAGCGTTTACCAGCAGGCCAAGCTCGGAAAGAAGATTCCACTGTCTGAGGCAGTCCCGGGTGATTTGGTCATCTTCAACGACTTCAGTCACAACGGAATCTATGCCGGTGGTGGCAACTTCTATCACGCGCCCCAAAAGGGTGACCGCGTCAAGCTGGCTCCAATCTTCACCGAGCGCTACCACATCGTCCGCGTAGCCGACGTGGCCAACTACTAAACCTTCAGTTTCCTTCTGCGTTTCTGCCAACTTTTGGCTAGTTCTGCTCTTACTCTTTTTTCAAGTTTTTGAATGGAGCAGGGGAGGTCGAGATGCCACTAGACATGCAATCCAGGCATGGCAACTGGATCCATCTTCACCAACACCCCTGCATACCCATGCCGGAAAATTCAACGCGTCGCGCTTTTGCGGCGCGTTTTTTATTTTCCGCAAAGACCGAATGCCCGCAAGCCGTGCGGGCGAATTCGATAGGAGCATCATGCGAACACTAGTCCTCAACGCCGGATATGAACCCCTAGCGGTAGTTTCCTTCAAGCGAGCGCTCATTCTGGTACTAAATGAGAAGGCAACCGTCTTAGCCGGAATCTCGGGGGCGGTGGTGCGAAGCGCATCGGCTGAATTTGATATGCCCTCGGTGATTCTGCTCTCCCGCTACGTAAGAATTCCAAATGCTAGAAGGGTCCCGGTCTCCAGAAGAGGAGTCCTGAGAAGAGATGGCCATAAGTGCGCCTACTGCGCAAGAGGCGCGAACACCATCGATCACGTGGTTCCAAAATCTCGTGGCGGAAAGGACACCTGGGAGAACCTGGTGGCATGTTGCCTTAGCTGTAATAACGAAAAGGGCGATCGCACCCCGCAGGAGATGGGCTGGCAACTCCGAGTCATTCCAAAGATGCCAACCGGTTTGGTCTGGAGTGTTAGGGGAGCTGAGAAACCACTTCCACAGTGGAGTGAGTTTCTAGCGATGCAGCGCCAGGCTGCCTGACTTCTCAGTTCACTAGAGAATTTATTTGCCTTACCAATTCACGTGGCTCTTTGCTTCCAAGGATTAATCGAGCAAATTTGTGGTCCTTAAGCTCAACCACTACCGCTGATTCACCTTTATGCCAGGTAACGAATTGGCGCTCAAGTCTCTTGAAAAAGGTGCCCGCGTAAACAACGTGGGGTAGCCCGGTTCCAGGTGCACGAATACCCAGCTCTCCAGGAATGACCCCTTGATCTTCGGTGGCGCCTCGTATGTTTTCTTTCGAAACGGCAAAGCTCTTGCGAAGAGTCTTGATTCGATCCAAAAGGTTTAAATGAACAATTAGGTGAGTGTCTGTTATTTCGTATCTTGGCATGTCAGTTCTCCAGACTGCTTAGTAGGTGACCCCCCAAAAACTGGGCGGCCTTGCTCTTGTTTCCTTTGAAGGAGCCATCTATTGCTTTGGTGCAAATCTGTTTAATTGCCTTATCGGATCGAGCCAACTCCCGCATTGCAACGATCACTAAATCCACGGATGTCGCGGATTTGACCCAGACGCCGGAAATTGCCTCACTCAGACATGCGACAAAAAGGTTGCGCTTTGATCCAAAGGCCTTGTAGAGACTGCCACGCTTTAGGGCGGTGGCCGCCAGTAAGTCGTCTATTGAACAGCCGTTATAGCCGAGTTCGGCGAACGCAAGGCTAGCTTGCTTGACAACTTTAGATTCGTCGAATTCTCTTGGACGGGCCATGTCGCTAGGTTAGTAGTTATTGACTGATTAGTCAATAATCAGAATGGGTGGCCCCGAGAAGAATCGAACTTCCGCACACGGTTTAGGAAACCGCTGCTCTATCCACTGAGCTACGAGGCCTAGCGCTAATACTTTACGCCAGAGACTTCTTCCAGTTGCCTGTGCTCGGGCAAGGCTACCTAGCCTTTGGCCCCATCACTTTTAGGCTTTGGGCGTGGATGAATCGAAATA
>CAZGNP010000081.1:0-2496 GCA_964527155.1 uncultured Aquiluna sp.
GCTACTTTGTGGCTATGTTGACAAGCTTGGGCGCTCGTACAATCACGTTCACTGGTTCTTTACCGTCCAGAATTCTTTGAACCGAGGCTGAAGCCAGGGCTAAATCACGCAGCTCCTGCTCTGAAATGGATACTGACACTTCAAACTTGTCTCGCAGTTTGCCATCAACCTGGACAATGGCGGTGATGCTCTCCTGAACCAGCAACCCTTTTTCAACCTCTCGGAAGGTTGCTAATGCAACGCTGGGCTGGTGGCCAAGCTGCTGCCACATGTCTTCCGCCGTGTATGGAGCAAACAAACTAATTGCCTTGGCAAGCTCCTCGGCGCCCTCTCTGACGGCAGGATCGGATCCGCCGGAGCCTGAGTCAATAGCCTTACGAAGAGCGTTTGTGAGTTCCATGCACTTGGCGACTCCGACATTGAATTTAAAGCCTTCAATGGCTTCTGTGAAGGCAGCTAGGAACGAGTGGGTGGCTCTGCGCACCTCAACTGAACCGCTCTTTGCATCAGCAGCCGGCTCGCTGCTAACGTCCTTGGCGATGCGCCAAGCCCGGGCCAAAAATTTGCCAGAGGCGGCCGGTGACACGTCTGCCCAGTCAATGTCATCCTCGGGCGGACCAGCAAAAGCCATCGTCAAACGAACCGCATCAACACCGTGCTCATCGAGCTGTTCACTCAGGCGAACTAGATTTCCGCGGGACTTGCTCATGGCTGAGCCATTCATCAATACCATTCCCTGATTTAGCAATCGACTGAATGGTTCTTCGAAGTCAACCATCTTCATGTCAAACAGAACCTTGGTGAAAAAGCGTGAGTAGAGAAGGTGCAAGATGGCGTGAGTTACACCTCCGACATACTGATCCACCGGTGCCCACTGCTTGGCTTGGGCCTGATCAAATGCGTGCTGTTCGCTGTTTGGGCTTAGGAACCTAAGAAAGTACCAAGAAGAATCAACAAAGGTGTCCATGGTGTCAGAATCGCGCTTAGCCGACCCGCCACAGCTAGGGCAGGCAACATTCAACCATTCACTAGCTGCCCCAAGTGGGGACGTCCCCTTTGGTTGCAGATCAAGTCCTGCGCTGTCTGGCAGTTCAACCGGCAACTGAGATTCAGGAACTGGCACTTCGCCACACTTTTCACAGTGGACAATTGGAATCGGAGTTCCCCAGTAGCGCTGACGAGAAATCAACCAATCCCGCAGGCGATAATTCTTGGCTCTTTCTCCTAAGTTTTTCTGCTGCAAAATCTCAATTGCTTTTTCTATGGCTTCGTTTTTGCGCAATCCGGTCAGTGGTCCTGAGTTGACAACAACTCCATCTCCACTGGTGGCAACTCTGCTCACGGAGGGGTCATCTTCACCAGTGTCAACTACAGTAATCACGGGTAAATTCATCGCGGTTGCAAATGCCATATCGCGTTCGTCGTGCGCTGGAACGGCCATGATTGCGCCAGTACCGTAGTCAGCCAAAACATAGTCTGAAGCCCAAATGGGAATCTGCTCACCAGAGAGTGGGTTGATGGCATAGCGACCCAAGAAGACTCCTGTTTTTTCCCGGTCTGTCGCTAAGCGATCGATGTCGGATGTTTTCTTAGTCTTTTCAAGATAAGAGAAGAACTCCATGCGAATGTCCGGCTCTGCCTCAGCCGCTAGTTCACTAGCGAGATCAGAGTCTGCTGCCACGACCATGAAAGTTGCGCCATAGAGAGTGTCAGGCCGAGTTGTAAAAACTGTTACCGGTTCTCTTTTGCCAACAATCTCGAACTTGACGTTGGCACCGAAAGAGCGACCTATCCAGTTGCGCTGCATGGTTAGCACTTTGGCTGGCCACTTACCCTCAAGCGTGTCCAGATCATCGAGCAGGCGATCTGCGTAATCAGTGACTTTGAAGTACCACTGGGTCAGAGCTTTTTTTGTCACCTGGGTGTCACATCTTTCACAAAGTCCCTGCACTACCTGTTCATTAGCCAAAACTGTCTGACAGCTTGGGCACCAGTTCACATTGCTGTTTTTTCGATAGGCAAGACCGCGCTTATAAAACTGCAAAAACAGCCACTGGTTCCAGCGGTAGTAGATGGGATCGCAGGTTTGCAAGACACGATCCCAGTCAAAGCTGCAGGCATAGCGTCGCATCGACGATTTTTGCTGATCGATATTTTCATATGTCCACTTTCGTGGATCTAGGCCGCGCTTGATGGCTGCGTTCTCGGCTGGAAGTCCAAAAGCATCCCAGCCAATTGGATGCATGACGTTGAAACCTTTTTGAATCCAATAGCGAGCAATTACGTCGCCTAGAGCATATGCTTCGGCGTGACCCATGTGCAGATCACCAGAGGGATAGGGAAACATATCAAGTACATATTTCTTGGGGCGCAGATCGTCAGGCCTCGCGGAGTTGAATGGCTTGATCGAGTCCCATACGGGCAGCCACTTATCCTGCAGAGCTGAAAGGCTAAATTCTTCTGACAATTGACCCTCTAAGAAAACAACTCGTACAG
>CAZGNP010000082.1:0-2453 GCA_964527155.1 uncultured Aquiluna sp.
AGTGGGTTAGTCTTCTTGCTCTCTGAAATCGCCATCGATTATCACTTGTAACTTTCTATCTGGTTCCCCAGTTGTAGAACTGCTTGTGCAAACGAAGATAAACAAAGGTCTCGGAGCTTACAACTCCCGGCAGAGACCGAATTTTATCGTTCAGAAGCTCAATCAGTTGGTCATCGTCCTCGCAGACGACTTCCGCCATAATGTCAAAACTACCAGCTGTCAGCACCACATAGTCCACTGAAGGTATCTTGGCGATTGCGTCAGCAACCTGGGCTGAGTTCCCCACGCACCTGATTCCAATCATGGCCTGGCGGGAGAAACCCAGTTTCAACGGGTCAGTTACCGCAACGATCTGCAGCACGCCGGCTTCGGTTAGTTTTTGGACTCTTTGGCGAACGGCAGCCTCACTCAGTCCAACTACTTTGCCGATTTCGGCATAGGACTTTCGACCATCCTTTTGCAGCTGCTCGATAATTAGCTTCGAGACTTCATCCAGATGGGACTGCCGGGCTCTGTCCATTCGAGACATGCCTCGAGTATCACAGTCAAACCGGCCTGGCGGTGTCAAATCCGTAGTTTTTTTATCAATAAGTTACGAATTCGGCAAGATTTTCCCTTAATTTTGCCGATAAGCCCCTAGAGGTTTAGCATCTTCTAAAGCAACTCGATGAGGAGTAATAGTGGCCAAGAAGCTACAGAACTTAGTTGGTGGTAAGTACGTTGACCCAGCCTCCGGCAAGTACAGCGATGTAATCAATCCATCTACCGAAGAGGTTTACGCAAACGCACCAATCTCTGGTGCGGAAGACGTTCAAAATGCATTTCAGGTAGCCCATGAAGCATTCAAGGAGTGGAGTCAGACAACCCCAAGTGAGCGTCAGCTTGCACTGTTCAGGATTGCTGACGAACTTGAAAAGCGCGCAGATGAAGCTGCGGACTTGGAAAGCGAAAACACTGGTAAGCCAAGAGCCACTTTGGTTGACTTTGAAATGGTGCCATCGGTAGACCAGATTCGTTTCTTTGCAGGTGCCGCTAGAAATCTCGAGGGTCGTGCAACTGCTGAGTACGCAAAGGATCACACCTCATCAATTCGTCGCGAACCAATTGGAGTTATTGGTCAAGTTACCCCTTGGAACTATCCACTCAACATGGCAGTCTGGAAATTCGCTCCTGCAATAGCAGCTGGAAACACAATTGTTCTAAAGCCTTCGGACACTACTCCAGTTTCAACTTTGTTACTGGCGGAAATTGCAAATAAGTTTTTGCCACCGGGAGTCTTCAACGTCATCACAGGTGATCGCGACACGGGTCGGATGATGGTTGAAAATCGAATCCCGCAAATGGTTTCAATCACCGGGTCGGTGAGAGCAGGTATGGAAGTTGCTAAGACGGCAGCTCTGGACCTAAAGCGCGTGCACCTTGAGCTCGGTGGAAAGGCACCTGTAATTGTTTTTGCAGACGCCGACATGGAAAGGGCTGCCGCTGGAATCGTTGCTGCTGGATTCTTCAACGCCGGTCAGGACTGCACCGCAGCAACTCGACTACTGGTTGAAGATGCGGGCTACGACAGATTTATGGCTGCACTCCTTGCAGAGGTAAAAGCCTCGGCCAAAGTTGGAAAGCCATCGGACTCTGACATTCTGTTTGGTCCGGTAAACAATGCAAACCAGCTAACTCGCGTAAAGGGCTTTATTGACCGCGTCCCTGCTCACGCAAAAATCGAAACCGGTGGTAACCAAATCTCGGGCAAGGGTTACTTCCTCGAGCCGACTGTTATCTCCGGACTAAAGCAGACCGATGAGCACATCCAGGATGAAATTTTTGGACCTGTGCTGACTGTTCAGCGTTTCAGTGGTGATGAGCAGGCGCTTACTTGGGCCAATGATGTGAAGTACGGGCTAGCTTCTTCGGTCTGGACCAACAACCACACCAGGGCCATGCGCTTTGCCAAGCACCTCGACTTCGGAGCCGTCTGGATCAACACCCATATCCCTCTGGCAGCCGAGATGCCGCACGGTGGTTTTAAGCACTCCGGTTATGGCAAGGACCTGTCGGCCTATGGGTTTGACGACTACACCCGCATCAAGCACGTGATGCACTACATCGGAGACTAAAGGTAAAAATTCGGTTTCAAGGCGCCTCTGAGGCGGGATTGTGTGCGAAACTTTCCCTAACTTCGGGCCCTGATAAATAGGAGAGAGAAAGATGAAGCGAGAGCTACCAAATGACCCAATGCTCAGAGAGCTAATTGACCTAGCTCGCAAAACCCAGATCTCGCGTCGTGCGGCGCTCGCTGGAGTCGGTGGAACTGCTGCAGCACTAACACTGGCATCTTGTGCACCAGCAGAAACTGCACTCACTCCTGCGACAGACGTTTCGGATTCAGAGCCTGTTTTGGTTTGGCACAACTGGCCTGCCTACATGGACGAAGATGAAAACGGAAACTACCCGAC
>CAZGNP010000083.1:0-2339 GCA_964527155.1 uncultured Aquiluna sp.
GCGAGATAACCAACACCCACTGCAGCGAGTGCAATTAGGAACCATCCGAAGATGCTCCTAAAGCCGCGCCAGCGAATCTTGCGCTTGGTCTCGGCCAAAATCTTTTCCAGCGCTTCTTCTGATTCTGGTCGGTATTCGGTTGGATCTTCTGGCGACTTCAAGAGCTCCAGCAGTGTTAGCGGGTTCAGCAGCTGCAGGATCTTGCTGCCGCGGCTCTCCGCAATCACAACTTCATTAGCACCAGAACCAACAAACCTGGCCGATGGTTCAAAATCTGTTTCAACCGATGATCTGACAATGTCGGCAATTACAACCGTCACATTGTCAGGAGCTCCAAACTCCAGCGCTTCTCCAACCAGCAGATCAGCGGCCTCTGACGGAGCAATCTTGGAGGTGAGGATTCTAGTGATCAGTTCTTCTGGCACAACACCAGACAAACCATCACTACAAATCATCCAGCGATCGCCAGCTACCGCATCAAACAGCGCTACATCAATCTCTGGGTCACCAACCACATCACCCAGTACGCGCATCAGAACGCTTCGTCTTGGGTGGACAAGAGCCTCTTCTGGAGTGATTCTTCCCATTTCCACCAGACGCTGAACGAAGGTGTGGTCGGTGGAAACCTGCCTAACTTCGCCATCGCGGACTAAGTAGATTCGAGAGTCGCCAATGTGTGCGGTGAGAACCTGATTGCCCTGCACCAAAATGCCCGAGAAGGTGGTTCCCATTCCCTCCAGGTCTGGGTGCTCAGCAACCGTGGCAGCCAACATGGAGTTTGCCTCCAAGATGCCACTCTTGATGGTTTCAATTGCCTCGTCAATTGAGTCATAGCGAGCATCGGTCAGAGCAATTCGCTGAGAAGCGATGGCCGATGCGATGTCGCCACCAGCGTGACCGCCCATGCCATCGGCTACAAAGTAAAGCTGGTAGCCGGCATAACCGGAGTCCTGGTTAGAGCTTCTGTGCTTTCCGATATCGGAAGCGGCATGGCTGATTACTTTCGTGCTCACCAGATCACCTCAAATCGAAGGTGGTGGTGCCGATTCTCACCGTTGCGCCAGCACGCATTGTCATGGGGGTGGTGACTCGCTTGCCATCCAAGAAAGTTCCATTGGTTGAGTTGAGGTCTTGCAATACCCACTCTGTGCCAACCGAAACCAACTTGGCATGCATGTTTGATGCAAACTCATCTGCAATCACCAGATCAGCACCGGGTGAGCGGCCAATCACAATTTCCTTGCGATCGGCCAGTTCAATGCGAAGACCTGCATTTCTGCCGGTGAGCATTTGGATGTGGGTTGGTTCAAAGCTGTCCGAGTCTTCTATATCCAGTTCAACCGGGGCTGCCTGCGCAAGTTGCGGCGCTCGCTGTTTGGTAAGTCGGCTGATCACCCTTCTTCCGTATAGGTCAGCTCTGATTACTGAGAGTAGCGAGAGAACGAAAATCCACAGTACGGCAACAAAACCGATGCGAACTAGGAACAGCGCTAGTTCACTCATTCACTGCACCAGCCTGCAATTGGAATTCAAATTCGCTTCTTCCAGCGGTTATCTTGTTGCCGGATTGCAAAACCACTTCATTTACTCTAATTCCATCAACAGATGTTCCGTTGGTTGACTGGAGGTCTCTAACCGCCGCGGTTTCGCCATTCCAGGCAATTTCAAAATGAAAGCGCGAAAGACCGCGGTCATCAACAAAGATGTCAGCCTTTTCGTCTCGTCCGACGGTGGTTGCTCCGCGCTTGAGCGGGTGCTCAACACCGTCATATAGAAGTACTGCAACCCATTTCACTGCCTGTTCTACTGGCTGCGATCCAACCCGGACCGAACCCTTGGCAATCTTGTTGTCGATTGAAATATTGAGCTCCAGCTCACTCAGAATTCGGTAGCTCTTTTCAGATACATATCTATTCAGTTCAGACCGAATGGCTGCCAGCATGGCCGGGGTTATCTTGTCGGCATCGGAGGCATTGATCAGGAGAAGGTATTTGTGGGGAACGACAGTTGCGCCAATCGGATCTTTTTTGGCGGCTAAATCCATGGCCGAGCGAATAGCTTGGCTAACGTCAACAGGTTGCAGCTGCGCTTTAGAGAACTTCGCAAATAGCGAGTTCACAGCAGATTCGATTGTCTCTTCTGCCTTGTCTAGAAAGCCCACTCGCCCCACCTTCAGTTAGGTTGCCTGGGATAGCTAAGTCTATTCGCCCCCTTACTGGGCTTCTGAAACTCTGATAATCTTCGGTATTCGTAGGGCGCGAGTGGCGAAATGGCAGACGCGCTGGCTTCAGGTGCCAGTATCCGCAAGGATGTGGGGGTTCAAGTCCCCCCTCGCGCAC
>CAZGNP010000084.1:0-2325 GCA_964527155.1 uncultured Aquiluna sp.
TCAACAACGACAAGATGACGTTAGGCATTTGGTTTGCTTGCGCCAACATCGCGGTTGCTGCCTGTTGCATAATCTGACCCTTCGTCAACTTGGCGGTCTCAGAAGCAAAATCAGTATCAATAATTGAGGAACGTGAGTTCTGCAAGTTCGTGCTTTGAGTAGTCAAGTTCGTTGAAATATAACTGAGACGGTTCATTTGAGCACCATACACAGCGCGTTGAGTAGAAATATATTCCAAGGCATTATCAACAGCTGCGGCAGTATTCCTAAATGCAGTTTGCCAGGCGTCGATTGTGTCATTGAGACCTAAGGTACCTAAATTTCCAACTCCGGATTTAGCGATCCTATTTCCTAGGGTTGTCATCTGTGCAGCAGTACCAGCATAGGTTCCAGAAGTACCAGTCTGAATGTTGATAGTATCAATCTGAATAAATGCATCAGAATTAGCGCCGCTCTGAAACTTCAATGCGCTGTTATTTCCTTGGGCAACAATTAATTGACCTGGATTACCAAAGGAGGCCGTTCCGCCAAGTCCATTCAAAGTAGCTAATGCAGTACCAATTTGAGATGCTGTTTGAGCCTGATAACTTTTCACATCAAATTGAACACCAAAGCTAGAAAAATTAAATGTCTGGGTATCTAGGGCACTATTGTTAGTAACCGTAAGCGACTGACTTGTAGTTAAACCATTAATTGTTCCAGATAATGTGAGAGTTTTGTTTGTGCCTGAAAGACTACTTAAATCTTTACCTACGGCAATATTTGTTCCAGCAGCACTAATTGCAACGCTTGCATTTTGGGTTAACGATAAGTTTGTGACATTATTTGAGGCTGTTGAACTAGTCACAACTAAAGTTGCAACTGCTGTGGCATCAGCGGTATTGGCGGTACTCCAACCACTTAATGTTCCAGAAAAGTAGCCTTTAGCGAGAACCGAAGCAGCTGTTACTTGAGCTTGTGAAGTGGCACTTGCGTTGATACCTGTTGCACCATCTGATAAACCAGAGAATGCGCGGAGTAATTCTTGGCGATTAACGTTAGCAATTGCCGTAAACGTCAATCCTCCGATAGTAAGACTTTGGCCTGCAACCAAAGAGGTTGTTGTAGCAGTAGCGCCACCAAATGTAACTGTGCTGGCCTCGGTAACCAATCCACCGCTTGCATCAGAACCTTCCGTTGTAGCTGTAATTGATGTTGCAGCTCCACCAGAAGCGCCACCGGCTACCGTAACCAATGCTTGTGTTGAGAAGCCTAACAAGTCACCCGCTTTGTAGCCAGAACCTGCAACACGCATGGCAACATCAGTTACTGCACCGGTAGTAGTGTTGTAGCTAATATCAGCATATGCGCCAGTTCCAGACCCACCAGTTAATGCGACACCCCGGACTATTCCGCTGCCACCAGTTGCCACAAGAGCATTAGCAGCATTTGAAGGTAAGCCAAGCGATCCAACTCCACCTGTTTCATTGTAGACAAGTGAGTAAGTGCCAGGTGCAACACCGCTTAACCGAACATCAGTAATTTCACCATTAACACCATTGATTTGTAGGTCGCGGTAAGCACTTGTAGCCAATTTTGTTGCAATCGTTTCACCAGTCAAAGTGTCACCACCGGCACGTGTTGAACTCAAATTAATCTTGATACCAAAATTACTGAAATCTAAGGTTTGTTGAGTTAATTTTGCCGTTCCGCCGGTGACATTACTAGATGCATCCTGAACGTTAACAGTTTGTGAAGCAGCAAGACCGTTCAGGGTGCCCGTTATAGTCAAAGCATTACCATTACTTGAAAGAGTATAGGTTCCAGCAATCTTTGGAGCCATGGCTGGATCCAAGGTAACGCTATAGGTTGTTGCCGTTGTTCCGCCAGCAGCTGAGCCAACACCCAAAAGTAATCCACTTGAGACGTCATTTAAGCCTGTTGCAGCTCCTGTACCGCCGGTGGCGTAATAACCTAGACCATATGTAGTGCTGTTTTGTGTAATAGATGGCTGCGTAGTTGTCACTGCAGCTCCAGATTTAATATCGGAATTGTTCAAATCGACACTTGACCCGCTGGAAAGTAAATTAATACCGTTAAATGCAGTACGTGCTGCAGTTTTATTAATTTCATCGTTCAAATCTTTCATTTCTTGAACGATGTTGAGTTTCTGGCTAGCGGATAGCGAACCATCATAACCTTGAGTTGCTAATTGCTTGAGGCGCAAAAGCATGTCTTGCACAGTTGCTAAAGAAGAATCTGCAACTTGCAAGAGGTTGGTTGCATCGCTAAGGTTACGAATCGACTGATTCGTACCATTAATTTGGGATTGCATGTTTTGCGAAA
>CAZGNP010000085.1:0-2316 GCA_964527155.1 uncultured Aquiluna sp.
GTGGCTACAAACTGCTTTGTGGAATTGCAATCGGATACCCATCCGATCACAAGGTTAATTCTTTCAAAGCAGAGAGATTAGATATTTCGGAGATCAAACTAAAGAATGCTTAGTTTTACTGACTCAGAGTTTGTAATCAATCCCTACCCTGCGCTCAAAGAACTAAGGCAAGCAGGAAAACCGATTTGGCACGAAGAGTCAGGACTTTTTCTAGCCCCTCGCTACAAAGATGCCAACCAGGTTCTTAGAACCAGAACCCTTGGAAGAATCTTTCAAGAAAGAAAGCCTCTGGAGGATTGGGAGACTTTCAACTACCTGCACTCCGACTCCATTTTGGATTCAGAGCCTCCAAAGCACACCAGACTTCGATCGCTGGTGATGAAAGCATTCAACCCAAAGACCATTGAGGAACTCAGGCCAACCGTTGAGCGCCTCACCAAAGAACTTCTTTCAAACATCGAAAAGAAACTCGCAGACAAAGGCGAGTTTGATCTGATTGCTGACTTCGCAGAGCCCCTGCCAGTCATGGTTATCTCAGAGCTACTGGGCTTTCCCAAAGCAGATGAGTATCTGCTGCGGCCTTGGTCACAGGCAATTGTGAAGATGTATGAGCCTGCCCCTACAGAGCAGGAAAAAGCAGAGGCTAGAAAAGCCAGCAATGAGTTTGCTGCCTATGTTCACACCCTGATGGTTGAGCGCCAGCAGAACCCCGGCACTGATTTGATTACAGAACTCGCGCTGGTCGAAGAGCAGGGCGAGAAGTTGACCGCGAGAGAACTAATTGCAACCTGCGTGCTGCTGCTGAATGCAGGCCATGAGGCAAGCGTCAATGGATTTGGTAATGGCATGGTTGCCACTCTGAAAAATGAAGAACAGTGGAGCTTATTGAAAGCTTCGCCAGATGAGCTGGCCGGTTCTGCAGTAGATGAGTTCTTGAGGTTTGATGCACCTCTGCACCTGTTTGAGCGCACCGCCACCGAGGACACCGAAATTGGAGGTGTGATGGTGAGAGAGGGACAGAAGATTGCAGCACTGCTTGGCAGTGCAAATCGCGATGAAGAGATTTTTGAAAATGCTGACAAGCTCGATCTCACTCGCTCCCCCAACCCACACATCGGCTTCGGAGCGGGCATTCATTTCTGCATTGGAGCACCGCTTGCCCGCATGGAGATGACAACAGCGCTGCCGCAACTGGTAAAGAAATACCCGAACCTTCAACTCAAGGGCGAACCAATAAGAAGGCCAACCTTTGTTCTAAGGGGTTATGAAAGCGTAAGCGTTACTGCTTAACCCTTTGTCGCACCAAGCGTCAAACCAGACACAAACTGCCTTCGCATCACAAAGAACACAATCAGTGTCGGTATAGCTGCAATCATGGCGCCGGCTGCCAAGAGGTTGTAGTCGGTAACGAACTCTCCCTGCAATCGGCCCAGCGCCGACGTAATGGGTCGCTTGTTATCGGTCGACATCAGTACCAGTGCCCAGAAGAAGTCGTTATAGATCCAGGTAGTCATCAGCACTGCCAATGAAGCTAGCGGTGGTCTGAGCAGTGGCAGCATCACTCTGAAGTAGTGAGTAAAGACGTTTGCCCCATCAACCATGGCTGATTCAGAAATCTCTTTCGGAATGGTCTTCATGTAGGAGGAGAGAACGAAGGTTGCAAAGCCCATCTGGAATGCCACGTGAATCAGCACTACTCCCCAGTGGTTGTCATAGAGGAATCTTCTGTCTCCTACCAAATCTCCCAGTGCCAAATACATCTTGAAGACCGGGATAAAGACCAGCTGCGCTGGAAGCAGGTTACCTGCGGTAAACAGCAGCAGCATTGCCACATTGAACTTAAAGGAATACCTGGTCACAACAAAAGCAATCAGTGATCCAAACAGCAGTGTAAGGAAGACCGCTGGGATAGTGATGACGGCAGTGTTATAGAAATAGGTTGGCAACTCCATTCGGGAGATTGCATCCTCATAGTTGAAAAGACCGAGTTCCTGCGGTGGCGAGAAAACACCGCCAGCACGAATCTCTTTATAGGGCCTCAGTGATGACCAGAGTGTCCAAAGAATTGGGAAAATCCACAAAATGGCAAAGATTCCAATAAACAGAGAAATCAATCTGTCTTTGATGTCCTGCGCGTAGAGCTTCTTCTTTTTCTTGTCAGAAAGCTTGATTGTCGTTGTCACTTGGCATCCTCCTTAAATTGCTGCTGGAGGTAGGTGATGATCGGCACAATCGAAAGCAAGAACAGGATTACCGCATAGGCAGCTCCCTTCATGGAAGCTCCCTCACCAGCGATGTTGTTGAAGACCAAAACAC
>CAZGNP010000086.1:0-2269 GCA_964527155.1 uncultured Aquiluna sp.
TGAGCGAAGACCAGCTAATGAACATCCGCAACTTCGGTTCGAAGTCAGTGGATGAGGTTCGCGACAAGCTAGCCAGCCTGGGACTTAGGTTCAAGGATGCAGTACCAGGATTTGACTCCGCTTACTTCGGTGGCGGATACGACGACGACCAGATCTAAGGCGCAAGGAGAAACTAATGCCTACCCCAACTAAGGGCCCACGTCTCGGAGGCGGACCAGCTCACGAGCGTCTAATGCTCAACAACATGGCGACCTCGCTGTTCAAGCACGGCAAGATCACCACTACTGAGACCAGAGCAAAGCGTCTGCGTCCGGTGGCTGAGCGCCTAATCACCTTCGCAAAGCGAGGAGATCTGGCATCACGTCGTCGCGTAATGCAGTCGGTTCTCGACAAGTCAGTTGTCCACGAGCTTTTCACCGTAATTGCTCCGCAGGTCAACGACCGCCAGGGCGGCTACACCCGCGTAACCAAGCTTGGTTTCCGCAAGGGTGACAACGCTCCAATGGCAGTAATTGAACTTGTTTTAGAGCCAGTAGTTGCTCGTCCAAGAACCAACAAGGTCAAGCTAACCAACAACGTTGCAACTGCTGGTGCAGCTGCCACTGAAGAAGTAGCAGCCGAGAGTGTTGAAGAGGTAGCAGTAGAGACTGCAGCTGAAGCACCCGCAGAAGAAGTTGTTGCAGAAGCTCCAGCGGTCGAGGAGGCAGTAGCGGAAGCTCCTGCTGAAGAGGCAGCTGCTGAAGAGAAGTCCGAATAGGAAATAATTCGATGAGTGCGCCCGCTGGAGTTTCCGGCGGGCTTACTCGTTTTCGGATTGACCTTGCATACGACGGAACTGACTTTGCTGGTTGGGCAAAGCAGCCTAATCTTCGAACAGTTCAAGGTGAACTTCTTCGCGCCTTGAGTGAAATTCTTGGCAAGAGCTCGGATGATTTCGGAATGCGTGTGGGCGGCAGAACCGATGCTGGTGTTCACGCTGATCACCAGGTCTGCCACATCGATCTAACTGAAGCTCAGCTAAAACGAGTGGGTAGAAATCCGCTCAGCGCCAAGCGCATCAACTCACTACTTCCCACTGATGTTGCAGTGTTGGATGTTCAGCTTGCCAAACCAGGATTTGATGCCAGATTTTCAGCCAGTGGCAGAAGTTATGTTTACGCCATTGCCGATAGTGAGTGTGAACCGAATCCGAAGTGGGTTCGATACACCCTGATTCATCCTCGACAGCTAGCGGTCGAAAAGATGAATGCAGCCGCTAAGAAACTGATTGGCCTGAAAGACTTTGGTGCTTTTTGTAAACCAAGAGAGGGCTCGACCACCATCCGGGAGCTAAAGAAGCTCTCGGTTAAGCGGGAGCGAGATGGTCGCATCTTGGTTTCTGTTTCCGCTGATGCGTTTTGCCACAACATGGTTCGGGCGCTGGTCGGGGCGCTAATCGCAGCAGGCGAGGGCAAGCTAAGCCCGGCTGGGCTGTCAAAAATCCAGCAGGCAGCCAAGCGAACTAGTGCTTTTAAGGTGGTGGGGCCGCAGGGCTTGAGCCTTTCTCAGATCCACTACCCACCCGCCAGTCAACTGGCCAAACAGGCCGAAAAAGCGCGAAATATCAGGAGTTTTGAGGAAATTTCCGTTTGACCAAGGGCCTTCAAACCCCCTAGACTTGCTCACTGGCCCAGGAAATAGGGCCAGTTTGAATCTGCCATCGCGGAATCACTCAACGAAACTAAGAGGTAATTTAGCGTGCGTACTTATTCGCCAAAGGCCAGTGAGCTGACTCACAACTGGTTCGTCATCGACGCAACCGATGTTGTTTTGGGACGTCTAGCCGCTCAGGCTGCTGCGCTTCTTCGCGGCAAGCACAAGCCAACCTTCGCAGCTCACATGGACAACGGAGACTTCGTAGTCATCATCAACGCTGACAAGGTCGCGCTAACCGGTAGCAAGCTAACCAAGAAGATGGCATATCGTCACTCTGGTTACCCAGGTGGTCTAACTGCTACCTCTTACGCAGAACTTCTAGACAAGAACCCAGTTCGCGCAGTTGAGAAGGCGATTCGCGGAATGCTTCCTAAGACTTCGCTTGGCGATGCACAGCTTCGCAAGCTAAAGGTATACGCCGGCAATGAGCACCCACACGAGGCTCAGCAGCCAACCAAGTTTGTATTTGACCAGGTAGCCCAGTAAGGAAAATGATCTTGGCTGAAAACGAAGTAACTACTCCAGAGTCCTACAGCACCGAGAGTGCTCCTGCAAAGAAGGTTCGCTCACGTGG
>CAZGNP010000087.1:0-2256 GCA_964527155.1 uncultured Aquiluna sp.
AAAACCAAAATACACTTGGCGAATGCCCCTGTATACGGTAAGATTTTCCGTATGTCTGAGTTGAAATCTCAATTGTCTAATCTAAAACAATTGGATTGTGTTGAAGGTAAATACTCTGACCGTTATGGTAGAATGAGTGGAGATGCTCCAATCATCAAAACCGCGGAAATTGGTCTTTTGGAAAGAGACAAAATGATTTCTGACCTCGAAGAAGAAATCGAAAAAATTCAAGAAGAATTGGATGAGCATAATGCTCTGACATCCATCTAAGATATTGGGTTAAGTCGAAAGAGGGAAGATAACTACGTCACATACACTATATTCTAGAACCTAAGATACCAGAACTGATACGTATTCAAACTTCAGAATTCAAAGCGTCAAAGCTCTCGAACCCTCAAATGTTAAAATTCTTTTAGACATTTTATCCGACTTTTTTCACTTAACCCTTTTTATTGTATTTATTGTTAATGAAAGCTTGTTTCAAGGATATTACAAAACACATAAACAAAGATGCTGTCCAAGTGGTTAAAGAATTTGTAAGATTATTACAAAGTGAATTACCACTTAAAGAAAACGTTTACATTACTTTTACTGGTGGTAGAGACATACCAATGACAACAGGTGTCAGAATGCCAGGTCACCAAATATTTGTATTAGCGGGTGGTAGGATGTTAATTGATATTCTACGAACATTAGCTCATGAGTGGGTACATGAGTTCCAACATCAGAAGATGGGCTTAAAAGATACCGATAAGATTCAAAATATTGGCGGACCTGAAGAAAATATGGCAAATACTTTATCAGGAATATTTGTCAAAAAATTTGACAAACAATTCCCACAACACTCAAAGTATATTTACGAGTAAATTATTTCGACCAACTATTGTCATTGTAATCTCTTACAACGATTGACATACTGTCACCAACTTCAACATTCCTGTACGACTTAACCCACATGTTCATTTCTTTTAGGTGAACTCTTGTATATGGTGTGGTTTGTAATGTATGGTCCTGACCGATTCCATGGTATTCAACGGAATCCACAAGACACTTAACTTCATATTGTGTAAAATCGACTTTAGTCGTACAGGAGACTAAACACAATACCAATAAACCAATAAGATTAATCTTCATATTCTTCTTCATAACTATCAAGTTTTTCTTCAACATATTCACGTATTTCTTTCATTTTTTCCAAAAGTTCGTTTCTTAACTTATGAAATTTCTCATCCTCAATTTCTTCAAATGAACTATAGTGTTTGAAACAATATTCCAAACCTTCGTTATCCATTCGGTATCTAACCATTACCCAATTTTCGTGTTCTTCTTCAGTCATAATCATTCGTTTTCACAAAGATAAAACATTAAAAGTTGTAAACCAATACTATTTATAATAAAAAAATAAGGAAATGAATGCAAGAGTTAATGAAGTACAACAACTTATCCGTGAACTCAAAGAAAGACAAGAGGGAGACAAGGAAGTTGAGTTAGTAAAGAAACTTGAGGAATTACTTAAGATAGCTGAAGGCAACCACCAACATCAGATAGAAAGTTTGGAAGCACATATAAATCAACTAAAAAATGAAGTTGGTAGGTTGAGTAGATTATAAATAAACTAAATAAAAATTAACGTATGTTATTAAAGAAAGGTTCAACAGGAGAAGATGTTAAAAAATTACAGAAGTTCTTGGGATTGAAGGACGATGGTGATTTTGGAAACAAAACTGAAGCTGCGGTTAAGAAGTGGCAAAAAGAAAACGGGTTGAAAGATGATGGGATTGTTGGTAAAGTAACATGGGAAAAAATGTTCCCTGTTCAAACAATCAAAGAAGATGTTGTAATACCCAAAGAAACAGGATTAAGTATCGATAAATTAAAAGGTAAAGTACCTGATAGTGTATTGAAGGAAATTGTGGAGATTGCAGATAAATTCAATATCACAACAAATTTACGTTTGGCTCATTTCTTAAGTCAATGTGCTCATGAGTCTGGTAATTGGAAATACAAGTTAGAGATTGCATCAGGTCGAGCGTATGAAGGTAGAAAAGACTTGGGTAATACTGAAGCTGGTGACGGAGTTAGGTTTAAAGGTAGAGGGTATATCCAATTAACAGGAAGAGCTAATTATCAAAAGTTCTCAAAATTCATCGGAGAAGATTGTGTTGCCAATCCTGATTTGGTTGCAAGTAAATATCCTTTGGCGTCCGCAGCATACTTCTTTAATTCCAACAAACTATGGTCTATCTGTGACTTGGG
>CAZGNP010000088.1:0-2225 GCA_964527155.1 uncultured Aquiluna sp.
TATGATGAAAGTGGTAATCAAATTATCTTGATGTCTGATTATCGAATAACTCAAGTCAGATACATTAACAACGACCAAGTAAAGAAATGAAAGAAACATTTTTAAATTCATTTGCTCCTTATCAAATGTATAAATCATTAGTGGATGCTATGGGAAGAACCAAACAACAATTAGAAAATATGGAACCAATCGAAGAAATACCTCAAGAAGTTTTTTTCACGGGTAGCACAATGAACCCTGAATACTTCAACACATGGTGTGGAACAACCGTTAACACCATTGACAAACAATCAATACCAAAGGAAGATTTGGTAGACAAGTTGAACAATAAATTGAACGAATTAAAATGAGTTTATATAACACATTGTTCGGAGTAAATCCGGCAACGCCACTTCTAATCGGGGTATTGGAATTGGACAAAAATGTTCCCGATAATTGGGAAGATAAGTACAATGACATCACCGATAATTGGGGTGAACCAAATTGGGAAACCGAAAAGGGTGTTGCATTGATGAACGAATGTAAAGAAAACAAATACTATCCAACAGGTAGATTCCGTGACATTTACTTTCAGAATGAAGAAGGTGGTGAACCTAAAATCATTTTGTATACAAGAAATGGTGGAGGTAATCGTGATTGGTATTCTTATGTATTTGAGTTGTTATCTGAACATCCTCTTTACATTCAGAATTACGATGATGATTTTGATTGCACTTACGCTTACATTGAATTCAAAGCACCGCAGATTGTTATTGATTTCTTTGATGGAGTAAAGACCGGTAAATTGGAAACCGTTAGTGAGAAATTCCAAAGAGAAATCCAAGAGATGGAGAATGGTAAGGAACCAAATGCTCAGGTGATGGATTTTATGAAACAGATTGTTGGTCAGATAAATGAGAAATTAGATGTTAAAGAATAATCCAAACTTTATAAGATTCGTTCAATCTTGGACATCCAATGATGACTGGAGGAGTAACCTACTCAAACCAACATGTTACGAAAGTGGATGGGTAGCATCAACCAACGCACATAAATTGTTATGGTTCCATGAACCCGAATTTGTAAACAGAGAAGATGTTTATGATTACACCAAAGGTAATGGTGTAGGTGCTGAAAACATAATGACCGAGTACAAGAAATTTTACGAAGGTGAATCAAGACCATTTGCCAAAATCAAAGTATCTGACTTCGAGAAAGTTTACGAAGACATCAAGATGATTCCCGAGTACGATAAGAAGTACAAGACCTGTGACGAATGTGATGGTGAAGGGGAAGTTGAATGTGATTGCTGTGGTCATGTAAATGAATGTAGTGAGTGTGATGGTGATGGTGAGATTGAATGTGGTGAAGAAGAAAACGGTCATTACATTTATCCACCAGAACATTTCATCAAAGTTCACGGAGTTCACTTATCACTTGGAGAGGTAAGAGAATTAATCGATAACCTAAAGTTCGTCGGTATTGAAGAGTTGGAAGTATATGCCACCAATTCAGACATCAAATGTTTGTTTGGTATTCCAAATGAAAAAATGTACATTCTAATCATGGGTAACATGGTTAACGGTGTCGAAAAGGCATATGATATTAACCTTAATACCCTGTAATTTGAAATGGCGAACTTGTTTGTTGGATTCTTATTTTTTGGAGGAATAATTCTTTTAATCCTCTGGTTGATAACTAAAATCATGGATAAAATTGATGACCTATGAGCAGAAACGAAAGACAAGGAAGAAGAAAAGACCAAGTACAATTTAGTGAACAAGTTGCGTTTTGGTCAATTGTTGGTATCATTGTAATTGTGTCAATACTTTTAATAACAAGATAATGGAAAAGAAATTAGGAAAAATTGAACGGGTATCTTTCGGTCACGGTGGATACCAAGATTGTATGTTGGGTTTATCTGTCACCTTATCAGGTGGTGGATGGGGTGTTGGTGATTTCAAAGGAAATTGGGACGCCGAACTCATCAAACATTCAGAACACTCTAAATGGAGTGAAGAAGATAGGTCAAAAGGTTATGATGAAACCATGAGGTTTTTATCAAAACTTTTAAAAGATGCAAAAGTTGATAGTGTGGACAAACTAAAGGGTGTCCCTGTTGAAGTATCTTTTGATGGTAACATGTTAAAGGAGTGGAGGGTTCTGACTGAAGTGTTATGAGTAGATTAATTTTAATATTGGCAGTTTTTTTAACAGCATGTTGCGGAGAACCTTCAGGTAATAAC
>CAZGNP010000089.1:0-2166 GCA_964527155.1 uncultured Aquiluna sp.
GGTCCACCGGCCCCAGGGGTTTGCACCACCTGGTCTATGAAATTGTTGATAACTCTGTCGATGAAGCACTCGCCGGCTATTGCGACAGCATTGAAGTCACGATCACTAAGAGCGGCGACATAAAAGTAAGCGACAACGGTCGCGGTATTCCGGTTGACATGCATCCGGTCGAGAAGAAACCAGCGGTTGAAGTTGTGCTAACTGTTCTGCATGCCGGAGGCAAGTTCGGCGGCGGCGGATACTCAGTCTCCGGTGGTCTGCACGGCGTAGGTGCATCGGTAGTGAATGCTCTTTCAACAAAGCTTTCTGTTGAAGTCCATCGAGATGGGTTTGTTTGGACGCAGAGCTATTCAATTGGTGTGCCAGATGCACCACTCAAAAAGGGCGCTAAAACCACCAAGACCGGCACCACAATCAAATTCACGCCAAGCAAAGAAATTTTCGAAACAGTCGTTTTTGATTACGAAACTCTTCGTCAGAGATTTCAACAGATGTGCTTCTTGAATAAAGGTCTGCAGATCTCCCTCACCGACGAGAGAGATGGAAAAACTGACACCTATAAATATGACCTTGGATTAATCGATTACGTCAAATACTTAAACTCAGCCAAAAAAGTTGAAGTCGTTCACGATGACATAATTTCAATCGAGTCACAAACCAAAGACAAGAAGATGTCTTTGGAAGTTGCCATGCAGTGGACCACCGGCTACAACGAAGGCGTCCACACCTATGCCAATACCATCAACACCCACGAGGGCGGAACCCACGAAGAGGGCTTTAGAAGTGCAATTACTTCCCTTCTAAACAAATACGCTCGCGATAAAGGACTGCTCAAAGAAAAAGACGAGAACCTAACCGGTGACGATGTTCGTGAGGGACTAACCGCAGTTGTTTCCGTCAAGCTTTCTGAACCGCAGTTTGAGGGTCAAACCAAAACCAAACTTGGTAACACCGAGGCCAAAACCTATGTCCAAAAAATCGTGGCCG
This sequence comes from uncultured Aquiluna sp., assembly GCA_964527155.1. GTDB lineage: Bacteria > Actinomycetota > Actinomycetes > Actinomycetales > Microbacteriaceae > Aquiluna. The sequence continues at coordinate 988 of CAZGNP010000089.1, forward strand.
ATCAACTCGGTGACTGGTTTGAAAGAAATCCAACAGGTGCTAAGGAAATTGTTCGAAAGGCCATACAAGCCGCTGCCGCTCGACTGGCTGCGCGAAAAGCAAGAGAGGCAACCAGAAGAAAGAGCCTGCTCGAATCAGGTGGCATGCCAGGAAAACTTCGCGACTGTTCATCCAGAGATCCGAAAGTTTCTGAGATCTACATCGTTGAGGGTGATTCAGCTGGTGGTTCCGCCGTGCGAGGTAGAGACCCGGAAACCCAAGCAATCCTTCCGCTGCGCGGAAAGATTTTAAACGTAGAAAAAGCAAGACTTGATCGAGCCTTGGCTAATACCGAAGTCCAATCGCTCATCACCGCGTTTGGAACCGGTATTGGCGAGGAGTTCAATGTTGACAAGATTAGATATCACAAATGCATCTTGATGGCCGATGCTGATGTTGACGGCCAGCACATCAGAACTCTTCTATTAACACTTCTATTTAGATACATGCGACCACTGATTGAACACGGCTATGTCTACATGGCGCAGCCACCGCTTTACCGAATCAAGTGGTCCAACGCGGATGATGAATATGCCTACTCCGATGCACAGCGTGATGAGCTGATTGCCAAGGGTCAAAAAGAAGGCAAGAAGCTGCCAAAGGAAAACTCAATCCAGCGCTACAAAGGTCTGGGCGAGATGGACTATGACGAGCTGTGGGAAACCACCATGAACCCCGCCACCCGCACCCTGCTGCAGGTGACCCTGGCTGATGCGGCCCTGGCCGACGAGATCTTCTCAACCCTGATGGGTGAGGATGTCGAAAGCCGTCGAAACTTTATTCAGCGCAACGCCAAAGACGTTCGCTTCTTGGATATCTAGGAGGAATCAGTGTCAGATCAGATAGACAAGATCGAGCAAGTCGACCTACAGGTCGAAATGCAAAGAAGCTATCTCGACTATGCGATGAGCGTGATTGTTGGTCGAGCACTACCCGATGTCAGAGATGGCCTCAAGCCTGTTCACCGCAGAGTTTTGTATGCGATGTATGACGGCGGATACCGACCAGACAAGCAGTTCTCCAAGTGCTCACGTGTTGTTGGTGATGTGATGGGGCAGTATCACCCGCACGGCGACGCCGCCATCTATGACACTTTGGTGCGATTAGTTCAAGAGTGGAACATGCGTTACCCGCTGGTTT
>CAZGNP010000090.1:0-2113 GCA_964527155.1 uncultured Aquiluna sp.
TAAGAGTGGTGAATGAAATGAAAATTTGGGTCAAGTGAGGCATTTTTGCTAGCCGCGAGATTGAATCACAGTTCTAAGCCTCGAAAAATGAGTGCTTTCCGGCGACGGGCTGCAGTTTGGCTTTCAACTGCAGCAACAATTGCCGTGGTTCTAATCCCATGGACGGAGACAACTCCAGCGGTCGCTTCTTCCGGAAATGGCCTTCTGGCCTTTTTCCGAAATGACACGACAGCGACAAGTGAAATAGCAACAACTAACGCAATTCCATTCACAACGGACACTTGCAATAGCGGCACCCTACTAACCATTGATTTTTCGACCGCCCCCTCGGGCTGCAATAGCACGAATTACACGTCTTTCATAACGGGCTGGATTTTGGCTCCAACCACTGGGACGGTTACTTTTCACGCCTACGCAGATGATGGCGTGCGTCTAGACATAGGCGGACAACAGGTCTTGTGGGGGACCGTTGATAATAATGGATCCTCCGCAACGACCGGAGGCATCGCCTTGGTACAAGGACGCGTCTATCCGCTTAGCTTGTGGCATCACCAAAACCTCGGCGGATCCAAGTTGAACTTAAGGTGGTCATACACTGGTCAGTCTGAGGTTACAGTTCCTCAAGCCAACTTAGGAACGACAGCAGCGCAACTCCTGACGACATCTCAAGTTGAGTCAAACTGCACCATCGGCTCAAGCGCCGCTTGCCCGGCCTACTCGCCTCAAGAAATTCAAAATCTCTACGGCTCGAGTGCTGGAACCGGCGCCAACGGAGTTTACTGGCTGCTCGTCGGCGGAGTGCCTCGCCAGGTCTACGTGATCATGGACAGTGACGTGGATGGCGGAGGGTATGTGCTCTTGATGAAGGGGGCGAATAACGCAACCACATTTAATTACAACTCGACACACTGGACCAACGTCAATTCAACTTTAAATGACTCTTCGGGCTTCCTTAGGCGAAATGATAACCAAAATGAAGATGCAAAGTATCTTCCCTACAACCTCATGGCTACCTCTTCGCTCTTGGCTGTGTTTCCTGAGTTGACGAGAAGCTACGCGGGTGCAACTTATCGGGGTCCTGCAAGCACCACTGTCTTTGACCGATACGGCTTTTACTGGAATGAAAGCATTTCTTCTTTTATTTCGCCTGGAAATGGAGATTCCGCGCACACCTTGTTTACCCTCAACACAAATAGAACTGAAACACTTGAAAGTGGAACACAAGTGACGGTGCAAAGAATCCTGGTTCGCCGCCCAGGTGAGGCTCAATGGGGACAGCACACAACAGATTCCGCAAAGTCATTTTTCAGTACGCAAACCCGGGTGAATTGGTATGGCTTCAATTACAGGCGTGGACAGTGGTATCTAGCTGACAACTCGAGCCATCCGGTGCGAGTGCGCTGGGGTTTTGGTTGGAACGAAAATGCATTAGGAGATGAGGGTAGCAACGATGCTTCGGGCGGCATTGGGTATTTCAATGACTCAACTTGGAGTCAAGCGCAGTTCTCTGCTGGTGATTTTGTTGGTTGCTGTGTAAACCGTGTTGGTGTTGCTAACTCCGGAAGCAATGGTTCCAAGGGCGTAAAATTCGAAATATACGGCAAGATGCCGGCACCTAGCGCTGCCAGCCCTTCTAATCTTGTCGTCTCGAATCAAACAACCGCTGGCCTCACATTGAGTTGGACAGCAGCCTCAGGCGCAACCGAATACGTTGTTCAACATAAGAAGTCATCAGAAAATTGGTCTAATGCACAAACTATTCGCGTTCTGAGGCCCGGCTCTTCTCCTTCACTTACGCTTTCAAATCTGACTGGCTCAACTGGGCTCGATTTCAGGGTTTGGACACGTTCCTACACCAGCGCTCGAGTACTGTCGACTTCTTCTTCGAGCGCTTCAGCCTCCAGTGCGACATTGTCCGGAGCTCCGACGAATCTTGTTCTAACCAGTGGGGCAACATCAGTAGATCTGAGTTGGACTGCTCCGAGCACCGATGGTGCGGCCATTACCAATTACATAATTGAACACCAATTGCGGGGAGGATCTTGGACGACTTTCAATCGCGTCGCTTCTAACGCAACATCAGCTACAGTAACTGGCCTGACCGCCAATCAGA
>CAZGNP010000091.1:0-2083 GCA_964527155.1 uncultured Aquiluna sp.
TGCTGCCTTCCAGCCCTGGGGGAGTTCGGCACGGTAATGCCGCACGGAGGATCTATTAATAATCTACTAGTAGTTGGTGACAGTTCAAAATACCTTCTAGCGCTATCTCAGAGCAGTCTGAATCTTGACGATTTTCGTATTTTTTTTTGTGCACGATCAATTCCCACCGCAGCAAAGATACATAATAGTGGTGCAATTGGAGCTCGGAATCGTGAATATGCTTGAATGCCCGATGACATAGTTATTATCACGACTATGGAGATCAAAACAATTGGTTGACTTAATTGATTATTCCTAAACAAACCGTATGCCGCCAATATTGTTATTGCCAAGGTTATTGATAATAACGCTCCGACCAAAAAGTATTGCCATGTTTCAGTGGCAGAAAACACCTTTCCGTTGGTCAAGAAACTCAAACTGTCACCTTGACCAGGACCAATCAGCAACTTCATTGCGCCAATTAGATGCATCTTTATAAACCAAGGGAAATTTTCAATAATCAAGGTCAGACCTCGTGTAGTTCGATATCTTTGTTCTTCTTGCAGTGTAAAATTTTCCCCGATGGTTTGATTCATTATGTTTTTTTCCATGGCATGAACTTCGTCCAGAGGAATGCCTAAACGATAAGCCTTCGAACCACTACCCTCAAACAAATGCAAGTTATGAGATTGTATTGAACTTACGTCGAAAACTCCTATAGACAAGAAATTTCTAATTGACCAAAAAATTATTGGAATTGCTGTAACACCAACTGTAATGAGCGACTTGAATCGTTTGATATCTTTTGTCAAAAGTAAGTGCAGAAGAAGAATCAGCATTATTGCAATTCCAATTGGACGAGTCAGCGCGCTTAATCCAAAAAATACACCCGAGAGCGCGTAAGTGACGCCTTGTAATCTAGAACCTTGAGCATAAACAAAGAGATAAATTCCTGCTAAAAACAAAAAGGTGAAGAGAATCTCCGATAGAAGCATGAAGCTTGACGTTAATAATGACGTTTCAACAACAGTTAGTAGGGCCGCAACCCAAGCAATCTTCTCTGAAAACAACCTTCTGCACAGAAGCCAGGTCAATAAAACGATACCGATTGAGAGAATTTGTTGTGTGAGTAAGGATGCAAACAGTCCGTTTCCTTGTGAGAAAAGATTCAAAAAAAGTGGATATATGGGTGTGCGGCGAAAACTAAGGTAGGGATTACTCGAATTACTAGTTTCATATGCATCTGTGAAATTCTGAGCAAGCCAAATATATTCTTTTGAGTCTGGAGTGATTGAACCGTCCAAGTTATCTGAGTAATGCGAGAGTATCCCGACCCGAAAGACATAAAATAAAGCAATCAGCGAGATAAAAAGTCTTCGGTAGTGAATAATGCTTAGTTGGGACAATCTAACTCCGTTTCTGATAATTGGATTGTGAATACCTCATTCGTCGAATAGACTGACGCACACTTGGAGGATTCGCATAGCGGCCGAGTGCGCACGCTTGGAAAGCGTGTATAGGGAAACCTATCGAGGGTTCAAATCCCTCATCCTCCGCCATGCTTACTTCTTCGCAAATTTTTCAAAGTAGCTAACTGTTCGCATCAACCCCTCATTTCTAGAACAAGTTGGCTTCCATCCCAAAAATTTGATGGCCTTGGCGATGTCAGGCTTTCTTTGCTTCGGATCATCTAAAGGAAGTGGCCGCATTTCAATCTTCGATTTGCTTCTCGTCAAGGCGATTACTTCATCAGCAAGCTCAAGCATATTTATTGGATCTGGATTCCCAAGATTTATTGGCTCGTGAACATTCTCTGTGAAAAATAGTTTGATGAACCCTTCAATCAAATCATCCACATAGCAAAAACTTCTGGTCTGTGTGCCATCTCCGTAAACAGTTATTGCTTCACCTTTCAGGGCTTGAACGATGAAATTACTCACGACTCGTCCATCGTTTGAGTCCATGCGCGGTCCATAAGTATTGAAGATACGTGCTACTCGAATATCGAGTCCATATTGACGGTGATAATCAAAAGTTAATGTCTCAGCGGCTCTCTTACCTTCGTCATAGCAAGATCTAATTCCAATCGGATTTACATTGCCCC
>CAZGNP010000092.1:0-2065 GCA_964527155.1 uncultured Aquiluna sp.
AGCCAATACCACCAAGGAGCGCGCCGATCGCGGCAGTGTGCAGCCACCAGTCAAGACCCGCGTTCGCAAGCGACTGATAAAACGCAGCGAGGATAATCAAGGCGACCAGCCAAGCAACGGTTCCGATAGCGAGCACCAGTCTGATGTTGACCTTGACCGGGTCTAGCTCTTTATCGCTCATAGCCGCTCCAACACATAATCGATGCAATTCGTCAGAGCCTCTAGGTCCGACTTTTCTACTGAAACAAAGGTGGCAATTCTCAGCTGATTCTTGCCTAGCTTGCGATATGGATCGGTATCGACAATGTCGTTCTCGCGAAGAATTTGAGCAATCCCCAGAGCATCAATGTGGTCGGCAAAATTGATTGTTGCAACCAGCTGGGAGCGGTGGTGTGGGTTTTTCACAAATGCTTCAGTAAGCGGATTCTTTTCCGCCCAGTCAAACAAAACCTTCGAGTTGGCCTTGGTCTTGTTATCTGCCCAAGCAAGTCCACCGTTTGCCAATATCCACTGGATCTGATCGTTTAGAAAAAACAAAGTTGCTAGAGCTGGCGTGTTTAGGGTGTAGTTCTCTCTCGAATTGTCCAGTGCTAGTTTCAGGCTCAAGATGTTAGGGATGTAACGACCAGAGGCACTAACTCGCTCAATTCGCTCCAAGGCTCTTGGTGAAACTAGCGCCAGCCACAAGCCACCATCGGAAGCAAAGTTTTTTTGCGGAGCAAAGTAGTAAACGTCAGTTTGAGTAATGTCGAAATCAATACCACCAGCAGCCGACGTCGCATCGGTCAACATCAATGCGTCAGCGTCTGCTCCTGCCACGCGCAAAACATCGGTGACGACTCCAGCTGAAGTCTCGTTGTGTGGATAGGCATAGATGTCCACGCCAGCCTCGGCAATCAGGTCAGATCTGGTACCGGGCTCAGCTTCAATTACCGTTGGTTTTTCCAACCAGGGAGCCGCCAAGATTTTTGCAAACTTATTTCCAAACTCACCGTGCACCAGCGCTTGTGCTTTTTTCTCGGCCAAAGAGAAGGTCGCGGCATCCCAAAAGGCAGAGGCTCCGCCATTTCCAAGAATTACCTCATACCCAGCCGGTGCTCTGAACAACTGGGACAGGCCCCGCTTGATGTCGCCAACCAGAGCCCTGATTGGCGGCTGGCGGTGCGAGGTACCCATGAATTGCTGAGCGAATACCTGAAAGTTCTCAAACTGCTCGGGTCGCATTCTCGAGGGGCCGCAACCGAATCGTCCGTCCCGGGGACGAATAGAATTCGGAATAAGGATTTGCGGCACGCTGAAAGTTTATCGGCATGACTAGTCTTACTACTCAGGACAAACATGACAGATCTAATCGATACCACCGAGATGTATCTCAAGGCCATTCTGGAGCTTGAGGAGGAAGGCATCACCCCGATGCGCGCTCGCATCGCGGAGCGCCTTGATCACTCCGGTCCCACCGTCTCCCAGACCGTCGGGCGAATGGAGCGCGACGGACTACTGGTTGTCGAGGATGATCGAAGACTTAACTTCACAGACGAGGGTCGACTGACCGCCATCGAGGTTATGCGAAAGCACCGGCTGGCTGAACTGATGCTGCTCGAGATAGTGGGCTTGAGCTGGGAAAAGATTCACGACGAGGCTTGTCGCTGGGAGCACGTCATGAGCGAAGAGGTTGAGCGAAAGCTAATCGAGCGGCTAGACAACCCAACTCACTCACCCTTTGGAATGCCAATCCCAGGACTTGAACTGTTGGGACTGCCAGCGGTTGAAAACACCCAGTGTCAGCCGGTGACCGAGGCTGGAGCCGGCGAATACCAGCTTTGCCGGATCGGGGAGCCGGTCCAGATTGATCCTGCCTTTTTGACCCAGTTGGCCAATTTGGGGCTAAAACCTGGGGTTTCGGTAAACGTGTCGGAAGCCGGCAATGGCTGGCTAATGACCGCCAGTGGTGGGCAAGAGGGCCTTTTGTTGGATGAGCGTTACGGTCAACACCTCTTTATTAGCCCCTCGGCTATCAAATAGTTATAATCTTGGCTTGGAAGTCCAAGTGAGTATTTCGGAGGAT
>CAZGNP010000093.1:0-2015 GCA_964527155.1 uncultured Aquiluna sp.
CGCAGCCGCTACGGCGCAAAGAAGGGTAAGTAATGCCACGTAAGGGCCCAGTTGCCAAGCGTCCAGTTGTGCTCGATCCTGTTTACGGATCGCCAGTTGTTTCGCAGCTAATTTCTAAAGTTTTGCTAGAGGGCAAGCGCTCACTGGCCGAAAGAATTGTTTACGGAGCACTCGAAGGAACTAACCGCAAGACCGGTGATGACCCAGTAGTTGTTCTAAAGAAGGCACTCGACAACGTTCGTCCAACCGTTGAGGTTAGATCACGTCGTGTTGGTGGTTCCACCTACCAGGTGCCAGTTGAGGTTAAGACTCACCGCGCAAACACTCTGGCTATGCGCTGGCTAATTCAGTACGCCCGTCTTCGTCGCGAGAAGACCATGATGGAGCGTCTGATGAATGAAATTTTGGATGCATCAAATGGACTAGGTGCCGCTGTGAAGAAGCGTGAAGACACTCACAAGATGGCAGAGTCCAACAAGGCATTCGCCCACTACCGCTGGTAATCCAGCAGCATCCGCGCACTAATAATGCGCGGATGAACTAATTAACGAGCAATCCGGAGGCAACCGTGGCACAAGAAGTGCTGACCGACCTGAGTAAGGTTCGCAACATCGGCATCATGGCACACATCGATGCTGGTAAGACAACCACCACTGAGCGAATCCTTTTCTACACAGGTATCACCCACAAGATCGGTGAGGTGCACGACGGTGCCGCCACCATGGACTGGATGGAGCAGGAGCAGGAACGTGGTATCACCATTACTTCCGCTGCTACCACCTGTTTCTGGAAAGACAACCAGATCAACATCATTGACACCCCAGGTCACGTGGACTTCACCGTTGAGGTGGAGCGTTCATTACGTGTTCTGGATGGTGCCGTTGCAGTATTCGATGGTAAAGAAGGTGTGGAGCCACAGTCTGAGACTGTTTGGCGCCAGGCTGACAAGTACAACGTTCCAAGAATCTGTTTTGTAAACAAAATGGACAAGCTTGGCGCTGACTTCTACTTCACCGTCAAGACCATCAAGGAGCGTCTAGGCGCTAAGCCACTGGTTATCCAGTTGCCAATTGGTGCAGAGAGCGACTTCCAGGGAGTTATTGACCTGGTTGAAATGCGCGCACTGACCTGGCGAGGTGATGTTGAGATGGGTAAGGCTTACGAAATCGAAGACATCCCAGCCGACATGAAGGCTAAGGCTGACGAATACCGCGCACAGCTAATTGAAGCCGTTGCCGAAACTTCAGAAGAGCTAATGGAGAAGTATTTCGGGGGCGAAGAGCTAACCGTTCCTGAGATCAAGAAGGCAATCCGCAAGATTACTGTCGAAGGAACCGCTTACCCAGTGCTCTGTGGTTCTGCTTTCAAGAACAAGGGTGTTCAGCCGATGCTGGATGCAGTTATTGACTACCTACCAAACCCACTCGATGTTGAGGGCGTTGAGGGTGGTAACCCACGAGATGAAGAGCAGAGACTTACTCGTAAGCCAGATCCAAAGGAGCCATTTGCTGCTTTGGCATTCAAGGTGATGAGCCACCCATTCTTTGGTCGTCTTACCTACATCCGCGTTTACTCCGGTTCGGTTGAGTCTGGTGCACAGGTCATCAACTCCACCAAGGGCCGCAAGGAGCGAATCGGAAAGCTGTTCCAGATGCATGCCAACAAGGAAAACCCAGTTGACTCGGTGACCGCCGGCCACATCTATGCAGCAATTGGTCTAAAGGACACCACCACCGGTGACACTCTTTGTGATCCAGACAACCAGATTGTTTTGGAGTCCATGACCTTCCCAGAGCCAGTTATCTCGGTCGCAATTGAGCCAAAGACCAAGGGTGACCAGGAGAAGCTAGGTCTTGCTATCCAGAAGCTTGCTGAAGAAGACCCAACCTTCCGAGTGGAGAATGACCCAGAAACTGGTCAGACCGTTATCTCCGGAATGGGAGAGTTGCACCTAGACATTCTGGTTGACCGTATGCGCCGCGAGTTTAAGGTGGAGGCAAACGTAGGTAAGCCAC
>CAZGNP010000094.1:0-2002 GCA_964527155.1 uncultured Aquiluna sp.
AAAGAAAAAGGTAAGTTCGTGAGAATTACCGCCGCTGGTCTTCGCGAGTCTCACCCGCACGATATCCAGATGACCATCGAAGCCCCTAACTACGGAACCCGCTAGGAATATCTCATGTCCGATATTGAAATTGGTAAGTCGAAGAGCGCCCGCAGAGCTTATGCCTTTGACGACGTGGCGGTTGTTCCTACCAGGAGAACTAGAGACCCAGAGGTTGTTACGACCGCCTGGGGAATCGACGCATTCAGATTTGAGCTGCCGATTGTTGCCGCTCCGGTTGATTCAGCAATGTCGCCAGAGACTGCCATTGCACTGGGCAAATACGGCGGGCTTGGAGTGTTGGATCTGGAAGGGCTTTGGACTCGTTATGAAGATCCTTCGCAGCAGTTGGCAGAAATTGCCAACGCTAAAGATGAAGATGCGACTGCTGTTTTGCAAAGGGTTTATTCAAAGCCCGTGCAACCTGAACTGATTACCGCCAGGCTCAAGCAGATTCGTGAAGCTGGCGTGACTGTAGCGGGTGCACTTTCCCCACAGCGCACCGCTGAGTTTGCTGAAGTTGTAATCAAGGCTGGTGTTGACATGTTCGTGATCCGCGGCAACACCGTCTCGGCGGAGCACGTATCAAAACAGGTTGAACCACTGAATCTAAAAGAGTTCATCTACAAACTTGATGTGCCTGTAATTGTTGGTGGTGCTGCTACCTACACCGCTGCTCTGCACCTGATGCGAACCGGTGCAGCGGGCGTATTGGTTGGTTTTGGCGGGGGAGCTGCCAGCTCTACCCGCAAGGTGCTGGGCATTCACGCACCCATGGCAACCGCGGTGTCTGATGTGGCAGCTGCTCGCAGAGATTACCTGGATGAATCAGGCGGCCGCTATGTTCACGTGATTGCTGATGGCGGTCTTGGCACCAGCGGAGATATTGTGAAGGCAATTGCTTGCGGCGCGGATGCGGTGATGCTGGGAACGGTCCTGGCACGAGCCGCTGAAGCGCCAGGTCGTGGTTGGCACTGGGGACCAGAAGCGGTGAATGCGAAACTTCCACGCGGCCAAAGAGTTTGGGTTGGATCTGAAGGGCCGATGGAAAACATCCTGCACGGGCCAGCAGAAACGGCAACCGGAAACTCAAACATCATTGGTGCACTCAAGCGATCGATGGCAACCACTGGCTATTCAGATCTCAAAGAGTTTCAGCGTGTCGATATCGTGGTCAACCCCTATCACTAGATGCAACCAACTTTCTTTCAAGTAGCTAGACGCCCTAAATGGATTGGCGTTTTACTGTTGGTGACATTGGTGGCCGCAGTCTTTGCGGGACTAATGCAGTGGCAACTCAGTCGGACATTCAACGTAGTTGGAATTTCTGAAGCTGAGCAGGCCCCCAGACCACTGAGCGATTTTGCAATTCCCGGTGAAGTTTTTCCTGATTCTTTTGATCGCTTAGCAACCGTTGAAGTGGAGTTGGATAGGGAAAACGTAAACATCGTTTCTGACCGACTTCAGTTGAGAGAAGGTCAGCAGATTGACGGCTACTGGTTGATTGCTAATTCCAAAGTCTTAGAAAACGATGCCAGCCTCACGCTGGCCATTGCTTTCAGTGAGGATCCGAAAGATCTCAAGGAATTTGAGATTCCAGATGGAAAGCTTTTGATAACCGGTTATGTCGAACCAAGTGAACCGGTCCGCGATGGCGGTCAATACCTGGGGTCAGTGGCCCTGTCGGAGTTAGTAAATAGGTATTTCGCTGAGCCGACCCCCAGCTACCCGATTTATTTGATAGTCCAGTCCGGCATTGAAACCGATTTGGAGAAGATAGAGATAGGTATCCAGGCTGAGCAGATTGAGATCAATTGGCTCACTGCCTTTTATGCCATTGAATGGCTATTTTTCGCCTTTGCTGCTTTCTATTTGTGGTGGCGATTGGTGCAGGATCAGGTAATTAGAGAACGCGAGTTATAAAACCGTTACCTGAAAATGTTGGTTTCTGCCCGATTTCATC
>CAZGNP010000095.1:0-1997 GCA_964527155.1 uncultured Aquiluna sp.
TATCGCCACTTTCCAAATGGTGAAAACTTAAAAGCAGCTATCTCCCAGCAGGCCAGGGAGGAACTCGCAAGAAGAATGGCCAATGCAGTTGCTAAAGAGACTGACGTGAAGAAAAGGTTCATGGCCACCGGACGGGAATACATCAATTTTGGCTTGCAGGAGCCGGGGCTGTTGTCAGTGGCATTTCTTGACTGCGAAGAGTTGCCAAATCGGGAGGACAACCCTTCAGCTCGAGAAATTTTGCATGACGCAATTTTGGATCTTTGCAACGAAGGATCAGTTAAGGCACAAGACGTTCAGTCAATTGCTCATTTTGCTTGGTCCGTAGTTCACGGTTTCACATTGCTTGCAAGTAGCTCCGACCCTCAGAGGCCAGGATCGAAATCGGCTGAGATAGAAGAAATCCTTGAAAGAGCATGGCAAGGAGTCACCCAGTATTCGAAGACACCCAAGAAATAGATGGTTAGAGACTGACTTTGAAATTGTCCAAACTTCAGAAAGCAATTGTCTGGATCATCGACATAGGGTTTATCGTCTACTGGTTTTTGATTATTTTCCGTGCTTTGCCACCAGAAGCGATGTTCGAGGGTTATGAACTTCGAGAAGTCCAAGCCTGGAATTGGTCATTTTTTCCTCTCGATATTCTTGCAGCCGTTACGGGAATAGTTGGGCAAACTACAAGGCGGCTTAACGGCCCAGTCTTCTTGGTCATCTCGCTGGTTTTGACTTCAGTTGCGGGTGGGATGGCGCTGGCCTATTGGGTAGTGCTCGGTTACTTCGACGTTTATTGGTGGCTACCAAACCTAGTTTTGCTACTGTTTCCGCTATGGCCCCTTTATCAATTCGCGGCAAGGCCTACCAGGAGTCAGAAGATTGAAAGTCCCTTCTCTACTTAGACCACTTCACGGATCCACAACAACTCCAGGCGAATTACTACTTGTTTATCTGACTGGCATTGCGTTCGCATCGTTGGTTTTGCTTTCCATCCAAGATCGGTCGACGGAGTTGGCTCCGCTTCAAGTGGCGATACTCGTTTTAGTTTCTATCGATTTAGGTGGGGGAGCGGTTGCGAATCTTTGCCAAGGCACGAGAAGTTATTGGCGATCGAGAACCCTCCGCCTGAGAATGTTGTTCCTATCGGTGCACGCCATTCATGCAATTGGAATTTCTTATGTATTTCCTGAGGTGGCTGCATCTGCCGCCGTGGCCTACCTTTGGATGCTGGCTACTGGTTCCATATTGATGTTTACTGGAAACACCAGTGTCCCTCTTGCACTCTCTTTAGCACTAGTTGGGGCAGCTGTTGTTCAACAATTTCAGGGTCTCGGGGCTGCGCCGAGCTTACTTTTGACAGCATTCCTTGTGAAACTGGTTTTTAGTTTTAGTGGTGGTCCCAGAAAATTGCATGAATAAGTGTCACTGACAATTAGTCGAAAGCCAAGTTAGTACTTCCTCAGCGTGCTTATCTGGAGGAAATATTGGATAGAAAACTTTTTCAATTAGCCCTTCAAAGATAACGATTGTTAGTCGCTTGTAAAAGATTCTTCCATCTGCCTCAAATGTTGGTAAACCCAAAGCTTTCCCCAGGTCACCATTTGCGTCTGAGAGCAATTCAAATGGAAGATTTAGTCGCTGTGCAGCCTCGACTTGGTATTCCGTGTCCTGGTTTGATAGTCCGTATAGGTTTGAAACACCGGCAGCTCTAAGAGCACCAAAATGATCTCGAAAGCCGCAGGCTTCTGGAGTGCAGCCGCGTGCTCCAGGAATCTCATCCCAACCAGATGGGAGTTCAACTCCTGGTTTTCCGATCATCGGATACACATAGATAATGGTGCGTCCGTTGTCGAGAGCGTTCATTTGCACTTGGGAGCCTGCTGTTCCCACAAACGCTAAAGGTGGTAGGGGTTTTCCAACCAAATGTTGAGCCTGACCATCGTCTGCTGGCACAGGCAATCCCTCGGGAAGGCCAATGTAATCGCTCACTGCATAAGCCTAAA
>CAZGNP010000096.1:0-1990 GCA_964527155.1 uncultured Aquiluna sp.
TGTACGCCTTCAAAGAAGTTAAGAAAGGCTGGGATGCTGCCGTCGCAGGCAGCGCGAAATGGGTAGCCTAAATTACTTTTCGAAAAAACTTCTGCTTTCTCGCACGAAGCACAAGTTTCAGATTAGAGAGATTCCCTTTAGTAGAACAGGGATTGTGCCTAATTCCTAGCCTTCGCCCTCCAAAGCTGCGGCCCTATCTGGAGGCAGGGCTCCTCTCACGTCCGGACGTATTGCCCTAACCTGCTCGGCAGTTAGAGCCGAGAGTGAGTCAATCGTCATGGCACCGAGCTGTCTGGCATCCATCGAGCCCACAGCTTGAGGTGTCAAATTGGTTGCTTGCCCTGGGCTCAATCCTTCAAGCGCTGCAGGAGCGAGCGAGTCAACTTGCTTAGAGGATAACGAGCTCAATACAGTGGGGCTCAAGGCAGCAAATTGATCCGCGTCCAGCACTCTAAGTTGACCAGCTGGCATGGCTTGGAGCTGTTTACCTGTCACTCCAGACATCGCTTCCGCAGTCAGGGCATCAATTTGACTTGGTGCAAAAGCCTTGAAACTGTTTGGGTTCAAGTTTTCCAATTGCTCAGAAGTAATTCCCGGCACGGCTGTTGGGCTTAGTGCCTTTGCTTGTAATGGTGAAAGAACACCGAAAGTTTCAGGAGCTAAAGCAGCAGCTGCTTCAGCATCGAGCGCCTTTATTTGTGCAGCTCCCAGTGCCTTGAATTGTGTTGGAAGTAGACCTTCGAGTGCTTCAGGAGTAAGCGCGGAAAATTGAGCCGGAGAGAACGACTTCAGGACACTCGGTGAGAGCTGTGACACTTGCTCATCGATTAATCCCTCAAGCGTGGCCGGTAAGAAACCCTTTACTTGGGCCGGAATGAGACCTTTGATTGTCGCCGGCGTAATTTCACTCAATTGTCCTGCTGTAAGAACCTTGATTTGACTCACGGCCATTGATTTGAGCTGTGCAGGATCTAAGCCACCCATAGCGTCAGGGCTTAGTTGCCCAATGAATGTTGGCGGCAGAGATGAAAACGCTCTTCCAGCGAAAGCTTTTATTTGTTCATCACTGATTCCAGCCGCCGCTGCAGCTGGCAGAGCCTTCAACTGATTTGGATCAAAAGACTTCAGTGCATCAACAGGGAGCTGCGATAGATCAGCGGCCTCAAGTTGCTTTATAAGTGATGTGGGCAACTTGTCTACTTGTTTTGGTTGCAGTTCTCTAAATGCGCTTGGAGGAAGATTTCCAAATTGCTCCGGTGAGAAGTTTTTCAGAGCATCTGGATTCAATTTTGCAAGTTGGTCAGGCGTGAAGCCCTTGGCAGCCTCCGGGCTAATTTGAGAAACATCTTTTGGCGTCAGTTTTGCCATTTCTTCGGGTGTTATTGAGCGTAAAGTTGTTTGATCAATTCCAGAAAGTTGATCGCGGAATTTTTGATAGTCCTCAAAGCCTGAAGCCGGAGCAGTCGGGATGGGAGCATCTGGCGGAAGATTCTTGATTATGTCTTCGAAGCTTGGCATTGAACCTCCCCCTGGAATCGTCGCTCCAGGTGGAAGAGTCCCACCAGGGACGGTTCCAGTTGGGGGAGTGATTCCGGGAGGTGGAGTCATTCCTGGAGGAGGCGTAAAGCCACCCGGCAATTCAAACGCTTGCGAGGGTATAGAGAGGATGCTCAGCGATAGGGCTAAGGTTGAAATTTGAAGTGCTTTTTTCATGTTTTTACCTCCAGTGCCTTCATTTAATACCTGTTTGGTCTGCACGTAAAGATGATTTTGAAAGTTTCTGAATATCCTCTGGAAATGGTCCAAGCAGGGGCTTGTCTGCAAAATCTTCTGCGGAGGCCTTGGTGGCAATGGTGAGTCTCTGTCGGGAGTCAAAACACAAAGATTTGCTCAAGGATTTACCTCAGTCTCGATTCCTAAATTAGACTTTGGGGCGATTGCCCTCGTAGCTCAGTGGATAGAGCAAGAGCCTTCTAATCTCTTGGTCGCA
>CAZGNP010000097.1:0-1957 GCA_964527155.1 uncultured Aquiluna sp.
CTTACTAGGGGCAGTGTTGCGGTAAACGTGGTTGAACTCGTGCCGCCAAGTTTCCAATTTCGAGTCAGCTGCGAAATCATTTCGTAACCAAGACCTCGTTCCTGCGATCCACGAATCAACTTTCCATTATTCCCAGCAACAATTGAAAGGTCTCCGTTTAGATCCAGGTAGGCGTTCATCCAAAACTTGGTTGCGCCTCCGTGCCGATTGGCATTACCTATAAGTTCTTTTGTTATCTCAACAAAACACGTTGTTGACGTTCGATTTCGGACAATTGCAGCCTCTGCACTGGGAGAAAGTTCGTATTCAAAACTACAAACCCCTTCCCATGTTTGAGCAATTTCTTCCAAGAGCTCCTTAACTGGGCGGTCAAAACTGGCAGGGTTTGCTAAGGCAGCCTTTGCCCTTTCGATGTCTGAGTGCACCGCTTTTTTGAGGTTATCATCGGTTTTGTTGGCGATCTCAAGCCTTGATGCTGCAACAGTTAGGGAACCCTGAACGGTTCCATGAATTATGTATGCCCACTTTCGCCTAGCTACCCAAATCGTTTGATCAAGCAAATCCAATTCGTGTCTTATTTCATCCTGTATTTTTTGAACCTCTTGCGCTTTTTCATCGCGAGTTCTTTGAAGTGCAAACCACGAAGACGATGCCAAGGCAGTGAGGAGTAAGACTCCCATTGCGGTGAAGACAATTGGTGACACATCTGCGTATGTCACACTCAGCCAATACAGATATACCGCAGATGGTAAGTAGGCTATGACGCTGACTAGGGCTGTCAGTCCTAGTGCTTTCCACCAAGAAATACCGCGATTAGGCATACCAATCTGTAAAGCTCTTCCAATCAGTGGATAGCTCGTGGAAACGCAAAAGAACAAAACTAAAGTTGAAAATTCGAGCCTGGAGGCTAGTGTCACAAGAATGTTTGGGATCGCAATAAAATAGGAAGCGATAAAACTTGTGTCTTTTCGCGGGACGAACTGCATTTGAAAGAGATGTCTGAAATTACTGGGATGGATTTGTGAATCGTCACTGGTTCGCAAAATTTCAACTCGAGCCAGAAGTTCATGGCTCAGCGGCCTTACATGCTGCCGGATTAACTGCTGAATTTGAAGTTTTAGAGAAGCTGATTCCACGGCTTCCAACACTGCCATGCTCGACTGACTTATTTTGTCAAGTTCACCCATCAGTGCCTTGGAGGCCTTTGCTTGAAGTTCAGCTTCGACCTCACTGGCAATGTTAACTGTGATTGCCCTTTGTTGGGATAGTTTCGCCAAGACTTTGTTTAGTTCAAGCACCACGGTGTAGTGACTGTCGTGAGCATTAATCACGACCGCTGCCGCCACTATAAAAATACCCGCGATGCTTAGATCACCTACTATGCGTTCTGCAAAAATTGGCAAATAAGATTCAGGGTAAAGAAGATAAAGAAACAAGAATCCCTTTACGGATACAGCCATTGCTAGCCATAACAACAAGATTGTTGCTCTCTTTGATGCCCCTATTATCTTTTCCCCAAGTAATGAAAACGAAAGTAGCGTGCCAACAAAAACGACCATTGAAAGTGGAGATACCCAAAGCAGCTTTGGCAGTATTTCAGGATTGGCGCTTCCTTCGAAGAGGAAGTCTGCAACCAGTGTCAAAACACTAAGGGGTATGAATAGTTTTGGGTTTAGCACACGGAGCCGACCAAGTCCCTGCCAGGCTTGCAAGAGCAAACCACTTTTTGGATTGGTATCAGCGGGAAAGGTCACTTTACTTGACCAGCCGAGCGCAAATATTTAATTGCGGCTTGAACTCTTTTTTCAGGTCCGGCATCTTCATTAATACCTAAGGCCTGAAAAGCTCTAACCAAAATCATTCTTACTGCCCTAACGGTCGTTCCTCGATTTTCAGCAATTTCTTCGTTTGATTTTCCTTGGGCCAGTAACCTGATGACATCGAGTTGAGAACGAGA
>CAZGNP010000098.1:0-1956 GCA_964527155.1 uncultured Aquiluna sp.
GCAGCAGGCTTCTTAGCTGCTGGCTTTTTTGCTTCAGCCATTAGTCGATCTCCTCAACCTTCACGAGGTGAGCAACTGCAGCGACTAGACCGCGAACACTCTTGTTGTCTTCACGCACGACGATGTCGCCGATGCGCTTCAGACCAAGGGTGCGCAGCGAATCACGCTGGAACTGCTGTCCACCATTTGAACTTTTTACTTGGGTAACTTTTAGACGAGCGGCCATTAGTTAGCACCTGCCTTCGCTACTTCGCCACGCAATCTCGCAGGAGCAACTTCGGTAACAGTCTTACCGCGTCTTGCCGCAACGTTAGCTGGCTCTTCCAGCTGACGAAGCGCTGCGATGGTTGCGTGAACAATGTTGATTGTGTTGTTTGAACCAAGTGACTTGGACAAAACATCTGCAACACCGGCACACTCAAGGACTGCACGAACTGGACCACCGGCGATTACACCGGTACCAGCGGCAGCTGGACGAAGCAGTACCACGCCGGCAGCTGCCTCACCCTGCACTGGGTGCGGGATGGTGGAGCCGATTCTTGGAACGCGGAAGAAGCTCTTCTTAGCTTCCTCAACACCCTTCGCAATCGCAGCTGGCACTTCTTTTGCCTTACCGTAGCCAATACCGACCATGCCCTGGCCGTCACCAACGACAACGAGTGCGGTGAACGCAAAGCGTCGACCACCCTTCACCACCTTGGCAACGCGGTTGATGGTGACAACACGCTCGAGGAATGGACTGGACTTGTCTTCGCGATCCTTGCGCTCAGCACGAGGACCACGCTCACGTGAACCGCGGCGCTGTTCGCGCTCAGTTGGATCAACTGGCAAAGAGACTTGAGCCTCAGCTTCAGTAGTTTGTGCCACTTGCTCTGCTTTCTTTTCTTCGCTCACAGTGCGAGCCCTCCTTCGCGTGCAGCATCCGCAATTGCGGCTACTCGTCCGGCATAGCGGTTGCCTCCGCGGTCGAATACCACCTCAGTGATACCGGCCTGCTTGGCTCGCTCTGCGATTAGCTTGCCTACCTGGGCAGCTTTCTCAGTCTTGTTGCCTGTTGCTTTGCGCATTGCTTCTTCCATGGTGGAAGCGCTAGCTAGTGTGTGGCCCTTTAGGTCATCCACTACCTGCACGAACACGTGACGAGCAGATCTGGTTACCACTAGACGTGGTCTTTGATCGGTGCCCGAGATCTTCTTACGAACGCGTGCGTGGCGAGTGGAACGAGCTTGGGAGTTTGACTTAGCTGCCATGATTACTTACCAGCCTTTCCAGCCTTGCGACGAACGTATTCGCCTTCGTAACGGATTCCCTTGCCCTTGTATGGCTCAGGTGCACGTAGCTTGCGAATCTTCGCTGCTACCTCACCCACTGCCTGCTTGGAGATTCCCGAAACAATAATCTTGTTGTTTCCCTCAACTGTCAGCGTGATGCCGGCAGGCGGGGTTACGACGACCGGGTGGCTAAGACCAAGTGCCAACTCAACGTTGGATCCCTTGGAAGCAGCGCGGTAACCGGTGCCAATGATTTCCAGTGACTTTGAGAAGCCGCTAGCAACGCCCTGGACATTGTTCGCAATTAGTGTGCGAGAAAGTCCGTGCAGTGCCTTGGAGGCTGCTTCGTCATCTGGACGAGTAACGATGATGGAGTTGTCTTCCAAAACCACCTTGATTGGTTCACGAATGGTGAGAGCTAGCTCGCCCTTCGGACCCTTGACCTTGACATTCTGACCACTTACCTCGGCGGTTACGCCGTTTGGTAGTGCGATTGGCATCTTTCCAATTCTTGACATATCTATTACCAGACGTAGGCGAGGACTTCCCCACCCACTCCCTTCTTAGCTGCCTGACGGTCAGTTAGTAGACCGGAAGAAGTGGAAAGGATTGCGATACCAAGACCACCTAGAACCTTTGGAAGTTCGGTGCTCTTTGCGTATACGCGAAGTCCTGGCTTCGAAAC
>CAZGNP010000099.1:0-1954 GCA_964527155.1 uncultured Aquiluna sp.
AGCGTTGTTTGCTCCTTCGCAAACACTGAGTGGTCAAGATTTACGCCATGGTTGGAGAGGTGATTTCTAATTTGTTGACCAAAGCCATCCGAAGAGATTCTTCCTAGGAAAGCCTGCTTCTCACCCCTGACGGCAAGAGCTAGCGCCACGTTGGCATTTGCTCCGCCAACTACCGCCTGATACTTGCCTGATTCCTTGCTAATCAGGTCGATTAGAGCCTCACCAATCACCACAATCATGGGGTAAGTCTAGGCTTATGGATATGGAACTAACGAAGCTGAAGAACACGATTAGGTTTCCCCTGCTGGCCCTCATCTTCACCTGGGCCTCCTTCATGGTTGCCATCTACATAAGCATCCGGAACCCGATGATCACCTACACCGATCAGGGGCAGCCGATTGAGCCGGAGCCCTATGTGGGAATGCAGACCTACGTATTTCTTCTGGGCATCTCAGTGTTTTCGCTGGTGGCTCTTTGGTCATTACTGCAGTCGCTCTCCATCAGGGCAAAAAGCGACACCTCATTAGCCAAAGCGGCGCACCGCTTCAATAACTTGGGTGTCATATTGAGCCTGCTGGCTGGCGCAATTTTTGCGATTGGTAATTTTCTGGGTGCTTGGAATCAGTACAACTCGGTGAATGATCCAGCCCACATCAGATTTCTAAACGTCTATCTGCCAATCATTTTGGCAACAGCCCTGGTGGTGTTTGTCTTGCTGCAGGCCTTCGTCTTTAGGAAAGATGCCCCCGATATTCCAGATGTTGAGAAAGATGTTGATCGGGTCAAGCTGCAAAGGGCAATTGGGCTTGCCTATGCATCGCCAATCATCGGCACTGCCATAGCAATCATTTTCGGTCTAATTGTTTATGACATCACCAAAACAGATTTGGACACCTGGATCTGGGTTGTGATTCAGGTGATTATCGCAACTTCAATCATTCTTGGAACACGCTTTGCAGCGAGTGCGAAGCAGGCTAGACCACTACCTCCAAGAGAGCGCAGAGTCGGGGTTGCAGCAGTTAGTCTCAATTTCGTGCTGTCAATCATCTTTGGTGTGGTTGTCATCATCATGGCCTTCGCTCTTGGTGCATCGGCAGTCGATTCACTGGTTTACTGGCCAGAGTGGCGAGAGGGAATGCCCCAATCTGATTACATTGCAAAAATCTCAGATCTAACCTTTGGTTGGTTTATTCAAAAATTCCTTCCGGCATTTGTATTACTTCTGCTGGCTGAGTTTGGAATTTATCGAACAATCTTGATTAGAAATCAAGAGGCCAACGCCAACTAATGCAGCATCCAGCCAGCGCACTGCTGTTCGACAACGATGGCGTGCTATCCGATTCCATTGAAAGTGTTGACGCATCCTGGGGTGAGTGGGCGAGTATCTATGCTCCGCACTTCGAAATCTCCTATCAGCATCATGGAATTAGAGCGGAAGAGCTAGTTGCTAAGTATGTGAAGCCTGAGCTTTATGAAGAAGCACTGAAAAAAATAGTTGAGCTGGAAATAGCGATGACCTATCTCACTAAGCCAATGCCCGGAGCTGTTGAGATAACCAGTGCTTTGCAGGAGGGAACCTGGACCATTGTTACCTCAGCTCTGCCGGAGCTCGCCCATGCCAGGCTAAACAAGGCGGGGATTCCGATTCCCAAAGAGCTTGTTACAAGCAGCGATGTCACCAAGGGCAAACCAGATCCAGAGCCGTATCTGGTTGGAGCCAGGAAGCTTGGCATGGATATAAAGGAATGCATTGTTTTCGAAGATGCCCCCAACGGAGTTTTAGCAGGCAAGCGCTCGGGCGCAGGCTTGGTAGTGGGAGTTGGCCTAGAAGCCATGGAATCCGAGGCAGATATAGTGGTAAAAAACTTGCTAGGAATCAGCTTTGACGGAAAGCTGTTGACCATAGATAGCGCAAGCAGATTGAGGTAAAAATGGCTGAAATTGAGTTCTATGG
>CAZGNP010000100.1:0-1905 GCA_964527155.1 uncultured Aquiluna sp.
GAGTTATCAACAATTTCATAGACCAGGTGGTGCAAACCCCTGGGGCCGGTGGACCCGATATACATTCCAGGTCGCTTACGAACCGCTTCCAGCCCTTCGAGGACCTGGATAGCTCCGGCATCGTATTTCTTCTTTGTTTCTGACATATTCAGTTGCTTCCCACTTGGGTTAGCACCACAGAAATGCACCTAAAAAGTGACTTAGATTCGGGTTAGCTAACCCCGTTAGTCTACCCCAAAATCCGCGCCGTTATTGGGCAAAACTACCCATAGGTGTCACGGGGACCCCGCCCAGGAACGCTCCTGGGGCCCTTCTTCCAACTGGGGGCCGAGGGGCCAAAAAAGACCAGGTCTTTGACCCCAAGGTCGGGGTATTGCTCTTGGACCCGGGCCAGTATTTGGTCCTTTAGGGTCCTCAGCTGGGTGGCCCAGGTGGTGGATCGACACTTAATGCTGAGGGTGCCATTTCGAAGCTCATCCGGTGACGAAGCGGCAGCATTTTCAGGACCAACCAGGATGTGCCAATTCAGAAACAGCGATTCTTTATCTACCCGCTTTTGCCAATCGAATTCGCCCAGTAGTTCTTCAACTCCCTCCCCTGCGGAAATTGGTTCACGGCCCTTTTCAAAAGGCTTTGTGCCACGTGATTTCTCATCGCGTCTTTTTTCATCGCGAGTTTGCCGCCCGAGTGATTTGAGTGTTTGCTTGAAAAACTTATCGGCAAGCTCAAAGTTAATCTCCAATAAGCTCACCCCTCGAAACTGAATATGATGCAGCCCACTCTATTTCAGGCGCCATGCTCTCGTCAGCGGCAGTTATTAAAACTTGCTCAAATCCAAGAACAAATTCCAAAATTCTGCTTCTTCTGCCCGGATCCAAAACAGAGAAGACATCATCTAGAACAACCACCGGGTCACCCAATGATCCGTCTTTTAGAAGGGCCGCGACTGCCAGCTTTAGACCAAGCGCAATTGACCACGCTTCGCCTTGTGATGCTTGTGAGCGAGCGAGCATTGAGTCTTTTTCAATTAGCAGCTCGTCGCGATGTGGACCAACCAGCGTTATGCCGCGTTCGAGTTCCTGCTCTCTGAGCTGCAGCATTTTTTCACGAAGCTGTTTCTCGATATCACTTTGGGTTATTTCTTCAACTTGCTCTTGGCTGTTCAGAGAAACAAGCTGCAGAGAAATTTTTTCCTTAGCAGGTGAGAGTTTGTTGTAGAAGTCTTGCAGCAATGGTGAGATGTCAGACAGTAACTCAAGCCGAGCGAGTGTGATTTTGCTGCCAAGGGTAGCTATTTGTTCGTCCCAAATATCCAGAGTCGATAGGTCTGGATTCTTAGCGAACTTGGCGCTCTTTAGAAGGGCGTTGCGCTGCTTGAGGGCTCGGTCGTAATCAAGCTTTAGCTGAGCCAACCGAGGCCGAAGCAAGGCCATGGTGGAGTCCAGAAAGAAGCGACGGTCTTCGGGGTCTCGTCTTACGATGTCGAGATCTTCTGGTGCAAATAGAACTACCGGGAGGTTGCCGAGGAAGTCTGCGGTGCGCTTTTGCTGATTGGCATTTAGGAAATACCTGTTGGTTTCATCGCGATTTAGCTCTGCCGCAACAACGACTTTTCGGTTTCCTTGGTTGGCGGTGGCGGAGACGATGGCTTGATTTTCCCCGTTTCTAATCAGGGTCTTTTGAGCGCCAGGGCGGTGCGAGGTGAGCTGGCTGAGGAAAACCAGGGCCTCGACCAGGTTGGTCTTGCCCTCCCCGTTGGGTCCATGAAATAGGGTGGCGCCCTTTTCGAGCGAAAGATTTAGGGCAGCGTAATTTCGGAAATTAGCAAGCTGGACTTCGCTTACCCACAACTTAGACCGCCTAGGAAACCAGCAGGTTTGGCTGCAGTAGGTACTTGTAGTGCTG
>CAZGNP010000101.1:0-1891 GCA_964527155.1 uncultured Aquiluna sp.
AAATATCTACGTTCTTAACATTCAATACTAATTTTTCGTTATCAACAAAATAATATGCGTTATAATCACCTTGAGTTGATACTCTAACCCTGTCGTCATCAGCTAACCATGACTTATTATTATCCACAACTTTTTGAAGTTTAAATCCTTCAGTCATGTATGGGAAATCTCTAAATCTATTCAAATATGTTTGACCATATGTGAACGGTTGTAATTGTGTTTGTATATTAAAGTTTTGTCCTGTATAAACATTTCCTGTAATCGTAACCGCATCGGGACTTCTGTGTTGTGGAGTTGTTTCATACCAACCCGCACCTATTTGAAAGAAATAAGTTTCAGTGTTTACAGGTGCCTTTGGATAACCAAACGCATCTATAGGATAATCTTCTAAAGTAATATTAACATCTTGATAAGTTGAATTGGTTGTAAATGCAGAATATATATTACCTTGAATACTGTATGTTTGTCCTGGCGCATAAGTTGGAGTTTGTTGAATGTATGTTCCTCCTGATATCTGAGCCCATTGTGTGTAGAATTGGTCTAAATTAATTCTTTGGTCAGCCAAGTAAATGTGTTCGTTGTATTCAATCAATGAATCAGGTGCCCCGATTAATCTCAATAAAAATTCAACAGACCTTCTTGTACCTTTTGATTTAAACAAGTAAGACGCATTTAATATTAAGTTTCTATAATACGCATAGTTTAATTCAGTCGGTGTTAATGCCCTTGCATAACCAGGATAGGTTGGTGTTGATGTATTACCGAATACTGATGATAAGAAATCCTCATTTGTTATTGGTGAGAAATTTGAAGACCACCCTAAAGTTTGAGATAAATTTACCAATAATTGTGATGGAATATCATTTGACGGGTTGTAGTTTACTGAATTCATATAAGCTAACCCTTCAATGAATGTTTTGATTTGGTCAAAACTTCTTCCATAGATTTGAAATATCTTTTCAACTTTTCGACCTAACGTATCAAATTCTTTTAATGAGTCAGAAACTAAGAATCTTGAAATTAAATTTGTCTTGAATGAATCAAGATTAACCGCAATGGCTTGGATTTGTTCCAAATAGGAATCAAACAAGAATGACCTGATATCTAAATTCCATGGTCCATCTTTTGGCCATGTCACTTGTTGGTAATCTGTAAATGTCTGTCCATATTCATTTTGTTGTGGAACTTGGAATACTGCAGTATATTCAGGTCTAACTAATCTATTTACCAAAAATTTCTCTACCTCATCAAAATCTTCTTGGAATACTTTATCAACAATATAATCATTTGGTCTTATTTGAAATTCTTCTTGACTTGTGGTTGCAGTTACCCCAAAAGGAGCACCTGAAACATAAAATGCAATTTGACCCGAAGATAAAGTTTGTGATGGTGTAAATGATATTACTTTATATATGTTATCGTTAATACTAATACAGTAATCCAAATAGGTATTACTAAGGTTTCTATATTTTGAAGTCAGTATTTCACTTGCCGCTAAATTAGTTGCGGCACTAATAGAATAATCAATATCAAATGTGTTTTTAATTCTGTCAACATTAATCTTAAAATACGTTTCGTCAGCTTGAACATCATATGCAATATCAAACGCAGTATTACCTGTAATGTAATCATCATTACTGAATTGAATATCCAATGATGCTGGGAAATAATTAATGATTTTAGTGATAGAAACTCTAAACCTTTCAGACAATGAACCATACATTGAAAAGTTAAGAACTTGTGTGATATCAAAGTTTGGATAAACTCTGAATTGAGTCGCCAATATCCTTCTACTTTGTTCAAGACTCTCAATGTTCATAGCATCTAACGTCATTGGTTCAGAGAACGCCCCGACGTTAAATGTTCTATTAACTTTTTCAGTTACACCTGT
>CAZGNP010000102.1:0-1876 GCA_964527155.1 uncultured Aquiluna sp.
AGACGACAGAAAAATTGGTACCAATTACAAGATTGGGTATGTTCTTCGGTGGTGAAGATTATGACCTTGATATTGGTATGGGACAAGAGTGGCTCGAGGGTGATATGAATTTTACAATCGTACTTTATCGTATTGACCGATATAAGACTAAGAAAGATAGTGTATACGGTGAAGTTGTTGAAGATGGGGTTCAATTCATGGCTCCGATAGAATTAAAAGGTTTGGTACAAATCATGCCGCCAACCAACAAATTTTATGGTAATTCAAAAGTAGAATTACAAGAACCAGGAAATATGAAATTTTCAATCTATCAAAAAACACTTGATGATTTGGGTGTTGAGATATGGATGGGTGATTATATTGGTTATTATGAAACTGAAGACCGAGTTAGATATTACACCGTTAGTGATGACGGATATGTTAAGTCAGATAATAAACACACTTACGGTGGGTACAAACCATTTTATAGAACAATAGTTGCAACATTTGTAAGTGAAAACGAATTTAGAGGAATATAATGCAAGTAATAATAACTGAATCACAATTTGATAATTTATTTTTGGGTAAAAAAGTAATGGTATATTACAATTTACACAAACACACTTTTTCGGTGACTTATAACAGTAAAGTTATCATGCATGCCGATTATGTTAAATTGGGTGATGTTGAATTCAGAGTTAGAAAAGGTGGTAAAGAAAGAGTTCGTTCTGAAAAATCAAAGAACGTTCACGCATTTGTTATCGGTAGATTATTAGATTATTGTGAATATCCTTGTGAAGATATCCCAAGTCCGCCATCAGACAAAGTTGTAACTTATAATCCATATAAGTATGATTCATTTGTTTACAAAAATAGTGAAGAACCTGTTTTCAATGCGACGGAAGTTGATATGATAAATTCACAAAATAAACTATTTGTAGTAAAAGAATAATGCCACTACCAAAAACAATTGTTAAACCAACATTACCTTTAGTTCCAAAAAAAGTATTGTCTGAAAGAAGGGAACAACTTTTAGAATATATTAAAGAGGACGGGACTTATCTGCCAAAGTCAGTATTACATGCCGACTTGGATAGAGGTATGCTTGATTTTGTTAAGACTGAACTTGAGGTTGTAACCGCAGGTAAAGTAGTTCCAATGTTGGATATCATTATAACATCTCAAAACTGGTCACAATATTTGGAGACATGGAAATTTGTGGATTTGGATTATAATCCTTCCCCACCATTTATCACTGTAGTTAGAACACCTGAAGTTAAGTATGGGACAAACCCATCACTTCAATATACAATTCCAAATAGAAAACAATTTTATTATGCTTCGGTTCCAACATGGAACGGAAACGAACAAGGTATGGACATCTATACAATTCCACAACCAGTTCCAGTTGATATCAATTATCAAGTTAAAATCATTTGTAACAGAATGAGAGAGTTAAATCAATTGAATAAAATTGTAATGCAAACTTTTTCATCAAGACAAGCATATACATTCATTAAAGGTCAGTATGTTCCAATTATTATGAATAACGTATCTGATGAATCTCAAATGAATATGGAATCAAGAAAGTATTACGTTCAGAGTTATGACTTTACAATGTTAGGGTACTTGATTGACGAAGAAGAGTTTGAAGTTAAACCCGCAATCCAAAGAGTTACACAACTTATTGAGGTGGACACTTCATTAAGGAGACAGAAAAGAGACAAGTTCCCTGAAAATCCTGACACGTTTGAAATGCCGTTCTTGTTTGTTTCAGGAAATACAATGTTGACAGATGTAATTGATTTTACAGCAAACATGACTTTGGTATCTACAGATAACGTAGATACTTTTGATGTTTATATTAATGGTGATTATTATGGTAGTGACTTACAAA
>CAZGNP010000103.1:0-1843 GCA_964527155.1 uncultured Aquiluna sp.
ATTAAGTCTGCCAAGACGACCAAGAAGATTACTCGTGCAATGGAGCTGATTTCGGCATCTCGAATTCAAAAAGCCCAGCAACGAGTAGCTGCGTCCAACCCATATACTCGCGCTGTAACCAGAGCAGTCTCTGCTGTTGCAACTCACTCAGACATTGACCACCCGCTGACTAGGCAGGTAGAAAACCCAACCAGGGCTGCAATTGTTATTTTCACCTCGGACCGCGGTCTGGCTGGAGCCTTTTCTTCGGGAGCAATCAAGGAAGCAGAAGCACTTTCCAAGCGACTTACCGATCAAGGTCAAACCGTGGACTTCTACCTGGTCGGTCGCAAGGCTGTCGGATACTTCAAGTTCCGTCAACGCCCTTTCATTCGTGATTGGCAAGGCGGAACAGACCAGCCTCAGTTTGAAACTGCTAGAGAAATTGCAGCCGCGATTACGGAAGCCTTCAACCAGCCAACCAATGAAGGTGGAGTTGACGAGATCTATTTGGTTGGAAACCGATTCGTTTCTATGATCTCGCAAGAGCCCACTACCATCCGTTTGCTACCCCTTGAGGTTGTCGAGGAAGAAGCTGGCTCGGCCCTCGAGGTATTCCCGCTTTACGAATTTGAACCGGAACCAGAGCAGGTTTTGGATTCACTTCTACCTGTCTACATTGAGAACAGGATCTACAACGCAATGCTGCAGTCTGCGGCAGCCGAACACGCCGCTCGTCAAAAAGCCATGAAGAGCGCAACCGACAACGCGGACAAACTGATTTTGAATTACACGCGTTTGGCGAACCAAGCTCGTCAGGCAGAAATTACCCAACAGATTTCCGAGATTGTCGGTGGTGCCGATGCACTTGCCGACGTCAAGGACTAACCAGGAAGAGAAAACAAATGGCTAACAGCACGAAGACAGCCGGTCGTATTGCCCGAGTAATTGGCCCGGTGGTGGACATCGAATTTCCACACGATGCCCTACCCGAAATCTACAATGCTCTAACTACCGAGATTTCGTATGGCGAGAAGACCACCACACTAACTCTGGAAGTTGCTCAGCACCTTGGAGATGACCTGGTGCGCGCAATTGCGCTCAAACCAACTGACGGCTTGGTACGTGGTGGTCTGGTGCATGACACCGGAGCACCAATTTCTGTTCCGGTTGGTGATGTCACCAAGGGCAAAGTTTTCAATGTGATTGGCGAAGTTCTCAACGCCGAGCCTGGTCAAAAGATTGAGGTAACCGAGCGCTGGCCAATTCACCGCAAGCCTCCTAGCTTTGATCAACTTGAGTCAAAAACTCAAATGTTTGAAACCGGCATCAAGGTAATCGACCTTCTGACCCCTTACGTGCAAGGTGGAAAGATTGGCTTGTTCGGTGGTGCTGGTGTTGGAAAGACCGTTCTAATCCAAGAAATGATTTACCGCGTGGCTGAAAACCACAACGGTGTTTCTGTGTTTGCCGGTGTTGGTGAGCGTACCCGTGAAGGTAATGACCTAATTGAGGAAATGAAAGAAGCCGGTGTTATCGACAAGACCGCGCTGGTCTTCGGCCAGATGGACGAGCCACCAGGAACTCGACTTCGTGTTGCACTTTCTGCCCTAACCATGGCTGAGTACTTCCGTGACGTTCAGGGTCAGGATGTGCTGCTGTTCATTGATAACATCTTCCGTTTCACTCAGGCGGGTTCTGAGGTATCGACACTGCTAGGTCGTATGCCTTCGGCCGTGGGTTATCAGCCGAACTTGGCTGACGAAATGGGTATCTTGCAAGAGCGCATCACCTCTACTCGTGGTCACTCGATTACCTCACTGCAGGCGATTTATGTGCCCGCGGATGACTACACCGACCCAGC
>CAZGNP010000104.1:0-1834 GCA_964527155.1 uncultured Aquiluna sp.
TCACGTTCTGACCACCGGCTCCGCCCGAACGGGAGAACGCCCAACGCATTGCATCCGCGGGGATCACAATCCCGCGTGCAGTTCGGACATCGTCAGTCATGGCTTCCCATCATTGAACTACATGGGTAAGAATGGCGTGGTGGAAATCTTCGAAACACCACTTCCGGGAATTGGCGTGCGGTATGAATTCGACACCGAACTCGGGCGGCGTATCGGCATCTTGATCCATCGTGACGGCCACCGCGACATGCTCGTTTACCGTGAGGACGACGTTGATTCGTGCAGCGAAACCCTGCGACTTTCGCTTGCCGAATCGGCATCGCTTGTCGAGCTTCTTGGCGGCACGAAGATCACAGAACGCCTTTCCGACTTGCGCCATGAAGTTCAGGGCCTATCCATCGAGTGGGTGTCATTGAATGTTCGATCACCACTCGCAGGAAAGTCAATTGGCGACGGAAAGATCCGCACCGCAAGCGGTGCCTCGGTTGTGGCAGTTTTGCGAGAAGGGCAGTCCTTCCCCGGGCCCGGTCCGGACTTTACGCTGCAAGCGGGTGACACCGCACTTGTCATCGGCAGTGTGGAAGGTGTTGCCAAAGCCCACAAGATCATCGCCGGTTGATGAAAATCGACGTCGCGCTCCTGGAACTTGGGGCGATGATGATCGTGCTCGCAACATTGGGGCGGCTGGCCTACAGGTTCGGTCTTCCTGCAATTCCGTTCTATCTCGTCGCAGGCCTGTTCTTCGGAGAAGGTGGGCTCATACCGGTGGAAGAGGCCAGCGCATTCATCGACATCGGTTCATCTCTCGGCGTGATCTTCCTTTTGTTCGTTCTTGGCCTCGAGTACACGCCAATGGAACTTCGCCAGAGCTTGTTCGCAAACCGTGCATCACATGTCGTTGATCTCGTTGCCAACGCCACACCTGGGCTTGTCATCGGACTGTTAATGGGTTGGGGACCGCTCGGCGCAACAATGCTTGCCGGCATCACTTACGTTTCATCGTCCGGGGTCATCGCCAAGCTTCTCGTCGATCTCGGTCGTCTCGGCAACAGAGAGACCCCCGGAATTCTCTCGACTCTGGTGATCGAGGACTTGGTAATGGCAGTCTTCCTACCTGTTGTTGCGGTATTGCTGGCGGGCGAGTCTGCGGTCACCGGACTTGTTTCAGGGCTGATCGCCCTAGTGATTGTCAGTGCCGTCATCGCCCTTCCTGCCCGCGCGGGTCAACGTGCATCGCGGTTCGTCGACGCAGAATCTGGCGAGATTCTTCTCATCTCGCTGCTTGGTATCGCCCTTGTTGTTGCCGGAATAGCCGAGCACTTCCATGTCTCGTACGCAATCGGTGCGTTTCTCGTTGGCATCGTGTTATCAGGCCAAGTTGCCGAACGCGCCCGCGCATTGCTCGAGCCGCTTCGTGATTCCTTCGCTGCATTGTTCTTCGTTTCATTCGGACTCGCCGTCGATCCTGCGTCCTTGGTCGATGTGCTGCCCATTGCTGCGCTGCTTGCCGCCATCGGTGCAATCAGCAAGTTCGGGTCTGGCTATTGGGCGGCGCGTCATGCAGGTTCATCAAGCCGCGGTGCTCGTCGAGCCGGCGTCACTCTGATACCGCGCGGCGAATTTTCCATCGTCCTTGCGGGCATTGCAATCGCTGGTGGAGTCGACGGCGACCTCGGCCCAATCACCGTCGCATACGTGCTGATTCTCGCAGTCGGGGGATCCGTCGCAGCCCGCTTCGTTACATGAGAGAGGCCACGAGCACAAACAGAGCCAAGGAAGTTGGAGCGGGTGACGGGAATCGAACCCGCATTCTCAGCTTGGGAAGCTGATGTTC
>CAZGNP010000105.1:0-1833 GCA_964527155.1 uncultured Aquiluna sp.
CCGCGAGGGTCGCACCAAAAGCATCCGCAGTTGCGATACCGGTCGTAACCGTCGGTTTCGAACCGAGTGTCGTGAACGAAGAGATCGAACCTAATGTCGTACCGACAGAGTTGGTCGCCACAAAACGGAAGTAGTAGTTGGTGCCCGGATTCAGGCCGGTCAGATCATGGGAAACCGCGGACGCAGCAATCCCGGTTCTCGTTCCGCTAACACTCACTGATGTTTTCGTCGCCAGCGCCGCGTCGACGCCGTACTCGACGCTGACTGTCGTCGAGGCGCCCTTGGCGTTGATGGAGGCCGACAGACTTGCGCCGGTCAGTATCACCGAACCTGCAGTGACAGCCCCAACTGTTGGTGCGAGTGCCGAGATCGTGATCGTTCGCGTTCCGACACCACCTGCATAGATACCCGAAGTCGCCGAGGTTCCGTTCACCACGCAGGAGCCCGAATTCAACACCGTCAGACGACCCATCGAGATCGAGCAAACAGAGGTTGATTCATCTGCAACTGAAAGAGTGACGGCTGAACCCGAGGACGACGTCGCTTCAAGATCGAAGGCCGCTGAATCGACGTTCTTCGCTCCGGGATCAGCAATCGTCACCGTCGAAGGCTCAAGGCCAACGACATCGACGGGACCCGACACGCCTCCTTGGACCCCGTTACCCAATTGACCCAACGAATTCTTGCCCCAACACTTCATGCCCGAGGCAATTGATGCACAAAAGTGTTCGCCTCCTCCGGCAAGTCCCTTTACTGCGGTCAGTCCGTCGATCGAGGTGAAAGAGCTTGTTGGTCCGGGACCGCTTCCCGAGACTCCCGTTGTCGTGTTGGTCTCGAACTCATGGATGCCACCTGCACAGGCAACCGTCGAATCCGAGCGCAAAATGCATGTCGCACTGTCAGAGGCAACGATCTGTTTGGCGTTCGATACCGAAGTTTGGGCATCCAGAAATTCCACTGGTGTCGAATTTGGCATCTGCCTTGCATAGACGTACTTGTTGGACGCGCCACCCGCGCAGTACATCGCCGCCACCTTCAAGACACAGACATGGCCCATCCCGGCGGTCAATGCGATCACACCGGTGATGTTGCTGAACCCGACGGCATACGAGGACGAAGATGTGTTCCCGATTCCCAACTGGCCATTTGTGTTGCTTCCCCAACACTTGACGGTTGTATCCGCCAAGAGCGCGCAGGCAGTACCGCCGCCAGTGGCGACCTCTTCGATGTCTGCCAGAAGCGAGGAGGCATTCGTCTTCACGTCAACCGGCAGTGACTTCCAGTTGGCTTCGGCACCCCCACTTTCACCGTTTCCGAGCCGGCCACTCTGGGTTTGGCCCCAACATTTCGCGGTTTTGTCGGATAGGACTGCGCATGTGAATTGCTGACCTGCCGCAATCGACACGACACCCGTCAAGTCACCGGTGTTGTCCGAGTTACGCACGAACACCGGAGTCACTTTGTTTGAGCCGTCACCTTTCGATCCGTTGCCGAGCTGTCCGTAGTAGCCGTACCCCCAGCACTTCACTCTTCCGTCGCTCAAGAGAGCACAAGCGTGATAGTCCCCCGCAGTGATTTCGACTGCAGTGCTGATGCCCACGACGCCAACGGATGTCGGGGACTTCGTCTGCGATTCCCCATTACCGAGCTGACCGTATTGGTTGTCTCCCCAGCATCGAACTGTGCCGGCGGCTGCCAACGAGCAAGTGAAGTAACCACCTGCGACAAGTTGCTTGGCGACCGTCCTCGTCTGCGTGATTGAGGCTGGGGCCTCCGCACGCTCGGCCTGCACGGCACCTGCGGTCGGCAGCAGACCCGCGACCAGCAAGGCGG
>CAZGNP010000106.1:0-1784 GCA_964527155.1 uncultured Aquiluna sp.
CAATTACTTTGAACCCAGAGGAAATCAGCGACAACATGAAGAAGTACGGCGGATTTATCCCTGGTATTCGCGCCGGTCGTCCGACCACCGAATACCTCGAGTATGTAATCTCCCGAATCACAGCCCCAGGTGCCATCTACCTAGGTTTGATTGCTCTTATTCCGCTGGTTGCATTCAGCGCCATTGGAACTAACCAGAACTTCCCATTTGGTGGAACTTCGATTCTGATCATCGTGGGTGTTGGTCTGCAGACTGTGAAGCAGATTAACGCTCAGATGGAACAGCGCAATTACGAGGGTCTACTGCGGTGATTCGGCTACTCCTGATCGGCCCACCAGGTGCCGGGAAGGGAACCCAGGCAGCTGAGCTTGCCAAGTACTTTGGGATTCCTGCCATCTCAACCGGAGATATCTTCCGCGAAAACGTGCGCAATGAAACTGAGCTCGGTCTCAAAGCCAAGGCATACATGGACCGCGGTGAATACGTTCCTGATTCGCTTACTAATGAACTGGTTCGCGATCGCCTGCACAAACCAGATGCTCAAGTTGGCTTTTTGCTGGATGGCTATCCAAGAACCATTGATCAGGTCGAAGAGCTGGATCAGATTCTGCATGATGCCGACAAGAAACTAGATGCGGTTGTTCAGCTAACTGCTGATGGGGAAGAGCTTCTTCGAAGACTTTCTGGTCGTGCTCTTGAGCAGGGCAGAAGCGATGACACCCCTGAAGTTATCAAGCGCAGACTCGCTGTTTATGAAGAGCAGACTGCACCACTAATTGATGTTTATGTTTCTCGCGGTGCGGTGTCAATGATTGATGGTCTGGGTGATGTTGAAGAGGTCACCGGCAGAATCATTGAAGCTCTCTCCGCTCGCGGTTTCTCCAAATGAGAAAAAGCTACACACTAAAAACTGACGAAGAAATTCGCAAGATGCGAATTGCAGGTCTTCTTACCGCTAAAGCGCTTGAGAATGTGAAAGCTGCAGTCAAGCCTGGGATTACTACTCTTGAGCTTGACAAAATCGCTGAAAAGACAATTCGTGATGGCGGGGGAGTGCCAAACTTTCAATTGGTGCCGGGTTACTATCACACGATTTGTGCATCAATAAATAGTGAGATTGTTCACGGCATCCCAAGCAATCGCGAACTGAAAGCGGGAGATCTGCTCTCAGTTGACTGCGGTGCTGAAGTAGGTGGTTGGAATGGTGACAGTGCTTTTTCGATTGTGGTGCCAGGAGACAACTCAGATCTAGCAAAACAAAGACAAAAGCAGTCGGATGTTTGTGAAGAATCACTCTGGGCGGGTATTGCAGCTTTTGCTAAGGGCAGCAAACTCAATGACATTGGGATTGCAGTGGAAGAGTTTGTGAAAAGCCAGGGACCCTACGGGATTTTGCAGCAATACATCGGGCACGGGATCGGCCGATCGATGCACGAAGACCCAGCCGTTTTCAACTACAAAACCCGCGATCCAGGTCCAAAGCTAGTGGCGGGGATGTGCTTAGCCATTGAGCCGATGATTACAGCTGGCGACCAGGCAACCTTCATCCAGGACGATGACTGGACCGTTGAAACCATGGACGGCTCCGATGGCGCCCACTGGGAGCATTCGGTTGCCCTGCATTCCAGAGGAATCTGGGTCTTGACGGCCCCGGACGGCGGAAAATCAAGGCTGGCTCGCTATGGCGTGGTGCCGGTCGAGCTGGACTAGCCCCACTAGCATTCGCCAGCAAAACCCCCTAGACTTGCTCTTCGGCGTTTCTGACACGAAAACCCTTTGCCTAA
>CAZGNP010000107.1:0-1782 GCA_964527155.1 uncultured Aquiluna sp.
GGTGTGGGACGCTGTTCCCAAGAAAACTATCTATACGGGGGAAATCTTTATGAAGTTCTCGTTCAAGAACAGCCTTACCGCAGTTGCCGCGAGCGTCGGCCTGATTGCCGTTGTCTTTGTTCCAGCTCCTGCTAGCGCAGCACTGAAGCTGCCAAGCGGATCCTGGCCAGTGTGTAATGAATCCAGAGTCACTTACTGTGTTGAATCAGTCAGCATTGAAGCCCTGGGTAGCGCAGGCCCTGAACAATTGCAGTGGTTCCCATCGGGAACTGTTAGCGAAGCTGCTGCTCCTGCCACTCCGGTTGAGCCAGCTCCTTCAATTCCACTAGACCCAACCATGCAGGCAGATCCAAATGCTCCAGTTGAGCAGCCGCTGGTTGTTGAAACAGCAGCTGGACCTGCCACCTTTGGTCGTTGGACCTCTCCAAACTGGAGTGCCAATGGTCTAGGTAACCTCGGCTACCAGGGACTAAACATTTCTATTGCCACCGCTAACGCATTCACCAACCACCTGTTCTTCACGGTGCAGCCAGTGAAGGTTGATGCAGCCGGTGCTTCTACTCAAGCTAGACAGCTCAACAACACAGGCTTCCTAGCAAATCTAGATCCAGATGTTGAAATCAGCTTCAAGGTCAGAACTGGTGATGCAATCACCGGTGTAATTGTTGGCTTTGGCATCAACATCACCAACTCCACCAGCGCTGGCGCTTTCACCTTCAGTGGCTATCCAGTAGTAACGCCAAAGGTCAACGATGCACGCAAGTGCACCGGTGAAGACGGCGTTGCAGACGCAATCGTTACTGGCCTGCAGGGCTTTGTGGTCGTTGAAAACGACGACATGGGCTTCGGAGTTGAAGGACTGAGCGGAAACATGGTGGTTTACACCAACGGTCAGTGCCAGACCTCTACTCCTTCATGGGATGAGGCAACCCAGAGCATGAACTGGACTGTCGGTGCTCCACACTTTGCACCAGATGGCACCACGGTCAACAAGGGTGTCTACCGCGCCATCATTCCAGCCAACGATGCTCTTTTGATGTGGGGATTGACCGACATCCGACGTGCTGTCAGTGCTTTGACTATTCAGGTAGTTGAAGAAGAGGGTGGCCCTGCGGTTTCGGCTAAGAAGGTTGCTGTTAGAAACGGAAACATCATTATCGATGTCACCGGCTTCAGCTACTCCAAGCCAAAGATCACAATCAAGAAGAACAAGGCTTCGAATGTGAAGAGGTTCTTCACCAACAAGAAGACAGTTCGCTGCGTTGACAATGTGACCAAGAAGACAACCACCTACAGAAATGTTTACGGTTGCCCAGCTGGTTCCAAGCGACGCTAATCAAACCACTAAAAACAACCCCCTGGCTTATGGTCAGGGGTTTGTTTTTTAGCGGGTCAGAACTAAAAAGCTATTGGCGGGCAAGGTCATCTCGGGTTTTAGCTCGATACTTTCCTTGCTGAAGAAGTCTTGGTATTCGCCCGCATAATCACCAAGCTGCAGGGCCTGGGTCTGGGTATCTGGCATGAGGTTGATGAGCACCACCACGTCATTGCCTTGGTAGCTTCTAGCAAAGGCCAGGAAGAAGGTGTCTTCTTCGTGCAGGACAGTTAGCTCGCCACCAGCACCGGCTGTCCAAAGCGCTGGGTTTTGTGTCTTAAGTTCAACCAGCTGCTTATAGAAAACCTCCCAGTCGGATTTGCCCCAGTCTTCTTTGGCTGGAAAAACGATTGGGTCTTTTTCAAAAAATAGAAGCTGTCTGTCTAGCCCGACTTCGTTACCTGAGT
>CAZGNP010000108.1:0-1780 GCA_964527155.1 uncultured Aquiluna sp.
GCCACCATTCTGTTTGGCCTCATAGCTATTGCCCTGGTGAACCTGGTGCTAGTTGTTTTGGTCAGAAGGGGAAAACTAAAGCTCTGGGTCGGCATTCTTTCAAACACCATTACCGGCATCGGAGCAATCATCGGAATTAATGGCTCTTGGGTGCTTGGTGCTGCACCGCTTATTTCGGTTTTGGCGGGATCGATTATTCTCACCTTGCCAAAGCGCAATCAGTAGCGGTCGTCCCTCACCACTTCAACGTCGCTTACCCAGCAGCTAACCGCATAGAGCGGAAAGTAGTCAGCCTTTAGTTTTTCCAAGATTTTCTCTAGAACTTCTTCGCTGACAACTGTTTCAATTCGAACATTGCCGCCTTCGATGTCGGAGACTCGTTGGTTTCTAGGGCCTGCGCCGTGTGCAATGGAAGATGTGAAACCTTTCGCCCCGCACTCAACTATGTCTTCCTCGAGCCTGTGAGCAAGCGACGCTTCAATGACCATGGTCATTAGCTTTCTCTTCTTTAGAATCACAGACCCACTCCTTCAAGAAATTGACTAACAGCAAGCATGACAGGTATTCCGATTGTCAGATTAAAGGGGAAGGTAATTCCCAGCGAGGCAGATAAATAGATGCCCGGCGATGCCTCGGGTAGTGCCAGACGAACAGCGGCAGGAGCTGCGATATACGAAGCACTACCCGCCAAGATTCCAAGGGCTGCCGACCCAGCCAGGCTCATGCCCGTTAGCTGACCCACCAATACTCCGAGCGAGCCAGCAATGATCGGAAAGGCGGTGCCAAAGACGAATAGGCTCACACCCACTTGCTTGAGATCTTTAATTCTTCTTCCTGCCACCATTCCCAGCTCTAACAGGAACAGCGTTAGGACTCCGGTGAACAAACCGGCAAAGAAGTCATCAATTCTTGCGTAGCCAGCAGTGCCCGTTAGAAAACCCAGAGCAACACCACCAACCAACAAGAAGATTGATTTTCCGGTGAGGATCTCCCTCAGCGATTCTCCCCAGCTAATGTTTCTGGTGATGCCCTTAGCAGCCAAAGCCAAACCAATGATGATTCCTGGTATTTCCAAGACGGCGAGGAGCGTATTGACATAGCCCTCGACCTGCAGGCTGAGTGACTCCAGGAAAACAATTCCGGCGGTGAAGGTAACCAGCGAGGTTGATCCGTAGTGGGCAGCTAGTGCTCCACGGTTGGCAACGTCTAACTTTGTAAAACGCAGTAGATAAAACGCTGCTACCGGGATCACAATGCCCAAAGCCAGCGTCCCCAGGAGCGGCCCAATAATCTCCTCGAAGCTGGACTCGCTTAGTGCGACCCCACCCTTGATACCAATACCAAGCAGCAGGTAGATGGAAAGCGCTTGATAAACAGCATCTGGCAGCTTCAGATCTGAGCGAAGTGCGGTGGCCAGCAGACCTAGCGCAAAAGCCAACACCGGCGGTGAAGTCAGGTTGGTGAGCGCTAGCTGTAGGCCGTCCACCCCTACCTCGCGATGCTTCCGAGGGCTTTGATCAGCTCGCCAACGGTGTGACCGCCGGAGGTTGAGTGACGCAGTTCCGCTCCAAGGTTGATTTCGTAGCGGTTGTTTCTGCCCTCTTTACTCTTGGCTAAGTAACCGCCATCCTCTAGGTCCTTCAGGACATTGACGATGGAGCGGGTGGTGAGACCTGCCACCTTGGCCATGTCCTCAATGGTGAGATTTGGATTCTCTGTCAACGCAAGTAGAACGTGCGCGTGGTGTGAAAGAAATGTCCAGTGCTTACTCAACCCTCTT
>CAZGNP010000109.1:0-1755 GCA_964527155.1 uncultured Aquiluna sp.
AAGCAAACTCGAATAAATTCTTTTCCTCGACCATCGCCATAGAACGCAGTGCCGGGGGTGTAGGCAACTAGTTCTTCAACTGCGATTGGCAACATTTTTTTGCCATCAATCCCAGTGGGCAAACTTACCCACAAGAAGAAGCCACCAGCTGGTTTGGTTGTTTCAACATCGGGCAAATATTCGTTTAGTGCCCAGATCGCAGCATCACGTTTGGTTTTGTAGAGACCTCGGTAATCAGCAATCTGTTTTTGCCAATCACAAATCGAAAGATATTCCGAGACCAGCATTTGAGCAAAGGTTGCTGGAGATAAAACCGCTGATTCATTTGCGAGGATGAGTTTTTCTCTGATGGCAGGCGGCGCAAGAACATAACCAACCCGCAGGCCAGGGGAGAGAATCTTCGAGAAGGAGCCTAGGTAAACAACACTGTCGGCGTCCCTTGCTCGAAGGGCTTTTGGCGGAGCCCCATCAAAATACAACAGCCCATAGGGATTGTCTTCAACAATCAAAATTCCACGCTCTTTGCAGACTGCAATTAGTTTGTCTCGGCGCTCTTCCGACAAAGTCACACCAGAAGGATTAGCAAAGCTGGGAACCAAATAAAGCAGCTTAACTTTTTTGCCATCAGCAATCAATCGATCCGCTGCTTCAGCAACCGCGTCTGGTGAGATGCCATCGCTATCGGTATAGACGTGCTCGATGTGAGCTTCTTTGTGCCTGAAGATTCCAACGGCTCCGACATAGCTTGGCGATTCAACCAGGGCAACATCGCCCTGATCCAAAAACAGATCAGCAATCAACTCAAGAGCGTGCTGACTACCGGTTGTGATCATTAGGTTTTCAACGGAGCCCTGGATTCCCTCCAGCGCCATGATTTCTAAAATCTGCTCTCTGAGCTTGGCATCTCCCTGACCCGGCCCATACTGCAAAGCAAATTGTGAGCGGGTTTTCATCAGCGAGTCAAAAGCACTGCGAATGAATTCGTTATCGAGGGCTGAAACATCCGGCATTCCACCGGCTAGAGAAACCACCTCGGGTCTGGAGACCGTTGCAAATAGCGCGCGAACTTCACTGACCGAGAGATTCTCGGCCCTTTGAGCGTAGGAATCCTTGAAAAGATCGAAACCTTGCTCCAGGCGCGACTGAGCCATTTGCGCTCCTTTGGGTTTAGCGCAAAGTCTAGCTCTTGTTGGGGGTTCTAGCTAAGAAACTCGGCAAGCTCAGAAACAATGGCCGCCTTTGGTCTGGCGCCAACTAGCTGCTTGACCATCTCCCCGTTTTTGAATATTCCAAGTAGCGGAATGCCGGTTACGTTGTACTGCTCAGCCAGGGTCGGTTCGTTGTCGACGTTTACCTTTGCCACGACAATCTTGTCTCGGTATTCATTGGCAATCTCTTCTAGGACTGGAGCGACCATTCGGCACGGCCCACACCACTCTGCCCAGAAATCAACGATCACAGGCTTGTCGCTCTTTAGGACATCCGCTTCGAACTTTTCGGTTGTGGTGTCGATTGGCATAACTACTCCTATTTTGAACTGAGGTAGTGCTCGGCATCCAGTGCCGCTACACAGCCTGAGCCAGCCGCCGTAATTGCTTGTCGGTAGGTTGGGTCGATCACATCGCCACAGGCAAAAACCCCTGGTAGCGAGGTCTTCGAGGATCTGCCCTCAACCTTGATAAAGCGCTCCGGTGTTAGCTCTACCTGATTCTCAACCAGCCAGACCCTCGGGTCATTTCCAATTGCAATAAATAG
>CAZGNP010000110.1:0-1746 GCA_964527155.1 uncultured Aquiluna sp.
GCTCGGCACCGAGTGGTTGCCAGATTGCCGATGTCTCGGGATTGCCGTGGACGAACACCTTGATCACGTGGTTTGCTCCCTTTTGCGGCTTCCCCGCGATGAACTGCACTGTCGAGCTGAATCCGGCGGCTCATCACCGAAGGCGACGCCACCCTCCCCGTAGCGGTCGTCAGATGATTGTCCGCTCGATGTTGAATGCGACATGCACCTGACGCTATGCGATCTCTCGAAAGGTGTGACCGAATAGGGTCGAGCCGTGCAAACCGAAGTACCGCAAGTCATTCGCAAAATATCGCGGTTGCTCTTCGGAAAGCCTTCGGACTGGCGCCTCGAGCGACCGGCACCACCCTCGCGTCCCCGACCCGGCACTCACTGGCTGGGTCCGATCTTCGCGATCGCGACGATGGCGGTCGGCTGGTTGGCATTCAAGGACGCTCGAGGCGACGGCAACGTTTCATTTGCCTTATTCATCGGATCGGTCTCGATTCTCTTGATGACGTGGAGCAATCTGCTCTCGACGCGGCTGTCGGTACTAGAGGCGTTGTTTGGTGGTCTCGATCGCGTGTACCGCTGGCACCGCTGGTTTGGCGCACTGGCCGTGGGTGCGATGTGGTTGCACACCCAGAACGTCGATGACGTCAAAGGAATTCGTGGCGCATCGCGCGACGTTGCCGACGCGGCCGAGGAGCTGGCAGAAACCTCGACAAATTTTCTCTATGCACTTGTCGCGATCAGCTTCCTGCGTTGGATTCCCACCCGCTGGTGGCGGCTCACCCACAAATTGTTGATCATTCCCTACCTGATCGCATGCTGGCACTTCTACACCGCAACGAAGCCGTATGCGAACGATTCGGGTTGGGGGCGTTGGTTCCTCGTGTTCATGTTGGCAGGTGTCGCAGCCTGGCTCTATCGCGT
The DNA here is from genome assembly GCA_964527155.1 of uncultured Aquiluna sp. Classification (GTDB taxonomy): domain Bacteria; phylum Actinomycetota; class Actinomycetes; order Actinomycetales; family Microbacteriaceae; genus Aquiluna. The sequence continues at coordinate 916 of CAZGNP010000110.1, forward strand.
GGTGTGGCGCGACATGATTCGTCGCGGACTTCTGCACCGGGTCTCGCGTGTCGACCGCACGGACGACATGTTGACGGTGGAACTCAAACCTCTTGGGCGCCCGATGCGCTACTCGGCCGGCCAGTTCGCATTCCTGAAGTTCTCGTCACCCGGCATGAGCGAGCCGCATCCGTTCACGATCGCATCTTCGCCGGACGAGCCATTTCTGCGGTTCATGATCAAGGATTTGGGCGACTGGACTTCACAGTTGGTGAACGTCGTTGCGGTCGGCCAGCAAGTGATTGTCGAGGGCCCCTATGGCCGACTCGACCCGCTGCCCTCACACGATGTCGATCAGGTTCTGTGGATTGCTGGCGGCGTCGGCATTACGCCATTTTTCGGCACAGCGATAGCGCGCCAACCAGACAACGGGCCCATTCCCCACCTTTTCTATTGCGTGAAGTCACGTCGTGAGGCCCCCGGCCTTGCCGAGCTCGAGCGCGCCGATCGCGAGAGTCGCATCGTTCTGCACCTGCATGAATCGAGTGAAGGTCGGCGACTGGGTGCTGCCGACCTCGAACGGACCTTCGGCTCGGACGGCCTGCGCCGGGCACACATCGTCATGTGCGGACCCACTTCATTGATGAAGTCGATGCGTCGCGCAGTGCGCGAGCTTGGTGCTCGGCACGTGCACGTCGAAGCGTTCGACATTCGCACGGGCATCGGGCCCGATTTGTCTCGTGACGTGGACCAACTGTTGCGTGAACGTCGCACTCTGCGACGCTGATCAGTTCCCAGCGAAGAACTCGCGAAGCCCAGACGCCATGTGGGCACGGACGGACTGGCCCGAGG
>CAZGNP010000111.1:0-1738 GCA_964527155.1 uncultured Aquiluna sp.
CCAACCGATGTTCCCATCAGTTCAGAGCGCAGACCTTCGGTTAGAAGCTTGAGAGCAGCCTTCGATGCACCATAAACACTCTGGCCAGGAACTGGCGCATAGGCACCCATCGAAGACACATTTAGAAGGTGAGCTTCTGGGCGCTTCATAAGTCCTGGCAAGAATGCCTTTATCAGAGTCAGTGGACCATCAAAGTTCACTTTCATGACATGCATCGCATCTTCAATTGAAAGCTCATTTACTTTCACAAACTTCTGGATGATGCCAGCATTATTTACAAGCGCATCAGCTGGTCCTAGGTCTGCTTCGACCTTGCCAGGCAGCGCTGCCACTTGCGCGCTATCGGTAATGTCGAATGCGTAGGTGGCGACTTTGCCGCCCAGGTCTTCAGCTAGTTTCTTTGTTTCAGCCAGTGTCTCAGCTCGCATATCAACCGCTGCCACTTTTGCTCCGCGGCGAACCAGTTCGAGAGTTAGCTCTCTACCCATGCCAGAGCCAGCACCGGTAACAACAACTACTTTTCCAGCAACTTTCATTGTCTTACTTTCTGAATTGAGTGTTTATGGAACCCAATTAACTTTTAGGCTACTCCCGGGCAACTCAATTGTCATATGAAAAAAACAGCACTGTTAGCGCAGTGCAGAACCAAAGAACTCAGCCAGCAGCCTGGCATAGCGGCCGCCCTCGGTCAGCATGCCCTCGGTGTGATCAGCCCCAACAAAGGTTTCTAGCTTGACGTTTACCCCAACGCTCTTGGCGTATTCATAGAAATCAACCGATGATTGGTAATCAAGTCTTTGGTCTTTATCGCCATGCAGAATCAACATTGGCCGCTCACCCGCTGCCTCAATGCCTTGCTTGACAGAAGTTTCAGTCAGATTCACACCATGGAACAGCTGAGCAGCTGCGAGTGCTAATTGCCATAAGAAGCCAGGGAAGCCCTGGTATTCAACCTCTCTGGTGGCAGCAGCATTGAAGTCAAAGATGGTTCCCTCCATCGCAAATGCCGAAACCAAATCTGTCTTAGCAGGAAGCATGGAGGTTGTTACTGCACCACCTGAAACACCAAACATGCCAAGTGATTCAGGGGCTACAGACTTTTCATTGACAACCCACTCAGCCACCTTGGCAAAGTCAGAAGACTCCTCTTGACCGGCGGAGTGACGACCATCGGTGCAGGTTGATTCGCCGGTGTCGCGCATGTCAACCAGCAAGACATTAAAGCCGTTTTTGACAAGCATTCCGGCTGGAAGAAGAGTGTTGAAGTCTCTTCGAGAAGTTCCGATGCCGTGGGTAACAATTACTGTCTTGCCATTACCGCTCTCAGGCGTGATCCACCAAGCAGCAAGATTGATTGAATCTGAAACGGGAATGGTCTCGGCAGTGTATGGAACTCCTTCCATAAACCACTCACTCAGATCTGTGCCAACCCACTTTTCCCAACCGGGACCTGGGAAGGGGCCGTTACCAGAACCAGGAGTAAAGAACTCTTCTGGCTTATTGGCTAAATCATCGTCGTTGATTTTGCAAGGAACCACGGTTCCGGATGTGTAGACATAGTTACCAACCGCCAGTGCTCCACCGGCCAACAGGACAACCAAGACACCGGCAATGATGCCCAGCCACTTACCTTTGCTCATGAAAGGAGAGTACTCCAGGTAATACGCTCTAGCTAGGCCAAACAGGGGGTCACTTGCGTTTCTACGTCGATGAAACATTTCAGCTCTTTGACGACGAG
>CAZGNP010000112.1:0-1689 GCA_964527155.1 uncultured Aquiluna sp.
GAACCTTTGGAAGTTCGGTGCTCTTTGCGTATACGCGAAGTCCTGGCTTCGAAACACGCTTGATACCAGCGATGCTGGACTTGCGGTCCTCGGAGTACTTCAGTGAAACGGTTAGCTGCTTGCCAACGGTTGAGTCTTCAACCTTGTAGTTGGCGATGTAACCTTCCGACTTCAAGATGTCGGCAATGGTGCCCTTCAACTTGGAGTAAGGAACGCTTAGCGAGTCGTGATGCGCCTTGCTAGCGTTGCGCAGCCGGGTCAGGAAATCTGCCACCGGATCTGTCATTGTCATTTTTATCTTCTTTCTCGAGGCGGTTTCTGAGCGCTGACGGGCCCTGCAGACCTACCTCAATTGGGGGTTTATTTGAAGGGGAAACCGAGAGCCTTGAGAAGCGCTCGACCTTCCTCATCGTTTTTGGCAGTGGTCACCACGGTGATGTCCATACCACGTACATGGTCAATTGAGTCTTGGTTGATCTCGTGGAACATTGACTGCTCCGAAAGACCAAAGGTGTAGTTGCCCTTGCCATCAAGCTTTGATGGAAGTCCGCGGAAGTCGCGAATACGGGGTAGCGACAGGTTTAGTAGTCGATCTAGGAACTCCCACATTCTGTCTCCACGCATGGTTACGTGTGCACCGATTGGCTGTCCCTCACGCAGCTTGAACTGAGCGATTGACTTCTTAGCAACATTTACCTGGGGCTTCTGACCAGTGATAGCGGTTAGATCGCGGATTGCTCCTTCGATCAACTTGCCATCCTTGGCAGCTGCACCAACACCCATGTTGATAACAATCTTGGTTAGTCCCGGCACCTGCATTGGGTTTGCGTAGTTGAACTGCTTCTGCAGCTCAGCCACAATCTCAGTGCGGTAGATGGACTTTAGTCTTGGCAATGTCTTAGTTGCGGTAGCCATTAGATCTGCTCTCCGCTCTTTCGCGCAATGCGAACTCTCTTGCCTTCAACCTCTTTAGTTCCCAAACGGGTTGGCTTCTTTGACTTTGGGTCAACTAGTGCAACGTTTGAGATGTGGATTGGAGCCTCAGCGGTTACAAGACCTCCGGTCTTTGCACCCTTGTCAGACTGACCGACCTTTAGGTGCTTGGTAACAACGTTGACGCCCTCGACGATTACGCGAGTCTTGTTGGCATCCTTCTTGTCCTTTAGAACTGCAAGCACGTGACCGGTCTTACCCTTGTCGCCGCCGCGGTCCTTACCGGAACCAGTGATGATCTGAACTAGGTCGCCTTTTTTGATCGACATTAGATCACCTCCGGAGCCAGCGAAATAATCTTCATGAACTTCTTCTCACGCAGCTCACGACCAATTGGGCCAAAGATACGCGTGCCACGTGGCTCGCCATCTGCCTTGATGATCACCGCTGCGTTTTCGTCAAACTTGATGTATGAACCATCTGGTCTGCGAGTCTCTTTTACGGTGCGAACGACTACGGCCTTAACGACCTCGCCCTTCTTTACGGTGCCGCCTGGAATTGCATCCTTAACGCTGGCCACAATCACATCACCGAGACCTGCGTAACGACGGGTTGAGCCGCCCATTACACGAATCGTCAGCAGTTCTTTGGCGCCAGTGTTATCGGCTACCTTCAACCTGGATTCTTGCTGAATCACTTGCTTTCTCCTTGCTTAGTGAATAACGATTTCCGACCGTTATTCGCGGGTTACTTCGC
>CAZGNP010000113.1:0-1681 GCA_964527155.1 uncultured Aquiluna sp.
GGGTCTTTTTCAAAAAATAGAAGCTGTCTGTCTAGCCCGACTTCGTTACCTGAGTAGATAAGTGGCATGCCGGGAATGGTGAAGGAAAGCAGGGCTAGGTTTTTAACATTGTCACCAAATCTGTCAAAGACAGTTCCCTGCCAAGAGTTTTCATCGTGGTTATCAATGAAGATCATTTGGTATTTGCCGTCACTGTATTGCTCGGCTTGCGACTGCATGGCATATCTGAATTCAGTGGCAGTTGAGTAGGTATAGCCCAGCCCATTGAACAGTCCCTGCAACGGCCAGGCATAGTTGGTGTCAAAGGCTGAAATAAGTAAGTCCATGTTTCCGCCGTCTTCTGCCAGCATGAAGACGTCTTTGATTTGGTGGAGTCTCTCACTGGCTTTGTTCCAAAACTCAACCGGCACGGAGTGAGCAACATCGGCTCTGAAGCCATCAACATCAAATTCTTTGACCCAGTACTCCATTGCAGAAATCATGGCTTCCTGCATCTCTTGGTTATCAAAGTTCAGATCGGCAACATCGGTCCAGTCGGTGCCGGGTGGATAGGTGATGTTGCCGTCTAGGTCTTTGGTATACCAATCTGGATTTTCAGTGATCCATGGGTTATCCCAACCGGTGTGGTTGGCAACCCAGTCCAGGATCACCAGCATGTTTCTGTCGTGCGCTTGCTTGACTAGCTCTCGAAAGTCCTCTTCAGTTCCATACTCTGGGTTTACCTCTAAGTAGTTGGCAACTGAGTAGGGACTACCAAGTTCACCTTTTCTATTTAGTTCTGAGATTGGGTGAATTGGCATTAGCCAAAGTATGTCTACGCCTAGCTCACTCAGTCTTGGAAGGTGGTTAGTTACCTCTTTGAATCCACCATCACCAAACTGTCTGAGGTTCACCTCATAGATCACAGCTTGTTGCAGGAACTTCTCGCTACCTCTGCTTGGTCCGGCTGCTGCGCAGCCGGTCAGCAGGACGGCAGCTAGGAGTAGGGCAAGGGCTTTGAGTTTTGGCATTTGGTCTTTCTGGCTTTGATAATTCTATGTTTTGACTTTTCTAAGCCATTATTGAGAGGTGAAAAGACCCTGGCTGATTAGCTCTGGCGGAATGCGGCTGAGCATGATCCTGGGGTTTGTTCTATCCATTCTTCTTATATGGCCTGCCATCGAGCAGGTTAGGGATGAAACCAGGATTATTCAGCCCTTTGATCGAACCAATGTCACCTATTGCGAGCTATCTGCTTGCGGGCATATAGAAGGTCTGGGTCTGGAGATTATCTACCCGCCTTCGGTGGTGGAGGGAGAATACGGAACCGAAGTCTTTGTTCAGGTGATAAACCGGGGCAGGCTCACTGGCGAGCGGGAGTTCTGGGCTCAGCTGAAGACCAAGCAGGGTGAGTTTGTTGAGGCCATGCGGGGTGAGCTGGTCCTTACCGATCAGGGCCCGCAGTTGATTCGGTTCTTTTTTACTGGCCCAGAGAGTGAGTTCTTAGGCCTAGCTATGGAGTTTGGTTACTAGCTCCGTTATCAAAACGTTACCTTTATCAGGATTTTCCCAGAATAAGACCTAGTTGTTAACTCCTGTAGGTCAAGCAACGGGGCTAAGAAGACCTCTTAGAACTCCAATCGGCTTGGCCCACGCCTAATTAGGCCGAAAGGAAATAGCAATACATGTATACAGGCATCAG
>CAZGNP010000114.1:0-1664 GCA_964527155.1 uncultured Aquiluna sp.
GCTTGAGCGAAGATTACGAATCCGAGCTACCGGAACAAATTGCCTTCCGAATGGCTAAGCGCGACAAGCTAAATGAGTTTGCCGATGCTTATCCTGTTGCCCTTCCAATCACACACACCATTGAAGCCGTCAAAGCACATTACCCAAACCTGGAGGCAGACATTGCTACCGGCGACGTGGTTGGCGTGGCGGGCCGAATTATGTTTTTGCGCAACACCGGAAAACTTTGCTTTGCAACGCTGCAGTCTGGCAGCGGTGAGCGCATTCAGGCGATGCTCTCGCTAGACAAAGTTGGCGAAGAGCAACTTGAGCTCTGGAAAGAATTGGTAGATCTGGGCGATCACGTCTTTGTTCAGGGCGAGGTCATTACCAGCAAGCGCGGAGAGCTTTCGGTGCTCGCGAGCGATTGGAAAATGGCCGCTAAGACTCTGCGGCCGATGCCAAATCTTCACAATGAACTGGAAGAAGAATTTCGGGTTCGTCACCGCTATATCGACTTGATTGTTCGCGATCGCGCAAGGGAAGTCGTCAAGATTCGCTCCCAGGTGATGCAGTCACTTCGCAATACTTTTGCCAATCACGCCTTCACGGAAATTGAAACACCAATGCTGCAGGTTATGCACGGTGGTGCATCGGCGAGACCTTTCAAGACACACTCCAATGCGTTCGATACCGAGCTCTACCTGCGCATAGCACCCGAGCTTTTTCTGAAGCGCGCAGTTGTCGGTGGTCTTGAGCGAGTATTTGAAATCAATCGCAACTTCCGCAATGAGGGTGCCGATAGAACTCACTCGCCTGAGTTTGCAATGCTCGAGGCATATGAGGCGTATGGCGATTACAACTCCATGATGGTTTTGACTCAAGAGTTAATCCAGAATGCGGCGAAAGATGTCTTTGGAACACACCAGGTAGTGCTGGAGGGCGGGGAAGTAAATGACCTTGGTGGTCAATGGGATCGAATCTCATTGTTTGGATCGCTTTCTGCAGCCGTTGGTGAGGAGATTACTGCCGAGACGCCAATTGCTCAGCTAAAGAAGATTGCAGACAAAGTTGAAATTGAAATTGATCACCCTCTGCACGGAAAGTATGTCGAGGAGCTTTGGGAGCACTTCGTAAAGCCAAACCTCAGCAAGCCGACATTTGTTTTGGATTTTCCAGTTGATACTTCACCCCTTACCCGCGATCACCGAACCGATAAAGGTGTGGTTGAGAAGTTTGATTTGTATGTTCGTGGCTTTGAGCAAGCCACTGGCTACTCCGAGCTAGTGGATCCAGTGGTCCAGCGCGAGCGCTTCATCAAACAGGCTGAACTCGCAGCCAAGGGCGATCCGGAAGCTATGCGACTGGACGAAGAGTTCCTCAAGGCGCTCGAATTTGGAATGCCACCTAGCGGCGGATTGGGAATGGGTATTGATCGTCTACTAATGTCTCTGACGGGACTGGGTATTCGGGAAACAATCTTGTTCCCGCTTGTTAAGTAGTAATCATGACCAACAATCTTCTGCTGGATGCGCTGATTTCCCTGATTCCCCCCGCACTGGTTGGGGTGTTGTTCTGGATTCTGATGCGCTCGATTTTGAGGGCGGACCAGAAAGAACGCGACACCTATGCCCAGATTGAGGCGGAAGAGCGGGCCAAGCGCACTAACGCCTTGGGCGAACAGC
>CAZGNP010000115.1:0-1601 GCA_964527155.1 uncultured Aquiluna sp.
ACTCAAACACCAACAGATAACGTTACAGATACTCCAACACCAACACCTACAACAACACCTACACCAACAGTAACTGCAACAAACACTGCAACACCAACAGTAACCACAACAAAAACACCTACTCAGACAAATACACCAAGTCATTCACCAACACCTAGTGAAACACCAAATGTGTGTAAGACTTATGACTTATATGGTGGTACATCAGATACTACCTTCTTTATTATAGATTGTAATGGATTTACCAGTACAAAACAAATTGGAGCGTATTCAATACTTAGGATTTGTGCAAAACAAATTGTAATTGTTACTGGAAATGGTACATTTACCGCAATTGGTTCATGTCCATTACCTACACCTACTCCAAGTGTAACTGCAACAATCACACCATCAAATACTACAACACCAAGTGTAACACCAAGTGTAACTGCAACAAATACACCAACAGTAACAAAAACTCCTACACAAACACCAACAACAACTCAAACCCCAACTCAAACACAAACAGGTACCGCGGCGGTAACACCTTCAGCAACTGCAACTAAAACACCAACAGTTACTCCAACAAACACAGTTACTCCAAGTATAACCGCTTCAAATACACCAACACAAACTAAGACAGGTACTCCAGCGGTTACATCTACACCAACCACTACACAAACACCAACACAAACTCAAACAGGAACACCAAATGTAACACCAACACCATCATTCACTCCGAATTGGACGGGATTCTCAGCAGATAATCAATACGCTTATACTATTGATATCTTGGGTGGATTCAGTGGTGGTACTGCACCTGCGGGAGCAATCGCACCTCACCCAGTATTTACTGATGAGTATGGTGCACCAATATCACAATTAAACGGAATCACCTTAGGTGGATTTGACGGACTAAATAACTAAAAACTAAAGAACAACAAATATGGCAGACTTAAAACCAATTGGAAGTGAGAAACTTACAGGCCAAGATAAGTTAAATAGAATTATGGAAATTGCTCGATTCAAAGAAGCACTTCCTAAGACTATAAATGAAAATGCTACAAGTGAGTATTCAATATCTCTTGCGGACGGTAACAATTATCAGATTGTTAAAGAAAGACAAGGTTATATAATCAAAAAAACGATTTCAGAATCTGAAACTGAGTATATTGAACCTATGAAAAATAGAAAATACTATTCTTCATACTCTCAAGCATTAAAGAGATTAAACCTTGTTGCTGGTGAATTAAACAGACTTAATGAAAATGAGGAAGGTGTTTCTTTATACGGTGAACAAAAAAAATTCACTTTAAAAACTCCAAAACCTGCAACACCTGCACCTGAACCAATGGCGGCTCCACCAGCTGCACCACCAGCGGTTCCATCACCTGAATTACCACCGTCACCTGCTGACATGGGTGGTGAAGAAATGCCGATGGATGACATGGGTGGTGAAGAAATGCCGATGGATGACATGGGTGGTGAAGAGCTTGACGTTGACGTAGATATTGACGCTGAAGAAGGTGGAGAAAGTTTAGAAGATAAAGTTACTTTTAAAACTATTCAAAAACTTACAGGTAAATTAACTCAAAAAATCAGAACTCTTGATAATGAAGACG
>CAZGNP010000116.1:0-1572 GCA_964527155.1 uncultured Aquiluna sp.
ATGATGATGACTTCTCGCATTTGCATTTCCTTCAGTAGCTGAAACATAGATAACCATCTATTTATTTCAGCTCTAGCCTAGTTAGCTGGCCTTATTTCTGCCTAATCTATCGCGTAAAGCTCTGGTTAATTCATTGAGCTCGGCAGCCCTGAGCAAAACCAACATCAGTAAATAGGTCATGCCGGCGAGCGATCCAACCAGCAGTGACACCAGGACCGAAGGAAGAATCCCGCTCATTGCATATGAGCCCGCGCCTACGCCGCCGAGCATCCAAATGATTCCAACCGCTACCGCGGTTGCTGGCAGTGCTGCAATCACAAACTTCCAAACCGATTTGCTAATTCCGTAGCCGCTCAACCCACCAATCTTTTTTCTAAGCAGTGAATAGGCAATGACTCCCTGCACCGAAACAGAGAGGGCAGTGAGAAGAGCAATTGAAACAACCAGCAATTCTTTTGGCATAACAAAACCAAGCGTGATTGAACCTGCTATGTGAATGGCAATTTGAATGGATGTAAATATAAAAGGAGTGCGAGTGTCTTCGAGTGCAAAGAAACCTCTCTGCATCATGTAGACAAAACTAAATGGCAGCAGTCCAATCATGAAGGCTGCAATCACATTACCCAGCGCAACCGCCGATGAATACTCTGATGCAAACACCCTGGCGATTGGGTAGCTCAAAACAATCAGCAACACAGTTGCAATCACGCTCACCATTGCAATTACTCGGAGCGCTGTTGTCAGATCAACTTTGAACTTTTCAATTTCACCCGACTGATGATGCTCACTCATTCTGGTGAAGTAGGCGGTTGCAATCGAAACCGTCACTACTGAGTGCGGCAGCATAAAAATCAACCAGGCAATTGCAGCAGCCGCCACCGATGCAACCGCCTCACCGCTTCCGCGATCAACGGCAGCGGTTGAAGCAACGGCAGTTTGGACAATCCCGCCAACCTGCGTCACCAAAACCATCGCCAGCGACCAGGAGGCTGCCTTCAACGCAGGCCTGAGACCAAAGCCGCGGAATTGGAAATTCAGATTGAGCTTTAGGCCAATTCTTCGCCAGCTCAATAAAAGAATCAGCGCCTGCGCTGCAACACCGGCAGTGGCAGATCCCGCCAGCAGAGCAATTTGATCGGCACCCCACTCACTGATGGGTCTTGAGCCATTTGGATCAGCGGCAAAAATAAAAATGAATAACGCAAGTCCGATTAGCGAAACAACGTTGTTCAGAACCGGCGCCCACATAAACGGCCCAAAGGCCTTTCTGGAATTCAGCACCTCACCCAGAATCGAGTAGAGGCCATAGAAGAACAGCTGCGGGAGGCACCAATAGGCAAAGGCGGTAGCCAGCGCCAGTTGTTGCTCACTCCAACCGGAGGTGTAGATGCGCACCAAAACCGGAGCGGCAATAGTGAATAAAACGGTTACTGAGAAAAAGACAGTGATTGCAAGCGTGACAAAGCGATCGACATATCCCTTACCGCCATCGCTGTTGCTTCTTGCCTTAACAAGCTGCGGCACCATCACCGCATTCAAAACACCACCAACGATGATTGCGTAGACGCTGTT
>CAZGNP010000117.1:0-1531 GCA_964527155.1 uncultured Aquiluna sp.
AGTGTGATTTGAATTTGTTGACCTTTTACAATGGGTGATCCAGCAGCAATCGATTGTGCTGCTACTTTTCCGCGGCCCTGTGCGTATACTTTTAATCCTCTCGATTCACAGATATAAATCATGTCTTTGTAACCAAGACCCACAAGTGATGGCATAGCTTTTGCATCTACCTTACTACTTTTTAACAAGCCAGCTGCAGGCGCGTGTGAAATAGTTGCCCATTCGTCTACAAACAAACTAGAATCCACAAAGGGCAACTTTAATTTTTTAGCAACAGTAGCTACGTCTTGTTTGTAGCCTTTGTATACATACACATTGCTATCAGGCTTTGGTGCTGTTTTAGCAATAGGCGCCTGCTTTACAGAAGCACTATACAAGCGGTCAGCAATTTCTTTAAATACTGGACCCGCAACGGCAGCACCATAAAACACAGGGGCGTGCGGTTTGTTTTTAATTACTACAATACAAGTGTACTGCGGATTATCGGCAGGAAAATAACCAGCAAAAGAGGACTGATAAATTTTATCATCATATCCTTTCTTACCATTTGCAATCAGCGCTGTTCCTGTTTTACCTGCTACTTTATATGGAGATCCTTTAAATAATGAAGTAGCCGTACCATGCAAACAAACACCCTCCAAACAAGTTTTTAAATCCGCGAGTGTTTTATCGCTACAAATTTTTTCATTTACCACTTTTGGTTGTATTTCTCTGAGTAATACACCTTCTTCTTTAATAGCCGACACCAAATACGGCTTCATCATTTTTCCATTATTAGCCACTGCATTGTACAGGTTAGCCGTTTGCAATGGGCTTACGAGTAAAGTGTATCCAAAAGACATCCATGGAATTGTGGTAGGGCCCCATAATTTATGGCCCGGCTTATATATAAATGGACGCCCTTCACCGGATAAATCAATACCTGTAGGATTGTCCATTCCCATTTTTTTAAGATGGTTGATAAACTGCATCGGATTATTACCATAATGCTGTACCGCCATTTTAGCCATGGCTACATTAGAACTTAATTCAAAAGCATGTTGAACGGTAACATCTGAACTTCCATGATTTTCACTATCAAATACGGTTTGGCCAGCAACTTTCCAGGTGCCGCCAGCAATATTTACCATATTGTTAAGGCCTACTTTTTTATCCTCTAATAAAGCAAGCATTGTTGCAAGCTTAAATGTAGAGCCAGGCTCCGAAGGAGAAATAGCGTAATTATAATTTTCGTAATAGTTACCATCTTGTCCGCGACCTAAATTAGCAATGGCTTTTACTTTACCCGTTTTAACTTCTAATACAATGGCAGTTCCATGCTCCGCTTCATTTTTGATCATCATCTTTTGAAGTGCATTTTCTGCAACTTCCTGAATAAACACGTCTATTGTGCTTACAATGTCTTTACCATTTTCAGGCTCAATTTCGTAGGTATCGGCATCTAATGGAACACCTACGCCACCAGCAATGGTTCGCACGAGTTGTTTGCCATTAATGCCACGTAAAACGCTATCATAGCTATATTCTAGAC
>CAZGNP010000118.1:0-1511 GCA_964527155.1 uncultured Aquiluna sp.
TTAAATGTTTCATACTTTTTATCGTCCACAACATCATTAGAAACTAACATATATACTCTCCTAAACGAAGGATTATCAAAAAGATTTATCTTACTAAAAGGTACAAATACTTTTTGGTTTTCAGGTAACTTATATCCCTTATCAAAAACCAAAATACCTTCATAAGATTTACTACCTCCAATTTGAAGACCCTTACTTTCAAACGTAGTCATTGAACCGACAACTTTATTAAATCCGTCAATACCCAAACTAATTAAAGTTAAATCTTCTTTTAATTCATCTAAAGTATTTGTCACATTTTGTGAACTACTGTGAACTTTTGGAGTACCAGATATCACATAACTTATTACTTTACCCATTTTATCTTGTTTACCATCCGTACCTCTATCGGTGAAAGTAGGTGCGTAATAAACAATAGTATTTGCTTTAGCCAATGAACGTATATAAGTCTGTTGCGTATCTGTCATACTTTGAGTTATTGTCGTTATTGGATTTAAGAAAGACCCTCTTTTTTCATTAATAAAGTTTGAATAATTTTCTTTTAATTGTCTAATTACTTTATTTGGAAGATTTTTTTGTGGTTCATTCATATACTCAATAAACCCTTCATTATTGTTCTTAATATCTTTTAGTAATTCATCAAAAATAACATCAACTCTTTGTTGGGTATTGTTTGGTTTACCATATAATACAGTATCACTTAATGCGGTGGTTGAGATTTTACCATCCATATAATTTCTTTCTAACATCCATTGTTGTCTCATGGCATTATTATATTGATTGGCAACTTCCCTATTTTTATTAACAACATTAGTGAAATATGTTTGACTGTCCGCAACTAAATTATCCATGAAACTCTTATAATTAATTTCACCAGTTTCAATTCCTGAAACATTAACTTGACTACTAACTATACTTCCAATTGTATTTTCGTTACTTTGTCCATTATCTACGGCAGCGTTATTAATAGTTGGAGGAGCAACACCCGATATTGCTGCGAATTGTAAAAATTCTTTATCTAATACTTGATAACTTGTATCCGTAACATCCGCTCTGTCGTCATAAATTTCAGTGTTAGCATAATAGTTAAACGTCAATGCGTTTTGTAATTTGTCTACAGATTCTTTTAACCCACTACCACCAACAAAATTAAATGCAAGTGTAACTTTAGCAATCATTGGTTGAACCCCAATACCCTCAGGGTTTATATCGAGTTGTTCGTACGCCAAACTTAAACTTGTTGGAATAATTTTGGTATTATAAAAATCACCAATTCTTAAAATTAATACTGGTGGTGTACCAAAAGCAGTGTTTGTGGCATTGTTATATTCTAAAACATCTTTACCTCCCACAGATTTTACAACAGGTATAGTATCTCCTGGTCTCATACATTGTTGTAAGAATGTTAATCTAGTATTTAAACCTTCAGGTGTAATTGCATGGAATGCGGGTTGGAAGAATTTTAACTTATCTTTTAAATTATCAAACACCATTGGGGTCTCTTCCTTAAT
>CAZGNP010000119.1:0-1498 GCA_964527155.1 uncultured Aquiluna sp.
AAACTTTAAGTTGGATTATAGTAAGTTACCAAAAAGATTTGAAACAATTTATAGAGAAGAAAATATTTAATATGGGAAAGCTAAAAGAAAAATTATTGAACAACTTAACGCCGGAAGAACAAAACGATATGTTTGAACTTTCAGCATTTGAATTTGTAGAGTATATGGAAAACTATAAACAACAAAACGAACAAATACCTGATGAGGTGGCTGACCAAATGTATCAGGAACAAATAAGATTGGAAAGAGAATATTTTGAGCAATCTGAATTAGATGAAATCAATGATAGTATAAAGCTAAAGTATTCGGATGCTGATGTATTATATGCCATATCTAAGATAGATAATAAACAATGGCTTAAAGATGGTATAATGAACGTTTTAAACGATGTTTGGAATACCAAAAATGGTGTAGAATAGCCCGTTTTTCTTCCCTTCCTGATGGTTTTAGGTGCTGGGCTGGGTATTGACCTTCTTTTCCAAAAGACCCCCTAAAATCGGTTAAAAAGTGGCTAATATGTATTTAATTGATTATCAACACGTTACGTGGTGTTTTTGGGACACCCGGCTAACGTGTTGATTTTCAATAAAGAATTTTTAAAGATTTTCCCCTAAAAATTTGGAATTCTCGGGTTTTGTTACTACCTTTACTATGTAATAAAACTTAAAAATATGAGTAAAGTAAACTTCGATTATGATTTGTTTGAGTCAAAGATTGGGTATGATTCAGTAAACAAACAATACCTTATTAGGGTATATGATTTATTAGTGTTTGAAATGAATACTAACCCTAAACCCACTTGGACGGGTATAATGATTAAAATGTTAGGTGATAATCCTAACAATTGTGTTCCATCTTCTTATTATTCATCGGTTCGTAGATGTTTAAAAGAAATCAATGTATGTTATTTTGATTCAGTTAAACGTTGTATGGTTAAAGGTCCTAATTGGGATAGATTTGTTAGTAGTGAAGATTGGAGTTGGTTTATTATGAGGACGGGTAGTTGTGAATATTCAAAAGTAATTAAGTAATAAAAATAAAATATAAGATATGAGTTTACCATTTAATTTGAATTCAGTATTAGCAACCGCTTCTTTAATCGAAGGGTTTGATGTAGTTAGAAACGCTTTCCCAGTTGAGGGACGTTATACAAAGAGAGTTATCACTTACGCCGATGCGGTGTATGAAGCTCTTAATGATGTAGCTGAAGATTATTCAGATTGGCCGGAAGACCAGGGGTTTGGTTCATCGGATATGACCTATGTTCGTAAATCATTCGTTGATTCAATGATTAGTTTGGCTAACCTTAATGGTTATTATATGACTGACTTCAAACCTTATTTGAAAGTAGTTGAGTATTCGGAATGTGAGAAAGAAGAATACGATTTGCGTAGAGAGCAGGGTATTTAATCTAAAAAATAATTAAGAAAAAGCTTGTTTAAATCAGGCTTTTTTTGTATATTTACTATGTAATAAATGATAAGATAAGATATGAAAA
>CAZGNP010000120.1:0-1444 GCA_964527155.1 uncultured Aquiluna sp.
AAAACTCTTTTCGCTGATTGCTTTGGATTAGAACAACTCTAATTCCGGTTTGTCCAGCGTCGCATGCCACTAGTAAAGGTTCCTGGGATGCAGGCATTCTCTTCCTGTCCTGAAGTTTTTTCTACTTTAGACCTGAAAGCACTAGGCATCTGGGGTCGACGGTGCAGTTAGGCTTATCAAAACCGCAAGGTACCCAATCTGGGGATCTTGCTAGGGCTACTAATTTAGCCACCGGTTCATTTGGTACTCCGCGAAGACTTTTCGGACAGTGCCAGTTTTCCCCCTAATAACAATTGATTCGGTGTAAATCACTCCGTCTTTTTTCCTGACACCGGCAACCAATGGGCCGTCTGTAACCCCAGTTGCAACAAAGAAAGTATTCTCCGACGAAACCAATTCGTGGGTTTCATAAACATGCTCAAACTTTAGGCCTGCCCGCAAACCTCGAAGTTTTTCATCTTCACTGCCTGGCGCCAGAATTCCCTGGATCTGACCCCCTAAGGCTTTTACGCCACATGCAGTGACAACCCCCTCAGGCGAACCGCCTCTTCCTATGCACATATCTATGCGAGATTCCCTTCGCGCTGCTTGAATGCCCCCCGCAACATCTCCATCTCTAAGCAATCTGGTTGCTGCTCCTGCGGATCGTATTTCTTCGATTAGGCCTTCGTTGTATTCGCGATCCAAAACGGCAATCAAAATTTCCGACACAGGTTTTTTTGTTACGCGGGAGTATTCTTTGAGATTCTCTTTCACGCTCAGTCGAATATCGCATACGCCAGCTCCCGGTGCGCCCACTACAAACTTCTGCATCTTGTAAATCGAGGAGGCATCCAACATTGAACCGGGGTCAGACGCAGCAATGACTGAAATTGCATTTTGTCGACCAGTTGAAGTCAAAGTAGTGCCATCAATTGGATCCACCGCAATATCTACCTCTGGTCCGCTTCCAGTCCCGAGCAACTCACCATTGAATAACATTGGTGCTTTATCTTTTTCCCCTTCCCCAATTACAACGCGACCTCGGAAATTTATGGTGGAAAGGAAAGCCCGCATGGCATCTACAGCCGCTTGATCAACAGCATATTTATCGCCTTTACCAATGAACGGGAAGGTTCTGATTGCTGCTGCTTCCGTCGCACGAACCAGTTCCATTGCTAGATTTCTGTCAGGCAGTAGAGATGTCATGAGCCCCCTCAGTTCGTGAACTGAAACTTTAGTAAATTCTCATCGCCGTGGCAGCCTAAAGTGAATTAAGCATCTCAATTGAGTTGAAAAGTGTAAATTCTGAAGAAATTTTGAAGCCTGCAGGCCTTGTCTATGGCAAACCTGACTAAAAGTTATTTACTGCAACTCTTAGTAGCGGCTGTTGTTCCCTGGGCCCAATCAGGCAGGGCATCCTCTGGGGCTGGACTTTCCTCGGCAGGGGCGTTGGGGTCTTCTT
>CAZGNP010000121.1:0-1434 GCA_964527155.1 uncultured Aquiluna sp.
GAATACCTGCGGTTTCTGAAGAATTTAAGATAAACTTTTCAACTGACCATGTTGGGGGAAAATGTTTAACATGAGGTTCACTTAAAACTTGTTGGAGATAATTGTCTTTATCTTCTCCAACTAACCAAAGTTCTTTACCGTTTTCTCTTGTATATTCAATTAAATCAAAAATGGTATCTTTTCTTAAGTAGTCTATGGTACCAACAAATAAAACATAATTTTCATTTTTAACATTCTTTGAACTGAATTTTTCGTTATCCACAGGATTGTAAATTACGTCAACCATATCTTCAGAAATTTCAAAATTGTTAACAATATGGGTTTTAATTTCAGGTCGTATTGCAATATATTTTTTTATTGTTTGGTCTTTAATTGGGTCCTCTAAAGAAATAACTTCAGAGTGTACTGCACAAATTTTTGGAATCTCAGGGTACATACTCAAAATCCTTTCCGTAACTGGTTTGTGTTGGATGTGTATAATATCGTAATCGACATCAGAAACTCTATACATCATATTAGGTGTTGATGGTTTAATTCCTTCAGGTGTCTCAAATCCCCATTTACCATCTCCAATCTTAAACCCTGGTGATTCTTCAAATGATAGACATTTAATACCGAGTTTCTTCGCCATGTCGGTTAAAGGACCTCCAATTTGTGAAACCACAGTTACACTACAATTTAACTTCATCAAACTTTTTGCAAGTTCAAAAACATATAATTCTGAACCCGTAAAGTTTCTGAAAAATAAACAAGACAACATCACTTTTAATCTCTTGTTTGGGTCGAAAGGTATTTTGTTAGGTAAACTACTACCATATTTCTCAACAAAGAATTGTCTGTTGTCTTCCCATTGTTGATTTGTTTGACCAATTGATTTATGTGTAATTCTAATATTACTGATAACACCAACCTTTACACCTTCAATATGATTTTTAAAACAAAATGCTAAATCATAAAAGTGAAAACCTTTGAAGTCTTCGTCAAATGTGTGTTTGATTCTTGACTTACTTAACGCAATAAAAAGACCGTCAACAATTACAGTTTGTTTAATTGATTTACCGTGGTCTTCAGAATATTTTGATGTCCATTTTTTCCCACCACTTTCATGATTGACAATACCAATCATGGTTTTTCTATTATCCCACCATCTACCTGTTTCAGGCATGTTAGTACTACCTGCAACACCTAAAATACCAAAGTCACTTTTTTCAAAGTGAGATTTTATTTTATGGAACCAACTTGAACTGTCAAAATAAATGTCATCGTGACATAAAACCACAATATCAGTTTTAGATTCTCTTAAGATTTCATTGTAAACCTCAGAAAGTGACTTCTCACCATTATTTATTTTTTCGATAACCTCAATTTTTTTGAATCCAGAACTTTTTTTCAAGTATTCAATAAATTTTGGGTTATGTTCTCTTGTTGAATATC
>CAZGNP010000122.1:0-1427 GCA_964527155.1 uncultured Aquiluna sp.
GACAGATTGGGATACCAGTAATGGCGACACAGTACACAGCAGGGCTATCGGCAGGACAGATCCTGACCGCCGCGACCATGAACCAGATCGGCGCGGCATTCGAAACGTGGTCACCGGCTTTGACGGCCTCGACAACCAACCCGACGTTGGGCACCGGCTCCAGCCAGACAGGCCGCTACGGCCGCGTCAACAAATTCGTCTACGGCGTCGGACAGATCCAGTTTGGCACGTCTGGCGTAAACCCCGGATCTGGTGTCTACTACTTTTCGATTCCCGTGACCGCCCAGGCGTCCGGCGTCGTGTGCGGCACCTGGCAGGCTTTTGATTCGTCGCTGTCGGCCGTCTATCTCGGCACCCTTGTCATGGACACCACCTCGAGAATGGTCATGTACTACAACAACCCGGCGTCCGTCATCACCAATTCCACGCCGGTCACATGGGCCGCGTCAGACTTTATTCGCGTCAATTTCAACTACGAAGCCGCCTGATGAAAACCGCCGCTGTTCTTATCGTCCTGCTCGGCGCTGTCGCCATCTGGGTGATCGCATGAGCATCAACCCGTCCAAAGCGTTGATCGCCCTCGTGGCCCTCATCTGTATGACCGTCCTGCTGGCCGTCGGATCCATCGACACCGACCAGGGGCTGCCCATTATCACCATGATTGTCGGCTACAGCGTCGGCAACGGCATGGCGGCCATCACCGGCAAACCAGTTGACCCGATCATCAAAAAGAAAGACCCCAAATGATCGCCAGCATTGTCACCGTGACCACCAGCCCCACCCTGCTGATCGCAGAAACCCAGAATGCGACCCGCACCGTCTACCTCGAGCCGGTCGGAACAGACGTTCACATTGGCGGATCCGCAGTCACCACCACCACCGGCCTCGTCACCAAAAAAGACGTGATTTCCACCATTTTGGTGCCGTCCCTCAATGCCCTGTACGGCGTCACCTCAACCGGCACCGTCACCGTGCGCATCCTGCAACCCGAAGGCGACTACTGATGACAGTGGCAACACGATTCAAATCGTGGCAAAAAGCAGGCACACCCGACGCCCCATACAACGTCAAATCCCCCAACCTGGTGCAACTCGCCGCGTACAGTCGACGGCGCTGGGGGCTAGTGAACCTCGGGATCTACAATCGGCGGCCCATCCGCGACGGTGTGGTTTGGTCGTCGCATGCTTTCGGGGCGGCGGTTGACCTGGGCTATAAGAATCGTGCCGAAATGGAATGGATCATCCTGCCCTGGCTGATCGAAAACTCCGCTGAACTGGGCATCCAACGCATCCACGACTACCACGCCAAACGGTATTGGCAGGCCGGAAAAGGGATGGTCAACAAATCACCTGGCACAGGTCAAATGTGGATCCATGTGGAAACCTATGTGGACGACTGGGGAAACAACACACCCGTCGAGCAACGGT
>CAZGNP010000123.1:0-1386 GCA_964527155.1 uncultured Aquiluna sp.
TCCTTCGCCGCAAGCTGCCAAACATGAACCGCCCATACAAGTCACCTTGGGGTGTAACCGGTGGTGTGCTTGCAGCGTTGATTGCTGGTCTGTCCTTTGTGGGCTACCTAATCAACCCTGCTTTCCAAACCGCTATTGCCGGTATTGCAGTCGTTTACGTAGTCATGTTGCTCGTATTCGCGCTGTATGGCCGTCACAACCTTGTTCTGTCTCCTGAAGAGCAGTACGCGGTAGATAGCGCAAAGAAGTAAGTTAGTTATGAAAGGAGTGGGCCGGCCTTAGGCCGGCCCACTTTCATAAAGATGAACTACGTCGGCGCGCTAGATCTATTCACGATTGGGATTGGACCTTCCTCTTCCCATACCGTCGGTCCGATGCGCGCTGCCAAAGCATTTGCCACAGAAATTAAAAACAAAACTTTTAGTCGCATCAGTATCAAGCTTTATGGATCACTCGGCGCCACCGGTGCTGGTCACGGAACCACCAATGCCCTTATCGCCGGTTTGGCTGGCTTTGAACCCGAGACTGCAAACCCTGAGCACGTTAGAACCATGTTTGACGATGCGATTGCCGCCAAGACGCTGAGCGTGTATGAAAAAGAAATTGTTTTTGAAGAAAAAGACTTAGTTTTTGCGGGCCGTGAGCGCCTTGAGCGTCACTCTAACGGAATGCTGTTTGAGGCATTCGATGGTGATATCAAGATTCACGAATCTATTTACTTCTCGGTTGGCGGGGGATTCATTGAGCAAGATGGCCAAGAAGCTAAAGCAAGACCTGCCGTTCCTTTTCCATACGTTTCTGCTGCGGAACTGGTTGAGATAGCAGATCGAGAAAAGCTCTCCATTGCTGAAATCGCGCTAGCCAACGATGTTGCAATCCACGGAAGAGAAAAAGTAGAAGCTCAACTAATGGCAATTTGGCTAGCCATGAAGGGCTGCATAAAAGCTGGCCTTTCAACTGAAGGTGTGTTGCCGGGTTATCTGAAAGTGCCAAGAAGAGCCAAGGCCATGGCAGAACAGCTTTCAAAGATGAGCAAAGAAAACAGCATCGGAGACCTGACGGCTGAATGGCTGCAGTCGTTTGCAATTGCAGTCAATGAAGAAAATGCTGCTGGTAATCGGGTCGTCACCGCCCCAACCAATGGCGCAGCCGGCATCATTCCTGCCGTTGCCTACTTCGCCCATGAATTCAGAGACGTGAGTGATGAACAAATAGCCATGGTTTATCTGCCAACTGCTGCGGCAATTGGATCGCTATATAAGAGGAACGCATCAATCTCCGGTGCCGAGGCTGGTTGCCAAGGCGAAGTCGGGTCCGCTTGCTCAATGGCGGCGGGTGCAATTACAGCAGTGATGGGCGGAACCGCGGCTCAGATCGAAAACGCAG
>CAZGNP010000124.1:0-1382 GCA_964527155.1 uncultured Aquiluna sp.
TTAAGACCATCGCCTTTAAGGTATTGTTTGATTAAATCATTTGCGGTGATTTTACGGTTCTTCTCAACATCATATATTAGTTCCTCTTGACGATATGGGCTCATCTTAATAATCGACATACCAGTATTGTCCTCGAATTTGACTTTAACATTTCTACCATGTTCGTCAGTCATATATATTGGTGCGGATTGATTTGGTTTGGTATCTATTAATCCAAGTTCAAATTTACATTCTTTTGTATTCTCAACTAACACATCAAATATTACCTCGTTTGACTTTTCAATTAGATTTTCGTAAAATGATTTGGCACGAGATAAAGTAACGAACTTCTTTATTATTCGTTTTCTTTTTTTATTTTTAAACAAGACTACCAAATAGTTCTCCATACATGAATAATTATTACGAAACTTTAGGAGTAAGTAAAGAAGCAACTCAGGATGAGATTAAGAAGGCTTATAGAAAACTCAGTAAACAATACCATCCTGATGTAAATCCTGAAGGAGCTGAAAAGTTCAAAGAGATTGCAACTGCATATGATACTTTAGGCGATGAGACCAAAAGAAGTCAATACGATAACAAATTAAACAATCCATTCGCAGGTAATGGGGGAATGTCTTATGAAGATTTGTTTGCTCAAATGTTTGGGCAACAAACTCAAAATCCCTTTTCAGGAAGACAAAAGAATGCACCTGACAAAATCATTAAAGTTCAGATAAATCCTATTGAATCATTTCATGGTATTGAAAAGACTATTCGATACATGAAAGATAACCACTGTGAAGTTTGTAGTGGTAGTGGTGGTGAACAACAAAAGTGTTTTACTTGTGGAGGGGCAGGATTCCAAATCAAAACATTCGGTACTGGATTCATGACTCAACAAATAAGAACTGCTTGTCAGACATGTGCGGGTCGTGGACATACTTTGGTTCACAGATGTTATAGTTGTGATGGTAGAGGTACTAAAACACATAGTCATGAGGTTAACGTTAAACTACCTGTTGGTGTTGATAATGGACAATTTTTAAAATTGGCGGGATTTGGGGATTTCAGAAATGGTCAATACGGTGATTTGGTTATACAAATTGAGATGGTGAACCAAGATGGTTATGAGAAAATGAATAATGATTTAATTTATAATTTGTTTTTAGATTTAGACCAGATACAGGCGGATAAGTTCACAGTACCTCACCCAAATGGGGAGTTGATGTTAAATGCTTTACCAGTATTTGATACCTCAAAACCTTTAAGATTAAAGGGTAAAGGATATAATGGTGGGGATATGTATGTTAAGTTGAACGTGAAGTTCAACAGAACTACTTAAAAAATTCGATAATACTCTTAATTATTTCAATTGTCCCATATACTGCTGCGGACAATATATA
>CAZGNP010000125.1:0-1372 GCA_964527155.1 uncultured Aquiluna sp.
GTTATGCGGTTGGTAAAAACGACCACATCTTCCCCAGCTATCGCGAACACGGGGTGGCAATCACTCACGGTGTTGAGCTGATGTCCATTCTGAAAATGATGCGTGGGGTGAACCACGGAGGTTGGAATCCAGAAGAGACCAGGTTCCACTTATATGCAATTGTTCTAGGAACCCAGGTATTGCATGCGGTTGGTTATGCGATGGGTGTGAAGCTGGATGGCAAAGTCGCCACCGGCAATCCAGCCGAGGACCTGGCGGTTATTTCTTATTTTGGTGATGGTGCAACTGCTGAGGGGGATGTTTCCGAGGCGCTACTGTTTGCAGCCGTCAATGAAGCGCCAATCATGTTCTTCATTCAAAATAACCAGTGGGCAATCTCAGCCAACATCGATAGCCAAACCAAGGTTCCTCTATATAGAAGAGGTGAGGGCTTCGGTGTTCCAGGTATGCGCATTGATGGCAATGATGTGCTGGCTTGCTATGCGGCAACCAAACTACACATGGACGAAATTCGCGAAGGAGCCGGGCCGTTCCTGCTAGAGGCACTCACCTATCGAATCGGCGCTCACACCACCTCGGATGACCCAACCAAGTATCGCGATGAGGCCGAAGTTGACCAGTGGCGAGCAAAAGATCCAATCAAGCGCTACGAAATATTTTTGCGCAAGCAGGGAATCGGAAACGATTTCTTCGATGAGGTGGCGCACGCCGGCGATCAACTTGCTGCCGAAATCAGAGAGCAAACCTTTGCTCTTACAAAGCCGCCACTAGAGAACATCTTTGATTTTGTTTACTCCGATCCACACCCGGAGATTGAAAGACAAAAGGCCTGGCTGAAGGCATACGAAGAGCAAATGGGGTCGCATGAGTAACTATCGCGACCTAGCGATCGCCAAAGCCATCAACATGGGTTTGCAAAAAGCCATGCAAAAAGACAGCAAGGTTTTGATGTTTGGTGAAGACGTTGCCGAACTTGGTGGAGTCTTTCGCGTTACCGAAGGCCTGCTAGACGAGTTTGGTCCAAACCGAATCTTTAACACTCCAATTGCCGAGTCAGGAATTGTTGGAACAGCTATTGGCCTAGCGATGCGCGGATACAAACCAGTAACTGAAATTCAGTTTGACGGTTTTATTTATCCAGCCTTCGATCAAATCATCACGCAGCTGGCGAAGCTAACGTCACGGTCAGAGGGTTATTTAGCAATGCCAGTTGTAATTAGAATTCCATACGGTGGCGGAATTGGTGCGGTTGAGCACCACTCAGAAAGCCCCGAGGCATATTTTGCTCACACCGCAGGTCTGCGCGTAATAACACCCTCTAATCCCAACGATGCTTACTGGATGATTCAGCAAGCAATCGAATCAAAAGATC
>CAZGNP010000126.1:0-1372 GCA_964527155.1 uncultured Aquiluna sp.
GATATAGCCGCCCTCGCCGTTCTTTAGGGGAATTGTGATCTCTTGGTCTTTTTCAAAGAGCGAGGTCCAAGCTGTTTGGTTGTTTTCAACTCTTAGCTTTTGGTCTCGGCAGATGAAGTGCTGGTGTTCGTTTCTGATTAGGCCGCCTGGAAGTAAATGTGCTTCGACTAAAACCTGGAAGCCATTGCAGATGCCAAGAACTGGTAAGCCTTTTTCTGCCAGCTTGATTACTTCTTTGGTGGCGGGAGCTTGCGCTGCAATTGCTCCGCACCTGAGGTAGTCGCCATATGAAAAGCCACCTGGCAGAACTACGGCATCAACTTTCTTTAGAGAGTTATCGGCATGCCACAGTGGTACCGGTGTTCCACCGGCTAGCTTGATTGCTCTTTGGGCATCCCGGTCATCAAGGGAACCTGGGTAGGTGATGACGCCGATTCTCATTCGACTACTACCGCTACAACGTCTTCGATTACATCGTTAGACAGAAAGCTCTTGGCTAGCTCTTTGGCTTCTGCAATGTCTTTTTCGGTTACTTCTCTGTTGAAGTGAAGTTCAATTCTTTTTCCGATTCTCACGGCGCTGATGTCTTTGTGGCCAGAGCGGTGAAGGGCGTTTGCTACGGCTTTTCCTTGGGGATCTAGCAGGTCCTGCTTAGGCATGATCTCAACAATGATCTTTGGCACTTTTCCCCTTCGGTTGGCTGGCTTTTGCCAGTTTCGGGTTGGATAAAGCCGCGGCGGTGAGGCGGTTTGGCATCAGTTTAGCGGCTTCAAACACAGCCAAAAGTTGCCACTACCAGCTCTCAGAAAGCTTGTTAGCGCATCTGGTAGCCGGCCAGGATTTCAAGAACCAGCAGTGCTCCGAGCTTGATGGTTCTTTGATCGGCTGAGTCAGAAGTTGCATCAATCTCGGTGATGTCGATGCCCCGCACGGATTTGTGGCTGGCGAGAATGCGAGCTGCTTGTCTTAGTTCAAATGCGCTTAGGCCACCTGGTGCTGCAGCTGGGCAACCAGGGACAACTGAACGATCACAAACATCAACATCAATGTCAACGAAGATTTTGCCCTCTGCCCCTTTGAGGGCTTTCTTGCAGGCTTTCTCAATTCCAATCACGGCAATCTCGGATCTGGAAATCACGTTCACACCAATTGACTTTGCATAGATTGCGTATTCGGGGGAATTTGAGAAGTCATTGATGCCAAGCTGATAAATATTTGCTGGGTTAAATCCTGCATCAATCAGTCTTCTGATTGGAGATCCGTTCGATACGCCATCTCGCAGGTCGTGGTGGGCATCAAGAGTTATCAGTCTGGCAGTTGCTAGGTCTTTGCCTACTAAGCCAAGCGTTGCAGCATAGGTGATTGAGTTGTC
>CAZGNP010000127.1:0-1345 GCA_964527155.1 uncultured Aquiluna sp.
TTTTGGCACCAACAGGTGTTGGTAAAACTACCATCTTAACAAAGATTGCAAACACGGCATTTAACCTTGGATACAACGTACTTCAAATATTCTTTGAAGACAACCCAAAAATCGTACAACGTAAACACTTTACACTTTGGACAGGAATTGAGCCTGATAATTTGGTGAAACACAAAGATGAGGTAATGGCAAAAATTACTGAAATCAAAGAAACGATGAAAAACGAATTAATCTTGAAAAAACTTCCATCGGATTCAATGTCAATGAATCAAATCAAAAACCAAATCAGAAAAATGATTGCTGACGGTACAAAAATTGACTTGGTTCTTTTAGACTATATTGATTGTGTGGTTCCTGAAAGTTCAAGTAAAGACGAGTGGAAAGCGGAAGGTTCGGTTATGAGAGGATTTGAAGCTATGTGTCACGAATTATCTTTGGTAGGTTGGACGGCAACTCAAGGTAACAGGTCATCAATTTCATCTGAAGTTGTGACCACAGACCAAATGGGTGGTTCAATCAAAAAGGCCCAAGTAGGTCACGTTATTATTTCCGTGGCAAAAACATTACAACAAAAAGAGATGAACTTGGCAACAATTGCAATTACCAAGTCACGTATTGGTAAAGATGGTGTGGTATTCGAAAACTGTAAGTTCAACAACGAACTACTTGAAATCGACACAGAATCGTCTGTAACATTCTTAGGTTTTGAAGAACAACAAGAGGAGAGAAAAAGAGACAGAGTTAAGGAACTTTTGGAGAAAAGAAAACAAAGAGAAGAACAACAAAAATCGTAAAAAAAACAATTTAAAAATTATGGAAAAAATATTAATAGAGAACCCTAATAGGTTTGTTATCTTCCCAATTGAACACAATGATATATGGGAATACTACAAAATGCACCAAGCGGCGTTTTGGACGGCAGAAGAAATTGATTTAACTAATGACATCAGAGATTGGAATAACCTGTCTGAAAACGAACAATATTTCGTTAAGAATATTTTGTCGTTCTTTGCGGCATCTGATGGTATTGTTAATGAAAACTTGGCAGAAAACTTTTATCGTGAGGTTCAATACCCTGAAGCAAAGTTTTTCTATGGAATCCAATTAGCAATGGAGAACATCCACAGTTTAATGTATTCACTTCTTATTGACACTTACATCTCAAATGAAGAAGAAAAGAATTTATGTTTTACTGCGTTGGACAATTTACCTGCGGTTCAGAAGAAAGCTAAATGGGCTTTGGATTGGATTGAGAAAGCGTCTTTCCAAGAAAGATTAGTTGCTTTTGCAGCGGTTGAAGGTATCTTCTTCTCAGGTTCATTCTGTTCAATTTTCTGGTTGAAAT
>CAZGNP010000128.1:0-1327 GCA_964527155.1 uncultured Aquiluna sp.
CAATTTCTGTAGGTGTAATTGATGGTGTATTTGTGACAGTTGGAGTCACTGTTGGAGTTTCAGTATTGGTTGGAGTTGGTGATGGTAAATATCCACATCCCGATGATGTTGCAATCGCAGCACACAGTCCACTTCCTCCAATATAAGTCCAAGAAACATCTGGTGGAACATCATTTGTACTTGGGTTATAATATAATATACCACCAGGATTATACCCAAAAACAATCCACTGAGTTCCATCCCATCTAACTTGATATCCCGCACCCGACTCCCAAAGATACTTCCCATTGAAAGTTGAAGTTTGTAATACGAATGTATAGGTGTTTGATACGTTGTTCTCAATTAATTGTAACTGAATATATGTTGCCAATGAACAAGTTGGTGTTACAGTTGTTGTCGGAGTTAAAGTTGGTGTATTTGTTGGTGTTTCAGTATTTGTAGGTGTGTTTGTAGGTGTTTCGCTATTTGTTGGTGTGTTTGTAGGTGTTTCAGTTGGTGTTGGAGTTTGTGACGCGGTTGTTGTAGGTGTTGGAGTAGTAATAGACGCAATACAAGTAGGACAGTCAATAAATGTGGATTTATTATCCGCACCATCAACAGCCGCCCCAACAGGAAATGTACTTGTAAAGGTATAACAACCACTTGGTGTTGCACCTGTAAATGTCATATAAAGTACAGTTCCAATCGAAGGAAATGATGCACCATAATCAATAACATACTGTACCGCAGGATTTTCACAAGAAGTTATTAGCGCGTTAGGAGGACATGTTGCACTAGGATTTGCAATAACACAAGCACTACAACTAGGATAACTTATACTAAAAGTGTCTAAAATAACATTCCAAGTATAAGTTATGTCAGCCAAAGGAATTGGATTAACTACTTCGAAACATCTTGTAACGTTTCCACCACTAAATGACAAATATCTAATATCACCAACATTAAAACCTAAATCAGTTCCCGATGTTATTCTAAATGTCTCACCTCCACAACAACCTGTAAAATAATATTGATAAAATGGTGTTGAAGTTGGTGTTGGTGTAAGAGTAGTTGTTGGGGTTGGAGTGGGTTCTATTGCACACGTTTCACAATCAACATAATCAATGGACACGCTATCAATTGTATCATCATTACCAACGCCAGGGCCATCAACAGTATAACAACCCTCAGGTGTTGACCCAGTAAATGTTAGGTAATAAACTCCAAGTGTATTTAATGACCCACCATAATTTACATTATACTGAGTTCCTGGAGGACTACATGATGTTATTTGAAAAACTGCCATTTGTACTATAAATAACTCGATAGTGAGTTTTTATACAAATTA
>CAZGNP010000129.1:0-1315 GCA_964527155.1 uncultured Aquiluna sp.
GCACTCGCTCATGAATTTTTTGCGCTCGTCGCCTTTTTTGCCAGTGGCTTCTTTGTTACACGTGGCCATTTTGCTTTGCTGACTGTTCATGGCTGGCTTGGGGTCCTCGGCAGGCTTTTTACTCAGGCAGTCTTTCATGAAGGCCTTGCGTTCGTCGCCTTTCTTGCCGGTCGCCTCTTTGTTACAGGTCGCCATTTTATTTTGCTGATCAGTCGCGGCCTGGGCGCTGCTAACGGTAAATGCAAATAGCACTGCCAACACGGACAAGATTGTTTTCATTTTGCTTTCCCCTCTTGGTTACGCGGTCTCGAATAGTCAATTTTGTCGCCGCTGACCCGCACTTGCCGACGGCCATTCCCCTAATATAACCGGCCAAAATGACGAATCGGGAATTTGGCCAAATAGCCTGCCATGGACATGTTGACAGAGATGCGAAGGGGCTAGAAGAGGCGTTAATCGACCTTAAGCGGCATTAGCCCGACTCAAGCGCGCGCAGTTCTTCATTGGTGTGACGTAAGCGGTCCGCGAGCGCGATAGAGAGCGAAGCAAATACATGTGAAGCCATCACCGGATCTTCGGTGGCATAGCGGTCAAAATCTGGCCGCGGCAAAATTACTAGCTCCGTATCCGTCACCGCCGATACATCTGCCGAATGCGGATGATGGTCAAGGAAAGACATCTCACCAAAAAACTGACCGCGGCCAAACGTCGCCATGTGCATGCGGCGCGCATCTTCAAGCAATAAATCAATACGCACCGAGCCATGGGCAATTAGCATCAGCGAATCACCGGGTGTGCCCGCGATAAAAATCGTTTCGCCCGCTGCATAAAAGCGTTTTTGCACGCAACGTTGTAATGCTGCCAAGGTACTAGGCTGCATGTCACTGAATATCTCAAATTCTTCAAGTTTCAGCGGATGTCCCTCATCCACATGCACACCAAGCGTACGCAGAGTCTCTTCCTCGACCCACTCCAGCGCATCAGTAAAATCATCAAAGATACGAATCTCTTCACCGCTATGGGTGACGCCCAGCTCCTTCAAGTAGCCGCGCAAATTCCGGCCGGTCGGCAAAGTAAACGGTAAGCGCGAGAGCAATAAAGTCGCGCCACGTTCAGCCAACTGGGCACGTACACGATCGAGCATGTGTGCGGCCGTCATATCAATCGATTGCACGCGCTGAAAATCCAAGATTAAATAACGCGCTGTTTCAAGATCGGGTTCCAACCTGCGGTACAGCGCATCGGTATTGCCGAAGAACAGGCTCCCCTGTAACTCGACAATCAGATTACTCGCACCATGTTCGCGCAATGCCTC
>CAZGNP010000130.1:0-1302 GCA_964527155.1 uncultured Aquiluna sp.
CTGCTATCAATGTCATCACTACGTCTGAGGTTGTTAAGAAGGTACGTGCTAACAGTAATGTAATCAATACTGAAGTCCTGGCTAGTCCTGCACTTCTCAAGGATATTGATAACCGCATCGCTAATGGTAAGCCGATCTCTATCCCACAGATCTACACTGATTTGTCTAGAGCAGTGCCTGGTATGAGTCCTACTCAAATCCTTAACGCTCAACTTAAGGCTGCTGGTCTTAAACAACAAGTTAAGCCTGGGTTTAGGGATCAACTCAACCAGATTAATGATCCTGTACTACGTCGTATCTTAGATCAACCACTTACTCAAGACCGTCTTAACACTGCTATCATTGGTAGCGGTAATGCCCCTGCTACTGTTCGTACAGGCAACAGTGGCTATGCTGATGTACAGGCACTTGGTACTGCATCTGGGTTTAAGTTCCCTCAGGTTATGGCTGCTATGTGGGCACTAGAGTCTGGGTGGGGCAAGTATACCAGTGGTAAGAATAACGTCTTTAACATTAAGGCACGTCCTGGTCAAGGTACAATGAAGAACGGTTCCTATTGGAGGGACTATGCTTCTCCCCTTGAGTCTGCTAAGGACTTCATGAATCTCATGACTGATCCTAGGTATGCTCCTGGTTTGGCACAAGCTAAGACACCACGTCAAGCTATCGAAGCTATTGCAGCTGGTGGCTATGCTGGTGGTGAAGCTGCCTATCCTAGTAAGATCATTCGTGTGATGCAACAGATGGGTGTTAATGTAGACCAACCTTACAACCCAACTACTCCTGCACGTAATCAAGCATTCATGCGTCCTACGCTTGCTTATATTACAGATAACATTGGCCCTACGTCTACTGGTCCACACCTAGACGTTAAACAACAAGACAATCCTAACACTCCTCAGAATGAATTTGCTAGGGAGTTCTCAGCTAAAGCACTTGATAACTTTGTAGTTGTCGATGATCCTCAATTTGGACGGGTTCCTTTGAGCCGTATTCCTATTACTGATACCTTTGCTGGTCATGTAGC
Organism: uncultured Aquiluna sp.; assembly: GCA_964527155.1. Classification (GTDB taxonomy): domain Bacteria; phylum Actinomycetota; class Actinomycetes; order Actinomycetales; family Microbacteriaceae; genus Aquiluna. Next base: position 1,028 of record CAZGNP010000130.1, read on the forward strand.
ACGTGGTTCTCACGGTATTGATTACGGAACAGCTAAGGGCTCTAAAGTGTACCTACAAAATGGTGCACGTATTGTAGCTAAATCTCGTACACAACACGGAGATAAATTGGTTATTCAACTGCCGGATGGCCGGCGTTTCAGTTTCTTGCATGGTAGAACCTTATGACACAATCCCCTTATGTAGATGAAGAAGAACTGAAGCGCCTAGAAGCTGAAGCCCTTGCTGAAGAGCAAGCTTTGCAACAGGCAGCTCCAGCTTATAGTCCTCAAACAGC
>CAZGNP010000131.1:0-1301 GCA_964527155.1 uncultured Aquiluna sp.
CCGTCGCACACGTCGTCCCCTTTGTCGCGACTGCCGGGGCCATGGTTGTTGCGGGGGTCATGGTTGTTGCGGGCGCCATCGTCGGTGCGGGGGCCATCGTCGTCGCGGGGGGCATGGTCGCTGGGATCGTTTGCGGGACGATCGTGGTGGCTGCGGTAGCCCGTGGGCCGAAGGTGCGAATCGCACGTCCGGCGAATCCGGCGAGCGGGTTCATCGGCTTGACGGTGCCGTCGACCATGTACAGGGCGATGGCTTGCTTGTTCGCAACGTCGGGAGTTGCGCTGTAGTGCCACTGGCCTTCGATCTTCAACTGCTCGCTGACGAGGTACAGCTGCTTCAAGTCGGCGAGCGTGGGCAGGTGCCAGTCGTCTTTGCCGCCCTGAACCAGATCGATGGCCATGCGCAGGAGTCCGCGCTTGCAGTCGCGTGCAAACCAGGTGGTCGTGTTGAGTCCGTTGCCGAGCGCGTCGGCCTTGGGGTAACCCTGTGACGGAGCGACGTCACACCACATGGTGTCGAAGTTGGGGTCGAGAGTCTTTTGCGATACTTCCATGTACTGACCCCATGGTTGGGGCGTGTCGGCCGCGTAGAACACGAGTCCGCCGCCGGGGCCGACGTCGCCGACCTTGCAGACGTCACCGTTCGCACACGACGGAACCGGGTTCGGTGCAAAAGTTCGGATGGCGCGGCCGGCAAGACCTGCGAGGGGGTTCATCGACATGGTCTGTTCTTCGACCATGTAGACGGCCCACGCCTCTTTTTTTCCGTCTGTCAGATTCGCCGTGGCGGTGTAATGCCACTCACCTTCGATGCCGAGTTTGTCGCGCACGAGGTACATCTGTTTGGCATCGGCGAGCGTGGGCAGGTGCCAGTCGTCTTTGCCGCCCTGAACCAGATCGATGGCCATGCGCAGGAGTCCGCGCTTGCAGTCGCGTGCAAACCAGGTGGTCGTGTTGAGTCCGTTGCCGAGCGCGTCGGCCTTGGGGTAACCCTGTGACGGAGCGACGTCACACCACATGGTGTCGAAGTTGGGGTCGAGAGTCTTTTGCGACACTTCCATGTACTGACCCCACGGCTGCAGTGTTTGCTCGGCGTAGAAGACGATGCCGCCACCGGGCCCGATGTCGCCGACGACGCACGCCCCGCCCTGCGCGCAGGTTTTGTTGGTGGGGGTGCTGTTCGACGTGTTGCTGTTGGCCGTGGTTGTCGGCTGATCGAGCGCCGCGTTTTTCGTGCGCGTGGAATTTTGCGTCGTCGATTCGGACCCGCCGCACGCGGCGAGGACAAGCAGTGCAACGGAT
>CAZGNP010000132.1:0-1294 GCA_964527155.1 uncultured Aquiluna sp.
CCATTATTTTGATTACATGTGGTACCTGTAACTTGTGTTGAAATTGTAAATGTGTTTGTCGCGAATAAAGTCACCTCATCCATATAAAAACAACCTGAAGCATCTGTAATAGAAACTGTATACGTTCCCGAATATAGATTAGAGAACAATTGATTTGTTTGACTACTTGCAACATTCAATACGTCCCCATTTGGATAAATTAAAGTATACGTGTACGGAGTTGACCCTCCATTAACAGCAACACTTATAGTACCCCCACTACTCGAACAAGTTGAACCTTGGGTATTGATAACAACCGAAGTTATCCCATTAGGAGTTATTAACGTGGTTCCTTGTGTGAATGTACATAATCCCGCATCTGTTACCATAATACTAATGTCACCAGGTGATAAACCTGATATTGTCCATGAAGTACCGTATTGAACAGAAACTTGTCCTGTCGATGCCGAATAATAATAAGGTGCAGTTCCACCCGTTATTTGTATTGTAAGAACTCCGTCATTGGATAGACAAGAAGGTTGTGTAACAGTAAAGGTTCCAAAACCAAGAACTGGTACGTCACTAATAGTTGCCGACTGCGTATTAATACATCCATAAGCATCTATCACATCAACTGAATATACACCAGCAGTTAATCCCGTAACAGTAGAACCTGTTGCACTTGTACTCCAATTGTATGTAAACGGTCCTGTTCCTGTCAATCCCGTAATCATAATTTTACCAATAGGGGTATTACCACATGCAGAGTTTGGGACTGCATATAAACCATAATTTAGTAATGGAGAACTTTCGATAATAAAGTTAGAAGTTTGAGCAGTACATCCACCTAAATCTTCAACAGTCATATAGTATGTTCCCGCAGTTAAACTACCAAAAACAATTTCTTGTTGGTTGGTAACCGCAGATTGTGAAAACACACCATCACCATGATAAAGATAAAAATTAGTTGATGAATAGTCCGATGTTGATGTACCTGTAACCGAACCATTATTACTACCACATGTTGTATTCTGTACCGATAATATACTAGCACATACACCACTTGATACTGGTATGTTTATATAGAACTCGGCATTGGTCGGTAATGAACTGTCGTTAACCCTTACAGCATAAGTGTCAGCACTTAATCCTGTCTTTACGGCTGGTGCAGTAGTTACAACATCAGGTGATAATACAGGGTCTATCCATTGTACCGTATATGGAGGAGTACCCCCTGTTAACAATAAACTAATCGAACCAACATTACTATTGGAACAATCCCCTGTTACTGATATACTATAATTAAAAACTGACA
>CAZGNP010000133.1:0-1292 GCA_964527155.1 uncultured Aquiluna sp.
CTGCTGGAGCGAGCTCGGCACAACCAGAGCGCTGAAATTGAGATTTTAGAGTCCCTAGAAGTTTTTCCCTCAACCCTGCCAAGCAAGCGCGAGAACGCATATGCCGGTTGGGTTTCGATTTCGGTTGGCTGCAACAACACCTGCACCTTCTGCATCGTTCCCGCGCTCAGAGGTAAAGAAAAGGACCGAAGGCCTGGTGAAATTCTTTCAGAAATTAAGGCCCTCGTGGCCGATGGTGTAGTTGAAATCACACTGCTTGGTCAAAACGTCAACACCTACGGAGTTGAATTTGGAGATCGTGGGGCATTTGCGAAGCTGCTTCGCGCCTGCGGAGAGATTGAAGGACTAGAACGGGTTCGCTTCACCTCGCCGCACCCAGCCGCCTTTACCGAAGACGTGATTGATGCCATGGCGCAAACGCCCAATGTCATGCCGCAGCTTCACATGCCATTGCAATCTGGTTCTGATTCAATTCTTCGAGCAATGAAGCGAAGCTATCGCTCTGATCGTTACCTTGGGATTTTGGAAAGCGTTCGCAGCAAAATTCCTAAGGCAGCCATCACCACAGACATCATTGTTGGTTTCCCGGGAGAGACCGAAGAGGACTTCCAGGCAACGATGGATGTAGTGCGAAAATCGCGCTTCGCAATGGCCTACACCTTCCAGTACTCAAAGCGCCCTGGCACACCAGCGGCTGAAATGCCAAATCAGGTTGAGAAAGAAGTTGTGCAGGAAAGATACGAGCGACTGCTCGAACTGGTGAATGAAGTTGCATGGCAGGAAAATCAGAAGCAAATTGGTCAGGAAGTTGAAGTGCTGGTGGCTAATGGTGAGGGCCGCAAAGATAGCAACACTAACCGCATGACCGGTCGCGCTCGAGATAATCGACTGGTCCACTTTGAAGTGCCAGAGGGAGGCGAGGTGCCTCGTCCTGGGGATTTGGTAACAGTTCAAGTCAGCAGAGCTGCGCCCTATTTCTTGATTGCTGATTCTGTAGCGGGATCCAAGTATCAGGTGCGCAGAACAGCTGGCGGCGACGCCTCCGATCGCGCTGAGGCTGAATCTTGTTCAACCGGCAAGGTGAATCTCGGGATTCCGATTAGAGCAAGGCGTGGCTGAAATTATTGCGGTGGTCGGTGCGACCGCCAGTGGTAAGTCCTCACTAGCCATAGAAATTGCCAAGAAGCTAGGCAACGCTGAAATCATCAATGCGGATGCAATGCAGCTCTACCGTGGCATGGATATCGGTACGGCAAAGCTATCTGAGGATCAAATGCGAGGTGTGCCGCATC
>CAZGNP010000134.1:0-1280 GCA_964527155.1 uncultured Aquiluna sp.
GGAGAACTATTGTGCCCTGAATAACCTTGACGTTGATAAGATAATTAAGAGTTCATTTAAACAGGGGTTTAATATTGAAAAGTATGGTCTTTTGGAAAAAACACTTAATGAAGGTGAAAAAGAAGTAATTAAAGAGGTTATTGTTGAAAAACGTGTTGAAATTCCTGTTGAGGTTATCAAAGAGGTGGTTAAGGTTGAGTATGTTGAGGTACCTGTTGAAAAGATTGTCACTGTAGAAAAACCAGTTGATAAATTGGTTGAGGTGATTAAAGAAGTTCCCGTCGACCGAGTTGTTGAAAAGTTGATTGAAGTGGTTAAAGAAGTACCTGTTGAAAAAGTTGTTATCCAAGAGGTAATCAAAGAGATTCCAATTGAAAAAGTTGTTGAGAAAGAAATATTCATAACTGATGATAAACAGGTGAATGAACTGTTGTTAAAAATACAACAGTTGGAATCTGACAAACAAATATTTTCCACTAAAACACAAGAATTGGAGGAAGAAGTAAGAAAATTTTCCACTATAACGACAGAAAACGAAAATATTTTCCACAATAAAATGTCTAAAAAAGAACAAGAACTAGATGAACTTAGACGAACTTTAGACGAACATTTAGCTAAACCACCAGTGGAAAAGATAGTGGAAGTGGTCGTAGAGAAGGAAACAACGGACAATTCATCAAAGTCTAAACTTGAAGCATTACAAAATACTTTAGCTAAAGTTAGACAAGAAACTTTAGACAAAGACAAAAAAATAAGAGAATTGGAACAGACAATTATGGAGATTCAAAAGTTCCAAGAAAATAAACAAGCCGTCTATTTAAAAGGGTCAAACCTTGACGATAAATTATATAAATAAAGAATATGGTACAATTATTATTATGGATGATTATGGCTTATGGGATAAGCAACATCTTAGTTTACGGTTCAATTTTTAACGGACCAAGAAATTTCATTAACAAGTGGGGGGGTAATCCACACGCACCATTACAAGGATTCGGTGAATTTTTATCAAATATGTTATCATGTATGATGTGTTGTTCAGTTTGGGTTGGATTTTTCTACGGAATTTTCCTATATTCACCTGTACACGAAATGTTAAACGTAAACAAATACTACTCATGGTTCTTTGATGGTATGTTGGCTTCAGGGTCAGTATGGGCAATCAATGCAATCATCGAGTGGTTTGAAGTAAATCGACCATCAACTAATAATTAATTAAAATAAATAAAATGGGAAAAAAAGCGAAAGAACACAGAAAAAAAGTTGAGGCAAGAAACCAA
>CAZGNP010000135.1:0-1254 GCA_964527155.1 uncultured Aquiluna sp.
CACCAGCGGTGTTTACCTTCACTGGAATGTAGGTGGACTGACCACCGTAGGCCTTACGACCAACCATTCGCTTTGCGTACTGCACAGGAATTCTGCGCTGCGACTCTTCCACCAAAACAACTAGCGCAACCACCAAGAAACCAACTGCCATCACGATGACGAAGATTTCAACGGTTCTGGTCTGCAGAATCTGCAGCAGCGATGATGGGAAGGTTGAAGCGATTGAGGTGAAGATCAGAAGCGACATACCATTACCAACACCGCGCTCAGTGATGAGCTCACCCAGCCACATAATCAAACCGGTTCCTGCGGTCATGGTCATGACCATCAGGGTGATCGAGAGGGCGTCGGTGTTCACCAAAATCGGCAGCGTACAGTCAGCACCAAACAGTGCTCCCTGCCTTGCCACGGTCACCAAGGTGGTGGACTGCAGCAGCGCAAGAGCAATGGTCAGGTAACGGGTGTACTGGGTCAGCTTGGACTGGCCAGCTGCACCTTCTTTATACAAAGTCTCAAAGCGTGGAATCACAACGCGCAGTAGCTGCGTGATGATCGAAGCTGTGATGTAAGGCATGATGCCCAGGGCAAAGATGGAAAGCTGCAGAAGCGCTCCACCAGAGAACAGGTTTACCAGCTCATAAAGACCAGAGGTGGTCTGAGTCTGAGCCAAACACTGCTGGACATTGGTGTAGTCCACGTTTGGCGCAGGGATGAACGAGCCAAGTCTGAAGACGGCAATCAGAGCTAGCGTGAAGAAAAGCTTCCTACGCAGATCTGGCGTCTTAAACGCTCTAACTATGGCTTGAATCACCCTGCACCTCCGATGGCTATTTAGCCGTTGACGCTGCCACCGGCAGCTTCAATCTTGGTCTTTGCCGACTGCGATACCTTGTCAACAACGACCTCCAGCTTAACTGAGACGTCTCCGTTGCCTAGGACCTTGACTGGCTTGCCCTTACGAACAGCACCCTTGGCCACTAGATCAGTGATGGTTACCTTGCCGCCCTGTGGGTAAAGCTCGCCAAGAGCCGACACATTGACAACCTGGTACTCCACCTTTGCTGGATTCTTGAATCCGTGCAGCTTTGGAGTGCGCATAACTAGGTTCACACCGCCACCTTCGAAACCAAGTCGTGTGGTGGTACGAGCGCCAGTTCCCTTGGTACCGCGACCTGCGGTCTTACCCTTGGAACCCTCACCAAGACCCTTACGAGTCTTTTCCTTCTTAGCGCCAGGCGCTGGACGAAGGTGGTG
>CAZGNP010000136.1:0-1251 GCA_964527155.1 uncultured Aquiluna sp.
GCGGGTGCAATTACAGCAGTGATGGGCGGAACCGCGGCTCAGATCGAAAACGCAGCCGAGATTGCCATGGAGCACAACCTAGGTCTCACCTGCGATCCGGTTGGTGGATTTGTGCAGCTGCCCTGCATTGAAAGAAATGCTATTGCGGCCGGAACCGCCGTTGCGGCAATGAGACTTGCATTATTAGGTGATGGATCTCACAAAATCTCATTGGACACCGTGATTGAAACCATGCGCCAAACTGGCATGGACATGTCACTGAAATATAAAGAGACTTCAACTGGCGGACTAGCCGTCAACGTTGTTGAGTGTTAGTACTCGCCAACTTTTTCGTAGAGTTTGGCAATAATCCACCACTTGCCATCAATCTTCACCAAGTTCAGATAGTCCTGCATGATTCCACCAAACATCTGCAGCTGAACTTTTGCCCAAGCCATGGAATCTGAAATTTGATCAATTTCAAGAATCTGATCTTTTCTTGGGTTTCCAAGTTCCTTTGGTGATTGGCGATTAGCTACCTGGTCGCGATAAAGCGCATAGGGCCTGAGAACTAGCTCGCCACCTTGCGCCGAATACAAGCAGCAGTCTTTGTGAAAGACAGAGTCAAAAAGATTCATGTCTTGCGCGTGCATTACTTCAAAGTAGTCATCCAGCAACTTAATTAGGCCGGTGTCAATTGATGAAGTTTCGGGCGCTTGCATTATTTTTTGTAGTTCTCGATAGCTTCAGCAATGACCTTCTCGGCAGCAGCTTTGTTCTGCCAGCCCGCCAGCTTTACCCACTTACCTGGCTCAAGGTCTTTGTAGCGCTCGAAGAAGTGCTCAATCTCATTCTTAACCTGCTGTGGAACATCCTGCAGGTCCTGGATGTGCATGTAGCGAGGATCTTTAACCTGCACACACAAAATCTTTTCGTCCTGTCCGCCATCGTCTTCCATCAAAAGCATGCCGACTGGTCGAACCTTGACGTGAACACCTGGGAAGACTGGGTATTCCAGCAGCACCAGTGCATCCAGTGGATCGCCATCGCCGCCCAGGGTTCCCTCGAAGGCTCCGTAGTCAACCGGGTATACAAAAGGAGTAAAGAGCACTCGGTCCAGCCAGACCTTGCCGGTTTCGTGGTCAATCTCATACTTATTGCGGCTGCCGCGAGGAATTTCAATAACGACTTCGTATGACAAGGCTTCTCCTAATTAGGCTTTGATAAAGATTAGCGAATAGAAGCCATGCCAGTCAGACCAAGACTCACCCC
>CAZGNP010000137.1:0-1244 GCA_964527155.1 uncultured Aquiluna sp.
GTTGCAGTATTTGTTGGTGTTACAGTAGTAGTCGGTGTTATACTTGGAGTTATACTTGGTGTAGGTGTGTTTGTCTCAGTAGGTGTTGGAGTAATTCCAATAACCATTCCATCCACACAACTTTGAGTATCAACAATCTTAACAACAAAACTTGTTTCGGAGTAAGGTGCTGGTACGTCAAACGTATATGGAAACACTGATACAGTTGAAACATAAACGCAACTTCCGCTAGTTGAATCACAATAATAGATTTCAACTGGTGTGTTTGCGGTTACTGATGTTATGGTTACTTGTTGCATTTTATTTTAATTAACACGGAGCCACACTTTCAATCCCTGTGATTATACATCCATTTCGGTCAACAACTTTTAACATGTATTCCGTAGATGTGTCGTATGGTACAGGAATATCAAAAACATATGGTGTTGATGAGATTGTGGTCATATAAAAACAACCAGTCCCATCACTCTGACAAATGTAGATGTCATATGGTGTTACCCCCGTTATATCATTTATAGTTACTTGTAATGGCATTATGAACAAGAATTAGTATCAACGTTTTGTATTGCGATTATATAACCTGAGTTATCAATTTGTACTGCAACACCAGCAGACAATGCGGTATCAATTTTCAATACAATCCAATTATTACCACCATTTGTCGGTACTGATGTATAAGTATCGTAAACTCTTACACCAACCGCCAAGTTTGGAGTGTTTGTATAATATGGTCTACCTGTATTGTAGTTCAAACAAGCATTTTGAGCTGAAGTTGCGCTTGGAGAATATCCACCAAAGAATTCAACTGATGTTCCAGGCCAGTTTAAACAATCAGTACAGTTATCAAATACAGGATTTGCCACGTATGTAGGTCCTCCCATATAATTTCCTGTAAAGTTCAATCCATTTACCGTTGTTGGTGGTATGTAACTTACAGGGAATTGACCAATGTATTTCCAACATACACCCTGACTATCTTGGAATGTTTTGTTAACCGTAATAGTACTTGGTGATACCTTAACAGTTTGAATTATTTGAGTTTTCTTAGTTTGATTACCTAAAGGCTCACAACTTTCATAAACATAACGCCAAACAGGAGTCGGTGTTGGTGTTTTAATTGGAACTACTGTCACAGGAATTGTTGGTGTTGGAGTATTTGATGCCGTAGGTGTTAATGTAGGTGTAGCACTTGGTGTTGGCGATGGGAATGAATTACAAGTTCCACATGATGAACTAATTGAAAT
>CAZGNP010000138.1:0-1243 GCA_964527155.1 uncultured Aquiluna sp.
ACTTCTCCTTCACCGCGTTGCGAACGAACACCAGAGAACCCTTTGGTCCTGGCACACTTCCCTGAATAAGCAGTAGACCCTTCTCAAGGTCAACTGAGTGCAGAAGAAGATTCAAAGTGGTAACGCGATCGCTTCCCATACGGCCTGCCATCTTCAGTCCCTTGAAAACGCGACCTGGAGTGGTGGTTGCACCAATCGAACCAGGCTTACGGTGGTTGCGGTGAGCACCGTGCGATGCACCAACACCTGCGAAGTTGTGACGCTTCATGGTTCCGGCAAAGCCTTTACCCTTGCTGGTGCCAACTACGTCAACTAGCTTGCCAACTTCAAAAATGTCAACGCCGAGAGTCTGACCGACGGAAAAGTCAGATGCATTAGCGGTGCGAATTTCTGCAAGATAGCGTCTAGGAGTAGCGCCTGCTTTGGAGAAGTGTCCCTTGGTTGGCTGGTCGACTCGTCTTGGGTCAACTGCGCCGTAGGCAACCTGAATGGCGGTGTAGCCATCGGTTTCTAAAGTTTTAATTTGAGTTACTAGGTTTTCGCCAGCTTCGACAACGGTAACTGGAACCAAACGATTGTTGGAATCCCAGACCTGAGTCATTCCGAGCTTGGTGCCCAAAAGACCAGTAACTGTTCTAGTTTCTACAGTCATTTTCCTAATCCTTAGAGCTTGATCTCGATGTTTACGTCTGCTGGCAGATCAAGGCGCATCAGCGAATCAACGGCCTTTGGTGTCGGGTCGATGATGTCAATGAGACGCTTGTGGGTACGCATCTCAAAGTGCTCACGGCTGTCCTTGTACTTGTGCGGGGAACGGATAACCGTTACCACGTTCTTCTCGGTGGGCAGTGGAACAGGTCCTACTACCTTTGCACCGGCGCGGGTGACTGTGTCAACGATTTTGCTCGCTGACGAATCGATGATCTCGTGATCATACGACTTCAGTCGAATGCGGATTTTATTGGCCGCCATAATGACTCGCTTCCGTCTTCTGTGTTCTTTCGAACACGTCATTGGACGTCAAAAAGACAAGTCTTTTTGACTTCCGTGATGCTGATGCACTGTTTTTCTGTCAACGCTCAATTGCTTGAGCACTACCAATTTCTTTTCACTCCCGCGCACGCGAAAGAAAATCAAAATTGATTTTTGTTGTTTTTGCTCTGCTGCGACCGGCCCAGTTTCTGTGCACAATGCCTGCAGTGGGCGGGTTACCCCGCTTCTTTAGAACTTCCCAATCCTGCCA
>CAZGNP010000139.1:0-1234 GCA_964527155.1 uncultured Aquiluna sp.
ACGGTCTTTGATGCAGGAATCTGGATGGTGGCGCCAGTCTGTGGGTTACGACCGGTGCGTGCCTTGCGGTGACCAACTTCAACGCTCAGGTAACCAGGAATGGTTACCTTCTTGCCCTCTTTTAGGGCTGCCATCAGTGTGTCAAACAAGCCATCAATCACGCGGCCCACAGCAGCTTGCGATTCGCCTGTGTGGCTTGCAATCGCGGCAACAAGTTCGCTCTTGTTCATGTGGTCCTCCTGGAGTTGTTAGGGACATAAATGTCACTGCCAACTTATAGCCCGTAAATACAGGCCTCGCAGGCATCTCTCGGCGTGTTGGATAGAAAACCGCATAAATACGCGGTTTTTGTCCCTTTTGGGTTGTTTTGACCGATTTGGATAAAAGAAAACCCGCCTAGCAGGCGGGCTGTCTTGAAACTTTTTTACCAAGAAGACTTGGTAACACCAGGAAGTTCTCCCTTGTGTGCCATCTCGCGGAAGCGAACACGGCTGACTCCGAACTTGGACAGAACTCCACGAGGGCGTCCGTCAACTAGATCGCGTGAGCGAACACGAGTTGGGCTGGCGTTGCGAGGAAGCTTCTGCAGTCCTAGTCGCGCCTCTTCACGAGCCTCCGCGGTTGCGTTTGGGTCAACCAAGGTCTTCTTTAGCTGTGCGCGCTTTTCTGCGTAGCGCTCAACTACAACCTTGCGCTGCTCGTTACGAGCAATCTTGCTTTTCTTTGCCATTTAGCGCTCCTCGCGGAATTCAACGTGCTTGCGCACTACTGGGTCATACTTCTTCAAAGTGATGCGATCTGGGTCGTTGCGGCGGTTCTTCTTGGTTACGTAGGTGTAACCGGTGCCAGCGGTTGACTTCATCTTGATGATTGGACGAATGTCCTTGTCTTTTGCCATTGCTCTTCCTAGATCTTCTCGCCGCGAGCAATTAGCTCAGCAATCACGGAATCAATTCCGCGGGAATCAATAACCTTCATGCCACGTGGAGAAACGCTCAAGGTGACCTTGCGTCCCAGTGATGGAACGAAGTAAGTCTTGGACTGAACGTTTGGGTCAAAACGACGCTTGGTCTTGTTCTGGGCGTGCGAAACCTTGTGACCGAACTGCGGTCCAGTCTGCGTCACCTGGCAGTAAGCTGCCATTTTTCCTCCTTGGGCGCGTTTACCCAACTGCATGAAATTTGGGATTGTTTTGGGGCTAGGCCCCGACAACCCCCCAAGTTTAGGTGAAAGC
>CAZGNP010000140.1:0-1230 GCA_964527155.1 uncultured Aquiluna sp.
GACCACGCACGCGACACAATCGATGCACCAATCGATGGTTTCTGTGTTGCTGCTAACGGTGCTAACAATGCAGGTGGTAAGGACCTAATCAAGTTCGCAGGTGACATGGAAGGTGTTCAGGCAATGCTAGACACCGGTGTTCCAATGACCTCTGCTAACAAGGGTCAGGACACTTCTTCCTACGACCCATTCCAGACTCAGCAGCTTGCTGTTATGAACGAGGCTAAGTACATCACTCAGTTCCTCGACCGTGACACTCGTCCTGACTTTGCTGGCCCTGTAGTTGGACCTGCTATTCAGAGCTGGTTCAAGGACCCATCAAGCGTTGATTCGCTACTGGAGTCTCTACAGTCACAGTGGGATGCACTACCTCCACTAGCCTAATAAGCTAAAAAGTATGACGACTGAGACGACGGCGCCGACTAAACCTCGGCGCCGTCGTTTCTTTTCTAAAACAGACAAAATCACTCTCGGATTCTTTATTGGAATCCCAACTTTTCTTCACGTTGCCCTGGTTTGGTTCCCGGCGCTCGCCACCATCTATTTATCATTCACCTATTGGACCGGCATCAAGCTGGAATCCATTCAATGGGCGGGCCTTGCCAACTACGAGAACATCTTGTTCAACACCCCGATTTTCTGGGATGCACTAAGAGTCAACACAGTTTGGCTGCTTTGGTTTTTCTTGATTGCCACTCCGCTTGGTGTTTTACTCGCTTATCAAATTGATCGCCAAATTCGCGGACACAAGTTTTATCAATCTGCTTATTACCTGCCGGTAGTTCTTTCCCTGGCAGTTACTGGAATTATCTGGAACTTCCTCCTGAGACCAGATGGCTTTGTCAATGGGTTGCTGGGACTGCCAATCTCAGAAGCAATTTCATTCTTTGGTGATGACCGCTATAACATCTGGGTCATCATGATCATGGCGTCTTGGCGCCACATCGGCTACATCATGCTTTTGTATTTAGCAGGACTAAAGGCAATCGATGCATCGCTGCGCGAGGCCGCAACCATTGATGGAGCAACCGAGTGGCAGACCTTCCGCAAGGTGGTTTTCCCCGCCATGCGGCCGGTAAACATCATTGTTTTGGTGATCACCATCATCGAGTCTCTGAGGGCGTTCGACATGGTCTACATCATCTATGGCTCATCGGGAGGCCTACCAATCCTGGGTGTTTTGGTCTTCAACAACATCGCTGGTGAGGGAGCTTCCATGAAGGGAGCTGC
>CAZGNP010000141.1:0-1218 GCA_964527155.1 uncultured Aquiluna sp.
CTAATGGTATCAAAGTGATACCACTTAGCAAAGACCTAAATCTGTTGAAAACTCAAGGGTTTTAGGCTTTGGGGAGAAGTAGCTCGTAGGCAGCCTCTAGTTCAGGCGATAGATCCCTGTCCGGTCCAACTCCAGGCACTCGCTGACGCAGAATTCCAATCAACTCACCAGTGACAGGGGATGGCTTGAGTGGTGCTCGCATCTCAACAGCTCTAGCTGCAGCAATCAATTCAATTGCAATCACTCTTCGCAGATTATCAAGTGCTTTTCTTAGCTTGCGACCTGCATGCCAACCCATTGACACATGATCTTCTTGCATTGCACTGGATGGAATTGAATCAACGCTGGCTGGTGATGCAAGGCGCTTGTTCTCTGAGACAAGTGCGGCCTGCGTGTATTGAGCAATCATCAAACCAGAATCAACACCCGGATCATTTGCTAGGAATGCAGGCAGCTTCCTGTTTCTTGCAACATCCAAGAAACGATCTGTTCGTCTTTCCGAAATTGATGCAACATCAGCTGCCGCAATTGCGAGAAAGTCTAAAACGTAAGCAACCGGTGCTCCGTGGAAGTTTCCGTTAGAAGTAACTTCACCAGAATCCAAAACAACAGGATTATCAATAATTGATTGCAGTTCGCGCGAAGCAACAAGTTCTGCGTGAGTCACGGTGTCACGCGCTGCACCATTCACCTGAGGTGCGCAACGAAGAGAATATGCATCCTGCACAACACCATCGCCGTGGCGATGTGATTTCACAATTTCACTACCCTGAAGTGCATAGAACATGTTCTTGGCACTGGTTGCTTGACCTGGATGTGGTCGAAGATTTTCATGAAGTTCAGCACGGAAAACCTGGTCAGTTCCCATTTGACCCTCAACGCTCATCGCAGCGATGATGTCTGATTGATCGAGCAGATGCTCGAAATCACTAATTGCCATCAGCAGCATTCCGAGCATGCCGTCGGTGCCATTGATAAGTGCAAGGCCTTCTTTCTCTTCCAGTTGCACAGGAGCAATGTTTGCCTCTGCTAGCAGTTCAGTAACGGGTCTTTCTCTGCCATCTGCACCAAACGCTCTTCCCTCGCCCATCAACACCATGGCGCAGTGGGCAAGTGGTGCTAGATCGCCCGAGCAGCCAAGTGATCCGTATTCCAAAACTCTCGGAGTAATGCCAGCATTCAAGATCTGCGCGTAGGTCTCAGCAACCACTGGTCTAA
>CAZGNP010000142.1:0-1214 GCA_964527155.1 uncultured Aquiluna sp.
ACAACTCCAGCGACAAAAAGAACTGGAATTGTCTCATTCATGGTGAAGGTAAATGTTTCTGATTCAACTCGAAGCAAATTTGAGCCTAACGATTGCAGCATTTCTACATCCTAAAGCAAGCGCCTGGGGTTCATTTGGCTTTAGCCAATAATTGCGCCAGCTTCTCTAGAAGACCTGTGACATCTTCTTCGGTGGTATCAAATGAACACATCAGGCGAACCTGGCCAGTGGCTTGATTCCAGACATAAAAACGGTAGTCCTGCTGGAGTTGTTTAGTAATTGCAGCAGGCAAAATCGGAAACACTGCATTCGCCTCTGCCTTGTTTGGAACGGAAACCACGGAGCTGTTCCTGGCAATCTCAGTGATACCCTCATAAAGCTTTGCGGCCATGGCATTAGCGTGGCGGGCGTTGGCAAGCGCAACCGCAGCACCATTTTCAAAAAGAGCATTCAGCTGGCAAGAGACAAATCGCATCTTGGAAGCAAGCTGCATTGAGGTCTTTCTCAAAAAAGGTAGAGCATCCGCAAGCTGCTTGCCTCTTGGGCTTGAGGTATCGGTAACAATCACTGCTTCGGCTGCTAGCGCACCAATCTTGGTGCCGCCAAGAGAAACAAGATCAACTCCGACCTTGGTTGTGAATTCAGCAAAGCTCAGGCCTAGTGCAGCTGCTGCATTGGAAAGTCTTGCTCCGTCAAGGTGTAGCAGCAGTCCGTGCTCATGGGCAAGATCTGCCAGCGCCTTGATTTCCGCTGGCTGATAGAGGGTCCCCATCTCGGTGGTCTGGGTAATGCTGATCACGGCTGGCTGGGCTCTGTGGACCACGCCCATGTCAAACAGTTGGCTCTTGGCGAGTTCAACCGTGAGCTTGCCAGTTGGTGAGGGGACAGTCCAGAGTTTGAGTCCAGCCATTTTTTCTGGTGCGCCACCTTCATCAACATGAATGTGAGCACTTTCAACACATATCACGGCTTCCCAGCGCTTAGTTGCTGCCTGCAGCGCAATCACGTTTGCACCGGTGCCATTGAAAACCGGGAAGCCCTCAGCGTTTGGACCAAACAGTTCCTTCACTACCGAATTGAAGCGCTCCGTTTCAGAGTCCTCGCCGTAGGCAACCTGGTGACCTTGGTTGACGTTGCCAATGGCCTCAAGAACGGCTGGATGAATGCCTGCGTAGTTATCGCTAGCAAAACCTCTTTGATTATTCACTTGGCTC
>CAZGNP010000143.1:0-1187 GCA_964527155.1 uncultured Aquiluna sp.
CCATTTTTAGATAATAATGTCTTAATTGCTAATATATTTTTAGTTCCGACACCTGTAGTATATAAATAACCACCACAACCTCCAATTCCTGTTGGTTGTGCAAAACTACTCACAGAACCAAAAGTTGAGTTCCAATTTGGATGTCCTAATAAAATATATAAGTCACAGTGTGATGGGTCGCCAGCGTTATATGTTTCCCTAAAGAAGGCATATGTTGTAAACCCACTAACTGTTTCTCCACTGTATATTGAACCACTAGCTAATGAACCTCCACCATCAGCACCTGAATTACCTCCTGTCTGAAAACCAACAGGTAAACCAAATCCGTAAGTATCGTTATCTCTTGAACCTAATACTGTTAGTGGTAAATAAGTTAAACTTTGACTTCCACTACCAGGGTATTGTTGATATCCTAAACTGATATAACCAAAACTTGTATCTAAATTAGATGTTGTTGCTGAATTGGTATAGTCAACGGCATATGGATATACCACTGGATTGTAAACACTATTATCAATATACTCAGCATTTGAAATAACCCAAGGTGAACTTATGTTACCTCCATCATACATATCACCACCACCGTCATTAATATAGTATCCATCCCCGTCCAACTGATACGCATAGAAACTAGGATTTCTAAATTCAGGCATAAATCCTCTTAAGTATTCTGCAATTGTTTGAAGTTCTGAATATGGTGTCTTAGGTGTAAATGATGTCCAATAACCATTAGCATTTAACCATGTTATCGCAGCCTCACCATCTACGAATGTTTGTGGGTCGTTGTCTTGGTTTGCAATGTATTCGGCTAAATTTATAAAAGATTCTTCAGTTTTAAACTCGCTTATAAAAAAACCAACTGATGCGTTTACACCACTAAATGGTGTTGGCTGTGTATTACCTGAAACTGGTACGGCAATTACGTATCCTAAATCTTGGTCAGGACCCATCCACCATGTAACTCCACCAATATTTTTACTATACTCTTGACTAGTTATACCGATGGCCAAACTACCAATTTGTGTAGTTCCACTTATGTTCGGTCCTGTATTGTATGCTAAAGGTGTTGAAGTTGCCATAATTTTTTATCTATAAATATACGGCAACAAAAAAGGGGGACTAAATCCCCCTCCTTTTATTTGATTATTCTATCGTCATGAGTAAAAATCTCCAAAGTGGATGACTTA
>CAZGNP010000144.1:0-1184 GCA_964527155.1 uncultured Aquiluna sp.
GCATCTTCGGATGGTTCCTAATTGCACTCGCTGCAGTGGGTGTTGGTTATCTCGCTTACAGCTACACCCAGACTCGCTTCTACGTTGCTGAGTTTGAGGGACAGGTGACAATCTTCCAAGGAATCAAGGAAGAGTTAGGCCCGCTGAAGTTCAGCCAGCCATATCAGGTAAGCGACATATCTATTGATGAGCTATCGCCTTTCCAACAAGAACTGATTTCAAGATCAATCTCTGCTAACTCACTGGAGGATGCCGAGAGAATTTTGAGCCAGCTGGAGGAGAGCTTAGGTGAGTAATCTCAGCCTGACCGGAGCAATCCCTGCGCTCATCAAGACCGTTCCAAGATCGAGAAACTTTGAAGCGGTATTGCTGTTTTGGGTCTCTGGTATTCACGCATTTGCACTGGCTCAGATTCAGCTTTCTATCTTGCAAGTGATGACCTGGGAGATGCTGCTCTACTGGGCGCCCCCTACCATCACGGCACTGCTGTTTCATTGGGTGCTAAGAAGAAGAGCCCTCAAGGCAGATGGTTTGATGTTGCCACTGGCCTTCCTGCTAAATGGTCTTGGCATTGCGATGATCTATCGGCTGGATCTTGCAGACATTGCCAGCGGTGGTTTGGGTGGCGTTGCACTGCGACAGGTCTGGCTTAGCTGCTTTGCGATGCTGATTGCGGCGGCCGTGGTGAGATGGGTTCCTGACCACCTAACTCTTCGCCGCTGGCCTTTTGTTTCAGGTCTTTCCGCCATTGTTTTGCTGATGCTGCCGGCAGCTCCAGTGATTGGCCGAACCATCAATGGTGCGACGCTGTGGGTGGGAACCGATGACCTAAGTTTTCAGCCGGGTGAGATTGCCAAGATTTTGTTGGCAATTTTCTTTGCCGGTTATCTGGTTTCGAGACAAAGCTCACTGGCGGAAATCGGTTCGAGAGTCTTAGGAATTCGTGTTCCAAGGGCGAAAGACTTGGGCCCAATTCTTTTGTTCTGGCTGGCTTCGCTAGTTGTGTTGGTGATCCAAAGAGATCTTGGAACTTCCATTCTTTACTTTGGTTTGTTCCTGGTGATGATCTATGTCGCCACCGGCAGAGGTTTCTATGTTGGGGCTGGAATCGTGATGATTGTCTCTGGAACGCTGGTTGCATCGAGACTGTTTGATTATGTTGGAAATCGATTTGATTCTTGGAT
>CAZGNP010000145.1:0-1156 GCA_964527155.1 uncultured Aquiluna sp.
TGTTCTACTCTTGTCATATATATAAATATGAAAAAAGGGTGGTAAAACCACCCTTCACTTACTCATCATCATCTGATAACCTTATTCCGAGACCTCCTAAAAAGTCTCCTAAATCACCATCATCAGTATTATCAGTAATATTATTTAAGTCTTCGTTAAATGCCGCAACCGCGTCTTGATAGTCTTGGTCTTTGAACATTTGGTCAATACCGGCCATTAATTCATTCATTAAACGTTTACCATTCTCAGAACCCGAAAGTACTTCTTTCATGAATACTAAGAAATGTTTCGCAGGTAACTTGAAAATTTCAACTAACAAATAATTTTGTAATTCAAATTTATTTTCATCTAATAAAATTTCATCAGGAAATTGTCTTCTCACTCTATCCCAAATTGCGGGACCTAAACGTAAATCCCACATTTCTTTTTCAAGAGTATCCTCAGAACCTTCAATTTCTGACCACGCTTCAGCATCTTCGTTACCTTCTTCATCTGTAGGTCTTCCTTGAATTGCGAACAATTCCATAACACCCTTAATTAACTCATGAACAAGGATTGGGAAATTAAGACCTCGAGCAACAATTGTTGGGGGATTGGTATTTCTTTTCACCTCTTCCTTACCACCAACAGAACCACCACCCTCAGGTCCACCCATCATCATCTTCATGGTCTCATCACTTAACTGCCAATACAATGTATCATTGATTGACATAAGGATACCATACTGACCAATAATTCTGTCTGAGCCGGTAATTTCTCTAATTTTATCTGCGGCGTAATGATACATGTAGTGACCTTTTTTCGAAGCCCCTTGTATCATATTGTTGATTAATCTTCTTTTTGCTTTTTCCATTGTCATTGACTCTAAATCACTCATCAAATCTTGTTCGATGTCGACAGGGTCAATGTTTGGTTGTTGTTGTTGCATTTCACGATTGAAGTTCTGAGTATCAATTTCACCCATCCCAACAATCTTAGCATCGAATTGTAATGCACCTTCAGGAATACCCATTTCTTTCATCACCAATTCAACTGCAAGTCTTTCTAATTCTTCTCTATGGGCAGCTTCTGTTTGAACAATTTCATTGTGTGCTGACATCATCATTTGAGCCAACGGCATAACTCCTTGTTCACCTTGCATTGGTGTTTCTACTCC
>CAZGNP010000146.1:0-1151 GCA_964527155.1 uncultured Aquiluna sp.
CACCTGGTTCGGGTCGGCGGACGTGACAGTGATGTTGATCGTGTTACCGCCGCCGCCCATCGGGCTGACATGCCCGCCACCAGCGCCGACTGTCAACAGCTCGGGGCCACGTTCCCCGACGAGGTAGGTGCCGCCTGCGGACACGGTGCCACCCATCGCACGGGCAGGAATGCCGAAGGTGCCTAAGAAAGCGTTGGTTTCCGCGATGTGTTGCGCGGCCTGTCCGAGGGTGGTGCCGGGACGCAAATTCATGATTTGCAACAGTTTGATGGCTCGTTCAACTTGGCCGGTGTCGACCATCAGTTTTATTTGGTTTTGTTCAGCGTTGGACGCCTGGACGGTTTGTAGCAGTTCAGCCACCGTTTTGTAGGTGCGATCCATTTCGTTGCGGAAAGCGTTGTATTTATTCGGGTCACCGAAAGCGGTTATTGCTGCCTGCTCGAGGTTTTTTACCTGTTCGATGGCGTTGCGGAACATGGCGTCACGGTCAAGGTTGCCCAGTAACCGTTGCCATTCAATGTTCAGGTCATAGGTGCCGTCCTCGAGGGCTTGCAGGTCACCGTCAAAGATGCGTGACTGACGGCCGGCGTCCACCATCGCGCCATAACCGGCTTTCCACATTTCGTTCAATGCGGCTTGCGCCTGCACTAATTCGAGGCTGTCGCCAGTGACTTTCTCCAGCACTGGGGGCATGAAGTCAATAACGTCGCCAACCTTTTTGCCTGCTTCGTAGACGGCCAACAACGCTTTAGCGAGATCAACGAGGATGGGCACAAGGTCGGAGCCGATACTTTGGGCTAGGTCTTCGCCAACGTCTTTGAGGTTGTCTAGGTTGTCGCGTAGTTTGCGGGCTTTGGCTAGTTCGGCTTCGTTGACAACCTTGGCGCCGGATACCTGGTCGAGGCTTTTACGCAGTTTGTCGGAGCCTTGGCCGATCAGTTCGGACATGGACTGCCAGCCTTTGCCCAACAGTTGGGAAGCGACGCGGGCACGTTCGGCCGGGTCTTTGATGCTGTTCAGCCGGTCAACGACGTTGAGGAAGGTTTCGTTGGCGTCAACAGATCCGTCTTTGGCGTAGGCGATTTGGACGCCCAGATCCTTGAACAGGTCGGGGCTGGTCCCCAACGCCTTGTTCATTTTGCCGATGGACG
>CAZGNP010000147.1:0-1147 GCA_964527155.1 uncultured Aquiluna sp.
TGTGTAGAATTTGGCTGTGTAGAATTTGGCTGTGTAGAATTTGATTGTGTTTGTGTCAGCTCAACAGACTGAGATATATTATCTAAAGGATAATTGCCATCTGCAGATGATTGAATCTGATTATCTTGTAATTTTTGATAATCATTATTTTGCGTAGAATTTTCAGTTTCTTTATTAAAACTTTCAGGTAACTTTTGATAAACATCAGATTTGTTGGACAAATTATCAATAGTACTATCATTTTCGATTCTATCATTTGACTTACTGTCAAATACAGTAGATTCTGTTAATTTTTGATTTTCTGAAAAATTTATATTATTTGTATTTTGTAATTCAGAATTTTGACTAAAACCATAAGAGTCATCTAACTGCGAGCTCTGAGTATTCTGCGATGCTTCTTTAATATTACCAGTTGTAATATCATTGTTCAAATCATCAGCGAATGACTCTATTACCTCAGTCTGTCTAATTTCTGGTAACTTTTGGTAATCCGATGCTTCCGATGTATTTTCGGTTATTGTATCTAAATTAGATTGTATACTGTTGCCATCAAAAGAATCTAATGTAGAAGCTTTAGTAAAGGTCTCTGATGACTGATCTAATGGCCTATTGCCAGTAATAGGCATGCCATTTTGGTCAACCATAAGTTGTGTTATAGGTGTACCGTCTTCATTTAACCCCAATGGTGCATTTTGGCTTATAGGCTTGCCGTCTGGTGCCAATCCGAATTTTTCTGATTCTGGTAATGAATTATTAACACTAGCGGAATCTTTTTCAGTTTCAACCAATGGATTGTTTATAGATGTATTTTGATTTAGATCTGATGCTCCAGAAGACAAAATTTGATTTGTGCTAAAATTTTCATACGATTCTGATAATGGCTGATTACCAGATATTTCTGATAATTTATTATCATCTAGCTGACCAATCTGCACTGTTCTTAATCCAGAATCTTGAACATTTTGCGTCTGTGTAGCTGCTTGAATTTGAACTTCTTTTTGCCCATTTATTTGATCAACCGTTAGAAATGTTTTAGGTGTTTCTAAAGGTTGATTTTGACTTTTTGTAATATTTTCTTGCTGGACATTTAAAGATTGTGAATTTAAATTATTTTTCTTATCATCCTCTGTTATCAAAGAAGATTGCT
>CAZGNP010000148.1:0-1138 GCA_964527155.1 uncultured Aquiluna sp.
AAAATTATTTTATTTTTAGTTTCTGGTTTTAATTCATCCCAGGGAACATCACAACTCGTCATTGTCCTCGCGCAAACCTAATACATCAACATCTTCAGAGTCTTCAGAGTTAGTTTGAATCCAATGAATAGCTAATTCTATGCCTTGCGCAAGCTTCGCAATAGCCCTGTATGCAATAGCTTCTCCACTCGAAAGATTGGCTACCAAATTCATACCCTCAACAACTATATCAGTTGAGATCAGCAACTCATGAAGAAACTCTTCGATTTCTTCAACATTCATTTGTTCGATTTTCTTGAAATTTTCAAGCTTGATTCTAACCAACTCATCATTGATTTCTTCTGAGGTGATTTGTAAATTTGTTTTTTGCATTTTTTAAACTTTCAGTTTTATATAAATAATTATACAGGCATGGCCTTGAAGTTATTTTCGGGTTTAATGATTAAATAAAGAATAAAGCGGGGTCCTATTTCTAAGACACCCGCTAAATAATTTTCAGTTTTTTGAACCCCTATTCAGAGGTATTCTATATATTAGTAATATATATTTATTATCTGATAGGCATAATACCACACAGCTTGATATCTCCAGGTGTCAAGCTTGCAAATGTCACTCTTACCCAGTATCTCTCAGGGTGCAAGAAGAATCCTCCTGGTCGAGGTATATTTAAATTAAAATTGTCATATTGTAATTTTAATGGAGTTAATGGATCGAATGATAATGTAGAAGTACCAGCTCCTGCCCAGCTTGCAACTTTTATAACTCCAGAATAGCATAATGAGGTTGTAGTGCCCATCCCAGCTCCTGTATTATCCTGAATTGCTGTTCCGCTGAAATTAGTGAATCCAATTCCTGTGCAGTATGAGAAGGTTGCTCTTGTGTTGTTTTGTGAATATGCTGGAACATACATCATCATGCCGTTGAACTGTCTTGCAGATCCAATATATAGAGTGTCAGATGCTGTATCAAATGTTAAGAAGCTTTCACTATTTTCTAATGTGCTTCCAAGCCCATACGGATTACCATTTCTCATCATTTGTTGGGTAATATCTGTACATGTACCTGAGCCATCTACTCTTAAAACTCTCCATGTATTGTCGTAAATGAAAGGTGTTGTATCATTTGCTTCGAGCTCATA
>CAZGNP010000149.1:0-1136 GCA_964527155.1 uncultured Aquiluna sp.
GCGGCACCATCACCGCATTCAAAACACCACCAACGATGATTGCGTAGACGCTGTTTGGCAGTTGATTGGCGACCCCAAATGCGTCTGCCGCATCGGTGGTAACACCGATGGCTACCGCCAATAAAACAGCTCTAGCAAATCCCAAGATGCGAGAGACGATTGTTCCGCTCGCCATGATCACCGAGGAGCGCGTCACTGAAGGATTATGTTCAGTCAATGCCCCTCCGTCTGAGCTTCAAAGTTGTTCTGGCAACACCAACTATCACCAGAGCGAACATTAGGACTCCAAATGTCACAAGTAAAAATAGCTCCACGTCGTAGTTGACATTGATGGTTATGAGCTGATCCTGTGAAACTTTTTCACCATTTACTTCAAGCCAAACCCTCAGCTGCACCGGCCCATTCGCGATTGCCCTTACCGGAACTTCCGCGATTTCAGTGCTCTGGGCGGGAATCAAGACGGTTACATCTTCTAATACCTCCAGGCGGAAGCTGGTGCTCTCTGCTTTCAAGACCACCTCGATTGGCTCAAGATCGGGGTTAGAAACAGTGATGGGAATCCGTGCGTCTCGCGCGACCAGGTTTATCTGAGATCCAGGAACAACTTCTGGTTCGGCGCTCGCAGGAAGTGGAATCAATAAAAAGACCAGCGCAAAAACTAACTTCTTCATGGCATCAAATCCACCGCTCGCAGTGCGACCTTACGCTCGTTGTCATGCGCTAAAACTTCTTCTAATTTGCTGATTGGAAACCAAGCAGCCTTCAGAACTTCGCCCTCTGGATCGGCTTCGTGGGTCAGCGATCCACCTACTTGCTTCATTAGAAAGTGGTGAACTGTCTTTTTGATTCTGACCGGGCCCAACCTAAACGAATAGGTAATCTCACCAATCTTCTTGATGATCTCAGCCTCGATGCCGGTTTCTTCTTGGACCTCTCGAAGGGCGGTTTGCTGCAGGTCCTCACCTTTTTCTTGGTGGCCCTTGGGTATTACCCAGTCCTCACCACCACCGCGGTTGCGATGGCTAATCAGAGCAACCATGGAAGGGTCATCCGCTGAGATCACTAGTCCGCCAGCGGAAATCTCAGTTTGGGTTCTGATTCGAACCGGAGTCATACCCCAACTCTACTTGGGGGCC
>CAZGNP010000150.1:0-1129 GCA_964527155.1 uncultured Aquiluna sp.
GCTCAAGTGCGCTGTCTTTTTCAATTCTTTCTCGGTACTCATCAAGCGTGGTGGCGCCGATCAGTCTGAGCTCTCCACGAGCAAGCATTGGCTTGAGCATGTTCGATGCATCCATCGAACCGTCAGCAGCTCCTGCACCAACCAGAGTGTGGAGCTCATCGATGAAAGTGATTACTTGACCTTCGGCATCCTGAATTTCTTTCAGTACTGCCTTGAGTCTTTCTTCAAATTCTCCGCGGAACTTGCTGCCAGCCACCATGGCACCTAGGTCAAGAGAAATCAGTGTCTTGCCTTTCAGGCTCTCAGGCACATCTCCTGCGACAATGCGCTGAGCAAGGCCTTCAACGACGGCCGTTTTTCCAACGCCTGGTTCTCCAATCAAAACTGGGTTGTTCTTAGTTCTTCGTGACAGGACTTGGCTTACTCTGCGAATCTCAGCATCTCTTCCAATTACTGGATCGAGTTTTCCTGCACGCGCTTGCGCGGTTAGGTCAATTCCAAATGCTTCAAGTGCTTTTACTTGTTCTTGGCTTTGTTGGTTCATTATCTTCTCCTCCAGAGCACGACGCTTCCGCTCTTCTCTGGTCTTTGACCAGGAGCTAGTCTGACTACTCCTTGCTCACCAGCGGCAAAGATCCGGTTGCCCGGTTGGTTCAATACCTGGTTGGCGAGCTCTGCTTCTAAATCTCTTACTCTCTGTCTAAGCAGTGCATTTTCGGTTACCAAATCAAGCATTCGCTTGATCCCCTCCAGAGACACTCCCTCAGCACTGAGTCTTGCTACTTCTCGAAGCTTCGCAACATCCTGCATGGTGTATCGGCGCGAGCGACCCTCGGTTCTGGTAGGTGATACCAATCCCATTCGGTCGTATTGGCGAAGGGTCTGCGGATGCATGCCGCTGAGCTCAGCCGCAACGGAAATCACAAACAGTGGTGTGTTTTCATCTAGCCGCATTCTTCACCTCCTAGAGCAGTCCTGCTTTGCTCAGAAGATCTGCTCTTGGATCTTCCTGTGGCAGTTCTTCTTCAAACTTTTCAAGCAACTGTTTTGCCTTGGTTGGCAGGTGTGCTGGCACAACCACTTCGATGGTTGCAAGCAAATCTCCCTGCTTGTTTCCAAACTGCACGCC
>CAZGNP010000151.1:0-1111 GCA_964527155.1 uncultured Aquiluna sp.
CATTTCTAGACTCCTCGCTGTGCTAGTTCGATTGCTGCTTCTTGATAGGCAAGTGATCCTGCATTCTTTGCGTCATATTTGATTGCAGTTTGACCAAAGCTTGGCGCCTCTGAAATTCGCACTGATCTTGGAATCACCGCTTGCAAAGTTTGCTTCGGGAAAAAGTTTCTTACTTCGTATGCGACATCGGAGCTGAGTTTGGTTCTGCTGTCATACATTGTCAAAAGAATTGAGCTGATTACGAGCGAGGGATTTAGTGCTTGCTTGATTCGCTCAATATTCGAGATCAGCTGAGTAACTCCCTCCAGGGCGTAGTACTCGCACTGAATAGGAACCATTACCTCAGTAGCGGCAACGAGGGCATTTACAGTCAAAAGCCCAAGCGATGGGGGTGAATCGATAAAGACGTAGTCCTGCGGATGGCTCAAAAGGTACTGATTTAGGGCCTGGGCAAGGATTCGCTCTCTGTTAACCGTATTAACGAGGTCAATTTCTGCTCCAGCTAGGTCGATGGTGGCGGGCAGGCACTGGATGTTGGGGTGCTCGGAGGAAACCACTACTGCTTGAGCCATTGGGATCTCCCCCACCATAACCTCATAGCTAGATGGAGTGCCGGCGGTGTGGGCAACCCCGAGGGCCGTAGAGGCATTTCCCTGGGGATCTAGGTCAATTACCAATACCCGCATGCCTTTTTGGGCTAGTGCTGTCGCTAGATTGACGGCTGTGGTGGTTTTTCCGACCCCGCCCTTCTGGTTAGAAATGGTGATAATCCTGGTTTTGGCTGGTGGGGTCAAAACAGCTGCCGCTACCCGCTTGGCCCGCTCGCTATTTACCTTGAGCTCGTGGAGGATGGGGGTTGCACCCTGCTCAATCGTCATTTTCGACCCCCAATGTTTCACGTGAAACATTCGTCAAATTCTCGTTGTCCAGGCCCTGCCAGCCAATTGGGGTGGGGCTGACCTCTTCGCGGTTATTGGGGTATCCCATGCCAGAGACGACGGTTGGCTTGGTGACGGCAGACTCGTCGGCGGGCTGGTTCATGCTTCTATCATTTCAGGAAAGTTCGAACAACCGTTGCTGTTTCGGGGGCTTTTCCGGAACCCAAGATTAG
>CAZGNP010000152.1:0-1106 GCA_964527155.1 uncultured Aquiluna sp.
TGGCTGGTACCCCTAAAGGCGATATCTCAATTGGAGTAACACATGCGCCATATGCCCGAGTGCTTGATGGGATGAATCGCGATGCAATTGATTTAATCTTTGCTGGCCATACTCACGGTGGACAAATTCGAGTTCCTTGGTTCGGTGGAAGTCGTTCGCTCACAACTAATAGTGATCTTCCAAATTGGAGATCGCGAGGATTAACTCGGGTAGGAAAAGAGCCTTGGCTGCATGTTTCGGCAGGCATGGGTTACAGCCCTTACGCACCATTTCGAATCTTCTGCCCTTCAGAAGTTTCAATTGTAAACTTGACTATCTGTTCTGCTTGATTGCCCAACTTTTGTTGTATTTAATGATGCACCAGATTGCTCTAAATCCATCTCTTACTCCAATTTTCTTACCCTCTTCGTACGTTCTTCCATTGTAAGAGATTGAAACTTCAAAAAATCGAGCTCCTATGGCAGCAAGTTTCCCCGTAATTTCAGGCTCAAACCCAAATCTAGACTCCTTAATGTTAATCTGACTAAAGAAGTCGCTACGAATAACTTTATAACAGGTTTCCATATCACTTAAATTAATATTTGTAAAAGCGTTCGAAAGTAAAGTCAAAAACCGATTGCCGACGTAATGCCAAAAATAGAGAACTCTCCTCATTTCACCTGTTTGGAATCTGGAACCGTAAACGACATCGGCCAAATTCAACTTTATGGGCTCAATTAGCTTTGAGTATTGTTTGGGATCGTATTCAAGGTCAGCGTCCTGAATAATCACAATGGGTTGATTAATCTTACTTTGAGCTGTTCTTATAGCAGCTCCTTTACCTTTGTTGAGTTCATGTTGGAGAAACAAGATTCTCTTATCGCGTTTTTGCAACACAATTTTAGGAGTTGAGTCAGTTGAGCAGTCATCAATGACAATCAGTTGTCTCACTTCACGTTGATCTAAAACGAGGTCAATTACTTGTCCAATGGTTTTCTCTTCATTAAACGCGGGCATAATTACAGTTACACCAACAGTTGATTGAGCCTTAGTTCGCTTCATGACTCTTCATATCCGCATCAACCATTAGTTGAGCGAGCGCCTCCCAATGAGTGTTCGCGCTCCAA
>CAZGNP010000153.1:0-1091 GCA_964527155.1 uncultured Aquiluna sp.
ACAGATTTTGTTGGACCATGGGAGAAGTACTTGTTCTTGTAAGTATGGTAGTGTTTCCAGTTTGATTGCAGAAGCGATTAAAATTAAAGAATCTCAAGAAAAGAAATAAAAAAACCCATCCTTATGAGATGGGTTAATTTTAAATATTTTTTTTTATATTACAAGATTGACTTACCGTTATATGCAGTTGCCTCTGAAATTAATGATAAAATATCATTTCCTTGGAAACTTAAATAACGTTCAAACATTTCAGTAAAGAAACCTTTAATTCCACCGTAAATGTTACCTGCAACATTTGCAGCTTTGTTTGCAACATTTTGTACACCTGATTTGACTGCTCCCGCAGCACTTTGTACACCCGACTTAACCGCCGAAGCCGCACTTTGAACACCTTGTTTAATTTGATTTAATTTTCCTGATGCCCAATTAGATGCTTGGTCCCAAGCAACACCAACTTTATTTGCAATTGTGTCCCAACTTTGTTTTAAGAATCCAGCCAACGCAGAACCCCATTCTTTGATTTGACTTGCAGCAACCAAAATTTTTGCCCAAGCAGCAGTTCCAAATTGTTTAAACTGATTAATCATCCATTTTACAAAATTCACTGTAGAATCTTTCATCTTACCAAATTGTTGACCCACGTATTGAGCTCCTTTAGCAACTGCAATCCCTGCCGTTTGTAAACCATTCATGACACCAGTACCAACAGCAGTTGCTGCGGAAACTGTGGCCTTACCCGTTGCAGCCAAGAATTTAATGATTGCGTTACCTACCGCTGCACTTACTTTGTAAATCCCTTTACCAACTAAAAATACAACAACACCTAATCCGATTACTGCATAAAATGTTGTTTTACCTATAGTTATTGCGACTTGCTTAACACCTTGTAATCCTGCGGTTGCAGCTTTCTTAACTCCTTGTGCAACATTACTAGCAACTTTATTCACAGTTTGTCTCGCTTGTTGACCTGCCTGTGCACCTGATTGAACTCCTTGTTGGAAATTACCTCCAACGGTATCCTCTTGTTCGGATATAACTCTTTCAACAATTCTAACCAAGTCAGCCTCGGTTAATCTTACTACTTTTTTCAT
>CAZGNP010000154.1:0-1088 GCA_964527155.1 uncultured Aquiluna sp.
CAGAAGTTGGTCTATCAACTCTCATTGGAGCAGCAGGAGCAAACTACTCTCCATCAGCGAATACAACTATTTATGCCAAGTGGACGCCGAACACCTACACCATTACGTTCGCCTCAGGCACAGCTGGAAGTGGGGCTAATCAAACCCAAACAAAGACCCACGCTGTTGACCTGACTCTGCCAAATAGTGCCACCGCTAACGGTTGGTTTACAAGATCCGGGCAAACAATCGTTGGCTGGAGCACCACAGATGGCGGAAACTTAGCCCACGCCTTGGGTGGCACATTTACTACTAACTCCGCAACCACCCTCTACCCAGTCTGGACCTGCGCTGCAGGGGCTGATCCAGTAGTGGGTTCGGGACTAGTGCTGCGCCTCGACGCTGACAATTCATGTTCTACCGGTACATCAGGTAGGTGGCGTGATCTCTCTGGTAACAGCAGAGATCTCTCTTGGGTTAACTCACCCAGCCTGGGCACGGATTATGGAAAATATTACGAATTTGTTAGAGGTAGTTCTCACTACGGAACGCTCACAAGCAGTGGACTTAGTGATTTCACGAGTGGGTTCAGTGCTACCTTCTGGGCCAGATTTGACGCTACAGCTGGTGGCGGTTGGGAGCGAATTCTTGATATTGGTCGCGGTGAGAACAATGAAAACATAATTGTCGGGCGAGAAGGCACAACTAACCGACTGATAATCGAGTTCCGTCGAAGCAATGTCGAAACTCTTGAGTGTTCAAGTGCAGTAATTACGGATGGGCAGTGGGCTCACTTTTCCATCACGGTAAATTCATCTGGGAACTGTGTGATTTACAAAAACGGTACCAGCCAGACATTGGCAGTTGGGCTAACCCGCGCAAATCCATTCATGCCAAACAACATCGAGCGCACCAGCAACTTTATTGGTGATAGTAACTGGGGGGCGGATGCTTTTTTTGATGGCGGCATCGGAGATCTTGCTGTTTACAATAGGGCACTAACCTCCAGCGAAGTTTCGACAAATTACTCTTCTCAACTTGCAATTCCAAGCACCTACACAATCACCCTAAACCGCGGTGCCAACGGAACTGGTTCTGATCAAACTCTC
>CAZGNP010000155.1:0-1086 GCA_964527155.1 uncultured Aquiluna sp.
CACTTGCCTATCAAGAAGCAGCAATCGAACTAGCACAGCGAGGAGTCTAGAAATGTCAGATGACAAAAGACGCGGCGGCCTGGGTCGTGGAATTGGATCACTAATTCCCGGTGGTCAGCGCGATGCGGTTGATGTTTTCTTTTCCTCAGACTCAGCTGGCATGGTGGCGGTGCCAGGAGCAAAACTAGCCTATTTGGAACTCAGTCGCATAAAGCCGAATGCGCAGCAGCCAAGAAAAGTTTTCGAAGAAGAAGCACTAGCTGAACTCATTCACTCCATCAAAGAGTTTGGTGTTCTTCAGCCAATCGTGGTCAGACCCAAGGGCGATGACTTTGAGCTGATCATGGGTGAACGAAGACTTCGTGCTTCGAAAGAAGCCGGGCTAACCGCAATTCCAGCAGTTATTCGGGACACCACCGACGACAATATGCTGCGCGATGCACTGCTTGAAAACTTGCACAGAGCAGACCTAAATCCAATCGAAGAAGCCAGTGCCTACAAGCAACTGCTTGAGGATTTTGGAATCACGCAAGACCAGCTAGCTGATCGACTTGGTCGCTCTCGTCCGCAGATCACCAACACCATGCGGTTGCTTCGGTTGCCGCTGGATGTTCAGTCCAAGTTGGTTGGGGGTGCACTCACTGCAGGTCACGCTAGAGCATTACTCGCTGCAGCGGACGATGAAACAATGCGCGAACTCGCAAGCAGAGTAATTCGAGAAGGGCTCTCAGTGCGGGGGCTAGAAGAGCTAATTGCTTCAGGTGGCGTCAAGACCAAGAAACCGAAAATCAAAGCCGGCACCAAAACCGAGATGCTCTCGGAGCTGGCCGATCAACTTTCGGATTACCTAAACACCAGAGTGAAGATTTCAATTGGTCGCAAAAAGGGACAGATCACCATCGATTTCGGATCGGTGGCTGACCTAAGAAGAATCGCTGACGAGATTCAGAAGAAGTAATTAGCGCGAGCGCTCAATTGCCTTAGCAAGTCTTTGAATTCCAACCTTCACGTTCTCTGCGGTTGGGTGAGAAAAGCAAACTCGAATAAATTCTTTTCCTCGACCATCGCCATAGAACGCAGTGCCGG
>CAZGNP010000156.1:0-1084 GCA_964527155.1 uncultured Aquiluna sp.
AAGTCAAAAAATCAATTGTAATTAAATAAAAATTCGTATATTTGTTTAAACAACACAGGGATATGAAAAATTTAAGTCTTATTTTTAGTTTATTCTTAATGACTAATTTACTTGGTCAACATAAAATCACATCTTTAAGCGAACTAAATGAATGGAACGCAAGAGAAAAAGCTAACAACCTATTAAAAGTAAACTTTGATGGTAAATCCTATGTGGACTCAGTTTTAATCCTGTTAAACAAGTATCGTGTTGAAAATGGTACTAAACCTCTTGTTTTAAGTGAAAATCTTTGTAAGGTGGCAGAATTACAATCCAAATATTGCGCGGATAATTTAGTTATTACTCATGAACAAGATGATGAGTATTTAACTAACGTATTTGAACGTGGATTAAAATTTAACGAACGAGAAGTTATGGGTGAAATAATCATTCAAGGGTCTATTGATTTATTAATATATCAAAATAGAACTATACCATCATTCATCGTTGAGAACTTTAAGACAAGTCGTTCTCACTCTTCAATTATGAGAGGTGACGATTATGTTCGTTGTGGTATTTCTTTGGTTCAGTCAAAAGAAGACCTTAATCGATACTACGCAGTAATTGTCTTTTCAACTAATTAAGAACCAATCTTATTACCGTATGCTGCGCATTGTGCTAATTTTCCTTTAACCTTTGGAACGTTGTAGGTTTCTCCACCACCACTACCAAAACCTCCACCTTTAACTTTAAATTGTTTTCTGGATTTTAATTTAATTGGTTTAGTTTTGTATAATGGGTATAAAAGTAGTGAATACCCTTGAGATTTTAATATGGATGGTTTTAACGGTATGGCTTCCTCTTGTTTTTTTGAGCTAATTTTAATTTTAGCAAGAACAATACAGAATTTATATTGGTCAGATTCTAATTGTGTTGACAATAATTGACCGTAATTAAATACTTTTCGTTGACTATCAGGACCTGATAATCTATCAGCACCATTTGATGAGTAACTCATTCCATTTGTGGTCTTTCCATTATAGAAAGTAAATTTGTTTGCTGGGTCAGGTCCGCTAGAACCATCACCATTATAACCACCTCTTAA
>CAZGNP010000157.1:0-1083 GCA_964527155.1 uncultured Aquiluna sp.
CGCGAAGTCCTGCGGTGCCGAATTCGAGGAATCCGTTGAAGCACTTCTTGATGCCAGCGAGGTCATTGGTCGAGAGCATTGCGGTGAGCTCCGCCGCCGTCTTCGGATCCGGGTCATCTGCGACCCAGGCCTCGACCTCGCCCCGAAGAGTGGGGTCAATCGCATCACTCATGTCGGAAATCTAGCCCCGCAAGTCTTCACCCCCGTGTCGGAGCACGGCGTTAGAGTCAGTGTGCGACTTGCGAACAACTACCGGGGGGGGGTCGTGACTCAATCGCTCTTTCAGAGGGCTCAAGGCTTGATCGAATTGTTGGCACAGGATCCGCTGCGTGCCCACGTGATGACTTATCTCAGTCGTGAATTGGGCTCGACGGGCGAAGCGACAGCGGTTGCATTCCTTCAGCTCTCGAGAGACGGCACTTTGCATGTGGTCTCACATGAAGGTTTCGCACATTTCGATCCAGGGAAGATCTCTCATCTCGACATCGACTCTGATCGAGCGGCCAGTGAAACCTTGAGGGGCGGACGGCTGCGAATCTTCACTCTCAAGCAACGACGAAGCCAACCAAGCGACCTTCCAAGAGAACTGAGGAACCATTGGTCCTCTTCAGTTGCGATTCCCATCGGACTTCAGTCACTCTACTTCCTCAACTTTCGCGAGGATGTCACATCAATCCCAGAGTTCGAAGGATTCATCCATCTCATTGGTTCACTTCTCACTTCTTTCGAAGTGCAACTTAGCGAGAAGTCAGGCGGGAAACGTAATTTCTGGTTCGATGAGAAGACGAGGTTACTCTCCAATAGAGAGGAGCGAGTTCTCGCCCTGATCCGTGAGGGTAAGACAAATGCACAGATCGCATTTGAGTTGGGCTATAGCGAATCATTGATCCGACAGGAGACCGTCTCCATCTACCGAAAACTCGGCGTCAATGGCCGAAAGGATCTCAAGACAGAAGAGTCACAGCCCAAGACTGTCCTGCGTCATGCGATTCGTCCCGTAGCGCTATGACCCTTCGTCGTCGATAGCAGTTCGAGAGCGAAGTTCATCCACATAGTCGATCGGCGCCCCTGCAATTTCTGCGG
>CAZGNP010000158.1:0-1056 GCA_964527155.1 uncultured Aquiluna sp.
TCTAGGGCTTTTGTTCTGGGCATATCTCTTAAGTTCTAATACCGAAACTGGCGGAAGGGCATCATTTTCTCTACTCATTGGTCTTGCACTCGGCATTGTTTTTGAACGTGGACGTTTTTGTTTTTTCTGTATTTTTCGTGACAGCATCGAATCTCGTAAGAACAATGGATTCTTATCAGTAATTACTGCGTTGGCAGTTGGTGCAATCGGTTATGCAATTGTCTTTGGAATGTATTTGCCTGATACATCAGGGGAGTACTTGCCACCGGGTGCGCACATTGGTCCAACAAGTTGGGTGCTAGCCATTGCTGCCCTTGCATTTGGTTTTGGTATGGCTTTATCTGGTGCGTGCATCAGCGGTCATCTCTATCGCATCGGACAAGGATCACTGCGTGCAATACCTGCGCTGATCGGTGTCTTTATTGGTTTAGGTATTGGTTTTATTACGTGGAACACGTTGTATTTGCGTGCAATCCAAGAAGCACCAACGCTGTGGCTTCCGCACTACATCGGCTATGCAGGTTCTCTTGCTGTTACTTTGGCAGTACTCGGTGTTATCGCTTATTTCTTATTGAAATCCAATACAGAGAGCGCACCAGAGAAAGTCAGCGGCCTTGCCGTACTTCGTTCGAAATTCTCTCCAGCAACAACAGGAGCTTTGGTCGGTGTCATCGCAACGATTGCTTACATGCGTATCGAGCCACTTGGTGTGACCAGACAACTCAGCTCGCTATCTCGCAAAGCATTTGAAAATCAATCACTATTGCCAGAGACAATAAACGGCCTAGACACATTGGCAGGTTGTGTTGGACTTGTAACAGAGACAATTAGCAATAATGGTTGGCTCATTATTGGTTTTGTACTTGCATCCTTTGCTGCAGCACTTTCGGCAAATCGATTTAAGTTTGAGATTCCAACAATTAGAAATAGCTCCACTGCTTTAGTCGGCGGAGTATTAATGGGCTGGGGATCTATGACGGCCCTTGGCTGCACAGTCGGTGTTCTGCTCTCAAGCACGCAGGCATTTGCTGTATCAGGCTGGGTTTTCTTCCTCTT
>CAZGNP010000159.1:0-1048 GCA_964527155.1 uncultured Aquiluna sp.
CTTAATGATAAAGCATTTGACACACCATCATATAATGGGTCTTTTTCAGGGTATTTGGCGTTTGTCGAACATTCACAAGGACAACCACAAGTACAAGTAGTAATTGTACCTCCTGATTGTTGGTACACCTGCATACAATCCGAAGATGTGTTTGCAGTACTTGCACAACCACAAGTGTGCATACAAGTCAAACCTGAAGTAACTCTTGTGTATCCCGTATCTTGTTTTGGACTACCATCGGCATAATGATAAAATTTATTCTCGGCTCTTGCACCCATGTAAAAGAATGTTCCCTTATTGTCGGGGTACCTTGCGTTTAATCCAACTGACGTATCACCTGTCCATCTATATTTTAATAAAAATTCTGCAGTCCATCCTAACGGAACTCTTTGAGGGAAAACTTGGTAATCGTATCCTGCTAACTTATAGAAACCTTGGAAGAATCCTCCGTTTAATCTGGCAACATACCCAACACTTCCACCAGCATTTACATATGATAAATTGTAAGAATATGAGTCATCGTTCCACAATCTATTTTCTGTTGTAGTAAATCCTGTGATAGGGTGAAGTTTCATTCTCCTATCGTATTTGTATCTACTATATTTGTCTGAATTGTTTGTGTATAATCCTGTAGTTATTTGAATTGTCTCACCCGACATATTTTGAACTAACCCGTTATCAATTCCTGTCAACCCTACGTCACATAAATTTGTAACAATTGGACAAAAGTTGGGGTCAACATCATCAGGGTTCCAATAATTTTCAGAAACAATTGTTTGGTAATCAAATGAACATGCTGAAGTTTGACAAAGAGTTGTTCCCGAGCTATTAAAATCAAACTTAAATGGCATTCTATTTCCATCGTTAACACCAATTAAAAATGGAGAAAAAACAACTTCTTGGTCGTAATCTCTCTCATCCGATGCTAAACAAATATCGGTGATTTCGTTAACTGGTTTTATCCCCCATCTACGAAAATTATACTGATTAATATTCTGATATGCCATATACTAATGATAAATACCTTATGAGCTAGTATTTATAGATA
>CAZGNP010000160.1:0-1045 GCA_964527155.1 uncultured Aquiluna sp.
ATCAAGCAAATGTTGCGGTGTTTGTCACCGCGAGAGTGGTGGTAACCGCGAATGGCAAGTAGCCCTGCTAGCTCTCCCTGACTTCCGGCATTTGGCTGCAGTGATACTGCTTCGTAGCCGGTGATGTCGCTTAGCCAAGAAGTAAGTTCATCAATTAGCTCGAGATATCCTTGGGTGTCCTCAGCTGGAGCGAATGGGTGGAGTGATGCAAACTCAGGCCAGGTAACTGCTTCCATTTCGGTCACTGAGTTGAGCTTCATGGTGCAGGAGCCCAGTGGAATCATTCCGCGGTCAAGTGCGTAGTCAAAGTCAGCCAGCTTCTTGAGGTAGCGAAGCATTGCGGTCTCTGAGTGATAGGTGTTGAAAACTGGGTGAGTGAGATATTCACTCTTGCGGTGAGATAGCAAGCGGTCTTCAGCATCTGATGCTTTAGGCGCCCTTGCACCAAACGCTGCTGCAAGTTCTGCCAGGTGATACCAGGTGGTTGATTCGTCAATTGAAATACCAAGAGTCTTGGAATCAACCATCAACAGTGTTAGGTCCTTGTCTCTGGCTGCATCAAAGTATTTCTCTGCATCGATGTTGGTGATGCGAATGGTGTCAAAGAACTTGTCGTTTTGCAGGTGGTAGCCAACTTCGTAGAGAACCTTGGCAAGCGCTGTGGTCTTCTGGTGAATTTCAGATGCTATTGCCTTTAGTCCCTTTGGACCGTGGTAGACGGCATACATTCCAGCCATTACTGCTAGCAATACCTGAGCGGTGCAGATGTTCGACGTAGCTTTTTCGCGTCGGATGTGCTGTTCTCTGGTTTGCAGAGTTAGGCGGTAAGCAGGAGATCCTTCGGCGTCAACTGAAACACCAACCAGTCTTCCTGGCATGGTGCGCTCAAGTTTGTCTCTAACTGCCAGGTAGCCAGCGTGCGGACCACCAAAGCCCATCGGAACACCAAAGCGCTGGGTGGTGCCACAAACAATGTCGGCACCCTTTTCACCTGGC
This sequence comes from uncultured Aquiluna sp., assembly GCA_964527155.1. GTDB lineage: Bacteria > Actinomycetota > Actinomycetes > Actinomycetales > Microbacteriaceae > Aquiluna. The sequence continues at coordinate 997 of CAZGNP010000160.1, forward strand.
GGAGTGATCAGGGTAAGTGCCATTAGGTCGGCTGCAGCAATTGCCAGTC
>CAZGNP010000161.1:0-1044 GCA_964527155.1 uncultured Aquiluna sp.
TACAAAGATAAAGCTAAAGGCGGATTCAATGAAAAGAAAAAAGAAGGACCTAAATCAGTTGGTACTGGTAAAGCAAAATTCGATTACAAAAAAGGTGAAAATATGGAAGGTAAATCCAAAACTGTTAAGGCAGAAACTAAAGAAGGTGATTACGGAATGAACAAAGGTGATAAATCTAAAACTCACAAAGGTGACAAAGATTACACTACGAAAAAAGGTGACACTTTAAAAAGAAAGGCTTTTGAAAAAGAAGAAACTAAAGAAGCTGCTAGAACATACGGAATGGGTTCCAAAGAAGGTAGAGGTTTAAGAAAAGGTATCACTAATAACAGAAACTATGTTTATGGTAAAGGTGGTGTTAAAGTTGAATCAACTGCTTCAGAAGAAGTTAGAATGTTGAGAGAAAAGAATGAAGAGTACAGAAAAGCATTGAATGTGTTTAGAGAAAAACTTAACGAAGTTGCAATCTTTAACTCAAACTTGGCTTACGCTACTAGATTGTTCACAGAACACTCAACTACTAAAAAAGAAAAATTAAATATCCTTAGAAGATTTGACGATGTTGAAACTTTAAAAGAATCTAAAAATCTTTACAAGTCAATCAAAGAAGAATTATCTAAGGTTGAGACAAAATCAATCAACGAGTCAGTAGGTGAAAAATTAAACAAAACAGTAACTACAGGTTCATCAACAACATTGATTGAGTCAAAAACTTATGAAAATCCACAATTCTTAAGAATGAAAGATTTGATGGGTAAAATCAGTTAAAAATAAAATAAACAAAAAATAAACTAAAAACAAAACAAATACTAAAATGGGAGCATTATTAGAATCAGGTCTTGTTGGTAACATCGGTCTTAAGCACCTTAAAGTTATCAAAGAAGATACAATCAACAAATGGGACAAATTAGGATTCTTAGAGGGTCTTAAAGGTCACATGAAAGAAAACGTAGCACAATTGTACGAAAACCAAGCATCGTATTTAATCAACGAAGCATCATCTACATCTGACACAGGTGCATTTGAAACAGTGGTTTTCCCAAT
>CAZGNP010000162.1:0-1037 GCA_964527155.1 uncultured Aquiluna sp.
AATGAAGGACTAAGCATGCGCGACATCGGAGTGCTGCTCAGGATTTCTCCACAACGAGTTGCACAGTTAGCGGAAAGCGCTTAGTAGTGTCAAAAGTAACGACCGAAAAAATCGGACACGTCTTAAGAATTGGACTTAATCGTCCCGACAAAATGAATGCGGCTGATGAAGAAATGCTGCATCAACTATCTCTCGCTTATGGAGAATTAGAAAACGAAAAAGAACTTCGCGTTGGATTAGTTTTTGCACATGGCGATCACTTCACCGCAGGCTTAGATCTTTTTGATGTTGGGCCAAAAATGCAAACGGGAAAACTCCAACTTGTTCCAGAAGGCGGAATTGATCCCTGGGGAATTCAAACAAAGCAAGTTTCAAAACCGGTTGTGATGGCAACGCGTGGAACATGTTTCACACTCGGTGTTGAGCTCGCACTTGCATCCGACATTGTCATTGCAGCAAGTGATTCAAAGTTTGCGCAACTCGAAGTTGCAAGAGCAATTCTTCCGTTTGGTGGAGGAACAATCCGATTACCAAAAGTTGCCGGTCACGCTAAAGCGATGCAGTATTTACTAACCGGTGAGCCATTTGGAGCAACTGAAGCATTAGCAATGGGAATGATCAACGAAATCGTTGAACCTGGTCACGAACTTGCAAGAGCCATGCAGTTTGCGGAAAAGATCGCTGCGCAAGCACCACTTGCTGTTCAAGCAACTCTGGCATCAGCCAGAAATGCAGATTCTGAAAATGAAAAACAGCAGCTATTCGTCAGACTTGGCAAGCTAATGGCAACTAAGGACGTTGAAAGAGGCATGCAAGCCTTCATTTCGAAGCAACCAGCCCAGTTCGAGGGCAATTAGTTGTCGGTTTACTGCCAATAACCACCCCTAAAGTTGTAGCCTTCCTACAAAAAGCCATGATGTAGGTATTTTCCAGTTGTTGCCTGTCACGAAATTGCTAACACCCCCTGTTGGCCGCCTAGTTAGTGGTTTTGACTTGTTGTTGAGGTGAACCATGAGTGAAAACGATCTAAGACTGGA
>CAZGNP010000163.1:0-1036 GCA_964527155.1 uncultured Aquiluna sp.
GTCTTGCGCTTTGCAGGCTTCTTTGCAGCAGTCTTCTTAGCAGCTGGCTTGCGCTTTGCTGCCTTCTTTGCAGCTGGCTTCTTAGCAGCTGTCTTCTTCTTAGCAGCTGGCTTGCGCTTTGCTGCCTTCTTTGCAGCAGGCTTCTTAGCCGTGGTTGGCTTCTTAGCAGCTGCTGCAGTTTCTGTAGTAGTTACAGTGGTGTCCATATGTGTGTCTCCATTCACCTAGACGAATTAAGCGTATAGCAATGTCAACTAAATTGCTCTACGTCGAGCAAGAATTTCATCAATTTCTTTGCTCGTCATCATTCGTCTAGGTTTTGATATATCGATTACCTCGGCGACGTCCGGAGCAGATTCAGAATGCTTTTTGCTCAACGGATCCGGTATCGAAATAGGGGTCCACTCCTTAGTATTTACGGCCTTCTGCATAGCTTTTGAGGCCGAGGAGCGCACCTGCTGTCGCGCCGAATAGATATTGTGAGCGACCTGTCCAGCCTGTCGAGCAGCTGCACGAGCCACCAACAAACTGAGTACAGAAATTGCGCTCAGGGTAATCGACAAAATCCACGGGCCGGAATTTCCTCCGGCTAGCAGGCCGGTCGTCACTCCGGCTATGAGGAGAAGGAGAAACAAAACTGAAAAGATTCGCTGGGTCATGACCAGACGATTGAGTCGAAATTGCGGTGCGGTCTGCTCTAATTTTCGCTCCGCTTTAATCTGCTCATTTACATCCTTGGCGGCGGCGACAATTTCACCACGCTTGGCCCAACCTGGCACAAAGACCATTAGCCAAACAACGGCGGCGATCACTAGGAGGACCCCACCCATTCCCACCGGAGAATTCATGGGTCAAAACTATTGTCAAATAAGGGCAAAACTGGCTATTTGAGTTGCGTGTTTGCGAGGCGATTTAGCATCGTGTCGGAACGTTCTTCACGGGTAATTGCGAACACCAAATGGTCTCGCCACGCTCCATCGATATGTATAAACCTTTCCTTGAGACCTTCTTTTCGAAGTCCAAGTTTCTCCACCAC
>CAZGNP010000164.1:0-1032 GCA_964527155.1 uncultured Aquiluna sp.
TACAAGCGCAAGAAAACTATCAAGTGCTGATTGATAACATGAAACGTTATAACATCAATTATACGGCGATCAACAAAAATGATAATGTGTTTGCTTATTTGGTTTAATGCATCAAATAAAACCATTTTCAATTATACGCCTGGATAATTTTCAATCCATTCAAATCTACATTTATATTTTGTTTGCAGTTGCTCTATAAAATATGTTAAGTGATTTAACGAAGTACTAGTTCTAAATAAAAAATCGTGCAATAACACAACTACGTGTTTTTGATTTGTACGTTTTTTAATCGTTAATTTTCCTACTTTCTTAATGAGGCTGTCTACCTGTCTCATTTGTCCCGACGCATTTAGTTTCCATTCTTCATCCCATCCAATAAAATGTTGTGGTAGGTTTAAAGAGTCGGCAAGTTTGATAACTTTATATGCCACTAAATTCGTGCCTCTTCTATAGTTGCCAATTTTCCAAGAATTACTTCCAGGAAGTCTTGTAATATTTGAGGTTAAACCTAAAAATTCTTTGTTGTGAACTATATCTGACCAAACACTATCTGGATTTGCGTAATAGCGGTTTAATCTTCCCTTTGTTATTGCATGAGAGTAAGTATGGTTGTATAATTTAAATAAGGGATTGTTTTTTTCAGCTTGATAAATATTATCATACTTGTTTGTTCCTCCCATTTGAGAGCCAACAATAAAAAAACTAGCCTTAATGTTTAAAGCCGTTAACAAGCTATCGACAGATGGTGTTGTAATATAGGGGCCATCATCAAAAGTTAGATATATGGTTACGGCAGTATCTATTTTCTTTTTTACTATAGTATCTGTAATTGCCTTTTTAGTTTCTTTAATTTCTGTATCAGCATTCTTGCACGAAAAAATTAACAAGGATATCAAAAAAAATAAAATTCTCATCGCCAAATTCATTCTAGTGCATGCAATTTACTTAAATCATAGCGATTTATAGATTAATTCACTGTTATTTCACTCATAAAAAACCATCCTGGCGTACCTTTTCCTTGATGCCAACTTG
>CAZGNP010000165.1:0-1029 GCA_964527155.1 uncultured Aquiluna sp.
ACCTCGGGAGTGCTCTCGCCAACCCTTGGCTACCCCATCGGATTTGCTTACCTCTCGGGAGAGTTAGAGACTGGTAGCAAGTTAGAGGCTGATGTCCGGGGCACCAGGGTCGGCTATGAAGTTGTAAATCTGCCGTTCTATAGGAGACAAAATGGCTAACCCAACTCACCTTCAGTACACCAAAGAACACGAGTGGATCAAGCTCGAGGGCGACACTGCCACCGTTGGCATCACCAAGTACGCAGCCGATGCGCTGGGTGAGATTGTTTATGTGGACCTGCCAAAGGTCGGCTCCTCCACCACTTATATGAAGATTTGTGGCGAGATCGAATCCACCAAGAGCGTGGGTGAGCTCTATGCCCCAATGGACGGTGAAGTGGTTGAAATCAACGATTCTCTAACTTCTGCCCCCGACGCGATAAACAGTGACCCGTTTGGGGAAGGTTGGCTCATTAAAATCCGTTATACCCAGTTACCAGAGCTTCTTTCATCGACCGAATACGACGCCTTAGTTGGAGAGTAATTGCTAGCCGATCACCATCAGTTTCGCTTCCGCCACATTGGTCCTAATGCCGCTGAGCAAAAAGAGATGCTCTCCTATCTGGGCCTCAAAGACCTAACCGAACTGATGGAGAAGGCGCTGCCGGAATCCATCAAATTCAGAGGTGGCTCCACTCTGCCTGACCCAGTCAGCGAGGAAGAAGCGCTGGATCGACTAAGAGAGATCGGCTCTCAAAACAGAATCACTCAGAGCTTTATTGGTCTTGGCTACTACGGCACCAGAACTCCAGGTGTTATCAAGCGCAATGTTTTGGAAAACCCAAGCTGGTATACCGCCTACACTCCTTACCAGCCAGAAATCAGCCAGGGCCGACTAGAAGCAATCATCAATTTCCAAACCATGGTTACTGACCTAACTGGAATGAAGACTGCCAACGCATCGATGCTGGATGAGTCAACCGCGGTGGTTGAAGCAATGATGGTTGCCCTGCGCAGCGCAGAAACCGAAAGCAAAGTCTTCTTTGTCGA
>CAZGNP010000166.1:0-1023 GCA_964527155.1 uncultured Aquiluna sp.
CATTTACCTTCACCATGAATGAGACAATTCCAGTTCTTTTTGTCGCTGGAGTTGTCAGTACGCTTCTTATCGGAGCCTTCGTTGCCTTTGCGGCGCTTTCAATTCTCCGAGGCAAAAAAGACTAAGCTTCAAGATCCCTAACTCCTAGTTCACATTGCACTAGAGCGAGAGCAACAAACTTAGCCCTACTCCTATAGTCGAAACACTCATAACGATTGCCCCAAGCGGGACTAGCTTCACTAGAGCACCGGGCTTCCCCTCAGCAGTTCTTGGCGCTCCGCCAAAAAAGCCACCCGAGATCAAAAGTGGTGCAGCAAACAAGCCGATGCGCATTGCCCAAACTAACGCTTCGTTGAATAGCGAGTAGTCGAGAACCAATTGCCCGATGATGCTCAAAATGACAAGCACGCCAGCGTGAGCGTGACCTGCCTTGAAGTATTCGCGCTGGATGCCGGTTATGTTCTCAGTCCCTACTTGTTTCTTCAAGATCGAGAGGAGAAAGTATCCTCCATATGCGATTGTTGGTAGTGATATAAAAGCAATTGCCACCATCCATCTCGATGCATCACTCATTTTCGTTCCTTTCTACTTGTTTCTATACGGCCTTACTAGGTCGTCAATAGTTTGATTCCATGGCTTTGCGGCAAGACCAAAAGTCTCAGTCGCGGCTTTTGAGTTCATAATAAAGGGCCTATCGAATTGGTAAGCACCTTTATTCAATTCGCGGATAAGGGGATTGAACAATCCAAGAACGCTTTCTAATGCTTTGCCCACAGCGCTTAGCTTGTAGTTACTTATACCAAGTTCTTTTGCGATGTCGGCAACTACTTCTCGTTGGGTCTTTGGGGGATTGCTTGGCACATGCCATGGCTTACCCCAGCTTCGGTCATCTTCAGCTAGCTTCATCATCAATCGAGCTACATCATCCGGATCTGTCCAGGTGTGGGGTTGGTCCAGAGCACCAAGAAGTTGAACGGGTTTGCCTAACATCAAGTTGGGCACCACTCGATCACCCATTCGGCT
>CAZGNP010000167.1:0-1013 GCA_964527155.1 uncultured Aquiluna sp.
CCAGGACAACTACTATTTTCTTTAGAAAGAGATATTGATAAAGGAATATAACCAGGACAAGAGCCCTCAGTCATTGTCATATTAGGTCTCTTACTTCCACCCACTAAATCCCAAGTACCTGTTGGTACGTTAGATTGATTTGTGTTTGTTGGTATTCCACCAGTGAATGACCATCCACTCATTTGCCATCTTGAATTTGTAGATGACCAAATAACCATCAATGTAACCGACTGATATATACCAGTCCATGTTGGTTTTCCATTCATACTACCACTCGGTGTAAACTGAATTGGTCCGTAAGACTCTGCACCATTTACATAAATGAAACATAAGTTTGGCCAAACAGGAGATGGTGTAATGGTTGGTGTTGGTGTAATAGTTTGAGTTGGTGTTTGAGATGGTGCAAATAAATTACAAACTGTAGTTGAACTATAGTCACCATAGTAATCGACAACAGTTACAGTGTAAGAACCTTCAGGAATACCTGCCAAAGTTTTTGTTCTTTGACCGTTAGCCCAATAAAATGAATAAGGACTTGTACCACCCGTAACATTTAACGATAAAATACCATCATTAGAATAAGGTCCTGAAGGAATTTGTATTGGGTTACACTGAACACCCATATCAAATAATGTGATTACATCACAATCATTTTTTAATTTGTAAACAGTACTTACCGATACGGTCGGTGTTGGCGTTGGAGTAACATCAGGTGTTACACTTGGCGTTGGAGTATAAGTTGGTGTTGAAGTCTGTGTTGGTGTTGAAGTCTGTGTTGCAGTAGGTGTCGGTGAAGGACAAGATACTGTAACAGGTATGTTTAATTTAGTAATACCATTATAAGGTTGGTTATAGTTGAATACAACCGTGGAACCAACAACTAAAGATGCGTTCACAAAATTACCACAACAATCAGTGTAATACACATTTTTAGTTGTCGTAACACCACTACCACAAATAATTGAGGTTGGTGTAGGTGTTGCGTTTGGCGTTCTTGTTATAGTAGGAGTTAC